>NZ_JAOWGE010000028.1:0-443723 GCF_030333295.1 Citrobacter sp. CK198 | reverse complement strand
TGGATTGGCCCCTATATTTCCAGACACTTTTTATCGCTTTACCCATTACTGGTTCGCCGCCGCAGATATTCCCGTGGCGAACGATATCCCAGTGCACTGTGCGGATGCCATTCGTTGTAATGTTCGAAGGCCTCCGCAAGGTTCTTTGCCGCTGTTAACCCGTCAGGTTTTGGCATGATGCTGATGTAGTCGCGCTTCATCGTTTTCACGAAGCTCTCCGCCATTCCGTTGCTTTCTGGACTACGTACCGCCGTATGTTTTGGCTCCAGTCCTACCATTCTGGCGAACTGACGCGTCTGATGAGAACGGTAGGCTGAACCGTTGTCTGTCAGCCACTCAACGGGGGATGTCGGCAGCCTGTTACCGAAGCGACGCTCTACTGCACCCAGCATGACGTCCTGCACGGTTTCACTGTCATATCCACCGGTACTTGCCGCCCAGTGAAGTGCCTCGCGATCGCAACAGTCCAGTGCGAACGTGACCCGCAGTTTTTCACCGTTATCACAGCTGAACTCGAAGCCGTCGGAGCACCACCGCTGGTTACTTTCTCCAACGGCCACTTTCCCTCTATGCGCCCGCTTCGAGGGCGGTATTGCCGGTTTACGCTCAAGCAGCAGCGCATTCTGACGCATGATGCGGTATACGCGTTTGGCATTGATCACCGCCATGTCGTCAGTTTCTGATTGTCTGCGCAGCAGTGCCCATACACGACGATAACCATAGGTGGGCAGATCGTCGATAACGGTATGGATACGAGCCAGCGCTTCAGTATCATCAGGCTTGCGCTTGCACCGACGATCCTGCCAGCCCTTCGACCGACGGGCCATGGCATGCAGTTGCGCACGTGAGACCCGGAGGCAACGACTGACAAGGCTTATTCGCCATCCTCCGGCAACAAGGGCACGTGCGCTATCCACTTTTTTTGTCGGCCATATTCAACGGCTTCTTTCAGCAGCTCGTTTTCCATGGTTTTTTTGCCCAGCAGGCGCTGTAACTCTTTAATTTGCTTCATTGCAGATGCCAGCTCCGACGCGGGTACAACCTGTTCACCCGCGGCAACCGCAGTGAGACTGCCTTCCTGATATTGCTTACGCCACAGGAACAGCTGACTGGCAGCAACGCCATGCTGACGGGCGACCAGCGACACGGTCATTCCGGGCTCAAAGCTCTGCTGAACAATGGCGATTTTTTCCTGAACGCTGCGCCGTCTGCGCTTCTCTGGACCTAGAACATCAATCATTCGGACTCCAACGACTAGTCTAAAACTAGTATTAAGACTATCACTAATTTAAGTGATACCAACTGTCTGGAGATTCATGGGGCCAGTCTAGTCCAGTAAACGGTGGTGTGGTGATTGTAAGCGGCGAAGAATGCGCAGAATAAACGCCGCCGCCAGCAGGCTCGCCATCATCCCCAGCGGCAGCCAGATAAAAGCCTGGCGATACCAGTTCTTTTGTAGTGGCAGCGTGGAGGCCCAGGTCACGATGGCGATGTTCATTTCAGGAGAGCGCTGAATTGTGTAGACACTGTTGCGATCTTCCCGGTATTGACCGGGCGACTGCTGCAATTGTCGAATAATGTCGGGATCGAGCCGATTGCTACTGGCGGCCACGATGTTATTTGCTTCGCCAATAATAGCGGCATCAATATGCCATGAACTAAATGGGATCACATCAATGAAGGAGGCGGGGTCCATCATGACCACATAGTGTTCTTTACCCACAGCGACCATAAAGCGCTTGAGCCCTAAATCATTTTGCGAGGTAAGCCATATGCGGTAGCCGTCCTGGGTGATTTTTTCCGGTTTGGGGAAAACGAAGGGGGCGCTTTTTTGCTCCAGCGATGAGCAAACAGGCATATTTTGGTCGAGGTATAGCACTTCCTGAATGTAGCGCAGACTGTAAGATATTCGGCGCATTGTCAGTAAATGCGCATTACTACAAGGCGTACCGCGAAAGGCGTTTAGCTGGTCTAACGCCAGTTTGCTCTGGGAGGCAACTTTGTCAGCGCGTAAGGCTACGCGTGATGAATAGACGTTAAGTTCCTCAATAAATTTCTTTTCAACCTGGCGATGAGCGAGCCAGAGGCTTAATCCCACAGGGGCAAGGACAGACAGAATGAGCACCCCTGTGACCAGGCTGACCAAATGTCGTGTTGTCACGGTGATATCCTTATTGATGCAGCATATGGCGAGTACATCTGAACGTAAAAAAGCCCTTCGTTTAATCACGTTATTCTAACTGCTTTTGCTCTTTCTGGCTCAATAAGGGCTTGTTTCGACTTAAAACGTACAATGTTGAAGGATAACCACATCATTATGAGGGTTGAAAAGCGGCAATTTGCGGCGTATTTTATTGTTACGTTATAACATAATATTGAGGCTGTCATGAAACCGAATATCCATCCTGCCTATCGCACCGTGGTGTTCCACGATACCAGTGCGAATGAATACTTTAAGGTGGGGTCAACGATCAAAACCGAGCGTGAGATTGAGCTTGAGGGCGTGACTTATCCGTATGTCACCATTGAGGTGTCTTCTAAATCACACCCTTATTACACCGGAAAACAAAAAACCTTTGATAACGAAGGCAGCGCAGCACGTTTCCAGAAACGTTTCGGAAATTTTATTGGCGCTAAGCGAGGATAAGATGCAGGTACTGAATTCATTGCGTAGCGCAAAGCAGCGGCACCCGGACTGCCAGATAGTTAAACGCAAAGGGCGTTTATATGTGATCTGCAAATCCAATCCACGTTTTAAAGCGGTGCAGGGTCGTAAAAAAAGACGTTAATGATTTGCCAACATTGCAGGGACTACAGTGCGTGCCAGGGACGGTACGCACTTTTTACATCTGCAACAGTGAGAAAACTAGTGGCTTGTTTCTGTGCGAGTGAGCGTGAAAACATCGTAGAAAGAGAGTTCGCCTTTACGCGTTATCATCTTCTGTAATTGTGCTTTCTGGTCGCTGCCAACATGCGGTGACTGAAGAATAGCGTGGATCAGCGCAGGGGGAACGAAGCGCGTGTTATACCATTCTCCGTTATAGCAAACCCTGAAATCCAGCACGTCGATATCCTCGTAGCGATAACGCGGGGCGACATCAAAAAAGAAAAAACCATTCAACAGGACGAATAATACGACCAGCAGCCACACTGAATCCACCAGCGTGTCTGATTGCAGCATGACGGCCAGCGTGGCAAACCAGGCGATATACATGCCAATAAACAGCCCCGGATGTTTGCGAATAAAACTAATACTGAAACGCGGTCTGTTGTCGCGTTTCTCGCGAGCATTGAGATCGTCAATCGTTTCCGTCAGCAGGCGCTGTATTTCTGTCATCATTTGCCTTTGTGATTTCTGTAACATTCAGGGAACAGCCCATTTTAGAAGGGCGAACTTCATGAAAAAAGTAACAGATTAACCACAATTTATCATAACAGTTACAATTCGCTTTACAGCGTTTTAATGATTCGCGCGGGATTTCCACCGACCACAACGTTGGCCGGAACGCTTTTGGTCACGACGGCGCCTGATGCGATAACGGCGTTATCGCCAATGGTGACGCCAGGGTTAATCACGGCGCGACCGCCGATCCAGACATTATTCCCGATGGTTACAGGTTTACCCAGTTCCTTACCGCTATTGCGTTCTGTGGCATCCAGCGGGTGCGTCGCCGTATAGATATGCACGCCAGGCGCGAGCATACAATTGTCGCCGATATGAATCGGGCAGACATCCAGCATCACACAGTCGAAGTTAGCGTAAAATGCTTTGCCGAGGTAAATATTGTAACCGTAATCACAGCGGAAGGAGGGTTCAATATACGCACCGTCGCTCTGGCCTAGCAGGTCGCTCAGAATAGCCTGTCGCGCATTCTTCTCGTCCGGTGCGGAGTGGTTGTATCGATGAAGCAACTGGCGCGCCCGCAGGCGGTCGTTGCGCAATGTCTCATCGGCCGGGCAATATAACTCACCGGCAATCATCTTCTGCTTTTCTTCGCTCATTATGCACTCTTCTGTTTGTGGATTAACTGCCGCAGTACAGTAAAGCGCAACGCCTTTTAAGGGAACGTTCCCGTTACCTTGATGTGATCTAAATCACGAGACGTAAAATAGGAATTAACGGTAAATACAGGGAAACCCTCGGTCAGGCAGAACGAACGTATTCTCCATAGCGTTATGCAAAAATTAGCGAATGAATTTCCACACGGAGGTGGGAATCTTGTCGTAGAGCTTATTCATCGTCAATTCTGCAAGACGGTGATCTGCTGCTGAGTAAAATACAGCCAATTCATTGTCAGACAATTCATATTTATTTTTCTCTATTACACGTTCCAGCGTGTCTATTGTCTGGCAGCGTCGTAAACGCATCAAATAATCTGTTTTCGTTAATGGTTTATCGGACATAAATCTTACCTATGATTGTAATAATTTTTAACATGACAAGCTAACAGGATTCGCCCTGGTGGCATTGACGAAGCAGCGAAACAGGCGGTTTCCTGATTTTCGCCATTTTTGCAGATCCTGCGCATTAATGCCGTAACTGCTGAACAACATAAAGGTGTCATCCAGATATTCATCTATCTGTGCAATCAGCTTATTGTCCTCATTATACTTAATTTTATAATTAAGTGCGAAGGTTGCAATATGCTCTATCAGTTCATTGAGCTGAAGATTGATTGCCGAAGTAGGGTCATTAACCCAACCGTGGTTGCTTTCTTCAAGGTTTGCAAGACAGTCATGATACAGGGTTTCACAGAGAAATTTAAGCTGTGCGATATCATGTCTTTTGGGTGAGTACTCATCCATAACGCATCCCCTTCTTAGTGGCTTGAACTAACCGAACACCTTTCGGGATGGATACAACTAACTGACCTGGAACTTGCGCTCTTCTCCTGATGTTTTAACTATAATCCACTCTAAAAAAGATTTCATCGTCCTATTACGAAAAATTACAATTAGGTAAAAGTATGTTGCCCCAACGCAATTTTACATTTTAACCGTAAAAGACGATGCCTGAAATGAGGCGATCTTTTTATTGTTTTTGCAATCATTGAGTTATCGTCATTTGTGCTAACAACGATTGTTAAGAAGGCTGTTACACTCACGATATACCAGGAATAATCTTAATGATTTCTTAATTAACGGAAAAAATAAGAAATGACCAGACTCTCTAAGAATAGCCTTTAGCACGCTGGGGATTATATGTCTTATTTATTCTACGGTGAATAAACAAACTAACAATAAGCGCTTTTTATGATTTTTATCCAGAAAAAAGGCCGCTTGCGCGGCCTTTTCACAGGAGATGAATCAATGATGCTCTACCGAATGGCTGTGCTCAATGTCTTCGCTCTTGCGGCTAAAGCGGCGGCGTACCACCACAAAGAAGACCGGAACGAAGAAGATAGCCAGAACTGTTGCGGTGACCATCCCGCCCATTACGCCGGTGCCCACAGCGTTCTGCGCGCCGGAACCTGCGCCAGAGCTGATAACCAGTGGCATAACACCGAGGATAAACGCCAGAGACGTCATCAGGATCGGGCGTAAACGCATACGTACCGCTTCCAGCGTTGCTTCTATCAGACCTTTGCCTTCTTTATCCATTAAGTCTTTGGCGAATTCGACGATAAGTATCGCGTTCTTCGCCGACAACCCAATGGTTGTGAGCAGGCCCACCTGGAAGTAAACGTCGTTGGTCAGGCCACGGAAGGTTGCCGCCAACAGCGCGCCGATAACCCCGAGCGGCACCACCAGCATAACGGAGAACGGAATAGACCAGCTCTCATACAGCGCCGCCAGACACAGGAAGACCACGATCAGTGAAATGGCGTACAGGGCAGGCGCCTGGTTGCCGGACAGTCGTTCCTGATAAGACATCCCGGTCCAGTCGTAGCCGATGCCGGATGGCAGTTTGCTTGCCAGCTCTTCCATCATCGCCATTGCTTCACCGGTACTCTTACCTGGTGCCGCCTGGCCGAGGATTTCCATTGAAGGCAGACCGTTATAGCGTTCCAGACGAGGTGAACCGTATTCCCAGCGCGAGGAGGAGAAGGCCGAGAACGGCACCATCTGACCATCGCTACCGCGCACATACCAGTTTCCGATATCTTCCGGCAACATACGGTATTTCGCTTCAGACATGACGTAAACTTTCTTCACACGACCACGGTCGATGAAGTCGTTCACATAGCTGCCGCCCCATGCTGCGCCCAGCGTCGTGTTAATATCGCTAATGGAAACACCCAGCGCCTGCGCTTTTTCCTGATCGATATCGACCTTGAACTGCGGCGTATCTTCCAGACCGTTCGGACGAACGCCGACCAGCAGATCCGGGTGTTTTGCAACTTCGCCAAATAGCTGGTTACGCGCCTGCGTCAGTTTTTCATGACCGAGGCCGCCCTGGTCAATCAACTGGAAGTCGAAGCCCGTTGCCGTACCCAGTTCGACAATCGCTGGCAGGTTAAAGGCGAACACCATCGCATCTTTAATCTGGGAGAATGCGCCCATCGCGCGACCGGTGATCGCATCGACTTTATTCTCATCCCCCGGACGGTCGGCCCAGTCTTTCAACGAGACGAACGCGATACCGGTGTTCTGACCACGACCAGCAAAACCAAAGCCGTTAACCGCAAAGACGGATTCAACGTTATCTTTCTCTTTGGTGAGATAATAGTCGGTCATCTCATCGAGAACTTTCTGCGTACGCTCCTGGGTTGCGCCCGCTGGCAGCTGCGCCATGCTCAGGAAGACCCCCTGGTCCTCGTCCGGCAAGAAGGAGCTTGGCAGACGAACGAACAGGTAAGCCATGCCGACCACGATGATCAGATAGAGCAGCAGATAACGACCGGTGCTGCGCAGGATGTTGCCTACGCTGTCGGTGTAGTGGTGCGTGCTCTTCTCGAACATGTTGTTGAACCAGCCAAAGAAACCTTTGGTTGACCCGTGGCTGCCTTTGGCAACCGGCTTAAGCATGGTGGCGCACAGGGCTGGCGTCAGGATCAGTGCCACCAGCACTGACAGCGCCATTGCGGACACAATGGTGATGGAGAACTGACGATAAATAGCCCCTGTAGACCCGCCGAAGAAGGCCATCGGGATAAATACCGCTGACAGCACCATCGCGATCCCCACCAGCGCGCCCTGAATCTGGCCCATTGATTTTCGCGTGGCTTCTTTCGGCGGCAATCCTTCTTCGGACATTACACGCTCGACGTTCTCTACCACCACGATGGCGTCATCCACCAACAGGCCGATGGCGAGCACCATCCCGAACATTGTTAGCGTGTTTATCGAGAAACCGAATGCCGAAAGCACGGCGAATGTCCCCAACAGCACCACCGGCACCGCGATTGTCGGAATCAACGTCGCGCGGAAGTTTTGCAGGAACAGGTACATGACCAGGAACACGAGGATGATGGCTTCTACCAGCGTTTTCACCACTTCGTGAATGGAGATCGTCACGAACGGGGTGGTGTCATACGGGTAAACGATCTTCATCCCTGACGGGAAGAACGGTTCCATCTTCTTCAGTTCTGCACGGATGGCGTTTGCGGTATCCAGCGCGTTCGCACCGGTCGCCAGCTTGATCCCCAGACCAGACGCAGGCTGTCCGTTGAACTTCGCAATGATGTCGTAGTTCTCACCGCCCAGTTCAATTCTTGCTACATCGCGCAGGCGAACCTGGGAGCCGTCCTGGTTCACTTTCAGCAGAATTTTACCGAACTCTTCCGTAGAGGTCAGACGCGTTTGTGCGATGATGGAGGCGTTCAGTTGCTGGCCTTTCACCGGCGGCGTACCGCCAAGCTGACCGGCCGCAACCTGGGCGTTCTGCGCTTTGATCGCGTTAATCACATCCACTGGCGTGAGCTGGAAGTTGTTCAGCTTCGTTGGGTCCATCCAGATACGCATCGCGTACTGCGAACCAAACAGCTGCACGTCACCCACACCTGACGTACGGCTGATGGCGTCTTTCATGTTCGCCGCAACGTAGTCAGAAATATCCTCCTGGGTCATGGTGCCGTCGGTGTTGATGACGCCCACAACCATCAGGAAGCTGCTGGATGATTTCTCAACGCTCACACCCTGCTGTTGAACCTCCTGGGGAAGCAGCGGCATGGCCAGTTGCAGTTTGTTCTGCACCTGAACCTGCGCGATATCTGCATCCGTACCGGATTCGAAGGTCAGGGTGATCTGCACGGTACCCGTGGAGTCACTGTTTGAGGACATGTACATCAGGTTATCGATACCGTTCATGTTCTGTTCGATAACCTGCGTCACCGTGTCCTGCACGGTTTTCGCATCAGCGCCAGGGTAAGTCGCGGAGATCGTCACTGCGGGCGGCGCAATCGTTGGATATTGCGCTACCGGCAGTTTGAGGATCGCGAGGCCCCCTGCCAACATGATGATAATGGCGATCACCCACGCAAATATAGGGCGATCGATAAAGAAATTAGGCATGTCTTAACGGCTCCTGTTTAAGTTAAGACTTAGACTGTTCAGACGGGTTAGCGCTTGCGGCTTGCTGTTCATTATCCGCGGTGACTTCCTGCGCTTTAACCTGCGCGCCAGGACGCACTTTTTGCAGCCCGGTAACAATCACGCGATCGCCCGATTTGAGTCCATCAGTGACTAACCACTTATCGCCAATCGCCTGGTTTGCGACGATCTGACGGGTTTCCACTTTGTCATCGGCGCCGACAACCAACGCACTGGCATCACCGCGTGGCGTACGGGTAACGCCCTGCTGGGGAACCAGCAATGCATCAGGATTGGTGCCTTCTTCCAGACGTGCGCGAACAAACATACCAGGCAGTAAGGTATGGTCCGGGTTAGGGAAGATTGCGCGTAACGTAATAGAACCGGTGGTTTGGTCGACGGTGACGTCAGAAAACTCAAGCGTACCGGATTGCGGATAGGTAATGCCGTCGCTGGTGACCAGCTCGACTTTCGCTTTGCCGTTCTCTTGCTTCAGTTTGCCGCTCGCCAGCTCCTGTTTCAGGCGCAGGAAGTCGTTGCTTGACTGCGTTACATCCACATAGATCGGGTCGAGTTGCTGTACTGTCGCGAGGGCGGTAGCCTGCCCGTTTTGTACCAGCGCGCCTTCCGTTACGGATGATTTACCGATACGGCCGCTAATCGGGGAGGTCACTTTGGTATACGCCAGATTAATGCGTGCGGTTTCAACGGCCGCTTTTGCCGCCACAACAGACGCATTCGCCTGTTGCGCATCTGCCAGCGCGCTATCGTAGTCTTGTTGGCTGATGTATTTCGTACCCAACAGTTTCTGATAACGTTTAACCGTTAACTGAGCGATATTTGCAGCCGCCTGCGCTTTAGCGAGATCGCCTTTGGCGCTTTCGTAAGCCGCCTGGTAAGTCGCAGGATCAATCTGATAGAGAGACACACCCGCTTCAATGTCGCCGCCTTCCGTAAAGTTACGTTTCAGGATAATTCCGCTTACCTGAGGACGAACTTCCGCAATACGGTATGCATTGGTGCGACCCGGGAGTTCAGTAGTGATCTGTAGAGGTTCAGTTTTGAGCGTCACAACCCCAACTTCTGGCATCTGCTGACCACCTTGTTGGGCCTGTTTGTCGTCACATCCTGTTAGCGCTAAGCTGCCTGAGAGCATCAGAACGACCGCCAGAGGCGTAAACCCTCTGTTTTTGTTCATATGTAAACCTCGAGTGTCCGATTTCAAATTGATCAATGGTCAAAAGTCCACAAACCCATTGCTGCGTTTATATTATCGTCGTGCTATGGTACATACATCCACAAATGTATGTAAATCTAACGCCTGTAAATTCACCGACATATGGCACGAAAAACCAAACAACAAGCACAGGAAACTCGGCAACACATCCTGGATGTAGCTCTGCGTTTGTTCTCGCGACAAGGGGTATCATCCACTTCGCTCGCGGAGATTGCAAAAGCCGCTGGCGTCACACGCGGTGCAATCTATTGGCACTTCAAAAACAAGTCGGATTTATTCAGTGAAATCTGGGAGCTATCAGAATCCAATATTGGTGAGCTTGAGATTGAGTATCAGGCAAAATTCCCCGACGATCCACTATCAGTATTAAGAGAAATTTTAGTCCATCTTCTTGAAGCAACCGTGACGGAAGAGCGCCGACGTTTATTGATGGAAATTATATTCCACAAATGCGAATTCGTGGGTGAAATGGCGGTAGTGCAACAGGCGCAGCGAAGCATCTGCGTGGAAAGCTATGATCGCATTGAACAAACGCTAACACATTGTATTAAAGCAAAAATGCTCCCGGGAAACCTGATGACGCGTCGTGCGGCAATATTAATGCGCGGCTATATTTCCGGCATCATGGAAAACTGGCTCTTTGCGCCGCAATCCTTTGATCTGAAAAAAGAAGCACGAGATTACGTCGCCATCTTGTTGGAAATGTATCTGCTTTGCCCGACGCTGAGAGCGGCGCCTGCCCTCGAAAGCCCCTGATATCATTCCAGGAATTATCCTGGACATTTTCCGTTCCGCTATTCTGTCCGTCACCGCCGTGATATTCTTGCGGCTTGACTATTTCCGGTCATTCTTCCGGTTCAGAAACCTTCACTCCCATGACTATGTTGCAGCTCTATAAACGTTCATCGCATCTTGTTTTTATCTCAATCATTTTCTTTGTGTTATTGCTGTGCGGTCAGTCGTTGGCGTTTGCCCGTGCGCAAACGAATGGCGATCTGCCGTCGAAAGCGGACGTGCAAAGCCAGCTGGATGCGCTGGGTAAACAGAAAGACCTCTCCGCGCTGGATAAACTGGTCCAGCAGGATCTCATCGATACGCTCGCCACGCTTGATAAAATCGATCGGGTAAAAGAGGAGACCACGCAATTACGTCAGAAAGTCGCGCAGGCGCCGGAAAAAATGCGTCAGGCGACGGACGCGCTGAATGCCCTCAGCGATGTGGATAATGACGACGAAACGCGAAAAACGTTGAGCACGCTTTCGCTGCGCCAGTTGGAACTTCGGGTTGCGCAGGTGCTGGATGATTTGCAGAACTCGCAAAACGATCTGGCGACTTACAATAGTCAGCTGGTTTCGCTCCAGACGCAGCCTGAGCGTGTGCAAAACGCGATGTATACCGCGTCGCAGCAAATGCAGCAAATCCGTAATCGACTGGACGGCACCAGTGTCGGGGACGGCGCATTGCGCCCGAGTCAACAGGCTCTGCTACAGGCGCAACAGGCGTTGCTTAACGCGCAAATCGATCAGCAGCGCAAAAGTCTGGAAGGCAATACGGTTTTGCAGGATACCCTGCAAAAGCAACGCGATTACGTCACGGCGAACACCAATCGACTGGAACACCAGCTCCAGCTTTTGCAGGAAGCGGTCAACAGCAAACGTCTGACGCTAACCGAGAAGACGGCGCAGGAGGCGATCTCGCCGGATGAAACGGCGCGTATTCAGGCTAACCCTCTTGTGAAGCAGGAGCTGGATGTCAATCATCAACTGAGCCAGCGCCTGATCACGGCAACCGAAAACGGCAACGCGCTCATGCAGCAGAACATCAAAGTCAAAAACTGGCTTGATCGCGCGCTGCAATCAGAGCGCAATATCAAAGAGCAGATTGCGGTGCTGAGAGGCAGTTTGCTGTTGTCGCGTATCTTGTATCAGCAGCAGCAAACGCTGCCGTCGGCAGATGAACTTGTCGATATGACCAACCGGATTGCGGATTTGCGTCTGGAGCAGTTTGAAGTTAACCAGCAGCGTGACGCTTTGTTCCAGAACGATGCCTTTGTGGCCAAACTGGAAGAAGGGCACACTGACGAGGTTAATGACGAAGTGCATGATGCGCTGCTGCAAGTGGTTGATATGCGCAGGGAATTGCTGGATCAGTTGAATAAGCAACTGGGCAATCAGCTGATGATGGCCATTAACCTGCAAATCAATCAACAGCAGCTGATGAGCGTCTCGAAAAACCTTAAAGAGATCCTGACTCAGCAAATCTTTTGGGTTAACAGTAACCGCCCGATGGACTGGGACTGGATTAAAGCCTTCCCGCAAACGCTGAAAGATCAGTTCAGGTCGATGAAAATTACGGTGAACTGGGAAAAGGCCTGGCCTGCGGTATTCATCGCATTCCTCGCGGGGCTGCCTTTGCTGCTGATCGCCGGGGTGATTCGCTGGCGACTGAAATGGCTTAAAGCGTACCAGGAGAAGCTGGCGGCCGCGGTGGGATCATTGCGTAACGACAGCCAGCTCAATACGCCGAAAGCGATTTTCATCGATCTGATTCGCGCCTTGCCGGTTTGTCTGATAATCCTTGCGGTGGGGCTGATCCTCCTCACCATGCAGTTGAATATTAGCGACCTGTTATGGGCGTTCAGTAAAAAGCTGGCGTTGTTCTGGCTGGTATTCGGTCTGTGCTGGAAGGTGCTGGAAAAAGAGGGCGTTGCCATTCGGCACTTCGGCATGCCGGCGAAATTGACCAGCCACTGGCGCCGTCAGATTGTGCGCATCAGTCTGGCGCTACTGCCGCTGCATTTCTGGTCGGTGGTCGCTGAACTTTCTCCGCTGCACCTGATGGACGATGTGCTGGGGCAGGTGGTGATTTTCCTCAACCTTCTGCTTATTACTTTGCTGGTGTGGCCAATGTGCCGCGATAGCTGGCGTGATAAGGAGTCGCATGGTTTACGTCTGATCACGATTACCGTGCTCTCCATCATTCCCGTCGCGTTGATGGTGTTGACCGCGACGGGCTATTTCTATACCACGCTACGCCTGTCCGGGCGCTGGATTGAAACCGTCTATCTGGTGATTATCTGGAACCTGCTGTATCAGACCGTGTTACGCGGCCTGAGCGTCGCGGCGCGTCGTATTGCCTGGCGCCGTGCGCTGGCGCGTCGTCAGAATCTGGTGAAAGAGGGGGCGGAAGGCGCGGAGCCGCAGGAAGAACCGACCATTGCGCTGGAACAGGTTAACCAGCAAACGCTGCGCATCACCATGCTGCTGATGATTGCCCTGTTCGGGGTGATGTTCTGGGCGATTTGGTCCGATCTGATCACCGTGTTCAGCTATCTCGACAGCATCACGCTCTGGCACTACAACGGCACGGAAGCGGGCGCTGCGGTGGTTAAAAATGTTACGATGGGCAGCCTGCTGTTTGCCATTATTGTGTCAATGGTGGCCTGGGCGCTGATCCGTAACTTACCCGGTCTGCTGGAAGTTCTGGTACTTTCCAGACTGAAAATGCGCCAGGGGGCTTCGTATGCGATCACCACTATCCTCAACTACATCATCATTGCCGTTGGCGCGATGACGGTATTCGGATCGCTTGGCGTATCGTGGGACAAACTACAGTGGCTGGCGGCGGCGTTATCGGTCGGTCTTGGTTTCGGCTTGCAGGAGATTTTCGGTAACTTCGTCTCTGGCATTATTATCCTGTTTGAACGCCCGGTACGCATTGGCGATACGGTGACTATCGGCACCTTCTCCGGGACGGTCAGCAAGATCCGTATTCGTGCGACCACCATTACCGACTTCGATCGTAAAGAGGTGATCATTCCGAACAAAGCCTTCGTGACCGAACGATTGATCAACTGGTCGCTGTCCGACACCACCACCCGGCTGGTGATCCGCCTTGGCGTCGCCTATGGCTCGGATCTGGACAAAGTGAAAAAAGTGCTGTTGCAGGCGGCGACGGAGCACCCGAAAGTGATGCGTGAGCCAGAACCTGCGGTGTTCTTTACCACGTTTGGCGCCAGTACGCTCGATCATGAACTGCGTCTGTACGTGCGTGAACTGCGCGATCGCAGCCATACGGTGGATGAGCTGAACCGGACCATCGATCGTTTGTGTCGTGAAAATAACATCGACATCGCTTTTAACCAGCTGGAAGTGCATCTGCGCAATGAGAAAGGTGACGAAGTGACGGAAGTTAAACGCGAAATCAAAGGCGACGATCCGACGCCGTCGGTGGGCTAAGTTCTGTTCAGGGCGGCCAGGCCGCCCTGAGTGCCTCTAATGGGAGAGCGCAGACAGCTCTTCTGGCGAGAGTCCGGTTAGGTGGGTGATCAGATCGGGGGCCAGACCGCTGTCGAGCATTTTGAGAGCGATGCTGCGCGCTTCGGCCTGACGACCTTCTTCTAAGCCCTTTTGCCGTCCTTGCTGCATTCCCTGTTGCATTCCTTTTTGCAGGCCGTCTGCTCTGCCTTTCTCTTCCAGCCATTCGGCAATGCTCATCAGTTGCTCCTTATACTGGGGGGCGCAGCTGGCCAGTTTGCGGATCAACGCGCCGGGGTCCGTGGTATTCCCAACCTGCAACATATAGTGTATCAGCACGCTGATTTGGCTACGGGTCAGGTGTTCCTGCGTTAATAGCGTGATTAATTGATCCTGTAATTCGGCCAGATCGCGTCGGCGTATATGCTTTTGCAGCAACTCCAGCATCGCCATTCGCCGATGCCGCATGATCTGATTATCCGGCATTACGGTCAGGTCTACCAGCGCAAATTCATTGCTGTAAAGGCTATTGGCAAGCGCGGGCTCACAAAACATATTCTGCCAGTTCAGGCTGTAGGGCCACGGACTAATTGACCCGTGGTAGAACAGTAAGGGAACCACTAACGGCAGCGTGTCGTGCCCGGCATCAAGATGCCGCTGCATGGCGGCGATGGCATAACGCATCAGGCGAAACGCCATGAATTTATCGGGTTTGCTTTGATGCTCAATCAGCGCATAAACGTAGCCTGGTCCATGCGTAGTTTGCAGGGAATAGAGGATGTCTGAATAGCTGGCCCGTAAGTTCTCTTCGACAAAGCTTCCTGACTCCAGCGTCAGGGAATCCAGATTGCAGATGCGAAGAAAGGTGTCAGGTAAATGGATCTGTAAAAAATCCCGCGCGATCGCTTTTTGCGTCAGCAGTTGCCGAAATACCGCATCATGTGGCGTGGTTGAAAGTCGTTCCATGAACCGTCCGTCGTCATTGTGTCCCAACGCAGACTCTGACATTGACGGTGGAGACGCACCAGCTCCCTTTTAATCGCTTTGCGAGGCGTCTTCCGCGTTTTTTAGTTTGTTTTCATAATCACGCTTCACAATTTCCAGCGCGCGTAGCACGGTTTGCGCGGGCAGCTGATTCTCTTCAAGCAGGACGATCAGATCGACGGCCAGTTTGACGTCGTCTGGGGCATTCTCAAGCGACATATTTTCTCCAGTGGTTAACGGGTCAGGCGCGCCAGTACGTGCTCTATTTTTTCCAGCGCATGACGACAGCGCGCCAGACGGCCTTCAAACGCCTCGATTTCCCGGTGCAGCGCCTGCTGCTCGGTGAAGCTGGTGACCTGCGCCAGACGGGCTTTACGCTCCTCGGTCATTTCCAGCAGACGACGCTCAAACTCCTGATGCTTTACGCGTTTACGTTGCCAGCGCGCCAGCCCCGGGGAGGCGCTGTCCCACTCCCTGAGCGACCAGGTTGCGGTTTCTCGTGTTATCGCCTCAATCTGTGAAACCAGGCGCTCCGCCAGCCAGGCAATCTGCGGTAGCGTCTGTTGTTCAACCGCATGGCGCAACGCGTCAAGGTTGGTTCCGGCTTCATCCAGATACGCCTTCAATAGCGTGCTGCGGGTGCGAAAAAGATGCCTGTCAAAGCGTGCGCTGAGCGTCGCATGCTGTGCCAGCGGCGCGCTCTGCTGGCGCAGACTGGCGAGCTGGCTTTCCAGCCTGTGTAACAGCATGGCGGTTTTCAATGTAACACTCCGATGAAAATGATAACTGTTATGCTACAGTAGCAGCCTTGTGTGCTACGTACTGTCATTATGAAACGTACTATTTTAATCATCATTGGCTGGCTGGCGGTAGTGTTAGGGACGCTGGGCGTCGTGTTGCCGCTATTGCCTACTACGCCGTTTATTTTACTGGCGGCCTGGTGTTTTGCCCGTTCGTCGCCGCGCTTTCATGACTGGCTGCTTTACCGCTCCTGGTTTGGCGGCTATTTGCGTCACTGGCAAAAGCATCGCGCGATGCCGCCGGGGGCGAAACCGCGCGCTATTGCGTTGATATTGATTACATTCGGTATCTCGCTTTGGCTGGTGCATATGATGTGGGTACGAATACTGCTGCTGGCGATCCTGGCCTGCCTGTTGATTTTTATGTGGCGGATACCGGTGATTGATGAAAAGCAACAAAAGCACTGAAGCGCAATAATCGCTGTTGCAATTGTCTTACGCAGCCAGTAAATTCGACCGTTTTCGAGCACAGGCGCAGACGGTTAAAGGTTAAACAATCGTTACTTTGACCCCCTTAATTCGCGCCGTGAGTAACACCGTAATAGCAGGCATATATCCATGACCGCGACTGCACAGCAGCTTGAGTTTCTCAAAAATAGCATTAAAAGCATTCACGACTACCCGAAACCGGGCATTCTTTTCCGTGATGTCACCAGCTTGCTGGAAGACCCGAAAGCCTATGCGCTCAGCATTGAATTGCTGGTTGAACGATACAAAAATGCAGGCATCACCAAAGTTGTCGGCACCGAAGCGCGTGGCTTCCTGTTTGGCGCGCCGGTCGCGCTGGGCCTGGGCGTCGGGTTTGTTCCGGTGCGTAAACCGCGCAAATTGCCGCGTGAAACGATCGCTGAAAGCTATGAGCTGGAGTACGGCACCGATCAGCTGGAAATCCACGTTGATGCCATCAAACCGGGCGATAAAGTGCTGGTGGTGGACGATCTCCTGGCGACCGGTGGCACAATCGAAGCGACTGTGAAGCTGATCCGTCGCCTGGGTGGGGAAGTGACCGATGCCGCTTTCATCATCAATCTGTTCGATCTGGGTGGTGAGCAGCGTCTGGCAAAACAGGGGATTACCTGTTATAGCCTGGTTCCCTTCCCGGGGCACTGATTCAGGCTATCTTATTCGCCACTCTGGTTCCGGCCAGCGCTCGACAAAACGCATTTGCGTTTTGAACGCCGCTTGCGGCGGCTCAAAAGGGTGAGCGTCGCGAATAAAGCCTCACAACCTCGCTGTATTTGCGAGGTTGTGTTAGCATTCCCCCCATGAATCCACCTTCCAGCGTTTCAGAGCCAGCCAATGAGTTATCAGGTCTTAGCCCGAAAATGGCGCCCACAAACCTTTGCTGACGTCGTCGGCCAGGAACATGTGCTGACCGCACTGGCGAACGGCTTGTCGTTAGGGCGTATTCATCACGCATATCTTTTTTCCGGTACCCGTGGCGTCGGTAAAACCTCCATCGCCCGTCTGCTGGCGAAGGGACTGAACTGTGAAACCGGCATCACCGCCACGCCGTGCGGCGTATGTGACAACTGCCGGGAAATCGAGCAGGGGCGTTTTGTCGATCTGATTGAGATCGACGCCGCGTCGCGCACCAAAGTAGAAGATACCCGCGACCTGCTGGATAACGTCCAGTACGCACCCGCGCGCGGCCGCTTTAAGGTCTATCTGATCGACGAAGTGCATATGCTCTCGCGGCACAGCTTCAACGCGTTGCTTAAAACGCTCGAAGAACCGCCCGCGCACGTTAAGTTTCTGCTGGCGACCACCGATCCGCAGAAGCTGCCGGTGACGATTTTGTCGCGCTGCCTGCAATTCCATCTCAAGGCGCTGGATGTCGAACAAATTCGCCATCAGCTTGAGCATATCCTTAACGAAGAACATATCGCGCATGAGCCGCGCGCGCTGCAACTGCTCTCCCGCGCAGCGGACGGCAGCCTGCGCGATGCGCTCAGCCTGACCGACCAGGCGATCGCCAGCGGTGACGGGCAGGTCTCCACCCAGGCGGTGAGCACGATGCTCGGTACGCTGGATGATGACCAGGCGCTTTCGCTGGTCGAGGCGGTGGTTGCCGCCAATGGCGAGCGCGTGATGTCGCTGGTGAATGATGCCGCCGCACGCGGTATTGAGTGGGAAGCGCTGCTGATCGAAATGCTGGGGCTGTTGCACCGCATTGCGATGGTGCAGCTGTCGCCTGCCGCGCTGGGTAACGATATGGCGGCGATTGAGCAGCGCATGCGCGAACTGGCGCGAACCGTGCCGCCAGCGGACATACAGCTTTATTACCAGACGCTGTTGATTGGTCGCAAAGAGTTGCCTTACGCGCCGGACAGACGGATGGGCGTTGAAATGACGCTATTACGCGCGCTGGCATTCCACCCACGTATGCCGCTGCCGGAACCGGAAAGACCGCAGCAATCTTTTGCGCCGGTCGCGCCAACGGCGGTGATGACGCCGACGCAGGTGCCTTCGCAACAGTCCGCTCCGGTACGCCAGGAGGTGCCGTTGCCAGATGCCACCAGCCAGGTGCTGGCGGCGCGCAACCAGCTTCAGCGTGCTCAGGGAGCAACCAAAACAAAAAAGAGTGAACCGGCAGCCGCTTCCCGCGCGCGGCCGGTAAATAACGCTGCGCTGGAAAGATTAGCCTCTGTCTCTGAACGCGTTCAGGCGCGTCCGGCGCCGTCTGCGCTGGAACAGACGCCGACGAAGAAAGAAGCCTACCGCTGGAAGGCGACCAATCCGGTGGTGGAAGTAAAAGAGGTTGTGGCCACGCCGAAAGCGCTGAAAAAGGCGCTGGAGCATGAAAAAACACCGGAACTGGCGACCAAACTGGCCGCGGAAGCGACTGAACGCGATCCGTGGGCGGCACAAATTAGCCAGCTCTCCCTGCCGAAGCTGGTGGAACAGGTGGCGTTAAACGCCTGGAAAGAGGAGAACGGCAATACCATTTGCCTGCATCTGCGCTCCACGCAGCGACACCTTAACTCCACTGGCGCGCAGCAAAAGCTGGCGGAAGCATTGAGCGCCCTGACGGGAACGACGGTTGAACTGACCATCGTTGAAGATGATAATCCGGCGGTGCGAACGCCGCTGGAGTGGCGTCAGGCGATTTATGAAGAGAAACTTGCGCAGGCGCGTGAGTCGATTATCGCGGATAACAACATTCAGACGCTGCGTCGATTCTTTGACGCGGATCTGGATGAAGAGAGTATTCGCCCCATTTGATCGTAAGCCCGGCTTGCGATTGTAAACCATCAAGAGAGAGAGCTTATGTTTGGAAAAGGCGGTCTGGGCAACCTGATGAAGCAAGCCCAGCAGATGCAAGAAAAAATGCAGCAGATGCAGGAAGAAATCGCCAAACTGGAAGTCACCGGCGAGTCTGGCGCAGGTCTGGTGAAAGTGACCATTAACGGTGCGCACAACTGCCGTCGCGTGGAAATCGACCCAAGCCTGCTGGAAGACGACAAAGAGATGCTGGAAGATCTGGTCGCTGCGGCGTTCAACGATGCGGCGCGTCGCATTGAAGAGACCCAGAAAGAGAAGATGGCGTCTGTCTCCTCCGGTATGCAACTGCCGCCTGGCTTTAAGATGCCGTTCTGATGCAAACCAGCCCGCTGTTAACTCAGCTTATGGAAGCACTGCGCTGTCTGCCGGGCGTTGGCCCGAAGTCAGCGCAGCGCATGGCGTTTACGCTGCTTCAGCGTGACCGCAGCGGCGGGATGCGTCTGGCGCAAGCGCTCACCCGGGCGATGTCGGAAATCGGCCACTGCGCCGATTGCCGCACCTTCACTGAGCAGGACGTGTGCAATATCTGTTCGAATCCGCGTCGTCAGGAAAACGGTCAAATCTGCGTGGTGGAGAGTCCGGCGGACATCTACGCCATTGAGCAGACCGGGCAATTCTCTGGCCGCTACTTCGTGCTGATGGGGCATCTGTCGCCGCTCGATGGTATCGGGCCGGACGATATCGGTCTCGATCGTCTGGAGCAGCGTCTGGCGTCAGAACAGCTCAGCGAAGTGATCCTCGCGACCAACCCGACGGTCGAAGGGGAGGCTACCGCGAACTATATTGCCGAACTTTGTGCGCAATATGGCGTTGAAGCCAGCCGTATCGCCCACGGCGTACCGGTGGGCGGCGAACTGGAAATGGTCGACGGCACCACGCTGTCCCACTCGCTTGCCGGGCGTCATAAGATTCGTTTTTAATCAAACGGGAGAACATTCGCGTTCTCCCGCTTGAAAACTCATTTCCCGTCCCCATCTCTCCCTCAACGCATTTTGACCTTGTAAATGGCATTGTTGAGGTATTTATCCAATGAAAGGACAAGAAACTCGTGGTTTTCAGTCAGAAGTAAAACAGCTTCTGCACCTGATGATCCATTCTCTGTACTCCAATAAAGAAATTTTCCTGCGTGAGCTTATCTCTAACGCCTCAGATGCGGCGGACAAGCTGCGTTTTCGCGCGCTGTCGAACCCGGATCTGTATGAAGGCGACGGCGAGCTGCGCGTGCGTGTCTCCTTCGATAAAGATAAGCGTACGCTGACCATCGCCGATAATGGCGTGGGGATGAACCGTGATGACGTTATCGATCATCTGGGAACCATTGCGAAATCCGGCACTAAATCTTTCCTCGAATCAATGGGTTCCGATCAGGCGAAAGACAGCCAGTTGATCGGCCAGTTCGGGGTCGGCTTCTACTCTGCGTTTATCGTCGCGGATAAAGTGACCGTGCGTACCCGCGCGGCGGGCGATAAGCCGGAAAATGGCGTGTTCTGGGAATCGGCGGGCGAAGGTGAGTACACCGTTGCGGATATCACTAAAGACGATCGCGGTACGGAAATCACCCTGCACCTGCGTGAAGGCGAAGACGAGTTCCTTGATGACTGGCGCGTACGCTCCATCATCAGCAAATATTCCGACCATATCGCATTGTCGGTAGAGATTGAAAAACAGGAAGAAAAAGACGGTGAAACGATCGTCTCCTGGGAGAAAATCAACAAGGCGCAGGCGCTGTGGACGCGTAACAAGTCAGAAATCAAAGACGACGAGTATAACGAGTTCTACAAGCACATTGCTCACGACTTCACCGACCCGCTGACCTGGAGCCACAACCGCGTGGAAGGTAAGCAGGAGTACACCAGCCTGCTGTACATCCCGTCTCAGGCGCCGTGGGATATGTGGAACCGCGATCACAAACATGGGCTGAAACTGTACGTACAGCGTGTCTTTATCATGGACGACGCCGAGCAGTTTATGCCGAACTACCTGCGCTTCGTGCGTGGTTTGATTGATTCCAACGATCTGCCGCTGAACGTTTCCCGCGAAATCCTTCAGGACAGCACCGTTACCCGCAACTTGCGCAGCGCGTTGACCAAACGTGTTCTGCAAATGCTGGAAAAACTGGCGAAAGACGATGCGGAAAAATACCAGACCTTCTGGAAACAGTTTGGTCTGGTGCTGAAAGAAGGCCCGGCGGAAGATCATGCCAACCAGGAAGCCATCGCGAAACTGATGCGCTTTGCCTCAACGCATACGGACTCTTCCGCACAAACCGTCTCTCTGGAAGATTATATCTCCCGCATGAAAGAAGGGCAGGAGAAGATCTACTACATCACGGCAGACAGCTACGCGGCGGCGAAGAGCAGCCCGCACCTGGAGCTGCTGCGTAAGAAAGGCATCGAAGTGCTGCTGCTTTCCGATCGCATTGATGAGTGGATGATGAATTACCTGACCGAGTTCGACGGTAAGGCGTTCCAGTCCGTATCTAAAGTTGACGAATCGCTGGAAAAACTGGCGGATGAAGTCGATGAAAGCGCAAAAGAAGCGGAAAAAGCGCTGACGCCGTTCGTTGAGCGCGTGAAAACCCTGCTGGGCGATCGTGTGAAAGAGGTGCGTCTGACGCATCGTCTGACCGATACTCCGGCCATTGTCACCACTGACGCTGATGAGATGAGTACCCAGATGGCGAAGCTGTTTGCCGCTGCCGGTCAGGCCGTGCCGGAAGTGAAATACATCTTTGAACTCAACCCGGATCACGTACTGGTGAAACGCACGGCGGATACCCAGGACGAAGCGCAGTTTAACGAGTGGGTAGAGCTGCTGTTGGATCAGGCGCTGTTTGCCGAACGCGGTACGCTGGAAGATCCGAACCAGTTTATCCGTCGTATGAACCAGTTGCTGGTGTCTTAATCGGCACCGCGTCATGCCGGATGGCGCTAATGCTTATCCGGCCTACGAGCAGGTTGCTTATGTAGGCCCGATAAGCGCAGCGCCATCGGGCATTTTTTATTTTATCCTCTCTTTTTCTTCATTTTCCCGCCGTTAACCGTTTCAGCGCAGGGCGCCTTCCTTGAGCGAATTGCGTGATGGTGGTATCGTTTAGCGCTTTTTTAAAAAATATCGACAACCTTTAAGGGGATTTTCGTAATGCGTATCATTCTGCTTGGCGCTCCGGGCGCGGGTAAAGGAACTCAGGCTCAGTTCATCATGGAGAAATATGGTATTGTGCAAATCTCCACTGGCGACATGCTGCGTGCCGCCGTGAAATCTGGCTCCGAGCTGGGTAAACAAGCGAAAGACATCATGGATGCCGGCAAGCTGGTGACCGATGAGCTGGTGATTGCGCTGGTAAAAGAGCGTATCGCGCAGGACGATTGCCGCAACGGTTTCCTGCTGGACGGCTTCCCGCGTACAATCCCGCAGGCTGACGCCATGAAAGAAGCGGGCATTGCGGTTGACTATGTTCTCGAATTCGACGTACCGGACGAGCTGATCGTTGACCGCATCGTGGGCCGTCGCGTGCACGCGGCGTCTGGCCGTGTTTATCACATCAAATTCAATCCGCCGAAAGTGGAAGGCAAGGACGATGTGACCGGCGAAGAGCTGACCACCCGTAAAGACGATCAGGAAGAGACCGTTCGTAAGCGTCTGGTGGAATACCATCAGATGACTGCGCCGCTGATTGGTTACTACCAGAAAGAAGCGGAAGCGGGTAACACTAAATACGCGAAAGTGGACGGTACTCAGGCCGTTGCCGATGTGCGTGCCGACCTTGAAAAAATCCTCGGTTAATCCGTAAATTGCCCGATGGCGCTGCGCTTATCGGGCCTACGGCCTACGATTTTCTTGTAGGCCTGATAAGCGCAGCGCCATCAGGCAAATTCTCATCTTACCTCTCACAGCAATTAGTTCTTCTTCCTCGCTTTTCCGCTACAATTATCAACAATTTGAATCAATAAGAGGCGGTAATGCGTCAGACGAAAACCGGTATCCTGCTGGCTAACCTCGGCACTCCCGATGCCCCAACTCCTGAAGCGGTTAAACGCTATCTGAAGCAATTTTTAAGCGATGAGCGCGTGGTGGATACTTCCCGCCTGCTGTGGTGGCCGCTTTTGCGTGGTGTAATTTTGCCGCTGCGCGCGCCGCGTGTCGCAAAACTGTACCAGTCTATCTGGCAGGAAGGCGGATCGCCGTTGCTGGTTTACAGCAGGGAGCAACAGCAGGCGCTGGCAGAGCGTCTCCCGGATACGCCCGTTGCGCTGGGGATGAGCTACGGTTCGCCGTCGCTGGAAAGCGCGGTCGATGAACTGCTGGCGAACCACGTCGATCACATCGTGGTGCTGCCGCTCTACCCACAATACTCCTGTTCGACGGTGGCGGCCGTCTGGGACGAACTGGCGCGTATTCTGGCGCGTAAACGCAGTATTCCAGGCGTCTCGTTTATTCGTGACTACGCTGATGACAATAGCTATATCACCGCCCTGGCAAATAGCGCCCGTGCCTCGTTTGCCCAACATGGCGAGCCGGACTTGCTGCTGCTCTCGTATCACGGCATCCCGCAGCGTTACGCTGACGAAGGCGACGACTACCCGCAACGCTGTCGCGATACTACCCGTGAACTGGTCTCCGCGCTTGGTCTGGCGCCAGAAAAAGTGATGATGACCTTCCAGTCGCGCTTTGGCCGCGAGCCGTGGCTGACGCCGTATACTGACGAAACGCTGAAAATGCTGGGCGAAAAAGGCATCGGGCATATTCAGGTGATGTGTCCTGGTTTTGCGGCGGATTGTCTGGAAACGCTGGAGGAGATCGCGTTGCAAAACCGGGAAATCTTCCTTGAGGCGGGCGGTAAAAAATACGAATACATTCCGGCGCTCAATGCCGCGCCGGAACACATCGATATGATGCTGAAGCTGACCGCGCCGTACCTCTGAGGCTATTTTAACTGCGCCATAAAGAAACGCGCGCCATCCTGTAGCGCATCGTCAGCGGTTTTCATCATGCGTGAATAGTGCAGGAAGGCGTGCAGCGTGCCGGGGTACATCCGGTACTCACTGGGCTGATTATGCGCCTGGAGCGTCTGGTGCAGCAGACGGCTGTCATCAAGTAACGGATCGAACTCCGCACCGGCAATAAAGCAGGGCGGCACATTGCGGGTCAGATCGTTATTGAACAGGCAATACCAGGGGGATTCGCGATCCTGCTCGTCACGCAGATAGGCGTTTTCATACCTCTCCAGATCCTGACGGGTTAAGCCGTCCCATTCTCCGCCAAATAAACGGCGGCTGGGCGAATCCTGTAACCCGTAGAGACCATACCACAGCAGCGTGGCGACCACGCTCCCGCATACAATCTGCTTATCGCGCAGCCACAGCGCGCTGGCGAGCGCCAGCATAGCGCCTGCGGAATCCCCGGCAAAACCGATTTGCGCCATGTTCAACGCGTATTCATCGGCATGTTGATGAAAGAACCGACATGCCGCGACGGTCTCCTCAATCGCCTGTGGGAAACGCGACTCGGGAGAGAGCGTATAGTCGATGCCGACGACCGTACACCGCGTATAGCTCGCCAGCAGCCGCATAATGCGGTCATGGGTATCCAGATTGCCGAGAATAAATCCGCCGCCATGCAGATAAAACAGCGTTGCCCTGCTGTTGTGCTGTGGATAATACAGACGCGTGGCGACCTCGCCGTAGGATGTGGGAACCGCCGCCGCCCGCGTTGCCATCTGCGGCGCTCCGGCGTTCCAGAACCGGCGCTCGCGGGTGTAGTGCTGGCGCTGCGCCGCAATGTCATCCGCAGGCCATGGCGGCAGCTCCGCCTGATGAACGTTGATGACGGCCCTCATCTGCGCAGAAATAAGATCGAGAACGGGAATTTTGTTTTCCGGCTTCATAACGCGCTCCTTGTGAAATGCCTCCATTGTAGAAAGCGATCGCCAATAAACTGCGATCTCACCGTCCGATATTGAAACTCCGCGCCTCGTCGCGCGGGCAGGGGGGAATGTGCTACCATGCACCGCTCAGTTATCCACCTGTAAACACAATCATGAAATTTCCCGGTAAACGTAAATCCAAACACTATTTCCCCGTTAATGCCCGTGACCCGCTGTTGCAACAAATTCAGGCTGAAAATGAAACCAGCGCGTCATGGGTGGTTGGTATCGATCAGACGCTGGTGGATATTGAAGCGAAAGTCGATGATGACTTTGTGACACGTTATGGATTGAGCGCCGGGCATTCTCTGGTGATTGAGGATGATGTCGCAGAAGCGTTGTATCAGGAGCTGGTGCGTGAAAACCTGATCACCCACCAGTTTGCCGGTGGCACCATTGGTAACACCATGCACAACTACTCGGTGCTGGCGGACGATCGCTCCGTTCTGCTGGGCGTGATGTGCAGCAACATTGAGATTGGCAGCTACGCCTATCGCTATTTATGTAACACATCGAGCCGTACCGACCTCAACCACCTGCAAGGGGTTGATGGCCCCATTGGCCGCTGCTTTACGCTGATTGGCGAATCCGGCGAGCGTACCTTCGCCATCAGTCCCGGCCACATGAACCAGCTTCGGGCGGAGAGCATCCCGGAATCGGTGATTGCGGGCGCATCTGCGCTGGTGCTGACCTCCTATCTGGTGCGCTGTAAACCGGGCGAGCCGATGCCGGAAGCGACCATGAAAGCCATTGAGTACGCGAAAAAGCATAATGTGCCGGTGGTGCTGACCCTGGGGACGAAGTTTGTTATCGCCGATAATCCGCAGTGGTGGCAGGCGTTCCTCAAAGAGCATGTCTCCATTCTGGCGATGAATGAAGAAGAGGCGGAAGCGTTAACCGGCGAGAACGATCCGCTGCTGGCGTCTGATAAGGCGCTGGACTGGGTGGATCTGGTGCTGTGTACCGCCGGGCCGATTGGGTTGTATATGGCGGGCTTTACCGAAGATGAAGCGAAACGCAAAACCCAGCACCCGCTGCTGCCGGGGGCGATTGCCGAGTTTAATCAGTATGAGTTCAGCCGTGCGATGCGGCATAAAGATTGTCTCCATCCGCTGCGGGTCTACTCGCACATCGCCCCGTACATGGGCGGGCCGGAAAAAATCATGAACACCAATGGCGCGGGAGACGGCGCGCTGGCGGCGCTGTTACATGATATTACCGCCAATAATTATCACCGCACCAATGTGCCTAACTCCAGCAAGCATAAATTCACCTGGCTGACCTATTCGTCTTTGGCGCAGGTGTGTAAGTATGCGAACCGTGTGAGTTATCAGGTATTGAACCAGCATTCCCCGCGGTTGACGCGCGGTCTGCCGGAACGGGAAGACAGCCTCGAAGAGTCTTACTGGGATCGCTGAGTTATTGCCCGATGGCGCTGCGCTTATCGGGCCTACAAGAAAATCGTAGGCCGGATAAGGTGATTACACCGCCATCCGGCATCACGCCGTTTAACCCGTTACCACTTCGCCTGCGGGTGGGGTTTCCAGCAGCTCCAGCATGGTGCGGGCAATTTCACGCTCGCCCATTACCACCTGATTCGCCCCGCGCTCGGTGATGTATTCCACCTCATCGTCATAATGCGCGCGCGCGATAATCTCAATATGCGGGCATTTCTCGCGGGCGGAGGCCACGATTTCACCGGCTTCGTAACCGTTTGGAATGGTCAGCAACAGCCAGCGAGCGCAGTCCAGATGCGCCAGGTTCATGATCTCTTCGTTAGCGGCATTCCCCAGTACGGCGCGAATACCGCGTTCACGCAGCTCATCCACGCGGGTACGTGAGGTTTCAATGACCACCAGCGGAATGCCTGCCGCCATCAGTTTTTCGCCCAGCAGGCTACCGACGCGGCCAAAACCGACCAGCAGCGCGTGGTTGCAGATATCCACCGGAATCTGTTTCTCTTCTTCGATCGCTTCTTCCAGCGTCTGCTCTTCCAGCGTTTCCGTTTTGGCGAGGTATTTCTCTAACAGCGCAAACAGCACCGGGTTGAGCATAATCGACAGAATCGCGCCCGCCAGCACCAGGTTCTGCCCTGCCTGCGGCAGCAGATCCAACGCCATGCCCAGACCTGCCAGAATAAAGGCAAATTCACCAATCTGCGCCAGGCTGGCGGCGATGGTCAGTGCGGTGCGCGGCGAGTGCCCGAACAGGCGAACCAGGAAGAAAGCGGCAACCGATTTACCAAAGATAATAATGGCCAGCGTAGCCAGTACTGCCATCGGCTGTTGAATCAGGATTAACGGGTCAAACAGCATCCCGACGGAGACAAAGAACAGGACCGCAAAGGCGTCGCGAAGCGGCAGCGTATCGTGCGCGGCGCGGTGGCTCAATTCTGATTCGTTTAACACCATCCCGGCAAAGAAAGCACCCAGCGCAAAGGAGACATCGAACAGCTCGACGGCGCCAAAGGCGATGCCCAGCGCCAGCGCCAGCACGGAAAGGGTAAACAGTTCACGGGAGCCGGTAGCGGCGCTGCGCGCCATAATCCACGGCACCAGACGGCGCCCAACCAGCATCATAATGGCGATAAACGCCACCACTTTACCGATGGTGATGCCCATATCAACTGCCAGCGACGCGAAGCCGACATCGCCTTTTTCCAGCATTCCCGCCACGGCGGGCAGAAGAACCAGCGTCAGAACCATCACCAGATCTTCCACAATCAGCCAGCCGATGGCGATTTGCCCGCGCTGACTGTCAATGAGCTGTCTCTCTTCAAGCGCGCGCAGCAGCACCACGGTACTGGCGGTTGAAAGACATAACCCGAAGACGATACCGGTCATGAGCGACCAACCCAACACCGCTGAAAGCGCCATACCCAGCAACGTCGCCACGGCTATCTGGGCGATCGCGCCGGGAATGGCGATGGCCTTTACCGCCATCAGATCCTTCAATGAAAAGTGCAACCCGACGCCGAACATCAGCAGGATTACGCCAAGCTCCGCCAGTTCAGGCGCAAGTTTGGTATCCGCGACAAAACCCGGAGTAAATGGCCCCGCAAGAACGCCCGCTAACAGATATCCCACCAGAGGAGAAATACGCAGTTTATTGGCAAGCATGCCGAGTATAAAAGCGAGCACGAGGCCGCCAACAATGGTGGTAATAAGCGGGGTGGCGTGATGCATTCCGTCTCCTTTGGTCGTTATGTTGATCCATTTTTGGTCGCCCTGGCGTCATCGCTCGCACAGCCTCACAAACGATGGCGCCAGAGAAACCAAAATTCCAGGTAATAGTTTATGACAATTTCGATGTTTATGTTTATGAATAATTGTTGAAATTTGATGAAAAGTGGAATTTAGAATAAAAAAGGCACGGATTGGAAAACTGGCGGGGTGTCTGTGAGCTAAAGGCTTACGGTGACTGGAAGAGGGTGCGACCAAAGTTTACCTTTGGCCGCAGGAAAATCAGGCTTTATGTCGGTTGTCAGGCAAGAATATGGTCAGTATCCCCAGAAGTGGCAGGAAAGCACATATTTTGTAGACCAAATCAATACTGGTGTGGTCGGCGAGCAGGCCTAATACCGCAGCGCCAAGGCCTCCCATACCGAACGCGAAACCGAAAAAGAGCCCAGAAACCATACCGATACGCCCCGGAAGCAGTTCCTGCGCATACACCAGGATGGCAGAAAAGGCCGATGCGAGGATAAAACCAATTATCACGGTTAAAATCCCCGTCCAGTGCAGGGTTGCATAGGGTAAAACGAGAGTAAACGGCGCTACACCCAGAATTGAGCCCCAAATAACATATTTTCGGCCTATTTTATCACCCAGAGGCCCGCCGATTACCGTTCCAGCCGCAACGGCAAACAGGAAGGCAAACAGATGAAACTGTGCGTTTTGTACCGATAATCCGAATTTTTGCATCAGATAAAAGGTGTAATAGCTGCTGATGCTCGCCATATAGAAGTATTTGGAGAAAATCAGGACTAACAGCACGCTGACGGCAAGTATCACTTTATTGCGCGGCAGCGGATTGACGATGGTCGCCTTCGGTTTTCCTTTACTTATCCGGTGTTGCGCGGCATACCAGCGGCTGATCTGCGCCAGCACAATAATGGCCAGCAACGCGGCCAATACAAACCAGGCCACATTACCTTTGCCATATGGCGCGATGATGACAGCAGCCAGTAGCGGCCCCAGCGAGCTGCCGAAGTTGCCGCCAACCTGGAAGATGGATTGCGCCAGCCCGTGGCGCCCGCCGGAGGCCATACGCGCCACGCGGGAAGATTCTGGATGAAATACCGAAGAACCGGTGCCGACCAGCGCCGCCGCCAGCAGCACGGCGCCAAAACTGCCCGCCAGCGCCAGCAGTACCAGACCGCTCAGCGTAAAGCACATCCCAATGGGGAGCGACCACGGCATGGGATATTTATCCGTCCAGTATCCGACGACCGGCTGGAGCAGGGAGGAGGCGAGCTGGAAGGTCAGGGTAATCATCCCTATCTGCATAAAGGTCAGGGAAAACTCTGATTGCAGCAGCGGGTAAATCGCTAAAATTAGCGACTGGATCATATCGTTCAACAAATGAGACAGGCTGATCGCGCCTAAGATGCCAAACGAGGTGCGTGCTTTAGTCGCCGCAGCAGAGGCGCCCGCTAACGGCTGGGTTGGTTCACTCATTGCCATAGAATGTCACTTCTGTTTTGTTTGCGATGTTGGGGATAATCGAATTTGTAATTATTACTCGACTAACATACCTGTGGACGGTGTTTGAAGGAAGTCTCAATTCTGAAAACATTTTCGACTATTATTTCAGATCATTGTAATTTCAGCGGTTGATATTGAGTCAGGGAGAGAAGCATGAAATTTTTGAAACGGGGTGTGGCGCTGGCATTGTTTGCCGCGTTTACGCTGGCAAGCCAGCCTGTTCAGGCTTATGAAAAAGATAAAACCTATAAAATCACCATTCTGCATACTAACGATCACCACGGCCATTTCTGGCGCAGCGAATACGGCGAGTACGGTTTATCGGCGCAAAAAACGCTGGTGGACGGCATTCGCAAAGAGGTTGCGGCTGAAGGCGGCAGCGTGCTGCTGCTTTCCGGCGGCGACATTAACACTGGCGTACCGGAATCCGACCTGCAGGACGCGGAACCTGACTTTCGTGGTATGAACCTGATTGGCTACGATGCGATGGCCGTCGGTAATCATGAGTTTGATAATCCGCTCAGCGTGCTGCGTCAGCAGGAAAAGTGGGCCAAATTCCCCTTCCTCTCCGCCAATATCTACCAAAAGAGTACCGGAGAACGCCTGTTCAAGCCCTGGGCTATTTTTAAACGCCAGGATCTGAAAATCGCCGTCCTCGGATTGACGACGGACGACACCGCGAAGATCGGTAACCCGGAATTCTTCACCGATATCGAGTTCCGTAAACCGGCCGAAGAGGCGAAGGTGGTGATTCAGGAACTGCAAGTGAATGAAAAGCCGGACATCATTATCGCCACTACCCACATGGGGCACTATGACAACGGCGATCACGGTTCGAACGCGCCGGGCGATGTTGAAATGGCGCGTAGTCTGCCAAAAGGCTCGCTGGCGATGATTGTGGGTGGTCACTCACAGGACCCGGTGTGCATGGCGTCTGAAAACAAAAAGCAGGTTGATTATGTGCCGGGTACGCCTTGCGCGCCGGATAAGCAGAACGGCATCTGGATTGTGCAGGCGCATGAGTGGGGGAAATACGTTGGCCGCGCGGACTTTGAGTTCCGTAACGGCGAGATGAAAATGGTCAACTATCAGCTCATTCCGGTAAACCTGAAGAAGAAAGTCACCTGGGATAACGGGAAAAGTGAGCGCGTACTTTACACCCCGGAAATTTCAGAAAATCAGCAAATGCTCTCGCTTCTGACGCCATTCCAGAACAAAGGTAAAGCGCAACTGGACGTGAAGATTGGCAGCGTCAATGGTCGTCTTGAAGGGGATCGCAACAAAGTTCGCTTTGTGCAGACTAATATGGGCCATCTGATTCTGGCCGCGCAAATCGCGCGCACCAGCGCCGATTTCGGCGTGATGAGCGGCGGGGGGATTCGCGACTCGATTGAAGGCGGCAACATTACCTATAAAAGCGTGCTCAAGGTGCAGCCGTTTGGCAACGTTGTGGTCTATGTTGACATGAGCGGTAAAGAAGTAATTGATTACCTGACCGCCGTCGCGCAGATGAAGCCGGATTCCGGGGCGTATCCGCAGTTTGCGAACGTCAGTTTTGTGGCGAAAGACGGCAAACTTAATGACCTGAAAATTAAAGACGAGCCTGTTGATCCGGCGAAAACCTACCGGATGGCGACGCTGAGCTTCAATGCGACGGGCGGCGACGGGTATCCGCAAATTGATAATAAACCGGGATACGTGAATACCGGGTTTATTGATGCGGAAGTGCTGAAAGAGTACGTGCAGAAGAACTCACCGCTGGATGCCAGCGCGTATGAGCCGAAGGGCGAAGTCAGCTGGCAGTAATAAGGCGTAGTGCCGGTACGGGTCAATGCGGTTTGTAGGCCTGATAAGCGTAGCGCCATCAGGCTATCATTCTAAAATCGCTTAATCCCGGCGAGCGATATCGGCGAATTTCGCATCCAGAATTTTGGCTAAATCGCCCGCCGCCAGCTCGATGTCCAGCCCGCGTTTGCCGCCGGAAACATAAATGGTGGCAAACGTTTGGGCCGGCGCGTCAATCAGCGTCGGCAGCCGTTTTTTCTGCCCCAGCGGGCTGATGCCGCCGACCAGATAACCTGTCGTCCGTTGGGCGACCATCGGATCGGCCATATCGACCTTTTTAGCCCCCAGCGCTTTCGCTACTTTTTTCAAATCCAGCTGTCCGGCAACGGGCGTTACCGCGACCGCCAGGTGCTTCATATCGCCGTTTACGGCAACCAGCAGCGTCTTGTAAACCTGATCAGGATTCAGGCCTAATTTGCGCACCACTTCATCGCCAAAATTGGTTTCTGACGGATCGTGATCGTAGGCGTGGATCTGAAAAGTAATGTTGTTTTTTTCGAGTAATTTTACGGCGGGTGTCATAGCAATTATTCCTGGCCCAGACAAAATACCCTTAAAGCATACGCCTGATGGTGGTCTAAAAAATAGTACCATCTTGCGCAATAGTATTGGCAGGATGGTGACTTTGAGCGACAATCGACATAACCAGGGCGCTACGTCCTGGCATAATAATAACGATGAAATTCCTCTTTGACGGGCCAATAGAAATATTGGCCATTTTTTTAACGCATTAGCGCAGGCAAATTGCCTTCCCCGTAAAGATGAAGCGCGCCGACCGCCACGACGTACCGCCCTGGCGGCATGGCATGCAGACGCTCCCGCCAGGCGACATTTCGCTGATGCATCAGCACATCATACAGCGACTGACTGAAGGTATTCGGCAACGAAATAGCATTATTCTGCGGGGGCGATTTCAGCCACCAGCTCATCATCTGTTGCAGCAGTCTGGCGTTGGTATGCCAGTGCGTCAGGGTATCATCCAGTAGCGCCAGTCCGTTATCAGGGAGCTGGCACAGCAGATCGATCTGGCTGGAAGCGCCTTCCAGTTCGATGATCGGTTTTTGCGCCTGTTTTGCCGTTTTCAGCAACTGGTAATCAATACCGTATTCCGGTCGCAGCCCCAGTTGTTGCGCCTGAGTCGCCTGCAATATCATGGCGATTTGCCATAACGGCTGGGTCGAAAAGAGAGAAGGGGAAATGCCCAGTTCATGGGTGATTTTATGCAGGCGCTGACGTAACTCGTCGCTAATTCGCTCATCCAGGTCGGCAAAGGCAGGCAGGTCGGTAAAAGGCGAATCGTTGCCTGAAACATCGGCTTCAACAATTAGCGCGTCCGCCTGCCTGAGCTTTTTAAGCAGTTTTGCCGGAAGGGGGGCCATATCGCGCGTTCCCATGTGAATACTGCCCACAAGATGAAAACAGCGATCGCCGGGTAACATGATGTCGATGGCAGGCCAGGTATAATGGTTGCCGCGCAGTGCAGCCCATAACGCTTTTACCCGGTATAACAGATCCATACGCCCTCCCTTAGTGGAAAACCATGCTAGCGTGTGGCTCTGGAAGGTGCAATGCGTGAAATGCCGGATGGCGACGCAAAAGCATCTTATCCGGCCTACGATGAGAGTGCTGCGTAGGCCGGATAAGCGTTAGCGCAGGCGCCTTATTCTTTTGGTTTAAAGCGCAACAACCGGTTGGCGTTGCTCACCACGGTAATTGAGGAAAGCGCCATTGCCGCGCCTGCCACAACCGGGTTAAGCAGCGTGCCGGTGAACGGCCACAGAATCCCGGCGGCAACGGGGATGCCGATGCTGTTATAGATAAACGCGCCGAGCAGGTTCTGCTTCATGTTTCGCAGGGTCGCCCGTGAGATGGCCAGCGCGTCAGCTACGCCCATCAGGCTATGGCGCATCAGGGTTATCGCCGCAGTTTCAATCGCCACGTCGCTGCCGCCGCCCATTGCGATGCCGACATCCGCCTGCGCCAGCGCCGGTGCGTCGTTGATGCCATCGCCGACCATTGCGACCTGACGTCCCTGACTTTGCAGACGCTTAATCGCATCGGCTTTACCGTCCGGCAGCACGCCCGCGATCACCTCATCAATCCCGGCTTCTTTGGCAATGGCGTTGGCGGTGGTCGGGTTATCCCCGGTTAACATCACCAGACGATACCCGGCGCGGTGCAGGCGCTGAAGCGCTGCGACGCTGTCGCTGCGCAGCGGATCGCGGATCGCCAGCAGCGCCGCGGCTTTTCCGTCAATCGCCAGCAATACGGGCGTTGCCCCCTGAGAAGCCTGTGCTGAAATTTCAGCGTCCATTGCGGTCGTGACAACCTGTTGTTCATTCAGCAGCGCCTGATTGCCTAACAGCAACGTATGCCCGTCCGCTTCGCCGCTAACGCCTAAGCCACGTAACGTCCGAAAGTTATTCACCTGAGGCAGGGTGGCGTCGGCGGCTTTTTCCAGGATAGCGTGCGCCAGCGGGTGGCTGGAGCCTTGTTCCAGCGCGGCCGCCAGACGTAAGGCGCTCGCCTCATCGGTATTGCCAAATGTCCTGATGGCGACGACCTGCGGTTTACCTTCCGTCAGCGTACCGGTTTTATCAAATATCACGGTGTCCAGCGTGCTGGCGCGTTGCAGCGCGTCGGCGTCGCGTACCAGGACGCCAAATTCAGCGGCTCGCCCCACGCCCGAGATAATCGACATCGGTGTCGCCAGACCCAGCGCACACGGACAGGCGATAATCAGGACGGTGGTGGCGATCACCAGCGTGTAAACAATTTGCGGCGCTGGCCCAAAGATATACCAGATACCTGCGCTCACCAGGGCAATCACCACCACGACTGGCACGAACACCGAGGAGATTTTATCGGCAAGCTGGCCGATTTCCGGTTTGCTGCTCTGTGCCTGGCGTACCATGCGAATAATGCGCGACAGAGTGGTATGGCTGCCGACTGCGCTTGCGCGAAACAGCACGCTGCCGTCCTGCACCACGGTTCCGGCGTGAACGCTGTCGCCTTCGCCTTTCTGCTGCGGGATGGGTTCGCCAGTGAGCATCGCTTCATCCAGCCAGGCTTCACCCTGAGTGATTTCACCGTCTACCGGCACACGGTCGCCGGTGGTCAGACGCAGCAACATGCCCGGCTGTACATCCGCCAGAGGTACGCTTTTTTCACCGTCATCAGTGACCACGCGCGCCGTCGGCGGAGTTAAGTCGAGCAATTTTTCCAGCGCTTTAGAAGAGCGCTGACGCGCGCGGGCTTCCAGCATGTGTCCGAGGTTGATCAGACCGATGATCATCGCACTGGCTTCATAATAGAGATGGCGCGCTTCCATCGGGAACCACTGCGGCCACAGGTTGACGCTCATCGAGTACAGCCAGGCCACCCCGGTGCCGAGCGCCACCAGCGTATCCATCGTGGCGGTGCCGTTCATCAGGCTTTTCCATGCGCTGCGGTAGAAGTGTCCGCCCGCAAAAACCATCACGGCAAGGGTCGCCAGGCCGATTGCCAGCCACAGGCTGCGGTTATCGGCGGTGACCATCATGTTGTCGCCGAGCATCCCCCAGACCATCACCGGCACGCCGACCAGCAGCGCGACAATCGCCTGCCAGCGGAAGCGTTTCATGGTAGCGAGTGCGGTTTCCTGCTGGCGTTCGCGGCGTTTAACGTCATCTTCGATCGCTTCTGCGCCGTAGCCTGCTTTCTCTACCGCCTGCACTAAATCTGCGGCGGACGCGCTGCCCATTACCAGCGCAGTGCGTTCCGCCAGGTTTACCCGTGCCTGTGTGACGCCCGGTACGCTTTGCAGCGCGTTTTGCACCCGGGAAACACAGCTGGCGCAGCTCATGCCGCTTAACAGCAGCTGTTGGCTTTCATCATCATCGGCCGTCGCTGCCGGAAGCTCAGGGGGAACCGCTGTCAGTGCTTCCGACGGGATTGATGACTCCGCCAGCGGTTTAGCCTTTGGGTGGCTTAACTCCGCGCCGTAACCGGCTTGTTTAATGGTTTCAATAAGCGCTTCGGCGCTGGCGCTGCCGGTAACGTGCGCTTCGGTTACCGTGACGTCCGCCTGTTCAACGTCAGGACGTTGTTCAAGACTTTCTTTCACGCGTTTGACGCAGTGACCACAGGACAGACCGTCCAGGGTCAGGTCGATAGTTTGAGACATAACACACTCCTTTATGACAGGATTAACTGACTGTGATAAAGGGTAAACCTTCCATCAAGGGGAAGGTCAAGCGAGTTTTATTAAGCAGGGAAACATTTCTGTAAAAACGGGAGCGCCACGGCTGACGCTCCCGCTAAGTCAGTGATCCAGAACGATGAACGGAGTGTGATTTCCCGGTTCGTTTAAAACCGTGATATCCGCGCCGTAAAGCGTTTTCAGCGCCTGTTGTTTCAGCACCTCCTGCGGCCTGCCGTTATCAATAAGGCGGCCGTTTGCCATCAGCACCACCCGGTCGGCATAGCGTGCGGCAAGATTGAGATCGTGCAGCACGCAGCAGACGTTGAACTGCCGTTCACGCACCAGTTGGCGCAGCAGACGGAAAAGATGCTGCTGGTGGTGAATATCCAGCGCGGAGGTGGGTTCATCCAGAAACAGCCATTTGGGCGAGGGCTCGGGTTCCCAGAGCTGAACCAGCAGGCGCGCCAGCTGTACCCGCTGCTGTTCGCCGCCCGACAACTGCCGGTAATCACGCGAGGCCAGCTGGCTGCAATCGCACAACGCCATGATGTGCTCGGTTTCATCGCGTGGATTATGCGTCCGATGAGGATGCCTGCCCATGCGAATGACTTCCCGAACGCTGAACGGGAACGCCATGTGGCTGTTCTGGCGCATTACCGCGCGGGTCTTCGCCAGTTCCGTCAGCGGCCATTCGGTCAGCGGCTTGCCCAGAAGCGTACAGCGACCAGAGTCGGGTTTCAGATACCCGGTAAGCTGGCGCAGCAGCGTGGATTTCCCGGCGCCATTCGGCCCTAAAATAGCGACGATTTCACCACCAGGCAGAGTCAGCGAAACATTGTCCGTTAAACGGCGTCCATGAATGCTGTAAACCAGATTTTGGGCATCAATCATACCACCCTCCGGCTGTTCAGAATGAGCCACAGGAACCAGGGGCCGCCAATCAGGCTGGTCAGAAGGCCGACCGGCATCTCCGCAGGCTGTACCAGCGTGCGTGCCAGCGTGTCGGCAACCAGGAGCAAACATGCCCCTGCAAGTGTAGAGCAGGGAATGAGCCAGCGATGGTCTGCGCCGATGATCATGCGAATTAAATGGGGAACCACCAGACCGATAAAGCCAATCACGCCGCTTACCGAAACGGCAGCGCCCACCAGCAGGGAGCTGAGCAACAACAGCTGCTGACGTTTACGCTTTACGTTTACCCCCAGATAGTGCGCCTCTTCATCCCCTAATTGCAGCAGGTTCAGCGTCCCGGAAAGACAGGCGGTGGCGGCGATGGCGGGCAGTGCGAACGAACTGGCCACCAGTAGCGTCGGCCACTGCGCCTGACCGAGGCTGCCCATCATCCATAGCGTCAACTGACGTAATTGCTGTTCGTCGCCAACATAGCTCAGTATGCCGATAGCCGCCCCGCACAGCGCATTAATCGCAATCCCGGCCAGCAGCAGTTGCATCATGCCGCCGTGAGCGTGGCGCAGGCTGATCAGAAAAATAACCGCGCAGACCACCACGCTGCCGGCGACGGCAAAGATCATCTGTTCATAGAGAGCCAGAACGACGGGCAACGAAAGAGGGAAAACGATCGCGACGCCGACCATTAACGCAGAGCCGCTGCTGACGCCGAGCAACCCCGGATCGGCCATCGGGTTGCGAAACAGTCCCTGCATGATCACGCCCGCCGTCGCCAGCGCGCCGCCAACCAGCACGGCCAACAGAACGCGGGGCAAACGGATGTTCAGCCAGATATCCCGGTACTCTTGGTTAAACAGCGCGCTGAAGCTGATGTTCAGCGCCCCCTGGCTGGCGCCGAACAGCACCAGTGCGATCAGCAAGAGTGAAAGCCCCGTCAATACACTGAGGGAAGAGAGTGAATCCTTGAACACTCGAATCTCCATAACGTCATTGCGGCGCGGATGTCCGCGCCGCGAGGGGATCACACCGGCTTTAGTTCAGGCTCAACCAGACTGTAGATCTGATTGTTAAGCGCAGGCTCGCAGGCCAGTTCATGAATATGGGCGGCGACATCCGCACGCATCACAAACCCGTGGCACTCCTGTCCCTGGTAGCGCTGCGCTTTACCTGTCGCATCGCCATTCAGTAAACCGCCTGGCCGCAGGATGGCATAATCCAGCTGACTGGTTTGCAGCCAACTTTCCGCCAGCGTTTTTTCCCGCACGGCCTGGCCGAATGCGGCTTTCGCGCGAGGGGATAAAAATGCCCAACTGTCGCCGCATCCCAGCGACGTCACCAGAATCATGCGTTTGATGCCTACTTTCTCGGCTTCATCAATAACGGTTCTGTGCGCCAGATAATCCTGGTTTCCCCCCATTGATGAAATGACAAGCGCCTCCGGCCCTGCGGCATGGCAGGCGCAGGACACGACGCTTGCGTCGCAGGCATCGCCAATAAATACCTGAACGCCTTTGCTTTGCAAAAGGGCCGCGGTTTCCGGGTGACGAATCACGGCAACGACCGGGCGCTGTTGCGTCAGCGCGAGTTCAAGCGTTCTGGCACCCACGCCCGTACCGCCGGCACCGAAAAGTAACCACGGCGTCATCAGGCGTTTTCCTTCAGAGAGGAGGCCAGGGTGCGGAAGGCGTCAACCTGTTCGCCCAGTAGCTGACGATGCTCGTCGCGACCGAGGAAGACTTTAAACATGGCGCTGCCCGCCTGGTTGAGGAACAGAATAGACGCGGTGTCCATGCCCATAAATTTGCGCTCCACTAAGGCGATGTGCGTGCAGTTTTCCGCTTTGATATGGCCGGTCATGCCTTTTTTACCGCGCAGATTGAAATAACCGTGACGATGGAAGCCGGAGGGCAGTTCACCGGTAAATTCGAGAATGACATCGGCAGTGTGCACCAGGGTTGTGACTTTGCCCCATTCGCTGACGGTGTCCCAGACGGTATCGAATTTATCGCCGCTGACCAGGGTATGAGAGGGCAGGTTTTTGACTACGTCTAAAAGCGTGGTGTTGTACTGTGCGGCGATCGCTTCCAGCGTTCCGTCCGGCTCAGTGCGCAAAAAATCCTGTAAAGAGACATGGCTCATAAGTTACTCCTTTTATGGTTTATCTACCGCGATGCGCGGTGCGTTAAGTTCCTGAATCAGTTCGTCAAGAGACTGCAAAATATTGCTTGCCCAGAAGCGTCCTTCGTTGGTCAGACGCAGGCAGGTTGACGCATCGCGGGTCAGCCCCGCGTTGTGCCATTGGGTCAGTAACGGAATCAGTTGCTCCGCGTGAGGCGTCAGCTCATCAAGCGGTACGCGCGCCGTTTCAATCCCCGCCTGTAACGTATGGCGCCACTGAAAGCCGCGTTCGGCGGTACGCATCATCATCATTAACGGCTTTTTCCCGGCGGCGATAGTTTCATGCCAGGTGGAAAGGTTTCTCTCCACCATCCAGGAGTAGCCGTTGACTGAACCGCCTGCGCCGGAGCCGAAGGCGAGGCAGTCAGCGCCTTGCTTGATCAGCAGGTTGTACAGGTTGCGTTCTCGGGTGGTACGCGCCCAGTGGCTGTTGCTGATGCAGCGCCAGCCCGCGCTATCCATAAAATCGCAGCCCTGAAGGTAGAGGTCGCGACGCGCTGAGGGGGAAGGAACGCTCGTCCGGCCACTTTCAACCGCTTTACCGAGCGGCGTATTGGGAAGCAAATTCAGCGCATACAGATCGATCCCATCCAGCCCGATATCGCGGGCTATCGCCAGATCTTCACCCCACAGGGCGGCATCCTGACCGGGCAGGCCGAACAGCAGATCGCACACCACGGCGGCGCGATCCCGCCGCACCAGGCCGTTCATAAAGGCGATGGCGGTTGGGCCGTCCGAGGTGCGCGCCATTTTCTTGCGGATCTTGCTGTTGAAAGACTGAATGCCGATAGAAAACCGATTGGCGCCCGCATCAAGACAGGCATCAACGCGGGCATCATCAAAGTTGAGCACCCGACCTTCGATAGTGATTTCGCAATCCGGCGCCAGCGGCAGTTTTTCACGCAGCGTAGTGATGATCCTGGCCAGATCCCTAGCCGACAGCGCAGATGGCGTTCCGCCGCCGAAATACACCGCATGAATGGGCGCTGACTGGTGCAGCGTGCTGTCGGCTTCCATCTCTATTTCACGTAGCAGGGCGTCGGTATAGCGTGCGCAATGATCCTCTTCAAAGCGGTTCTGATAAAAACCGCAGAAAGTACAGTGAGTTGCGCAAAAAGGGATATGTAAATACACCAGTCTTTTGCGCGGTGGAACGGTCTGGCTGATGACGTTCTGCCAGGTTTGCGACAATTGCTCTTTTGCAACAGGAATCGCACCACGCCACGGCATCGTGGCCCGACGATCCTTAAAGGGCTGGTTCCCCTCCAGCGCGAAATGTGGAGTGAGATCCAGCGTGTGTTGAGTATTCATAATTGTAATGCCAAATCCATTTAATGAGGCCAGAGTTGCTGGTGCAGAGTTTCAACGGCGTCAGCGACGCGGGGACCCATCCCCAGAATCAACGCCTGATCAATGGCGACGATCCGCTGATTTTTCCAGGCGGAGGTATGGGTGATACCGGCAATGGCGCGCAGGCGATTGATGTCGCCCTCGACCATCTGTGATGTCACAACAATCACCTGCGGGTTTGCCGCAATCAGCGATTCAGCGCTGTAACTTTTATATTGCGCATGCTGGGCGACATTCTGCGCGCCAGCGAGGGTCAGAATCGCGTCAGCGACGCTGCCCTTACCGGCGATCTGCGGGGCGCTGCCCCCCGCAGAAAGAATAAACATCGCCTTAACCGGCGCGCCTTTCGCCTTCACGCTGTCCTGCACACGATCCAGCCGCTGGCGAATGTGGTTAACCAGCGCGTCGCCCTGCTCAGGAACCTGGAGTGTGTTCGCCAGGGCATGAATATTGGCGTACATCTGGTCAACGGTGGCCGGAACGCGCGGCAGGGTGACAACGTTGACTTTTTGGGTGCGCAACTGCTCCAGCACAATATGCGGGCCCGCGTCCTGCCAGGTGATAAAGCTGTCCGGGCGCAGCGATAAAATGCCCTCACTGTTCAGTTGCTTCCAGTAGCCAATATGCGGCAGTGCAGCGGTTTCGGGGGGATAAGAGGTGGTTTCATCCACCCCGACAACGCGATCGCCGATGCCCATTGCAAAAATAAGCTCGCTGAGAGAACCGCCCGCCACCACCAGTCGTTCGGCCGCCTGCACGCTGAAGGCGCTAACCAGCGCCAGTAAGCCAATGACAAGTCTCTTCATCGTCAGAAATTCCACGCAAAACCAATCGCTGCGTTAAAGCCCGCCGCTGGAATGGATTCATGAGCGGTCTGGTAACGTTTATCGGTCAGATTGTTCAGCGCCAGATTGACCTGATACTGATCCTGCGGACCAAACTCAGTATTAAAGGCGAGGTTAAGCGTCGCCCAGCCCGGATAGCGAATTTCAGTCTCTCCCGTGTTGTCTTTGGCGCTGGATGCCGCACGGATGAAGAGATCGGAAGTGATATTCGCGGCATTGAGCAGCAGCGTGTGTTTCAGACCTGCGCGGCCTGTCAGCATCGGTTCGCCGGTATCCCAGGTTTTTTGCACGTCGCCTTCATACTGACGACGAATCAGGTTGCCGCTCAGATAAGGTGATACGGCCCAGGCGTTGTATTCCGCTGTCAGCTCCATCCCCCAGGTTTTGGCGCGGTCAATGTTGTCGTAGTAGTAGGATGAGGTGCTGCTGCCATTACAAATCGCTTGCCCTGAACAGGCGAGACTGGCGATATAGTCTTTGGCTTCGGAGTAGTAAATCGCCCCGTCAATCAGCCACATATTGCCTTTGTAACGCGCACCCAGTTCATAGTTATTGGAGTGCTCAGCCTTCAGGTCAGGATTGCCATAGGTGATTCTGCCGCCCGCAGACGTTTGCATAAACAACTGAACCAGCGTCGGGAAGACATATCCCTGAGCATAGGCTGCGCGTAGCTCAAGATTATCAAAACCGGAGTAACGCAGGCTGGTTGAGGTGACTAACTCATCGTCATGCGCTGACTTTCCACCGGATGACTGCCAGGTTGTGCCGCTCAGACTGTCGCTACGGTTCAGTTTAGAAGAGAGCCAGTACTGACGTGCGCCGACGGTCCAGGTCCAGTCATCGGCAAAACGCCAGTCGTTTTGCGCAAATATTGAGGCGTTACCTTGTTCAGCCTCAATATGTGACAGGGTATTGGTCTGGATATCGAAGACGCCGGTTGCCGCTGTCTGACGCGTGCTGCTATTGGTGTCCTGCTTCACTTTGTCGTGCTGATACTGCGTCCCGATAACCAGCTCGTTGTTCGCTGGCAGTGAGAAGTTGCTCTGTAACGTCACACCCTGCGTGTACTGTTTATCATTGGTGTTGGTCTGATTGCTGACTGTCAGCGCCTGAATCATCGGGCTTGGGATGACCTGGGTGGTTTTTACCCGATTCTCAAATTTACGCTCAATGGTCTGGCTGTAAGCGTCGAGGTGGATTTTTTTCAGGTAATCGCCATCGGCATCATAGTCATAGAAAACGCCGACCTTTTCGCGTTCCAGTTTCGGAATACGGACGCTGAATTCGTCATACTGGTTATCCGCATCGCTAATCCAGGTTTGGGTGGACGTTTTGTAGCGATCGAGTGATAGTCCAAATTTATGGCGATCGAGATTGTAGCCAAGCCAGACGCCCTGGCTGTTGTTGCGGAAATTGGTGTTGGGCAATCTGCCGTCAGGCGTGTCGCGGTTGCCCTGATCGGAATAACTGCCGTTAATGCGGTAGTCGAAGTTGCCGATGCTGCCCCAGGCGGCGGCCGACTCCTCCCAGCCTGCGGTCGCGGAGTTGTAAACGGCTTTGACGCTTCCGCCGAGCGGCTTATCGCCGCCTTTTTTCGTAATAAAGTTCACCACGCCGCCGATGGCCTGCGAGCCATAGAGTACCGAGTAGGGGCCTTTAACGATTTCAATACGCTCAAGCGACGATTCATCAATGAGCAAGCCAGCGCCGTAGTTTTGCCCGGCGCGCTGATAGCTGACGACCTGGCCGTCAATCAAAATTAATACGCGTGAAGAGGCTTCGCCGCGAATGCGGATCTGTTTGCGTCCTGCCAGAGAGTTATCAGTAACCTCAACGCCGGGGATGTCCTGTAGATCGTCCGCAATCGACACGCTGGTAGAATTCTGTATGGCCTGGCGGTCGATAACCTGAATCGTGGCCGGGCTTTCCCAAAGGCTACTTTCTGAGCGGTTAGCGGTGACGATTAACGTGTCGTCATCCGATACTTTATGATGTTGTGCTGTAGTTGTCGTGGCTGCTGAAACAGCACCTGAAACGCATAATGTCAGGGCCGAAAGAATAAATGGCCGTTGGCTAATCCGTGGCAACATGTGAGAACCTTTATGAGTATGTAAATGATCATCATTATCATTCGCGTTTATATAGAAGATGTATCCACAAGTTCAAGGTTGAAAGGTGTATAATTAATGCACCTTTGATCTGTATCAATATGTTGCAAGCAAGACAGCCATAAGTGTGAGCGAGATCGCACATAACAGTAGGATTGCTAAGGATTTATTGCACAGGCGCCAGGGGCATTCCACCCCGTGATAGCATGGGGGCGATGTGGGTTATAATGAGCTTCGGCATCAACATGCTCTGCGGGGGGAGATGTGAATATTAGCGATGTTGCGAAAAAAACAGGCTTAACCAGCAAGGCTATTCGATTTTATGAAGAGAAAGGGCTGGTGACGCCGCCGCTGCGCAGTGAAAACGGATACCGCACTTACAGCCAGCAGCATTTAAACGAGTTAACGCTGTTGCGTCAGGCGCGTCAGGTCGGTTTTAACCTGGAAGAGTGCGGTGAACTGGTGAATTTGTTTAACGATCCGGGGCGCCATAGCGCAGATGTGAAAAAACGCACGCTGGAAAAGGTCGCTGAGATTGAACGCCACATCAGCGAATTGCAGGCTATGCGCACGCAATTACTGACCCTGGCGGAGTCATGCCCGGGTGATGACAGCGCCGATTGCCCGATCATTGATAATCTTTCCGGCTGCTGTCATCACAAAGGTAAAGCCCGCCGTTGATCACACGGCCTTAATGCGCAACGTTATCCCTTCGATGGCAATCACCTCCACCTGCGTTCCGGCGCTCAGATCCGCGTCGGCGCTGACGGGCCAGGAGCTGTCGCCGACGCGCATGTGGCCGCGTCCGTTGACCAGCGCGGTTTCCAGAATAAAGCGGTGGCCTACCAGCTGTTTCCCGCGTTGATTAAGGTGACTGTCAGCCGGTTTTTGCTCACGCACGCGCCGTGCCAGCCACTTCCACCACAGCCAGGCCGCCAGCAGCGTCAATACGGCGAACATAACGCCTTGCCACTCCCAGCCGAGCGGCACCAGCCAGACCACCAGGCCAGTAATCACGGCGGCGACACCGCTCCACAGCAGGTAGCCGTTCCCTCCCAGCATCTCGGCGGCCAGCAGTAGCCCACCAAGACTCAGCCAGAAAATATGCGGGTGAACCAGAATCATCGCTATCATGATTTGTTCCGTTCGCTGGTGCTGTCCTTGATAAGTTCGGTGATCCCGGCAATGGAGCCCATCAGACTGCTGGCGTCCAGCGGCATCATGACAACCTTACTGTTGCCCGACGAACCAATCTGCTGCAACGCTTCGGTGTATTTCTGCGCCACGAAGTAGTTCACCGCCTGAATATCCCCGGCGGCGATCGCTTCAGAGACCATCTGGGTGGCGCGGGCTTCCGCTTCGGCGGAACGTTCACGCGCTTCAGCCTGTAAGAAGGCAGACTGGCGTTCGCCTTCCGCTTTCAGGATCTGCGACTGTTTTTCACCCTCAGCTTTCAGAATTTCAGCCTGGCGCACCCCTTCCGCCTCCAGAATGTAGGCGCGTTTGGTACGTTCTGCTTTCATCTGGGCGTTCATGGATGAAATCAATTCCGCCGGTGGACGAACATCGCGGATCTCAATACGCGTAACCTTGACGCCCCAGGGATTGGTGGCCTCATCGACAATGTGCAGCAGGCGCGTGTTGATGCTGTCGCGCTGGGAAAGCATTTCATCCAGCTCCATTGACCCCAGTACGGTACGGATGTTGGTCATGGTGAGGTTGATAATGGCCAGCTCAAGATTGCTGACTTCATAGGCCGCGCGCGGAGCGTCGATAACCTGAATAAAGCACACCGCGTCAATGGTGACGTTGGCGTTATCTTTTGAGATAACCTCCTGCGACGGGATATCGAGTACCTGTTCCATCATGTTGATCTTGCGACCAATTCTGTCCATAAACGGCACCACCAGGCTCAGGCCTGGTTGCAGGGTTTTGGTGTAACGGCCAAAACGCTCCACGGTCCACTGGTATCCCTGTGGGACAATTTTGACGCCTGCGCCGACTATCACCAACGCCACGAAAATGAGAATAGGGATAAAAATAAGCATTGATAAACCTCCTGTCGTGCTGTCCATGTAAAAAAACGGTCTTTGCGGTCTGTTTAATCAAATTATACCCGATTAATCAAAGTGAGTTCCCCTCTTATAAATTACAGGGATACACTGTTTACTTTAAAGATGTGAAAAATGGATGTGAGATGAAAGAGAGCAGCCCTTTGCTCCAGCTAAGAAAGGTGGGATACCAGGCTGGCGCCACGAAAATTCTCAATAACATCAGTTTCATGCTGAATGCCGGGGAATTTAAACTGATTACCGGCCCATCCGGGTGCGGTAAAAGCACATTGCTAAAGATTGTGGCGTCATTAATCAGCCCGGATACGGGGGATATCCTGTTTGAAGGCGAAGAGATTGCCACGCTTAAGCCCGAAACTTACCGCCAGCAGGTCTCTTATTGCGCCCAGACGCCAGTGCTGTTTGGCGATACGGTGTATGACAACCTGATTTTCCCCTGGCAGATCCGCAACAAAACGCCGGAACCGAAGGCTTTTCTTGCCGATCTGGCGCAGTTTGAGCTACCGGAAACCATTTTACAGAAAAACATTACGGCGCTTTCCGGCGGGGAAAAACAACGTATCTCATTGATCCGTAATTTACAGTTTCTGCCGCAGGTTCTGCTGCTGGATGAGATCACCAGTGCGCTGGATGAGCGTAATAAAGAGAATGTGAATGACATTATTCATCGCTATGTTCGCGATAAAAATATTGCCGTGCTGTGGGTAACACACGATAAAGATGAAATTAATCATGCGGATAATGTGATTACGCTTCAGCCTCATGCCGGAGAAATGCAGGAAGCTACCTATGAACGAGCATAATATAACGAATGAGTCGCTGGCGTTATCGATGATGCTGGTGGTTGTGGCTATTCTGATTAGCCACAAAGAGAAACTGGCGCTGGAAAAAGATATTCTCTGGAGCGTTGCCCGTGCGGTAATCCAGCTTGTTATCGTCGGCTATGTTCTGAAATACATTTTTGGCGTCAATCACGCCATCCTGACATTATTGATGGTGCTGTTTATCTGTTTTAACGCGGCGTATAACGCGCAAAAACGCAGTAAATATATTGATAAAGCGTTTACCTCGTCGTTTATTGCGATTACGACCGGAGCGGGGCTGACGCTGGCGGTACTGGTATTGTCAGGATCTATCGAGTTTACGCCGATGCAGGTGATCCCGATTTCCGGCATGATTGCGGGTAACGCGATGGTGGCGGTAGGGCTGTGCTACAACAATCTGGGCCAGCGATTCAGCAGCGAGCAGCAGCAAATTCAGGAGAAGCTCAGTCTGGGCGCAACGCCGAAAACGGCGTCTGCGGGGCTTATTCGCGACAGTATTCGCGCGTCGCTGATCCCTACCATTGATTCGGCAAAAACGGTTGGGCTGGTGAGCTTACCGGGGATGATGTCCGGGTTGATTTTTGCCGGTATCGATCCGGTAAAAGCGATTAAATATCAGATAATGGTGACTTTTATGCTGCTATCCACAGCAAGCCTGTCGACCATTATCGCCTGCTATTTAACCTACCGGAAATTCTATAATTCGCGCCACCAACTGGTGGTGACGCATTTAAAGAAGATGTGATGCCGGAGGGATCGGTATTTTTAGCGTTTGTAGGCCCGATAAGCGTAGCGCCATCGGGCAAAATGTAGCGGATTAGTACAACAGCGCGTACAGCTGGCGGCGGAATTTCGACGCCAGCGCATCGCCGGTGCCTAACGCGGCGAGGATCTCCTGGAACGTTTTCCGCGCCTGACCGTCTGCGGCGGCGAGATCTTTCTTCAAATGGCTGAACAATAACTCCAGCGCCTCTTCGTTACGCCCGACCTGATGCAGTTGCAGCGCCAGTTGCGCCGCCAGCGCCGCATCTTCTGGATTGTCCGCAACCTGCTGTTGCAGTTGCTGGATTTCCGGGGTGTCGGCCGCCTGTTTCAGTAAATCAATCTGCGCGACCAGCCCCTGATAGCGGGTGTCCTGATCCTGTAACGGAATGGTTTTCAGCACGGCTTCGGCGTCTTCCGTACGGTTGAGGGCAATCTGGGTTTCCGCCAGCAGCAGGCCGATCTCGCCGTTCTGATGAGAGAGCTGCCAGGCGTCTTTCAGCAGCGGCAGCGCTTCAATGTAGTTGCCTTCCTGCATCAGTTGCATCGCCTGCTGCGCTTTCAGCTCTTCTTCACGCGGCAGCACTTTGTCGAGCAGCGCGCGAATCGCTTCTTCCGGCTGCGGCCCCTGGAAGCCGTCGACCGGCTGACCGTTCTGGAACAGATACACGGTAGGAATAGCGCGCAAGCCAAACTGGGAGGCGATCATCTGCTCGGCGTCGCAGTCGAGCTTCGCGAGGATAAACTGGCCGTTGTACTGTGCGGCAAGGCTTTCCAGCACCGGCGTCAGTTGCAGACAATGCTGGCTGCGTTCAGACCAAAAATAGAACAGAACCGGGGTGGTCATCGACTGTTCGAGGGTCTGTTGCAGGTTAGATTCGTTAATATTGACAATATTTTGTACGGACATGGAGTCACTCTCTTTATGTCTGGTTCTCTTTTACATGGGGGCTGACGCGCGCGCTTCAACTCAACCCTGCAAAATTTTGTCCATCGCGCGTCCCGGCAGCACGCGCTTCAGCAGCGTGACTGCCCACGTCACCATCGTAACCGGGTAGCGTAATTTCGGTTTGTCGCTCTCAAAAGCATGGAGGACTTTAGCGACAACGGCTTCCGGCCCGAGTGTAAAACGCGCGGCAATCCCCGGATTTTCTACCGGTTTGTCGCTCTGGGTCTGGCTGACGTTATCGGTAAACCGGGTACGAATCGGGCCGGGTTCGATCAGGCTGACCTTAATCCCCGTGTGGCGCAGCTCCATGCGCAGCGCATCAGACCAGGCTTCCAGCGCATATTTGCTGGCGGCATAGGCGCCGCGCCCTGGCGTGGAGATCAGCCCCATTACGGATGAGGTCATCACAATACGCCCTTCGCCGTACGGCAGCATAGCAGGGAGCAGGCGCATAGTGAGCTGGTGCGCGCCAAAGAAATTGGCGGAAAACTGCTGCTCCATCTGCGCGCGGCTGATAGTGGTAAGCGGGCCATACACGCCGTATCCGGCATTGTTAAAGATCCCATATAAACGATTATCGGTCAGGGCGATCACGTCGTCTGCGGCGCGATCCACGCTTTCCGGCGAGTCGAGGTCGATCAGCACGCCGGTGAATCCCATGCTGTTCATCCGCGTGACGTCATCGGGTTTACGGCAACCTGCCAGAATTTGAAAACCCTGACGTTTCAGTTCAAGAGCGCTTTCCAGACCGATTCCGCTGGAACATCCTGTAATTAAGACCGATTTTTGCATAACTTTACCTGTCAGGATCTCCGTTGATTTACGAGTCGTGGTTAACTAATGGGGTTAGTTGTTGCGCCATCCAGTCGGCAATAAACGGCTGGGCGTCGCGATTAGGATGAATACCGTCGTCCTGCATCCATTGTGGTTTCAGATAAACCTCTTCCATAAAAAAGGGTAGAAGTGGAATATCAAACTCTTTGGCAAGCCGTGGGTAGATGGCGCTAAAGGTTTCATTATAACGGCGACCATAGTTTGCGGGCAGACGAATTTGCATGAGCAACGGCTCGGCGTTTGCGGCCTTCACATCCAGCAGGATTTTACGCAGGGTTTGCTCGGTTTGCTGAGGTTGAAAACCGCGCAGGCCGTCATTGCCGCCAAGCTCGACCAGAACCCAGCGGGGCTGATGCTGCTTCAGCAGCGTAGGCAGACGCGCCAGGCCTTGTTGCGAGGTGTCGCCGCTAATGCTGGCATTGATGACCGGCGTTTTGTCCTGCCATTTGTCGTTAAGCAGCGCAGGCCAGGCCGCGCTGGCGGACATGCGGTATCCGGCGCTCAGGCTGTCACCCAGAATTAATAACGTGTCCGCTGCGGCGGCGCGGAACGTTAACAGGACCAGAAACAGGAAGGGCAAATGCCAGCGGAAAACATTGTTGAAGTTCATCGTCTTAAGAAGTCCGTCGGTCAGGGTGAGCATGAGCTTTCCATCCTTACCGGAGTTGAACTGGTTGTCAAACGCGCCGAGACCATTGCGCTGATCGGCGAGTCGGGATCGGGGAAATCGACGCTGCTGGCGATTCTGGCCGGGCTGGATGATGGCAGCAGCGGCGAGGTGAATCTGGTCGGGCAGTCTCTGCACACGATGGATGAAGAGGCGCGGGCGCAGCTGCGCGCGCAGCATGTCGGCTTTGTTTTCCAGTCTTTTATGTTGATTCCCACGCTGAATGCCCTGGAAAACGTTGAACTGCCCGCCTTGCTGCGGGGGGAGAACAGCGGGAAAAGCCGCGATGGCGCGAAAGCGTTGCTGGAACAGTTAGGTCTGGGAAAACGTCTTGATCATCTTCCGGCTCAGCTTTCCGGCGGCGAGCAGCAGCGTGTGGCGCTGGCGAGAGCGTTCAACGGGCGGCCAGACGTGCTGTTTGCCGATGAACCGACGGGAAACCTTGACCGGCAGACCGGGGATAAAATCGCCGACCTGCTGTTTTCGCTTAATCGCGAACATGGCACCACCCTGATTCTGGTGACGCACGACCCGCAGCTGGCGGCGCGTTGCGACCGACGATTACGCCTGGTGGATGGGCAGTTGCAGGAGGAGGCATGATTGCACGCTGGTTCTGGCGCGAATGGCGCTCACCTTCCTTACTGATTGTCTGGCTGGCGCTGAGTCTGGCGGTGGCCTGCGTGCTGGCGCTGGGTAATATCAGCGATCGTATGGAAAAGGGTTTAAGTCAGCAAAGCCGTGATTTTATGGCCGGAGACCGGGCGCTGCGCAGTTCGCGCGAGGTGCCGCTGGCGTGGATCGATGAGGCGCGCAAACGCGGTCTGAAAGTGGGCGAACAGATGACTTTCGCCACCATGACCTTTGCAGACGATACGCCGCAGCTGGCCAGCGTCAAAGCGGTGGATGACGTTTATCCGATGTACGGTGAGCTGCAAACGAATCCGCCGGGGTTAAAACCGCAGCCGGGTTCCGTGTTGCTGGCGCCAAGACTGATGGCGCTCCTCAACCTGAAAACGGGTGACAGCATCGACGTCGGCGACGCCACGCTGCGTATTGCTGGCGAGGTGGTACAGGAGCCGGACTCTGGGTTTAACCCTTTCCAGATGGCTCCACGCCTGATGATGCACATTGCGGATGTTGAAAAAACGGGCGCAGTACAGCCGGGAAGTCGCGTGACGTGGCGCTATAAGTTTGGCGGTACGCCGCAGCAACTGGACGGCTATGAAAAGTGGCTATTGCCGCAGCTTAAGCCTGAACATCGCTGGTACGGGCTGGAACAAGATGAAGGCGCGCTGGGCAAATCGCTTGAACGCTCGCAGCAGTTCCTGCTGCTGTCGGCGCTGTTAACGTTGCTGTTAGCAGTCGCGGCCGTGGCGGTGGCGATGAGCCACTACTGCCGCAGCCGCTACGATCTGATTGCGATCCTCAAAACGCTGGGGGCGGGCAGGGCGCAGCTGCGCAAACTGATCGTCGGGCAGTGGGGGATGCTGCTGGCTCTTTCCGCCGTGACGGGAGGCGCCATTGGGTTACTGTTCGAGAACGTGCTAATGGTGCTGCTTAAACCGGTGTTACCCGCCGTTCTGCCGCCAGCCAGCCTCTGGCCGTGGCTGTGGGCGCTGGGAACGATGATCATCATTTCTTTGCTGGTTGGACTGCGTCCGTATCGTTTGCTGCTGGCGACGCAGCCGTTGCGTGTGCTGCGGCGTGATGTGGTTGCGCGTGTCTGGCCGCTGAAGATGTATCTTCCGGTGGTCACGGTTGTCGTCGTCGCGCTGCTCGCGGGGTTGATGGGCGGCAGCATGTTGCTGTGGGCGGTGCTGGCCGGCGCGGTGGTGCTGGCGCTACTTTGCGGTGTGCTGGGCTGGATGCTGTTGAACGTGCTGCGCGGTATGACGTTGACATCGCTGCCTCTGCGCCTGGCCGTAAGCCGACTGCTGCGCCAGCCGTGGTCCACGTTAAGCCAGCTCTCGGCTTTTTCGCTCTCCTTTATGCTGCTGGCGCTTCTGCTGGTGCTGCGCGGCGATCTGCTGGATCGCTGGCAACAACAACTGCCGCCGGAAAGTCCGAACTATTTCCTCATCAATATCGCTTCTGAACAGGTGGTGCCGCTGAAAGCCTTCCTGTCTGAGCATCAGGTGATCCCGGAGGCATTCTTCCCGATCGTGCGGGCGCGACTGACGGAGATTAATGGTCTGCCGACCGAAGGAAATCAGGACGAAGCGCTTAACCGTGAGCTGAATCTGACGTGGCAGGATACGCGCCCGGATCATAACCCGATTACCGCCGGAAGCTGGCCGCCAAAAGCGGGAGAGGTCTCGATAGAGGAAGGGCTGGCGAAGCGGCTGAATATACAACTCGGCGATCGCGTGACCTTTATGGGCGATACCCAGGACTTTAGCGCGACGGTCAGCAGCCTGCGCAAAGTAGACTGGGAAAGTCTGCGGCCTAACTTCTTCTTTATCTTCCCCTCCGGCGCGCTGGACGGGCAGCCGCAGAGCTGGCTTACCAGCTTCCGTTGGGAAAATGGCAACGGCATGCTGACGCAGCTTAATCGCGAGTTTCCGACCATCAGCCTGCTGGATATCGGCGCGATCCTGAAACAGGTCGGTCAGGTGCTGGAGCAGGTCAGCCGGGCGCTGGAGGTGATGGTGGTGCTGGTCACGGCTTGCGGCATGCTGTTGTTACTGGCGCAGGTTCAGGTCGGAATGCGTCAACGTCATCAGGAACTGGTGGTCTGGCGCACTTTAGGCGCGGGCAAAAAACTGCTGCGCACCACGCTCTGGTGTGAATTTGCCATGCTGGGTATGGTCTCCGGGCTGGTGGCGGCGATCGGCGCGGAAACTGCGCTGGCGGTGCTGCAAAGCCAGGTGTTCGATTTTCCGTGGGAACCGGACTGGCGCGTGTGGATTATTTTGCCCGTCTGCGGCGCATTATTACTTTCATTATGCGGCGGATGGCTCGGCGCGCGTTTGTTAAAAGGCAAAGCGTTATTTCGCCAATTTAATAATTAATTTATAGATGTGATGATCACACACCGGTTTTTATACCGGTGTGTAGTTTTAATAATATAATTTATATACGTGATGATTACGCATCGGTGTTTATACTGGTGTGTACTCCCTATGTGGCACGAATTGTTAACCCCTCGATTTTTAGTAGCACAAAACATTAAAAACCCGCCAACACGACAGGATTAATACCAGTTAATATTTAATTGCTAAATAGTTAGCGGGCTATGCCTGTTGTTTTTTACGTTGCCGGTATTTTGCCGGCAGTGCGAATAATGGCGGGTAAATCTATCAAGGAAAATATAATGACAATAAAAAAAACAGCGCTGGCGGCATCGATCGGCGCGGCAGTGGCATTAACGTCTTTCGCATCTCAGGCGGAAATCACTGTTCTGAAACAAGATCCACAGGCGGGTAATCCGCTGAGCCGTCTTAACTTCACCGTTGGCGGCAGTATTCGTCCTCAGTTCCAGAATATGGCTGGCGATGACGGTAAAAATGGTTACAAACGTAATGGCTTCGATGGCGGCACCCGTTTCCGTTTTGCGGCTGATTACTATCTGTTTGATGACATTAGCTGGGTCAGCTACTACGAGCTGGGCGTTAACTTCCCGGCGATGTTCAACTGGGATAACCACTACGCAGACGGCGCGAACGACACCACTCGCCGTATGCTGTACACCGGTCTGAAAAGCGATACCTGGGGTACGCTGACTTTCGGTCAACAGAACAGCGTTTATTATGATGTGGTTGGCGTGAAAACCGATATCTGGGACTATGACATGATTGGTCAGGCGCCAGGCAACGGTATCAACGGTGACTACGACGGTTCTTACCGTACCCGTAAATCCCTGAAGTATAAGAAAACAGTCGGCGACGTCGATCTCTACGCGTCTTATCTGTTCAGCGATGATTACAACCCGAACAACGGCCTGCGCTACAAGCGTAAAGGCGGCGGTTCTCTGGGTGCGGATTACCACATCACGGACGATCTGACCTGGGGTACGGCGTGGAACTATACGCGTGCGGAAATGCGCCCAGGTAACGGCGGCGACGGTAAAGACTACGATCAAAATATCGTTGGTACTGCGCTTAGCTGGACGCCGGATAACTGGACCTTCGCGCTGGGCGGCGGCTGGTATCAGAACTTCATGACCACCAAACGCGTAGACGCGCATGACTACTTTGCGGGCGACGCATGGGGTATTGAATACTTTGCCGGTTATAAATTCCCGATCAACCAGTATGCGGTGAAATCTATTCAGCCGTACTTTATGGGTGACCGTATTGAATATGTGAACGGCCGTAACTACCAGCGTATTGATAATGGCGTCGGTATTAGCTTCCAGCTGGATTATGGTTTCCGCGTGGATTACGAACACGTATTCACCTCCAGCACCGACGATCTGGGCGATATGAACCTGGTTCGTCTGCGTTACGACTTCTAATCATTGACGCCTGCCAAACCGAATGCCCGATGGCGCTTGCGCTAATCGGGCCTACGAGTGCAGCGCAATAATAGAGCGTCCAGGCCGGATAAGGCATTTATGCTGCTATCCGGCTTTTTCATTTCTGCCCATCCCCTTTCAACGACATACTCTGCAACATCATGAAATAATTTCAAGGACAACAGGTTGTGAACTGTGTCATGTTAACAAATAGCCTTGTATTCAGGCCCAAATGAACAACGTCGCATCGCACGGCGTACTGCACTGCATCACAACATTTAAAAGGGAGAAGTTATGGGACTGCGTCAGAGTTTACGCGTTGCCGCCGGGGCGCTTTTGCTGGCCTGCGGCCTGCAATTTGCTCATGCTAATAGCGATCCACAGACTATTGTATTCGGCGTCGCGCCGGGGCCGTATGGCGATATGGTCAAACAGGCCATCGCGCCAACGCTGAAAGAGAAAGGCTACAAGGTCGTGGTGCGCGAATTTAGCGACTATGTTCAGCCAAACATGGCGTTATCCAACGGCAGCATTGACGCTAACCTGTTCCAGCACACGCTCTATTTTGAAAAATTCACCGCCGATAAAGGGCTGAAACTGACGAAGCTGATCGTCGTGCCGACGGCCGGAATGGGGTTCTATTCCCGTAAAATCAACAGCCTGGACGAGCTGAAGAAAGGGGACATTATTACCCTGTCGAATGACCCGACCAATCTGGCGCGCGGTCTGCGTTTCCTGCAATCAATCGGTCTTATCACCATTAAAGACAATATCGACCCGACGAAAGCCTCCGAGCGTGATATCGCCAGCAACCCGAAAGGGCTGGTGTTTAAACCGCTGGAAGCGGCACAGCTGCCGCGCACGCTGGATGGCGTGACCGGCGCGCTGGTTAACGGTAATTTCGCCGTTGCGGCGGGGCTGGATCTTTCCAGCGCGCTAAAACAAGAGCAACTGGATGAAAACCTGAAAAATATCATTGCCGTACGCAGTGAAGATGCCGACAAGCCGTTCGCGAAAGATATTGTCGATGCGGTGAGATCTCCGGCCTACCGTGCAGTTATTGACGATCCGAAGAATATTTACAGCGCCTTCCAGAAACCGGAATGGATGACCGCAGACAAATAATCGCTGCGCAAGGGAATTAACGGGGCAGCGGCGACTGCCCTTTTCGCATTTCTGAGGTGAGCATGATTGAGATTGAAAAGGTCTGCGTGGATTTTACGGCAGGCCGTGGCGCATCGACCCGCGCGGTGGATGACGTTAGCCTGCGGATAGCGGCGGGCGAAATTTTTGGTATTGTCGGCACCAGCGGCGCGGGAAAAAGTACGCTGCTGCGTACCCTTAATGCCTTAACGCGCCCGAGTCAGGGAAGCGTGAAAGTGAACGGTGTGGCGATCTCTGCGCTGGAAGGGGCGAGTCTGCGTAAAGCCCGCCAGCGTATTGGGATGATTTTCCAGCACTTTAATCTGATGCATACCCGCACGGTGGCGCAAAACGTCGCTTTCAGCCTGAAATCCGCCGGATGGGAGCGCAGCAGGATCGCCCCGCGCGTCGCCGAAATTCTGGCGCTGGTCGGGCTGGCGGATAAGGCGAACCGCTTTCCGGTACAGCTTAGCGGCGGTCAAAAGCAGCGAGTGGGGATTGCCCGCGCGATCGCCAACCATCCAGATGTACTGCTCTGCGACGAGCCGACTTCCGCGCTGGATCTGGAAACGTCAGCGACCATTCTGGCGCTGCTCAAACAGATTAACGAACAACTGGGGATCACGATCGTGCTGATCACCCATGAGATGAATGTGATCAAGTCCATCTGCGATCGCGTGGCGGTGATGTCCGGCGGCAAAGTGGTGGAGTCGGGCGACGTGTTTGATGTTTTCGCTCATCCGCAGCACGCCTTCACACAGCAACTGGTGTCGCACACCCTCAATCTGACGCTACCGGAACGTCTGCGCCAGCATCTGCCCGGTCAGTTACTGAAAATTCTGTTTATCGGTGATTCGGCGGAGCAGCCGGTGTTGTCTGATGTGGCGGTGAAGTTCGGCGTAGCGGTGAACATTCTGCACGGCAAAATTGAATATATCGGCGAACGCGCGCTGGGGATTTTAGTGGTGCAACTGACTGCGCCGCACAACCCGTCAGCGGTGGATGCCGCGGTAGCGCATATTCGGCAACGTACTGCGCAGGTGGAGGTGATTCGTGGATGATTTACTGCCGGATTTAACGCTGGCGTTCAATGAAACCTTTCAAATGCTGAGCATTTCAACGGTGCTGGCGGTTGTCGGCGGGCTGCCGCTCGGCTTCCTTATCTTTGTCACCGACCGGAATCTGTTCTGGCAGAATCGCTTCGTGTATCTGGTGAGTTCGGTTCTGGTGAACATTATCCGCTCGGTGCCGTTCGTGATTTTGCTGGTGCTGCTGTTGCCGCTCACGCAATTTTTGCTCGGCAATACCATCGGGCCGATTGCCGCCTCCGTCCCTCTCTCTGTTGCGGCGATAGCGTTCTATGCGCGTCTGGTTGATAGCGCGCTGCGTGAGGTTGATAAAGGGATTATCGAAGCGGCAGAAGCGTTCGGCGCCAGTCCTATGCGCATTATCTGCACCGTACTGCTGCCAGAGGCCAGCGCCGGTCTGCTACGCGGGCTGACCATCACGCTGGTGAGCCTGATTGGCTATTCCGCGATGGCCGGGATTGTCGGCGGCGGCGGGGTCGGCGACCTGGCGATTCGCTACGGTTATTACCGCTACGAAACCCAGGTGATGATTGTCACCGTGGTCGCGTTGATTATTCTGGTGCAGGTTGTACAGATGCTCGGCGACTGGCTGGCGAAACGCGCCGATAAACGCGACAGACATTAGGGCATAGTATTTGTAGGCCGGATAAGGCGTTAGCCGCCATCCGGCAGAATGCCAGCAATCGCTAGCTTTGAAGCCACTGCGCAACGTCCTGCCATATGCCGCGAAAGACGATTTTCGCGGCTTTCTTTTCCAGTTGATAGCGATACATTGGATCGTAGTATTCGTTGAGGAGCGGCACCAGCCAGGCCAGATGCCCGTCGGTACTGCCGCTGGCCTGCTGCATGGCCAGCGCAGCGTCTAGTTTTACCGTCAGCTCTTTAAAATGCTGCAAACCAAGGCGGCGCTGAATAGCGGAAAGCCCATGATGCAGATAGTCGCTGTACGCCTGCCAGCCGTCTTCTTCCCCGCAGGCATGGGTGAAATCGCGATGCATGCGGATAAAATACTCTTCGCGCAGCCGTTCCAGACGCAGCTCGAACGGATCGTCCACAACCGCAATGGGTGCCTGCGCCATGCGTTCGCGCAGACATTCGGGCAGATGATTTGCGCCAATCATCCGGCCTTCGTCTTCCAGCACCCACATCTGCAACTCCTGACGGGCGTCGGTTTTCAACATCTCCACGGCGAGCTGGTTTTCAAAACTGGCCTGACTCAGCTGCGGCTTCAGCGTGTGGCCGAATGACGAACCGCGATGATGCGCCAGCCCTTCCAGATCCACGCCGTTCGGCTGCTGTCGAACCAGCTGTGTTTTTCCACTGCCGGTACAGCCGCCAATTAAGATCATGGGTTTTTGTACCAGCGTGTCGGTGATGTACATGGCCGCCTGGCGGAGCGCTTTGTAGCCGCCCTGGATCAGCGGATAATCCACGCCGGACTCATGTAGCCATTGTTGTACGATATGCGAACGCTGACCGCCGCGCGCGCAGCAGAGATAACCCCGGGGATGTTGAATACAGGCTTTTCGCCAGGCCTCCAGCCGCCGTTGACGCTCGTCGCCGGCAACGAGTTTATAGCCCAACGCCAGTGCCGCTTCCGGCCCCTGGCGTTTGTAACAGGTGCCGACTGCCACGCGTTCTTCATCATTCATTAAGGGCAGGTTAATCGCGGCGGGCATGGCGCCCTGCGTAAATTCTATCGGCGCGCGAACGTCGATTAAAGGCGTATCGGCCGCCAGAATGGCGCGATAGTCCGTCCCATCGTTCATTGTGGAATCCTGAAAAAAAACAAACGGCAATGATGGGGATTTTACGCGCTGAAAGAGGAGCCGGAAAAGGATAAGATTCCTTTCCCGGCATTTTATGTATTACTTAAGCTTACTTTGCGCCCAGATGATGCCGCTGGCGTATTCCGGCGGCAGCAAGGGAACTAAGGCTTCCAGCGTTGCGCTTAAGCGATCGGTATCGCTGTCGGTCAGGTTCAGGTGGCCCACTTTACGCCCCTCGCGAACCTCTTTGTCGTACCAGTGCAGATGCACCAGCGGCAGTTTCAGCCAGTCGTAATTCAGAGCGCTGCCAATCAGGTTCACCATCACGGACGGGCTGTCCACGACCGGTGACGGTAACGGCAGGCCGGTAATCGCGCGCAGATGCAGCTCAAACTGGCTGATGCTGGCGCCGTTTTGCGTCCAGTGCCCGCTGTTGTGTACCCGCGGCGCCAGTTCGTTGATGAGCAACCCTTCCGGCGTGATAAAACACTCCATCGCCATGACGCCGACATAACCCAGTTCATGCATGATGGCGGAGAGCATGGCTTCCGCCTGTTCCTGCTGTTTTGCGTTGGCCTGTGGAAACGCTACGCTGGTGCGCAGAATCCCATCCTGGTGCAGGTTGTGCGTCAGCGGGTAGAACACGGTGCTGCCGTCATGGGCGCGTGCGCCGACTAACGACACTTCGCCAGAGAAGTTAATGCCCTGCTCAACAATGCACTCGCCGTAACCGTCGTCCGGGAACTGAGCTGTTTCATCCGCGCGTAAACGCCACTGCCCACGGCCGTCGTAACCGCCGACGCGCCGTTTGACGATAGCCAGTTCGCCCAGACGCGCAAATACGGCGGGCCACTCGTCCCGGCTTGCCAGCAACTGCCAGGGTGCCGTCGCCAGCGAGAGTTTGTCAAAAAGCTGCTTTTGCGTCAGGCGGTCGGCAATAATCGGGAAAACGTCGCGGTTGACGAAAGCCGGGTGGCGCGCCAGTTCGCGGGTCAGCGCGGTTTCCGGCCAGCGTTCGATTTCCGCTGTGATCACGCTTTGTTGAACCGGGACGGCGGTAGGTTCCGCGTCCAGCCCGACAGGCCAGACGGTGATGCCCAACGGTTCGCCCGCCTGACGCAGCATCCGTCCTAGCTGGCCGTTACCCAGTACGCAGACCTGCTTCATGCCGCACCTCGTGGGTCGGGATTCTCAAGCACCTCATCGGTCTGGGCTTTACGCCAGTCCGCCAGACGTTGGCGCAGGTCTTTATCGTGTGTCGCCAGAATTTGCGCTGCCAGCAGCGCCGCGTTTGCCGCGCCCGCTTTGCCGATCGCCAGCGTGCCGACCGGAATGCCGCGTGGCATCTGGACGATAGAGTAGAGGCTGTCCACGCCGCTCAGCGCAGCGCTTTGCACCGGCACGCCCAGTACCGGCACCAGCGTTTTTGCCGCAATCATTCCCGGCAGATGCGCCGCGCCGCCAGCACCGGCAATAATCACCTGATAACCCTTCTCTTCGGCGCTTTCGGCGAAACTGAACAGCTTATCGGGGGTGCGGTGTGCGGAAACCACTTCAACGTGGTGTGGAACGTTCAGGATATCGAAGATTTCGGCGGCAAACTGCATGGTAGCCCAGTCGCTTTTGGACCCCATCACGATGGCGACACGCGCCGGATTATTGCGGGAAGACATGCGTCTTAAAACTCCTGTGGTGCACAACTCTCGGCTTTTGAGGGCACAGAGAATAGCACGGAAATACGCCAAGGAAAACGGTTGCGTACCTTATGACGTCGTCAATTCACGGGCGAGGTTAAAACGGGAAATGGAGAAGCTCAACGTCATCCGGCGTGACTTTTACCATCGACCCTTCGCTATGCCAGGCGCCTAAAACAACGCGGAACGCGGGTTTGCCGTTAGCGCTCAGTTCGTGAACGTCCGGGCGATGAGTATGACCATGAATCAGCCATTGCACATGGTGTTTTTCCATTTCGACCACCACGGCCTGTGGATTAACGTCCATGATCTCCAGTGACTTGCTGCTGTTGGCGGCTTTGCTGCCTGCGCGCATTCTGGCGGCAATACGATTGCGGATAAACAGCGGCAGGGCGAGGAACAGCGTCTGTAGCCAGGGTTTGTGAACTTTGGCGCGAAACGCCTGGTAACCGGCATCGTCGGTGCAGAGCGTGTCGCCGTGCATAATCAATACGCGACGGCCATAGAGGTCGAGCACCTTTTCCTGCGGCAATAGCGTCATTCCGCTTTCACGGGCAAAGCGTTTGCCGATCAAAAAATCACGGTTGCCGTGAATAAAGAAGCAGGGAACGCCGGAATCTACAACGGCTTTAATGGCTGCGGCCATTTCTCGGTGCAACGGGTTGGGATCGTCGTCGCCTATCCAGGCTTCGAAAAGGTCGCCAAGAATGTACAGCGCATCGGCCTGGCGCGCGTCACCGGCTAAAAAACGCAGAAAACCGGCGGTGATCGCCGGTTCTTCCGTGCAGAGGTGAAGATCTGCAATAAACAGTGTCGCCACGATTACTCGCTGACGGTCACGTTTTCGATGATAACGTCTTCTTTCGGCACGTCCTGATGCATACCGCTGCGGCCTGTTGATACGCCTTTGATTTTATCAACCACGTCCATGCCTTCCACGACTTCAGCGAATACGCAGTAGCCCCAACCCTGCATGCTTTCGCCAGAGAAGTTCAGGAAGTCGTTGTCGGCCACGTTGATAAAGAACTGCGCCGTTGCGGAGTGTGGAGCCTGAGTACGCGCCATTGCCAGCGTGCCACGGGTGTTTTTCAGACCGTTGTTGGCTTCGTTTTTGATCGCTTCTTTGGTCGCTTTCTGCTTCATGCCAGGTTCAAAACCGCCGCCCTGAATCATGAAACCGTTAATAACACGGTGGAAAATGGTGTTGTTGTAAAAACCTTCGCGGCAGTAGTCCAGGAAGTTTTTAACTGTTTCAGGCGCTTTGTCATCAAACGTTTTGATTACGATATCGCCGTGATTAGTGTGGAAAGTAACCATTTTTGCATCCTGTTCCGATATAGTGGTGCTTCGACCCTGGTAAGGGTCACATATAGGGGGGTGTTATAGCATAACCGCACGCTGCGATCACCTCGCAAAGTGTGCTGCTTCGATTACGAATAATATGTATCATACGGATATTATTACCCACACACGTCTATACGGAATCTTCGATGTTAAAAATCTTTAATACACTGACGCGCCAAAAAGAGGAATTCAAACCTATTCATGCCGGGGAAGTCGGCATGTACGTGTGTGGTATTACCGTTTACGACCTCTGTCATATCGGTCACGGGCGTACGTTTGTCGCCTTCGACGTCGTCGCGCGCTATTTGCGTTTCCTCGGTTATACGCTGAAGTACGTGCGTAACATTACCGATATCGACGATAAGATCATTAAACGGGCGAACGAAAACGGTGAAAGCTTTGTCGCGCTGGTCGATCGTATGATTGCGGAGATGCACAAAGATTTTGATGCGCTGAATATTCTGCGCCCGGATCTGGAGCCGCGTGCAACGCACCATATCGCCGAAATTATTGAGATCACCGAACAGCTGATCGCCAAAGGTCACGCTTATGTGGCGGACAATGGCGACGTGATGTTCGACGTGCCGACCGACCCGAACTACGGTCAGCTGTCGCGCCAGGATCTGGAACAGCTACAGGCGGGCGCTCGCGTTGACGTCGTTGACGTAAAACACAACCCGATGGATTTCGTGCTGTGGAAGATGTCCAAAGAGGGCGAGCCGAGCTGGCCGTCGCCGTGGGGCGCGGGTCGTCCAGGCTGGCACATTGAATGTTCCGCCATGAACTGCAAACAGCTGGGCAACCATTTTGATATTCATGGCGGCGGTTCCGACCTGATGTTCCCGCACCATGAGAACGAAATCGCCCAGTCTACCTGTGCGCACGACGGCGAGTATGTGAATTACTGGATGCACTCCGGCATGGTGATGGTGGATCGTGAGAAGATGTCGAAATCGCTGGGCAACTTCTTTACCGTGCGCGATGTGCTGAAATATTACGACGCGGAAACCGTTCGCTACTTCCTGATGTCCGGCCACTATCGTAGCCAGCTCAACTACAGCGAAGAGAACCTCAAGCAGGCGCGCTCCGCCCTGGAACGTCTGTACACCGCGCTGCGCGGAACGGACAAAACCGTTGCGCCTGCGGGCGGCGAAGCGTTTGAAGCGCGTTTTGTGGAGGCGATGAACGACGATTTCAACACGCCGGAAGCCTACTCTGTGCTGTTTGATATGGCGCGTGAGGTGAACCGTCTGAAGAGTGAGGATATGGCTGCCGCGAATGCGATGGCGTCACATCTGCGTAAAATTTCCGGCGTGCTGGGGCTGCTGGAGCAGGAGCCGGAAGCGTTCCTGCAAAGCGGAGCGCAGGCGGATGATGGCGAAGTGGCTGAAATTGAAGCGTTAATTCAACAGCGTCTGGATGCGCGTAAAGCCAAAGACTGGGCGGCGGCGGATGCGGCGCGTGACCGTCTGAATGAGATGGGCATCGTGCTGGAAGATGGTCCGCAAGGGACAACCTGGCGCCGTAAATAACGTCATTGCCGAATGGCGGCTAACGCCTTATCCGGCCTACACTGGCATAACCAGTAGGCCGGATAAGACGCGATAGCGTCGCCATCCGGCACTCTGAATCAGGCGACGACGTTAACGCTTTGCCCTGCGAAGCTGACGGTTTGCCCGGCAACAATTTTGCAGCGTTTGCGGGTTTCAACCGCGCCATCAACCTTCACTAAACCTTCTGCAATGGCAATTTTCGCCTGGGCACCGCTTTCGCTCCAGCCTTCCAGTTTGAGCAGGTCGCACAACTCAACGTGCGGGTGCTTGCCTAAAGAGAATGTTGCCATGTTATTTACCTTGTGGATCGTGATATTCAACGCACGCCTGTAGCGTGTTTTCGATAAGTGTTGCGACCGTCATCGGACCGACGCCGCCCGGCACCGGGGTGATATAGGATGCGCGCGCGGCAGCGTCTTCAAAGACCACATCGCCGACCACTTTACCATTTTCCAGTCGGTTGATTCCGACATCAATCACGATAGCGCCTTCTTTAATCCACTCACCGGGAATGAATCCGGGTTTGCCGACGGCGACAATCAGCAGATCGGCGTATTCAACATGGCGACGCAGATCTTTGGTGAAACGGTGAGTCACGGTCGTTGTGCAGCCTGCCAGCAGCAGTTCCATGCTCATCGGGCGACCGACGATATTCGAGGCGCCGATGACGACGGCATTCAGTCCGAAGGTATCGATGTTGTAACGCTCCAGCAGCGTGACGATGCCGCGCGGCGTACAGGGGCGCAGACGCGGCGCGCGCTGGCACAGACGGCCTACGTTGTAGGGATGGAAACCATCTACGTCTTTGTCCGGCGCAATGCGTTCCAGCACTTTGACGTTATCGATGCCCGCCGGTAACGGCAACTGCACCAGAATACCGTCGATAGTGTTGTCGGCGTTAAGCGTATCAATCAGCTTCAGCAGTTCTGCTTCGCTGGTGGTTTCGGGCAGGTCATAGGAGCGGGAGACGAATCCCACCTCTTCACAGGCTTTGCGCTTACTCGCCACATAAATCTGCGAAGCCGGGTTGCTGCCTACCAATACAACGGCCAACCCTGGGGCGCGAAGTCCGGCCGCGACACGCGCCTGAACTTTTTGAGCAACCTCAGAGCGCACCTGCTGCGCAATCGTTTTACCGTCAATAATCTTTGCTGCCATCAGAGAGAGGATTCCGTCTGTTACATTAAGTCGAAGGGGATGTGGCTATTTTGTCAGAAGCGGGGCGCGCTGTCAGTTATCGTTTGCGTCTTTACGTGTGATCGGTGCAGTGACCACTGCGATACGGGCTACGGAGAGGGGTAAAATCCTGTGGGTGATTAATGAGCAACCTAATCAAAATTAACCTAAAAGAAACAATTCATCACCCTGCTAAAATTAGGGGGAATGCCGCGAAAAACGTGGCGTTAAGTGTGATATTGAACACTTTTATATAAAAAAGGCTTAGACCTGTCCTATATCCCAATAAGAATTTACCTGGGCTAATTAAAGAGATTGAAGGTATTTTTCACTTATTGAAATGTTTAATTTATCCCTGTGACGAATTGTCATATTCGTAAAGATTAATTAGTGAATCTAATGCTCAGGAGAGTTGGGGTAAAAAGGTTAGCTAATTCTCTTTCGATATATATCTTTACAGGATGCAGAGATAATTAGCCTGACATTATTATGTCGATTTTGATTCAAACGGTTCCCGCAGGAAACTGGAGCCGAATGTGCGTAATTCAAGGGAAATCCATGAAACTTAAATTAATGACCTCTTCCGTTATTGCTGGCCTGATGTTTGCTGCTGGTGCGGTTCATGCCGATCCGGTAAGCGTTAGCGGCGGTACGGTTCACTTCGAAGGTGAGCTGGTCAATGCAGCGTGTGCCGTTAGCACGAAATCTGCCGATCAGACCGTGACCCTGGGCCAGTATCGTACCGCCAGCTTTACCGCTGTTGGCGATACCAGCGCACAGATTCCGTTCACCATTGTACTGAATGACTGCGATCCGAGCGTAGCAGCGACCGCTGCCGTTGCGTTCTCTGGTCAGGCTGACGGTACAAACGACAGCCTGCTGGCAGTCGTGTCTGGTGACAATGGCACCACGGCAGGTGGCGTAGGGATCGAAATTCTTGATAACACCTCTTCTCCGCTGAAGCCAGACGGCGCGACCTTCTCTACGGCTCAGGCGCTGGTAGAAGGTAGCAACACGCTGCGTTTCACCGCGCGTTATAAAGCGACTGCTGCGGACACCACGCCGGGTCAGGCTAACGCCGACGCAACCTTCATCATGAAGTACGAATAAACCCACCAGGGATTCAGGGATGTGGCAAGCCTCAATGGATGAGGCGCTATCCGGGGACGATAAGTGATACAGCAGATGATTAGCAAAGGCGTGGCGCTGGTGGGGCTGATTTGCGCGATGCCCGCATTCGCGCATACGGTGATACTGGAGAGCGGTAATCTTCACCTGCGAGGCCAGCTGGTAAACGGTGCCTGCGCGGTGAATTCCGAAAGCCAGGATCTCCGTGTACAGATGGGGCAATACCGCACCAATGTCTTTTCTGGCACCGGGAGTTTCGCCCCGACCAGTATTCCTTTCTCGCTGCGATTAACCGATTGTAGTTCAGAGGTTTATAGCCATGTTGGGATCGCTTTTTCCGGTGTGACTCCCGCAGAAGATCCGCAGGTATTCCTGGCGCGCAGCGACACGGCGGCGACCTCCGGTATTGGTCTGGCATTATTTGATGAAGAACAACGGCAAATCATACCCAATTCCTTGCCGCTTCATTATGCCCCTATTTTAACGCAAGAAATGACATTTCATTTCACGGCTCGCTATCGGGCAATCTCGGAAAATATGACGCCGGGAAGTATTCATTCAGATGTGTGGTTTACGCTGGTTTACCCCTGATTTGTTTTCCGGGCGTTGATAAAACGCAAAAGGTATTTTTTGCCATGCTTAATTATATAAAATCAGGCCTTATTATTTTTATTGCCTTATTGACTTCAATGAGTGCGCAGGCGGCCGGGGGAATTGCATTAGGCGCCACCCGCGTTATTTATCCGGCGGACGCCAAACAGACCTCGCTGGCAATTAGCAACAGCGCATCGAAAGAGCGTTATCTGGTTAATTCATGGATTGAGAACAGCGCCGGCGTCAAAGAAAAATCGTTCGTTGTTACACCGCCGCTGTTTGTCAGCGAACCCAAAAGTGAAAACACGCTGCGTATTATTTATGCCGGACAACCCCTGCCTGCCGATCGGGAGTCTTTGTTCTGGATGAACGTGAAAGCGATACCGTCGGTGGATAAAAACAGCCTTGAAGGCAAAAACGTCCTGCAACTGGCGATCCTGTCGCGCATTAAGCTGTTTGTTCGCCCTGCCAATCTGCCGCAGGTGCAGGAAGACGCGCCAGGAATGCTGCAATTCTCCCGTTCCGGGAACCACCTGAAAATCACCAATCCGTCTGCTTACTATCTCACGCTGGTCAATCTCAAAGTGGGAAATCAGAAGGTTGATAACGTCATGGTCGCGCCGAAGAACAATACCCAGATTCTGCTTCCGGCAGGCGCGCAGGGAAGTGTGACGTTCCAGACGGTAAATGATTACGGTGCGCTGACACCGGCGAAAACGGTTAGCTTGCGCTGATCGGAACGTGTGAAGCCACACTGAGAAAACGATGAAGAAGATAACGTATCTTCCCGGTTCACTGCCGGGGTATACGCCACATCTGACGGGGGTGGCGTTGTCCATATTGGCGGCGCTCTATCCGGCGATAAGTCATGGCGAAAGTTACTTTAACCCGGCTTTTTTGTCGGCAGATGCTGCGTCCGTGGCAGATTTGTCACGTTTTGAGAAAGGCAATCACCAGCCCCCGGGCATCTATCGGGTGGATATCTGGCGCAACGATGAGTTCGTCGCGACCCAGGATATTCGCTTTGAAACCTCGTCGACGAAAACCGGTGAAAAATCAGGCGGATTAATGCCCTGTTTTGATCTGGCGTGGATCAAAAGGCTGGGGGTAAATACCACCGCCTTTCCTGCGCTTGGGCAAAGCCAGGAGGAGACCTGCATCAATTTGCCAGAGGCGATTCCCGGCGCTGAAATCGCTTTTGATTTTTCCTCAATGCGTTTAAATATCAGTCTTCCGCAGGCGTCAATGCTGAACAGCGCGCGCGGGTATATCCCGCCGGAAGAGTGGGATGAAGGGATTCCCGCCGCGCTTATCAACTACAGTTTTACCGGCAGTCGCGGGACGAACAGCGACAGCTATTTTTTAAGCCTGATGAGCGGCCTGAACTATGGCCCGTGGCGGTTGCGTAACAACGGCGCGTGGAGCTATTCCAAAGGCGACGGATACCACTCGCAAAGCTGGAAAAACATCGGCACCTGGGTACAACGCGCCATCATCCCGTTGAAAAGCGAACTGGTGATGGGGGACAGCAACACCGGCAACGACGTGTTTGACAGCGTGGGCTTTCGCGGGGCGCGGCTCTACTCTTCCGACAATATGTACCCTGATAGCCTGCAAGGCTATGCGCCGACCGTGCGTGGGATCGCCCGTACCGCCGCAAAACTGACTATCCGCCAGAACGGCTATGTGATCTATCAGAGCTATGTCTCACCGGGCGCTTTCGCGATCACCGACCTCAACCCAACGTCTTCAAGCGGCGACCTGGAAGTGACGGTTGATGAGAAAGACGGCAGTCAGCAGCGCTATACGGTGCCGTACTCCACCGTTCCGCTGTTGCAGCGCGAAGGACGTATGAAGTTCGACCTGGTGGCGGGGGATTTTCGCAGCGGTAATAGCCAGCAATCTTCGCCATTCTTCTTCCAGGGAACGCTGATCACCGGTCTGCCTGAAGGGTATACCGCTTATGGCGGCACGCAACTGGCTTCGCGCTACAGCTCGGTGGTGCTGGGGGCCGGACGGAACCTGGGCGACTGGGGCGCGGTTTCGGTAGACGTCACCCACGCCCGCAGCCAACTGGCGGATGACAGCACCCACCAGGGGCAGTCGCTGCGTTTCCTGTACGCCAAATCGTTGAACAACTACGGCACTAACTTCCAGTTACTGGGCTATCGCTATTCCACGCGCGGATTCTACACGCTTGACGATGTGGCGTACCGCAGTATGGAAGGGTACGAGTATGAATATGACAGCGAAGGTAAGCGTCATAAAGTGCCGGTAGTGCAGAGCTATCACAACCTGAACTACAGCAAAAAAGGCCGATTCCAGGTCAACATTTCACAGAATCTGGGGGATTACGGCTCGCTGTATATCTCCGGCAGTCAGCAAACATACTGGAACACGTCGGATGCCAATACCTGGTATCAACTGGGGTATGCCAGCGGCTGGCAAGGGATCAGCTACTCCCTTTCCTGGTCGTGGAATGAATCCGTAGGGATTTCCGGCACCGATCGCATTCTGGCATTCAACATGTCGGTTCCGTTCAGCGTGCTCACCGGGCGACGCTACTCGCGCGACAATGCCCTGGATCGCACCTACGCCACCTTTAACGCGAACCGGAACAGCAATGGACAGAACAGCTGGCAGACCGGCATCGGCGGGACATTGTTAGACGGGCGTAACCTGAGCTACAGCGTGAACCAGGGACACAGCAGCACCAATGGCTACAGCGGCAGCGCCAGCGCGAACTGGCAGGCGGCTTACGGGACGCTCGGCGTGGGGTACAACTACGATCGAGACCAGCATGACTACAACTGGCAGCTGTCTGGCGGCGTGGTCGGTCATGCGGACGGCATCACGCTCAGTCAGCCTTTAGGCGATACCAACGTCCTGATTAAAGCGCCAGGCGCCGAAGGGGTGCATATAGAAAACCAGACCGGGGTGCAAACTGACTGGCGCGGATATGCGGTCATGCCTTATGCCACCGTATATCGCTATAACCGTGTCGCGCTGGATACCAACTCAATGGATAACCACACCGATGTGGAGAATAACGTCAGCAGCGTGGTGCCGACGCAAGGGGCGCTGGTACGCGCTGCCTTTGACACGCGAATCGGCGTGCGCGCAATTGTCACCGCAAAACAGGGCGATCGCCCGGTGCCGTTTGGCTCAATTGTGCGCGAAACCGCCAGCGGCGTCACCAGTATGACGGGCGATGACGGGCAAATTTATCTGAGCGGACTGCCGCTGAAAGGGGAACTGCTGATTCAGTGGGGAGAGGGAGCGAACGCCCGCTGCGTGGCGCATTATTCCCTGCCCGAAGAGAGCCTGAAGCAGGCGGTGACGCTGCTTAATGCAACCTGTAAACGTCCGTCGTCATGAAAGGTAAGAAAAGATGAAAATGAAATCAGGGTTGTTGCCGGGCGCCATCGCATTATTGCTGGCGAATCCGGCATGGGCGACGGTCTGCCATAACTCGAACGGTACGCCGACCGATGTGTTTTACGATCTGTCGAATGTTTTTACCAGCAGCAATAATCAGGTAGGACAGGTGGTGACGCTGCCGGAGAAATCGGGCTGGGTTGGCGTACAGGCGACGTGTCCTGCTGGTACGAATGTGGATTATACCTTTCGAAGCTATGTGACCGAACTTCCCGTGCAAAGTACGGAAGGGGGATTCCAGTATCTCAAGCTCAATGACTACCTGCTGGGGGCGATGAGCATCACCGACAGCTATGCCGGATTATTTTATCCGCCCCGTAATTATATTCGCATGGGGACGCACCCCAATGTACCGAAACAAAAGCCCTTCGGCGTGATGGACTCTAAGCTGATCTTTAAACTCAAAGTGATACGGCCTTTTATCAACATGGTGCCGATTCCCCGCCAGACCATGTTCTCGGTGTATGTCACCACCAGCACCGGCGATGCTCTGAGCACGCCGGTTTATACCATCAGCTACAGCGGTAAAGTCGAGGTTCCGCAAAGCTGTGAAGTGAATGCCGGGCAGGTTGTGGAATTTGATTTTGGCGATATCGGCGCCGCGCTGTTCAGCAAAGCCGGGGCGGGAAATCGCCCGGAAGGGGTGACGCCGCAGACAAAAACGGTCGCCATAAAATGTACGAACGTCGCGGCGCAGGCCTATTTGTCGATGCGTCTGGAGGCGGAGAAAATCTCCGGGCAGGCGATGGTCTCTGATAATCCCGACTTAGGCTTTATCGTTTCCGACAGCGGCGGCGTGCCGCTGACGCCTAACAATCTGGCCAGCAAAATTCCATTCCGTCTGGATGACAGCGCCGCCGCCAGCGTGGGGATCCGCGCATGGCCGGTAAGCATCACGGGGAGTAAACCGACGGAAGGGCCTTTTACCGCTCGTGGGTATCTGCGTGTGGATTACGACTAAGGGGAGCGCACAGCCATGAGACTTTTGCTGGCTATTTTTTGCAGCGTGTTGCTGAGCCCGCTTTGCCGGGCTGACACCGCTCTGGGCGAGATTAATATTGAACTGCGCGGTAATGTTGTGGACTTCACCTGCACCGCAGTGACCGGTGACAGTAACAAAACGGTCGAGCTGGGCACCTGGCCCACGAAGCAGTTGAAAACCAGCGGCGATACCACCCAGCCCGTGCCTTTCAGCATCAAACTTGAGGGCTGCCCGCCGGGCGCGGCGTCGATGACCTTTTCAGGAACGCCAGCGGCGGGGACGTCGCTGCTGGCGCTGGATGATGCGGTCATGGCGCAAAAAGTGGCCATTGAGATCCGCGACAGCGATCGCAGCAGATTACCGCTTGAGCAAGCCAGCCAGGCGGTAAGCGTTGATGAAAACGGTAATGCTACGATGACGTTTTATGCGAATTACATTGCGTTGGCCGATGGCGTTCAGCCGGGAGTCGCAAAGGCGGATGCGACTTTTATGATCAATTACAACTGAAGTCCGATCCCGATAACGTACTCCCGAACGATCTCTCGTCGGGAGTCAGCCACGATCACAGCAAGTCGTGTACCTTCGCGTAATCAATAAGCTCAACAATGGTATGCAGGCCGAGTTTCGAAAAGATGTTCGCTTTATGCGCGCTGATGGTTTTGTTACTCAGCAAGAGCTGCTCTGCGATTTCTTTATTCGATAAACCGTTGGCGAGATAGCGCAGTACCGTAACCTCCCTGTTTGAGAGCGGCATATCATTGTGCTCACCTTTTCGTGAACTGGTATTACTGATAAAATTTAGCGTCTCTGAAGGAAAAAAAGAATATCCTGATAAGATCATTTTCACTGCGTTATAAATATCATTGAGATCCTTTCTTTTACTGACAAATCCGTTTGCGCCCGCCCGGATAGCTCTCCCGGCATAAAAAGATTCAGATTTAGACGACAAGAAAAGAATTTTGGTATTTTCTTGTATTGATTTGATTCGTTTAAGCAGTGTAAATCCATCTGTACCCGGCAGCTCTATATCCAGGATGACCAGATCCACAGGATATGTGCGCAGATAATCTACCGCGGTACGATTGTCATCGGTTTTCAGGACAACCTGGATATTACTATTCTTTTCGAGAAGCACTTCTATCGACATTCTGACAATAGGGTGTTCGTCCATAATGATAACGGATGCAGGTTTCATTGTTGTATGCCTCAGACTGTTTGCGCGTCTTCCGTTTGCGGATAAGCGTCAGACACTATTAATTATCAAATAGCCAGAATATACCTCACGAACCTGGGAAGTAGTGAAGGTAATACCATCCTTGTTAACTGACTATTTTGCGTAAGAGCAATAAGCGTGGGGAATATCCATTTCGCACCAACAAAAAAGAAAATTCTGATTAACTAAGAATAGGGAGATTATACCTGGTCTATTTTTTCGGAAAAGGCTTACGGTACACAAATCGGTGCTGGCTGTTAGGATGTTCTGCATGTTTTAGACTGTTTAATAGCGTTTGGTTTTATTCTCTGTTGAATCAATGTTTTGTGGCTAAAAGTATTTTTTTTAAATATAAAAACAACATAAAAAACCAATTGTTTAGTTTCTGTTATGTGATTTTTGGGCGAATTTTCAACGATGAGGCCGTGAGAGCCCGTCAATTGAAGGATTATAGAGAAAGAGGGATTTTCCTATGATACCAGGAATAGTTGTAAATATTAATTTTATGTAAAAAATTTACATTTAGTCAGGCGTTAAAATAAGTAATTTCTTAAAAAATCTTATAGCTTAAGAGGTTAGCATGTTAAATTAAGTGAAGAGAAGTGACGCTAAGGCGGTGTATCAGATACAGCAAACTGTGTCGATGCGGCAGATCCAACTGAGTAATAAGTTGATTGAGTCGGTAGATCACCCGGTGATAAGGCGTATTGAGTAAAAGCGCGATTTCCTTTAAAGACATACCCTGAGATAACGCGGAAATGATCTTCCAGTCAGTATGGCTAAAGGTGCCATCAGTATTTTTAACGGTGGGGGGAGATAATAAGGCGTTACGTAATGATGAGAGATTCTGGCGACGTTGCAGAATATAAAACTTACCGGCTTTTTGCATAAAACGCGTCAGACTAACATCCTTATCCGGCACCAGTAAGTAAACCTGGATATCGCTTCGCTCTCGGATAAGCAGGCGTAATCGCTCAAGCGTTTCGTAGCAGGAGACTGCCAGTCCAGCCATATCAACAATCAATTGTCTGATGCCCGTCTCTTCCAGCCTGCGTGAGGGTGATTCCAGAGAGCTGAACACCGCCGTGCGTTTTCCAGAAAATAAATAGCGATTCAGTGTATATCCGAGATAGTTATCCGTCGTGATAATAACCTGAGAGATTGTATTGTCCGGTAGGGCATAATTGAGACGTTGGGTCAGATATTCCAGACGATCAAATACCTGTGGTTCAAGGTGATGGTAGTGGTGAGTGCAATCAGTATTTCTTAAACGGCGATGTCTTTCTTTGCGAAGTGCGCTGCGCATCCTTTCCCTTTCCGTTTTTCTACTCTTTGTTTTGCAAAAGCGCGGGCCATAAGTATCCCTGGCCTAATTGGGCACCAGAATGAAAAGCAATTTCTTTTTGCGCATGATTTTCAATACCTTCAATGAGTATGACATCTGCAATGTTATACCCCATAAAAATCACCTGGCGCAGTTTCTGAGGATGCAGAATTAGATCCCAGAACGCATTTTTATCCAGTTTCAGACCACTAAAATGCCAGCGGGCGGCAGCCACTTCTTTGATCAAATTTTCATCGACATCATCCAGCCAGACGGGAATTCCGATAGACTCAACCTGTTTTATTTTTTCATAGAGTTGGGAACGCTGGCGGCTATTAAGTGAAAAAAGCGTTTCTGGGTCCTGGATTTCAAGGATCAGATTGGATGGGCAGGGGGTTACTCCTGAATTAAAAAAATCCAGGTGTAAAAATACCTTTAGCGGTAAATTAAGAAAATAATGTACGCCTTTGGGATAATGCGTAATAGTGGCGACTTGCTGATAAAAATTCGCCACTATTTTTTCTGACGAGAGGTGGTGAAAAAAATGCTCAGTATTGACATGAAAAGGAACCTGAGTCAGAACTTCATAGCCAAAGGTGCGGGCAGAAGATAAATGAACTATCGGTTCAAGCTTTAAAGGATATTCCCAACAAAAAGGACGTTCCTTTTGAGTGCGCAATGTTGCAGAGTCAAGAATATTTCCCTGTAATACCGGGCGAGTTGCCACAAAAACACTCCTGTAGGCATAAAGAATGCCGCCGAATATTTTCGGTTCCTGACGGTTGTGCAATCAGGAAATATGATAAGTGTCATTGTGGCAGTATGTGAAAAATCGCTGTAGATGACGTTACTTAATCATCTGTGAGATATTTCTCAACATGATGGATGGAAAATTGAGAATATGTCTATTCTTGCAGAAAACCCAGGTTAACTCTGATGTAATTTAAGAACTGCTGTTCATTTTTTACGTGCAGTTTCTTCATGATGCTGCGGCGAATTGATTTGGTTTGTTCTTCGCTCAGCGAAAGGAGTACGGCAATTTCGCTTAACCGGTGCCCGCGGGCGACCATCTTTAAAAACTGGCGTTCCAGAATGGAGAAATGGCGAGTCGTACAGTAATGGCAAACAGAAGGGGGAACGCTGCGGCGAAGTGCCCGTTTATGCAGGATAAGCACCATCTTTTTGGTTATCTCATCAACATCGTCCTCCCGATAAATATGCGGCAGCATATAGAGACACGGCCTGAACATAAGTTTGTCTTTATCGTATTCATTACAAATAATGACTCTCTGCTGGTGCCGGGTATGTACCGGTATCTGATAACATCCGGCACTAAACCAGTCTTCATCCAGCGATAAAAATGCGATATCCGCTTTGTCTATATCATCAGCAGGTAGAAATTGAATTTTCTGATGCCACTGATGAGTCAGACGAGTCATGATGATTTTAAGACCGTGTTCGAAATGGCTATTTTGTTCTTTTATGGCGACACTCAGCATAAAAAATATCCTGAACAGCTGGGAAGTGGGGAGGAAATAGTAAGTAAACGCATTAATTTTCTAAATACATTTATCCTTAAAATGCCACTTTATGCAGGCCGAGTTCTTACCAGGTGATTTCCTGGATAGTTGCGTAGCGCCAGAAAAAAAGATATTCGTACACTTCCTCAGCAACCAGAACAAAAGCCATTGACTCAGCAGGCGCTCACCGTATAATTCACGCGTTTCATCCGCATGAAGCCATCGCTTCACACAGTGCGCCCTTAGCTCAGTTGGATAGAGCAACGGCCTTCTAAGCCGTGGGTCGCAGGTTCGAATCCTGCAGGGCGCGCCATTTTCACTTCTACCAACCTCTCCTAAAGTCTACTAAATCTAGACATACCAAGGCATTAAACAAAATATCATTATCTCAACGTCTTTTATCGTCTATTGAAATCTACGATCACATGGGGGTACATTCGGGGGTATGTTCAGGTTCAATGAAGTGAGATACCCCCATTATGAAGTTAACAGCCCGCCAGATCAGTACAGCGAAACCAACGGAAAAACCATACAAGCTGTCTGATGGCGGTGGTTTGTATCTGCTGGTTAACCCGAACGGTTCCAGGTACTGGCGCATGAAGTACCGCTATGCAGGTAAAGAGAAACTGTTATCCATTGGCGTTTATCCTGATGTAACGCTTGCGGAGGCCAGAGACAAACGGACTGAAGCTAAACGCATGCTTGCTGCGGGTGACGATCCATCTGAAGTAAAACAGGCCGCCAGAGAGGCAAAGAGTCTCGCGGTTAATAATAGCTTTGAACTTCTCGCGCTTGAATGGCATGAGCATAAGAAGCCGAACTGGTCTTCAGGCTATGCTGACGACATTCTTGAATACCTGAGAAAAGACATATTTCCGTATATCGGGAAAAAAGCCGTAACGGATATCAAGCCAATGAGCATGCTCTCCGTGCTGAAAAAGATGGAAGAGCGTGGTGTACTGGATAAGTTAAAGAAGACCAGGCAGGCCTGCCGCCAGATATTCACTTATGCAATCATCACCGGAAGAGCCGAGTTTAATCCTGTTGCTGATTTAGCTGGTGCCCTGAAAACTCCGAAGCAACAACATTTTCCTCACCTGATGCCAGCGCAGATCGGTCCCTTCATTCAGGCCGTTAATGCTTATACCGGAAGTAAGGCTACGCGAGCGGCCACGTTATTGTTGATGTATACCAGCGTCAGAACTATTGAGCTTCGCGCCTCTGAATGGGCTGAGTTCGACCTGGACAACGATTTGTGGCAGATCCCAAAAGAACGCATGAAGATGCGACGCCCCCATCTTGTACCGCTTTCACGGCAAGTTAAATCACATCTGTTAGAGCTGAAAGAGATCACCGGCTGGGGTAAGTATGTTTTTCCCGGACGTAATGATGCCCGCAAGCCAATGAGTGAGGCCAGCATTAATCAGGTGATCAAGCGCATAGGCTTTGCAGGGAAGGTCACAGGACATGGATTCAGGCACACCATGAGCACTGTATTACATGAAAAAGGATTCAATTCTGCATGGATAGAAGCGCAACTGGCACATGCTGACAGAAATACGATACGCGGCACCTACAACCATGCTCAGTACCTTGATGGCCGACGGGAGATGCTCCAGTGGTACGCGGACTATCTGGATGAGCTGGCTAAGAAGTCTGTTGGCTAAGCCACTTACTCACATGTAAGAGAAAAGTAGTTGTTCCAGTCGTTCCAGTTGTTCCATATGTATTTTTATGAATATAACTTATTGTTTTTATTGTTATATATGCATTAAGGCTGGAACAACTCTGGAACAACTTTTTGGGGTTTTGGAACAACTGTGTACGAGCGATTTTGTGTCACAGTCATTATTTTACTGGTTATGCATACAGCTAAGCTAGACATGTATACCTCAGTAGACGATAATCCTTCCAAAGAAAATGGCTATGTCTAGGTTGATCCCCGATACCCCGGATACCTCTGCGGGCTGACATAGCCACAAAATTTGGAGGCGCGAGGTGGTGTATGCTTAATCCAGCGATCGAGTTGAAAGCTAAAAAGCAACAATTCATAAGCATCAGAGAGCTAATTGTTAGAATCGAGTCAAAATATCCCGATATGACGCGGGATCAGATAGCGAACTGGATAATTATCAAGCTAGATGAAGAGCAAGAGTATGCTCCTAGCCTGCTAATACAAGATGCCCGAGGAATAACTCGTAGGCCTTCCTTCGGAGATCCATCGTTTAGTGCTTATGAACTTTTAAGCCGTGTAATGGCTAGCCCCAATATGGATAACCCGCCTTACGAAGGGTGGACACCATCTATGACTAGGACAGAGCAGGAACAAAGCACCACAGACCTTAACTTTGAAGATGATATTCCATTTTGAGGTGATGATATGAATTCATTTGATTTTTTGGGCTTTAATCGTTCGGAGATAGAGAAAACTTTAGGATTAAACCTCCATGATAATCTATTAGAATATAATATTGGGTTGAAAAAAAACTTAGATAGTTGGTTGGTGCCTTATCTTTCTCGCGACAATATTCTATTGAGTGATGCAGCTTGTTTAATTATTGGCGCTAATCCTCGATTGGGTTTAAGAGGAGAGCAAAATAGTGAATGTGAAGCTTACAAAGAATCTTTATGGGATGCCATTGACAATGGAAAATTAAGTGCAAAAGATATTTCGTACTACGATAATATGGATCACGACCGCCGAGATTGTGTGCTTGTTCGAAGTGAAGTTGAGAAATGGGTTGCTGATCATGAGTTCAATTGGCCTCTACCTCTACAACAACCACAGGTTATTGAAAATAACAATCAGATATATCTTGACCAGTGGGGAGAGTTTCCGGGTAAAAATACAGCACTTATGATGATTGCCGGTATGGCTATTGCGCTTGAAAAAGCGAGTAAATCCTTTCGGAATGGAGAGCGGTTGAATAAACTCGCTATAGCTAGGGCTGTCGCTCAGAACCTAGCGGCATTGGGGTATCAGGGGATGGTTGTAACAGAGAAGCAAATGACTAACTTGATAAAAGAAGCTTTAGAAATCACTTTGCCTGATAGTGAACAGTAGCCACTTCTAAAGATAAGCTCAATGCGGGGCGACATTTCTAAAGTCCCGCATTTGCCTTTACTGCATTTCCAATGTTACGATAAAAATACTGTTTCCTTATCGCTTAGCATAAATTAGGCCTTCCATCTTTCTTGTCGTGATTTCCACACTGAATAGATTGAATATGATTAAATTAATCTCGTAAACCGCAATAGACGTTACGAGGTAAATATGTCGCAATCATTTATTCGCCTTTCCGAAGTCCAGCGCCGCACTGGTTACAGCAAAGCCTGGATTTATCGCCTTATGAGTCAGGGGAAATTCCCGTCCTCTGTCAAAATTGGCTCGCGCGCCATCGCCTTCGTCGAAAGTGAAGTTGATGACTGGATTAACCAACGCATCGAAGAATCCCGCAAGGAGGTAGCCTGAATAAGAACCCCCTATGCGCACTTGTTGCGACAGTTACCAACTAATTAACGACAGGTAAATACCATGAATAAATTAAATGCCCTCTCCGGGCAGGGCCTTGCTCACTCTGAAATCGGTCAGGGCGTTAATTGCCGCGAACTGAAGTTTCATGACCAGGTGGTAATTCCGTTTGACAATGGTGACGGGAAAATATGGTTCACTGCTGACACTCTGGCCGGGCTTCTGAAGTATGCCAGCAAAGATAAGGTTTTGAACCTTTACTACCGGCACAAGGATGAATTCACCGAAAGTATGACAACCATCGCCAAAGTGAGGGTTCGTAATGAAAACAATGAATTGCAATATAATCAGGTTCGTCTTTTTTCGTCACGAGGCGCTCATCTCATCGGCATGTTTGCACGCACCAAAGTAGCGAAAGAGCTTCGTGTGTGGTTGCTGGATTTAGTTGAGAAGGAGGGTTCGGTGCCTCAGCTTGGCGTTCATCACACGATTGAGCAGATGCGAAATATTGTTGCAGCAGCCTGGAAGGCTTCAGACGAAGATTCTTCCGATGCTGGCCGCCGTCTTCGTAAGCGCCAGGATGATCTGCCTGAACTGGTTAAGGCGCAAAAGCTGGTGGATGAAATTGGTCAGATTCCATTCGAGCTGATTGGTGGCGGGAAAGTCGGGGTATCAGTATGAGCGGTTTTACTGGTAGCACACCCTGTACGCACAAAGAAAAAGGCAGCGATTGCGGCGCTGCCTTTGGGAACCAGAACGATCATTGGTCAGGATCGTCTTTCGATTTTTTGCGCTGTCGGCGTTTGATCTCACCTTTTGCTGCTGTAATCAAAAATCCGGCTGTACTTTCACCCTCTTCCTTAACTTTCTCGATTAGTTCGAGGTCGTCAAGTGGGAGCCTTACGGATACCTGTAAAGACTTGTTGTTCTTCCTTCCCGTTGCCATTACTGAATCTCTTGTTGGTAGGTGGTGTTCAGTATGCACGAAAAAAAATCTAATTCAATTGTTGACGTGGTGTTCACCTGTGAATATATTGGTGGTGTTCACCAAGTTAATAAAATGGTGCAGATATTGCGAAGCCCAACCGGATGCCCGTCCAGGTTGGGCCTCTAACCACAACGTTAGTTGGAGTAACATTATGGCATGTTCACATGATACCCAAACTCGCCCTGAATTTACATATCTGTTTCTGGGCGCCCCATCAGATAAACCCAACGTCACACCCGTTGTCCTTCGTGCCGAAGCAAACACAGAACAGCAGGCCCGCTCGCACTTTCTTAACTGGGATCTGGTGTTCGCCGCGCAGATTCGTACTAAGGCACCATGCCGTCTCCAGTTGACAGACGGTGACGATCACTTCTCATGGATTTTCGAGCAGCGTTTTGAAGCATGCACCTCTGGTGCTCAGGAGGTGGCACATGTCTGACATCCTTAAAACCGTCGGATTGTGCGTTCACCTGGATCGGCAGGGAAAGAATTACGTCGGATTCTGCCCTTTCCATAGCGAGAAAACGCCATCATTCACTGTCGATCCTGTCACTCAGACATTCCGCTGCCTGGGATGTGGTGCTTATGGCGATGCCGCTGAGTTTGAAAAGCGGGTGTTGTTGAAAGGGCTTCGTACTCTTCTGAACGTAAACCTTCATGTCGCTCCGAATTTTACCGGATGCGTGGTGGTTCAGCTTAAAGAAGGCCGTCATGTGTGTGACTACCCGCTGGTGAATGGCGAGCATATCGCAACGTTACCGTCGTTTCTGGAAATGGCTCGCCGGGCTGGCTGGTCTGTCACACCTGAACAGGGGGTGTGCAATGCGTAACGTTAAAGTCGGTATTGGCCTTGATGCTTTGCACAAGATTCAGGCGCTTGCGTCCGCGGCCGGATTTCTCACTTCCAGTGCGGAAGAAGAGCAGTTGTGCCTTGAACTCATCGAGCTGATTGAAAAGATCGCCCGAGAAGCAACGGAGGCCGACAATGGATAAACCACATACCTACCATACCGATGAAGATGTACTGATGAACCTGCAACGCTCACTGGATCTGATGAATTGTGCTACCCGCATTCTCGGTTCCGGGGAGAAGAATTTGCAGATGTACGTGATATCACTTGTTGATGTTGCAGCCCATCTGACGCAGCAATCGACGAATGCTCTGGATCTGGGTGAACAGGCTGACAATGAACATGGGGTGTGCAATGGCTGATAAAACTGAACTGATGGCTGGTGGTGTGCTGGAGGCCGACTCTGATTATATCGACTCCCGGGAATTGCTGGTGCTGGTTAATGAAGCGCGCAAAGAGTGTGGGCAAAAGCCGATTCGCAATAATGATTTTGTTGCCCGTATCAAAGATGAACTTGCCGGGGAGGGTTACGAAACTTTCGTAACCCCTATGGACAGTAAAAAAGGTGGTGCGGATCAGGAAGTCATAGGAATGCGCCGTAAGCAGGCTCTCCGCGTTGCTGCCCGTGAGTCAAAAGCTGTGCGCCGCGTGCTGGTCGACAAGCTGGAAGCCCGTTGCAAACCTGTACCTGTGCAGCGTGAATTATCCACGATGGAGATCCTTCAGATTGCGATGGCGTCTGAGCAGGGCCGTCTGGCAGAAAAAGAGCGGGCCGATCACGCCGAGAGAACAAAAGCGCAAATCAGCCGTAAACGCGAAGCTTCCGCCCTCGGAAAACTCAGCGCCGTAACCCGTCGCTGCCGGGATCTGGAAGAGCAGCTTGGCGAAAGCATAAAACACGCAACCATCACCAGGGTTGAAAAGGCAACCGGCCGCAAGGGTGAATTTAAATTCGCACCACTACGCCGCTGGTGCCGCGACAACGGTGTTGAGGCCAGGGATGTGCCTGATGAGCGCTACGGCAGTGTAAAGGCGTGGCCCGCTGAAGCATGGCTGGCTGTTTACGGGATTGATCTGAAAAAACTGGCCGGAGGTGGTGTATGAGCAACATCGAACAACTGCTTACCCGTTGCGATTTGCATAAAGAGGATGATGAGGCGCTGGTGGCGATCCGTATGCATTCCGAAAGCGCTTATGAGGGCATCATGTCCGGGCTGGGGTCTGTCGGCAATATTGTGTTCTGGGCCTGTGACAATAAAAACTACACCGATGAAATGGCGCGTGAGGATTTGTGTAATCTGGGCGAAATGCTGATGAATTTACCGGGTATTGCGGCAGCGCTGAAATTTAATGCGGATGAGGCGGGTTTCAATATCAGCGAACGCAGACAAAAAAGCGGGAAATAATTCCGGCATAACCCTATAAGTTTTTATCCAGAAATTAACGGCCATCGGGTCGGGGGATTACTCGCCCTGATGGCAGGAGAAACAATATTTATGAGCCAGTCAAATAATTCTCTTGAATTAAACCGGAAGCATATCGCTGACGCCTTTATTCATTATTGTCGTCTGCGTAACAGTGGATCAGCAGTTCTCAACCTGATGGTGAAAAAACAGGTCGTGGCGCTGGATAACCTGACAGGGGAGGCAATAGCCAGTTGCCTTATCAACAGCATTGAACTCCAGTGCTTCCGCAAGTTCGGCAGGGATAAAGGGCTGTCGATGCTGAGCGAAACCTACGCAGGGATGCTGACCAAAGACAACAGTCGCCTGACATCAGAAGGGGTTGAGTTCATGAATGAAGTCATGAAAGAAGCGGTGACAGCGGCGCTGGATAACCCCAAAGATAATAACTTTGGCCTGGAGATTTATCATGCGTAATACAGAGATGAAAAACGTCAGGGGTAATACGGAGCCGCATGATAAATGCGGAGAAATAAGTCGTGCGGAAGCGGAGAAAAATAACATTCTTTATTTTTGTTGCCAGGCGGACGGCAGCGATCAGTTTATGAAATCAGAATCCCCCGGAACGGTCATTGAGGAACTGGACAACGGACGGTATGACGCGGATCCGGTGTCAGGCATGCGCCTGGCGGCCGCGCTGTGGGCGGGAATGAGTACGGGCTGCTTCACGCTGACGGATGAGCAGCACCTTGTACTCTGGCGCTGGGTGGTGGTGTCCGTGTATATCCGCGAGATGCGGGATGCCAACGGAAAGGTCAGCGTGAAAAATGAGCAGGGAGAGCCTGAAGAGGTCACGGTGTATACCGGAGAACGTGGCGGCATCGTCATCTACCCGTGGTCGGAACGTTTTGCTCTGGCACATCATATCGAGGGGCTGGCGTATGAAATGTTTCCAACAGAAAAGGCTGCGGAAATGGCGATGGCAATTTATCGGAGCATGCTTGAGCACGATCCGGTGACCGGATTTCGCATGTCGGTACAGGGACTGAAGGGGATGGCGCTTCTTCATGACGGTTTTATTGAGACGCTGCAAACGGAAGGTATTCCGGCGGCACCGGTAGTTCACTGAGGGCTTATGATGAAAAAAGCACCTAATTTTAAGTGCCTGCCAGAGGATAAGTTTACTGAAGCCGTTATTTTTGCCGGATCTGAGGCTTATTCTCACGCCAGAGGCTGGGAAGAGGGGATGGGTAAACAGGTGGCACGGGACTCAACGCCTCCGGTTTATCTTGGCCCGAAGCAACTCCAGGAGCTGGGGAACCTGAGAATTGTTGATGACGGACGTCGTTCTGCCCGCGTCTATCTGGCAGGTGATATTGAGCCGGTTCTGATTAATGCCATTGGTGAAAAACTGGCGCTGGCGGGCGTGCAGGAGGCGAAATTATACAAGGGTATTCCTGACCGCCACCCTGAAGACTGGAGAGAATATCTGTCCAGGTTACGTGAGCAGTCTGAGCGTGGAGAACACATGGTTCTGCAACTTCCTGCGTTCAAAAAAGGCACGGCGTCAGAAACTGATGATGAACTTAAGCCGCGCGTTGAAAGCCGCGATGATGGTGTCTTCTGGGTTACGCCAAAAGTCGATAAGGAAAGTGGCGAAATTATCAGTAACGAAAGCTGGCTGTGTTCTCCGCTGGACGTGGTGAGTATTGGCAGTGACGGCCGGGATCGTTATCTGATCCTGCGCTGGCAGCCGGAAGGCGAAAATACACCAGTAACCCGCGCCATTCCGCAGGCGGATATTGGTGAACGGGAAGGGTGGCGGATGTTAAAGGCGGGCGGCGTGAATGTCACGACCAAAAATAACCTCCGGGCTGTCCTGGCTGACTGGATGCAGCGTAGCGGTACAGGTCAGTTGTGGCGGGTTGCACATGCCACCGGCTGGCAGTGTGGCGCCTATATCATGCCGGATGGCGAAATCATTGGAAAACCTGAACATCCGGTGCTCTTTAACGGGCGCAGCTCTGCGGCAGCCGGGTACACGATTAAAGGTGACAGTAAAAGCTGGCGCGACAGTGTGGGGGCTCTCGCTGACGGTAACTGGTCGATGATGACGGCCGTTGCGGCTGCGCTGGCCGCTCCACTTATCGGGCTGTCTGGTGCTGATGGCTTTGGGATCCATTTCTATGAGCAGTCCAGCGCAGGTAAAACCACCACGGCCAACGTTGCCTCCAGTCTGTATGGCAATCCGGATGTGTTGCGCCTGACCTGGTACGGAACCGCGCTGGGGCTGGCAAATGAAGCTGCGGCTCACAATGATGCTCTCATGCCGCTGGATGAAATCGGCCAGGGAGCCGATCCGGTGGAGGTCTGGAAGTCAGCTTATGCCCTGTTCAACGGAACCGGAAAACTACAGGGGGCCAAAGAAGGGGGTAACCGTGAGCTGAAACGCTGGCGCACAGTGGCGGTCAGTACCGGTGAAGTGGATATGGAAACGTTCGTGACCGGAGCGGGTCGCAAGGCTAAAGCGGGGCAACTGGTGCGTCTGCTCAACATTCCCATGAGTCGCGCTGTTGCTTTCCACGGGCACAAAAATGGCAAGCAACATGCCGATGCCATTAAGGATGCTTACCAGAATCATCATGGCGCCGCCGGGCGGGAGTGGATCAGATGGCTGGCAGAAAACCGCGAAGAGGCCGTTGCGATAGTCCGGTCAGCGGAAGAGCGCTGGCGTAATCTTGTCCCGTCCGATTATGGCGAGCAGGTTCACCGTGTGGCTTCCCGGTTTGCCATTCTTGAGGCTGCGCTGCTGCTCGGAAAGGTAATTACAGGCTGGGATGAGCAGCACTGCCGGGATGCCATTCAGCACAGCTATAACGCGTGGATTAGCGTGTTTGGTACAGGTAACAAAGAGATTGAACAGATTATTGAACAGGCAGTGCAGTTCCTGAGTACCTTCGGTATGCGCAGGTTTGCTCCGTTACCCTATGACGAACAAAGTCTGCCGATTAGCGAGCTGGCCGGATACCGGAATAAAGGAAATCATCATGATGATCCGGTGTTGTTTTATGTCTTACCTTCGGTGTTTAAGGCTGAAGTTGCCAGGGGATTCGACAGCGGACAGTTTGCACGCACATTGTGTGATGCCGGAATACTGAAAAAATCACCGAGTGATAAAGGCTATCAGACGCTGACCCCGCGGCTCCGGCATCTGGGGAATATTCGCCTGCGTTCATATTTACTGGTTCAGCTTGACGAAAGTGAGGAGGCAGTCCAGTGACAGCACATATCGCGGCACATGGCCGGCTGGTGGTCGATGTGCAGAGCAAAACGATCAGCAACGGTAACTGTATGGCATTTACCCGGCTTGCGGTGTCTCTCCCCTGCCGGGATGCCGAGAGTGGTGAACTTACATTCTGGCTGGCGGTAACGGCATTCGGCAAACAGGCTGATTATCTGCTGAAACATCAGAAAGGTGACCTGATTAGTGTTTCCGGGAATATGCAGGCCAGTCAGTGGAAAGGGAATAATGGTGTGTTGCAGACGGGCTATCAGATGGTGGCGGATTCAGTGATCAGCGCCAGGACTGTCCGTCCGGGAGGCCGGAAGAAAAGCGCAGGCGGGCAACCGGCACCGGAAGATGATTTTTCGGATGACGTGCCTTTCTGATTGCCGGGGGCGGGGAAGCCCGCCCGAATACAGGGTGTGCATATGAAAAAAGAAGATATAAAAGAAACCGTACTCGATCTTAAACGTAGCGGCAAAGGGTACAAAACCATCTCGCGCGAAACGGGCGTCAATATCAATACCGTGAAAAGTATCTGCCGCCGTTCCGGGTTATTTCGGGACAACCCTGAACACCGGGTGCTCTTCACTATACCGGAACCAAAATACAGCACTGAACTGGCGACGGTTAAGCCCCTGCCACCGCAGCAGGTGATCACCGGACATAAACAGACGGATGCGTACCTGTGGGTGCTGGAGGTTATCAAAACGGGCGAGCCTGTCCATATTGCCGCAGCGGAAGCGGCGCTGGAGAAACTGACCATCACACCGAAAGAGGCACAGGAGCGGTATACGCGATACCTTCAGCAGAACGGCGCGGGCTGGACCTCCGTGTTTTCGACAATGTGGCTCGATAACCCACAGCATTTCATCAGCAATGCGAAATTACAGCGGGAGAAGGCCGCGAAGGTTCGTGGTGCTTTTGGCAGTCATGAGGCTGTTTTTGATCCTGTTCCGGCTGAGTGTCTCATTGAGTCCCGGTATGGGCCTTACCAGGGGATTTACTGTGATTACATGCGGGAGGGAGACGGAGAGTTTATTTATACAGACGTGCTTCCGGCACCTTATACCCTCAGCGACGTAGTCCGGGAATACCAGTACTGGGACTGGTTGTCGCAGATGCGGGTGGCAGCGTACAAAGAACTGCATCCCAACGAGTACACCTGGGAGAGTTCACACATCTGGCACAGGGAAAACTGGCTGGAAAAACAGCTGGAAACCATCAGGCCGATAAGCCGCGAGGAGGCGCTGAATGTACTCAAATGGTATCTGGAGAGTGAGAACTTTGCAGATATGGGCAGGCGCCAGGACGGCGTTTATCTGAACCTGATCGGCTCACATCAGGGTGATTAATTATATTTCATTTATTGCATCAAAATGGATGAATGTTGCAATAAATGAGATAATAAAAGCATCCCATCGCCGGAGGAAATTATTGTGAAGCTTGAGTCTGCCCTTAAACATTTCAGCCCTCAGGGGATGCACATCAGCGACGGCGTGAAAGGAACCTCTCCGGATCGGATCACCGGCACTGATGTTATGGCGGCCATCGGCACCACCAGCAGTCGTGCACGATTCGGCCTGGCTGCTTTCTTCGGCAAAGCGGGGATCAGCAAGACGGATGAACAACTGGCGGTTCAGGCACTGGCGCGTCACGCGATGGCGACGGCTCCGAAGAATGTCAGAAAGGCCGCAGGGACTGAGTTCGGCTGGTGCATGCAGGTACTGGCGCAGTTTGCATTTTCTGAGTATTCCCGTTCTGCGGCCACCAGCGCGACATGTCACAGTTGCAATGGTTCCGGGCGTGTAACGGTGACCCGGACAATCCGCAAGGTATCTTACCCGTGGGGTAAAGCTCCATACTGGGCCAGCAAGTCCCGCGCTGTTCGTCCTTCAGACTGGGAGCAATGGAACGAGGTCACAGAGAGTGTCCCGGCTGTCTGTGAAGTTTGTGAAGGTAAGGGAACGATAAGCGCCCGGTGTCGCTGCGGTGGTAAAGGAGAGGTACTCGATCGCAAGGCTACGAAAGAGCATGGGGCGCCAGTGTTCAAAACCTGCGAACGTTGTGGTGGGAATGGCTTTTCTTCTGTGCCGTCCACGGCTGCGTACAAAGCGATTCTGAAGCGTGTACCAGAGTTGCACGTCAGAACATGGACCCGCAACTGGAAGCCGTTTCTTGAGTCGCTGGTGGACATTTGCAGCCGGGAAGAGCATAAGGCCGATACTGCTTTTCAAAAAGCGACCAGTTTTAGTGATGATGTGGACAAAATTTAGCACTTTCACTTCACAAAGCTTGATTTTGTCCGAAGTTGTCGTGTATGCTTCTAATTATGGAGTATAACGCCTGTAGATAATTAACCTCTAAAAACCTGCCACGTTGCGGGTTTTTTTATTTGTGATCACTTTATTTTTGGTATTGCTAAGTTATTGTATAGGCAAGAACTAAAAATCTAAGTGGTGACGATGTGCTTTCCAATAATGAACGCTGGGTTTCTTTTTTTGACTTTGCTTTGACGCCTACACACGTAGCTGCTCCAAGTATTCCTATTACGGACATACTTACAAAGCTCAGTCTGCTGGTGAACTCCGGTAACGCCGTGAAGCTGTACAACAATGGGACTAGGGCGCTTAGAATTTCAGAAATGAAGTATATTGCTGGCGTAGCCCAAGCCACCATGCTAATTCAGCTCAGTGACAAGAATGGTTCTGATCCTGTTTTTGGTGAGTTGACAACAGGTAACCTCAGGGTAGAACCCAAGCTTGCAGGGGAAGGCATCGCGGTGTCTTGCCACATTGTGATTTCCACCACTGTTGAGCCCCATTCAGCAGACCATTACAAAACGCTTGTAGAGTCCGTTCCGGGTATAAGTAAATCTGTTCTTGAACCATTTTTAAACGCAATGCTCAGAGAGGCGTTTACTGGTTGTGAGTTCAAAAACCCCGCAACGAAGGCCATGTGCCAACATAGGCCAAAGCTAGATATATACTCTCACGGCTCACAGACACTGATGGATGCCCTGAAAGGGGCAAAACTTCATAATGTTAAACTTGTGAGCACAAGAAGAAAAGGCGGTCTGGACCAAACAGCGTACACTGAACTCTCAGAAAGATCCGTAAGGTACAAAATCATTAAGCAGCCGCCGTTAAAAGACAAAGAAAGATTATTAGAGATCTTGAGAAGGAAAGGACAACAATCAGGATATTCCAAAGTTTCAATTAGTTACTCTAAAGACGGTAAACAAGCCAGCTTAGATCTGGACCGTAACGAGGACGCAGCAACTAAACTATTCACTAAAAGTGAGAAAATCATATTAGGTAATTTAATCAACCAGTGTGAAAGCAGAGTACATCTTCAGCTTGAAACAAAGATGATTGGGTTACTTTAAAGGGAGTTTCAGATGAAACTTTTTTCGCCGCTAAGCTATCTCCTTATCAAGCATGAGGAAAAGAATTGGTATGATTTCAAAGTACCCTGCGCGGTGTCATTTATTGTAACGATTGTGTATCATTACCATGCTAACAAAATACCTCTGATAGCAACCAATGGACTTCTTCTTCAAGTTAATGGTTTACTTCAAGTACTGATAGGTTTTTACATTGCTGCGTTGGCCGCTGTAGCAACCTTTTCAAGCCCATCCATTGATGAAGTGATGGCTGGTGATCCGCCTACTTTGGTGGAAAAATTTCGTGGTCAAAAAATCACTGTGGAGCTAACTCGCAGACGCTTTGTTTGTTACCTATTTGGATACCTTGCTCTTGTAAGCTTTATGCTTTTTTGTCTGGGAATGGTTTCAATATTGGTGGGTAAGCCGTTCCATTTATGGTTACTAACATTTTTGTCTTCAGAAGTAATCATATGGCTTAAAACTATCTTCGTGGGGGTGTATTTATTCATATTAATGAATATCATAACAACCACTCTGCTTGGTCTTTACTTTCTTGCTGTAAGATTTCATCAGTCATAAAGTAAGTTTCCAATCTTTATGAGGCCGCCCTTAGGCGGCCTTTTTCGTGTTCAGGCTCGCGGGAATCACTCACTACGTGCTTTGTTGATAAATCCAGCCCGTGAAGCCTGATTCTATTTCCCCTCATTTCTGAGAGGACTCACAGCAATAGAGGGGGCTAAATGTCCGATCCTGTAACTGGCTCCGGCGCGATGCTCGGAGGTGGGCTGGTGGGTTCCGTAATTTACGGAATCTTCACTCATACCGATTTTGGCGTTGTATTTGGTGCGTTTGGTGGCGCGGTTTTCTACGTTGCAACGGCTGCAAATCTTACCCGTGGTCGTCTGGCTGCATACTTCATGACATCGTTCATTGTTGGTGTGCTTGGGGCCGGATTATTAGGCTCAAAACTCTCAGCATGGACAGGCTACAGTGATCGCCCGCTTGATGCTCTCGGCGCCGTGATTGTATCGGCCATCACTATCAAGGTGCTGACATTCATCAACAGTCAGGATTTGAACAGCCTGTTCGGTATGCTTTCGCGTCTGCGCGGAGGAGGGGGCAATGTTAAATGATCCTTCTGCTTTCTTTAATGCGTTAATTTGTGGGGTGATTGTGGTTGCGCTGATGTTCTACCAGCGTGGCGGCGCGAGACATCGCCCTCTGATATCGCTGGTGGCCTACTTCACAGTGCTGGTATATGCCAGCGTCCCATTCCGGTATCTGTTCGGTCTCTATCAGGAATCGCACTGGATGGTAGTCATCGTTAATTTGATCATCTGCGCCGCCGTGCTTAGGTCACGAGGCAATGTGGCGCGTCTCATAGATACGCTGAGGCACTAATGAACCAATCACAGTTTCAGCAGGCGGCTGATATAAGCGCCGGATTAGCTGCGCGCTGGTTTCCGCACATCGACGCGGCAATGAAAGAATTTGGAATTACAGCAGTTAACGATCAGGCCATGTTCATTGCACAAGTTGGACATGAGTCTGCTGGCTTTACCTCACTGGCAGAGAGTTTTAACTACTCGGTAGACGGGCTGAAAAAAACCTTTGGTAAACGCCTGACGCCGTATCAGTGTGAAATGCTGGGGCGCGTCGATGGTAAGCAGGTCGCCCACCAACCGCAAATAGCCAATCTGGTTTACGGTGACCGCATGGGTAATCACAGCCAGGGTGATGGCTGGAAATATCGCGGTCGCGGCCTGCTGCAAATCACTGGCCGTGAGAACTATACCCGGTGCGGTACAGCGTTGAAACTTGACCTTGTCAGTACGCCGGAACTGCTAACGCAAGAGCGACATGCGGCCCGTTCGGCAGCATGGTACTTCACGTTGCGCGGTTGCCTCCTGTATTCGGGTGATGTGGAACGCGTCACGCAGATCATCAACGGTGGGCAGAACGGCATTAAAGACCGCCGTGAACGTTACGCCAAAGCAAAAGCCGCCCTGGTGTGAGGTCATATGGGACTTGAAATGATTATCGGCCTGGCTGTTGCTGTGCTGGCCGCAATTGCAGGTGCTTTTGGTCTGGGTAAATCACGCGGTACTAACATCGCTGAGACAAAAGCGAACCAGCAACGCACTGAAGAGCGTGCAGCAGCCACTGAAGCCGTTGCAGAACGCCGGGTAGAGACAACAAAAGGAGCCAGGGATGTACAGCAGACTGTTAATCATCTTCCTGATGACGATGTTGACCGCGAGTTGCGTGAGAACTTTACCCGCAAAACATGAAGTAACGGACACGGCCTGTGACTGGGTGAATATCATCTATCTCACCGATCACGACATCGATGTGCTGGATAAGCAGACCAAGAAAGACATCCTGACGCATAACAAATCAGTGCAGGCTAACTGCAAGAAGGAGTCTGCTCGTGAACGCAGAGAACCTAAGTGAAGCGTATTACATCAATAACGCATTCATTGGCGATGTAATTCACGCTGCGGACCCCGAAGATACTCGCTCGGCGACCAATATCTACAACATCAGCCTTGGTGTTCGCAAAGATAAGCCAGCACAGAACACGGTAACTTTTACCGCTGATCGGTTCGAAGTTCACTCTGGTGTTGATACCAATCTCGAAGCGGTGCTTGAAAACGCGCAGAATAATGCTGCTGCTTGTGCGGCTAAAGATGTAGCAAAGAACGTTGCTGAACATCAGAAAGCGATGGATGACCTAACCAGTTTTATCCGCAAAGCCATTCGTAATGAATGCCGTCCAGGTGGTGCGTCTGGGGCATAAGACGCCGTGGTATTTAACAGGAGGTCATATGCGTCTCACTGTATTGGATGACGATCCCGGCAGGAAGATTAATCCCGGAGTCGAGCGATACGCTGTCTTTCTCGATGGCGTTGAGGTTAAGCACGTCTACACGGCTGATGATGAGAAAGGTGAAGTGATCTCAGCGGTTCTCGATGAGCGTGGTTACGTGACAACAGAAAACGGCGAAGTGAAGCGGCAGACGCTTTACGGGACAGTAATCATTCAACGCCGATAATTCCCTACCGGAGAAAATATGCAGGTCATTATTGATAATGTCCCGTATGCGCCTGTCTGTAATTCTTCTGCCCGTATCGGAATAGCAATCTCAACGCACAATCGTGCTGACGTTCTGAGCCGCGCCCTGACTCAGCATATGAAGTTTTTACCTGCTGGCGCGCTGGTGGTTGTTATAGACGACGGGTCAAAACCTGCTGCCGTGGTTCCTGCTGGTGTGCAGTTGCTTCGCAATGAAACATCACTAGGCATTGTTGCTTCGAAGAATGCCAGCCTTACAGCGCTGATTGATGCCGGGTGCGAGCATCTGTTTTTGTGGGACGACGACGCATGGCCGATTGCCGATGGCTGGCATCTTCCGTATATCGAATCACCTGAGCCGCATCTGGCGTATCAGTTCCTCGACCTTGCCGGACCGCGCAAGCTTAACGATCTCGCTGTGCTTTATAGCGACGATAAACATGTGGCGTACACGGGGCAGCGTGGCGTGATGCTGTATTACCACCGCAGTGCTATCGAGCGTGTCGGTGGCTTCGACTGGATTTACGGGCGCGGCATGTACGAACACAGTGACCTTGCCCTGCGCATCCATAACGCCGGGCTGACGACGTGGGCTTATGCCGATGTAATCGGCTCAGATAAGTTGATTCATTCGCTCGATGAGCATGAAGCCGTAGACCGTTCAGTACCAACGGCAGACCGGAAAGCGCTGGTGGAACGTAACGTGAAGATCCACAACTCGCGGCGCGATACGGGATTTACCGGTTACGTTGAATACCGGTGCCAGCGCGACGTTGTGATCACAACGTTGCTTACCAGTCAGCCCGATCCGCAGCGCGGTAGCAGAATGCAGCCTGACCCGGCGGTGCTGACCACCTGGGCTAAATCAATCCGGGGTTCCGATGCCGTAGTGCTGGCCGATCAGCTAACCGCCGCTCCTGATGGTGCTCAACTGGTGACAGTTCCAGATGTCGCGATGAACGTCTATTTCCGGCGCTGGCTGCACATCTGGCAGTACCTGCGCGATCATCCTGAATACCGGTTCGTCTGGTGTACCGATGGTACTGATGTCGAAATGCTTTGTGCGCCGTGGGATGAGATGGAACCAGGCAAGGTTTATGTCGGTTCAGAACCGAAGACCTACGCCGACGCTTGGGCAAGACAGAATCACCCGGAACGCATCTATCAGGAGTTCATCGAACAACACCGCAACGATGTGATGCTTAACGCTGGTCTGCTGGGTGGCACCCGCGCCGATGTTATGGCGTTCGCCCACGGCATTATTCGCCTTTACTACCGGATCGAGAGTTATCGTTTCTGGAAGAAAGAACGGGATGTCGCAGCTGTAGGTGACATGCTGGCGTTCGGTATCGTGGCGAAGTCTTTCGGTGATCGGATAGTAATCGGCCCGCGCATCCACACCGTGTTCAAGTCTGATGGTGTTGGTAAGGAGTACGCCTGGTGGAAACACAAGTGAAGTTTGTGGTGGTCGGACACCACTCAAGGTACAAGCAGGCGTTGTGTCTGGCTGAGTCTATCGGTGCTGTCCTGCTAATTGATAACAGTGACCGTGGTGCTAACTGGAATCACCGCCGCGCGCTGGAATGGGCTGCCTGCCAACCCTGTCGGGTAGTGATTCTGGAAGACGACGCGATACCTGTGACTGGGTTTGCTGAGTTGGTGGGCGAGTGGCTTAACCGCTTCCCCGATTCACTGGTGAGCTTCTATCTGGGCACTGGCCGTCCACCGCAGTACCAGATGCAGATTGCCGAACGGTTTATAGTGGCTGACAAGATTCAGTCCCACCATATCACGCTACCGCGCCTGATACATGGCGTTTGCTATAGCGTACCGCCTCAACATATTAACCGCGTGCTGTATCGCTGGGACAGCAGCAAGCCTGCTGATTATGCAGTGGGTGATGCTTATGGCGGCGCAGTGGTCTATCCGTGTTACTCACTGGTGGATCATGCCGACGGTGAACCTGTAGAGCGTCATCCAGACAGAACACCGCGCACAGAGCGCCGCCGGGCGTGGAGGCTGGCATGAAGAAAGAACCGCGCATCTATGGCAGCAAGTGGGATCGTGAACGACTTGCCTTTCTCCGCGAGCATCCCCTGTGTGTGATGTGCCATGAGCAGGGAAGAGTGACGGCGGCAACCGTCGTTGACCATATCATTCCGCACAAGCTGAAAGAGGCGCTGAACAGCGGAGACGCCGGGGCAATAGCGAAGGCGCAAAAGCTATTCTGGAGCCGTAAGAACTGGCAGGGACTCTGCAAGCAGCATCACGACTCAACAAAGCAGCGGATGGAAAAACGCGGCGCCGTCATCGGATGTGATGAGCATGGCGTGCCGCTTGATCCTAACTCACACTGGTTCAAATGATAATAAATCTCATTTTGGTGGGAAAATGATTGCAAATGAAATCATTTCGAATCAAATGATATCTATTCTCATCTGATGGGGAGGGGCGGGTCAAAAGTTCAGAAGCCTGACCCCAAATGACCGCCGCTCGTCCTTTTTGTGCATAACCGCGAAATGAAAAGTTTTTTTCCGGGAGGTTCCGATGGCAGGACGTCGCCCGAAACCGTCCCACCTGAAAGTGGTGACCGGCAATCCGGGCAAGCGAAAACTTAACGATAAAGAGCCCCAGCCCGCGAGAGAAATACCCAGCCCTCCGGCCCACCTTACCGACTGGGGAAAAGTCGCCTGGGGAAAACTCACTGTGCTGCTTGACGGTATGGGCGTACTTACCGTGGCTGACGTGCTGGCGCTGGAGCGCCTTTGCGATATTTACGCCGACATACTCCAGTTGCGGCTTACGATCGCTGACGAGGGGAGGACGTATACCGTTCAGACTGAAGGCGGTTTTTTAATTAAGGCTAACCCGGCGGTTGCAATGCTGGCCGACGCGGATCGCCGCTTTAAAAGTTACCTGGTTGAATTCGGTCTTACCCCGGCCGCCAGAACGAAGGTGAAAGTTGATGGTGGAGAAAAAGAAGAAGACCCGCTCAACCAGTTCTTCGGTTGATCCTGCAACTCAGTATGCAATGGATGTAACAGAGGGAAAAGTAGTTGCCGGCCCTGATATCCGTAATGCCTGTAAGCGCCATTTGCGTGATTTAAAAGAGGGGAAAAAACGCGGTCTGACCTGGGATGTTGAATCGGTTACGCGGGCTATCAACTTTTTTGCTCAGGTATTGAAACTGAATGGCGGTGAGCACGAAGGTGCGCCATTTATTCTTCTGCCCTGGCAATGTTTTATCGTCGGCTCTGTTTTCGGCTGGAAGCGTGAGAACGGCACGCGTCGTTTCCGCACAGTGTATGTTGAGTCCGGGAAAGGTTCTGGTAAATCGCCGCTGGCGGCGGGGGTTGGCCTTTACTGCATGATGGCTGACAAAGAGCCGCGCGCAGAAGTGTACGCCGCCGCGACGAAAAAAGACCAGGCTATGATCCTGTTTCGTGATGCTGTGGCTATGGTTGATCAGTCGCCTGCGCTTCTGTCCAGAATTCAGAAATCAGGGGGAGCCGGTAAAGAGTGGAACCTGGCGTTTCTTCAAAACGGTTCTTTCTTCAGGCCTATCAGCTCTGATGATGGGCAGTCGGGGCCGCGTCCTCACTGCGCCCTGATTGATGAGATTCACGAGCATAAAGATAACCGTGCGGTTGAGATGATGCGTGCCGGGACTAAAGGTCGGCGGCAGGCGTTAATTTTTATGATAACCAACAGCGGACATGACAAAACCAGCGTCTGCTACGACTACCACCAGTACGGGCAGAAGGTAGCCGCTGGTCAGCGTGAAAATGATGCGTTCTTTGCCTTTATCTGTTCACTGGATGAAGGCGACGATCCCTTTAAAGATGAGTCATGCTGGGGGAAAGCTAACCCATCAATGGGGCATACCTTTCTCCCTGATTACTTGCGCGAGCAGGTAGAAGATGCCCGCGGCATGCCTGCGAAAGAAAGCCTGGTGCGCCGACTGAACTTCTGTCAGTGGGTGGATGCAGAGAATCCGTGGATCGGCGGCGATATCTGGATGGCCTGTGAAAAGGAAATCAGTATTGAGCAGTTACGGGGTAAAACTTGCTATGGCGGGCTGGATTTATCGGGCAAGCGGGACCTTACATCACTGTCTCTCTATTTTCCTGACATCAGCGTAATGCTGACAGAGTTCTGGACCCCGAAAGATACTTTATACGATCGCGCTCGCGTTGATCGGGTTCCTTACGATGTGTGGGAGCGTGATGGTCATATCCATGCGCCTCCCGGCACGGCCATTGACTACGGATTTGTCGCAAAGCGCATGGCTGAGCTGGCTGCGATGTTTGATATACGAAAAGTCGCTTTCGACCGCTATCACATTGACTATCTGACTCCTGAACTGGATGACGAAGGTGTTACGGTTCCTCTTGTGCCGCACGGGCAGGGGTTTGGTAAATCGGCGGAATCAGGTTTGTGGATGCCGCACTCAATTGAGCTGTTTGAGCAACTGATTATGGAGAAGCGAATCAGTATTGTTCTGAATCCCTGCCTGCGATGGTGTGCCGCGAATGCTGTTATTGAAGAGGATAAAAACGGCAACCGGGTTTTCAGCAAGCGCAGAAGTAATGGCCGTATAGATGGCGTTGTTTCTGGTGCGATGGCGATTGGCGCAGCAGAAGGAGATGAAGAGGATGATGGCGATATTGAGGGCTTTTTTGACGATCCGATCATAGTGGGTATCTGATGGCGAAGAATAAACAGCAACCAGGGCGCATAAAGAGCGCTCTTTTAAACTGGCTTGGTGTTCCAATAAGCCTGACGACTGGTGAATTCTGGCGGGAGTGGTTCGGAACCAGCAGTAGCGGAAAAGTAGTCACCGCTGACAAAGTTATCCGGCTTTCTGCTGTATGGGCGTGCGTGAGGCTCCTGAGCGAGTCTGTCTCCACGCTTCCGCTTAAAATTTACGAGAGGCAGGCGGATGGATCACGAAAGCTGGCCCAGAACAACCCTGCCTACCAGATATTATGCAGGCGTCCTAACCCGGAAATGACACCTTCCCGCTTCATGCTGATGATTGTGGCCAGCGTTTGTCTGCGTGGTAATGCTTTTGTCGAAAAGCTGTTCATCGGCAGCAAGCTGGTATCGCTGGTTCCACTGCTTCCTCAGAATATGGTTGTAAAGCGGCTCGATAGTAGAAAATTACAGTACACCTACACGGAAAACGGCGTTGAGCGGATCATTCCTGTAGACAGGATGATGCACATTCGCGGGTTTGGTCTTGATGGCGTGTGCGGCATGATGCCGACAATGGCCGGGGTTGACGTCTTCGGCGCGGCCATGTCGGTGGATGAGGCGGCGGCGAAAATCTTCGAAAACGGCCTGCAAAGTACCGGTTTCCTTTCTTCAAAAACAGCGCTGAATAAGGATCAGCGTGAAAGACTTCGTAAGAGTCTTCAGTCCTTTATTGGCTCTAAAAACGCCGGGAAACTGATGGTTCTGGAAAATGAACTGACATACCAGAATGTCACGATGAACCCGGAAGCCGCACAATTGCTGGAAAGCCGTTCCTTTAGCATCGAAGAAATCTGTCGCTGGTTTCGCGTGCCGCCCTTTATGGTTGGTCACACGACAAAACAGTCCAGCTGGGCTTCGAGTCTTGAAGGCATGAATATGCTGTTCCTGACTCATACACTGCGCCCTTTGCTGGTCAATATTGAACAGGAAATCTCGCGCTGCCTTCTGAACAGCGATGAGGATTTATTTGCAGAGTTTTCCGTTGAGGGGCTTCTGCGCGCCGACAGCGCCGGGCGTGCAGCGTACTATACCAGTGCTTTGCAGAATGGCTGGATGTCGCGTAATGATGTTCGCCGCCTTGAAAATATGCCGCCGATAGAGGGTGGTGATATTTACACTGTTCAGCTTAATCTCACGCAACTTAAAAACCTCGAAAACAGTAACCCGGCAGTTCAGGCGATCGCTATCAGAGAACTGCACAACCACGTATTCCCTGACATTCCTTACGAGCAGTCGCCTCTCAAACAGGCCGCTTAGGAGCACTTTCCTGATGAGTAAAAAACAACTTCCGGTAGCACCGGCGGGACGTCCCTGCGCGGGTGTTACCAGCGAGCCGATGCCAGCAGCGCTTGAGCGCTGGAATGGTGGCATTCGTGCAGCATCGGGCGATGACAACACCATCTCAATTTTTGATGTGATCGGGAAAGATTACTGGGATGAAGGTGTGACAGCAAAACGCATTTCCGGTGCGCTTCGTTCGCTGAATGGCGCTGATGTGACCGTTAACATCAACTCTCCCGGCGGCGACATGTTCGAAGGCCTGGCGATTTACAACCTGTTGCGGGAGTACCAGGGGAAGGTCACCGTGAAAGTGCTGGGCATTGCTGCCAGCGCGGCTTCGATAATTGCGATGGCGGGTGATGAAATTCAGATTGGCCGTGGTGCCTTCCTGATGATCCACAACTGCTGGGTGTTTGCTGTAGGTAATCGTCACGACTTTGCAGAACTGGCCGTCTCGCTTGAGCCTTTCGATAAAGCAATGGCAGATATCTACGCTGCCCGCTCCGGTCTTGAAATGGAGACAGTACAGAAACTGATGGATGCAGAAAGCTACATCGGCGGCAGTGATGCCGTTGAAAAGGGGCTTGCTGACAGCCTTCTTTCTGCCGATGCCGTCAGTGACGGTGATGAATCACCCGCCGCGGCGCTGAGAAAACTCGATGCGCTGCTGGCAAAAACCAACACTCCGCGCTCTGAGCGGCGGAAACTGATTAAGGCCCTCTCCGGTGGCATGCCTGGCGCTGTTACCAACCCTGACGGTACGCCGTGCGCTGCCGACGACATTAAACCTGAAACCCTAAATTCACTTGAAAACGCACTGGCTGCGTTAATCAAATAAGGACCTTTTATGTCTGAAGTAAATGAAATTCTGAAAAAAGTCACCGCCAGCATTGAAGAGGCAACCAGCAAATTTAATGCAAAGGCAGAAGACGCGCTGAAAGAGGCCAAAAAGTCAGGTGCGCTGTCCGAGGAGACAAAAGCGGCGGTAGACAAGATGGCTTCTGAATTTAATGCCCTTCGTGAAGCTGAAAAAACGCTGAAAGCCGCCGTGGGTGAACTGGAACAACACGTTGCGCAGATGCCGCTGGCAAATGCAAAGCAGGTTGTTGAAACGGTCGGTCATCAGGTTATCTCTGCTGAAGCACTGAAAACATTCGCTGCCAGTATTGATGGTGGCAAGCGTGTCAGCATTCCGGTCAAAGCCGCAACCATTTCTACCGACATTCCCGAAGGTGTGGTTGAGCCGCAGCGACTGCCCGGCATTGATACCGCGCCGAAACAGCGTCTTTTCATTCGCGATCTGATCGCGCCGGGACGTACTTCTTCTCCGGCTATCTTCTGGGTGCAACAGACCGGATTTACCAACAATGCTGCGGTAGTTCCTGAAAATACGCAGAAGCCATACAGCGATATTCAGTTCGCAACGAAGATCACGCCAGTGACCACCGTCGCGCATCTGTTTAAAGCATCCAAACAGATCCTGGACGATTTCGCGCAGTTGCAGTCCACCATTGACGCCGAAATGCGTTATGGCCTGAAGTTCGTTGAAGAGCAGGAAATTCTCTTTGGTGATGGTACTGGCGCCCATCTCGACGGGATTGTTCCGCAGGCTTCTCCGTTTAATCCGGCCTTCCAGGTTGAGCAGCAGAACGGGATTGACGATCTCCGTCTGGCAATGTTGCAGGCGCAACTGGCTCGCTTCCCGGCGTCCGGGCATGTCCTGCACTTCATTGACTGGGCGAAAATCGAACTGACCAAAGACAGCCTGGGCCGCTACATTCTGGCGAACCCGGCGGCGCTGACCGGACCCACTCTGTGGGGGCTGCCGGTGGTTGCGACTGAGGCCGCTAAGTTCCTGGGTAAATTCCTGGTCGGGGCATTTAATGCCGGTGCGCAAATCTTCGATCGTGAAGAAACGAATGTGGTTATTTCTACCGAAAACGCCGACGACTTTGAGAAAAACATGATCACCATTCGTTGCGAAGAACGTCTGGCACTGGCTGTTAAACGTCCTGAAGCATTTGTCTTCGGTACTTTCTCCGGGGCTGGTAGCTGATAACCACTGACAGGCGGCCTTCGGGCCGCTTTTTTTCGGGGCAAACAAATGCTTGATCAAAATGTGGTGAAACAGCATTGCCGCATTGATACCGATTTCACAGGTGATGATGCTCTGCTGACTTTATACACCGGTGCGGCTGCGCGGTACGTCCAGACATGGACGAGGCGAACGCTCTATGAAAATCAAAGCTCCCCTGGCTACGCAGACGACCCGGACCCTATTCTGCTCAATGATGATGTTAAGGCGGCCATGCTCCTGCTTATCGGCCACTGGTATGCAAACCGGGAAGCAGTGAACATCGGAAACATTACGTCAGAAATTCCTTTCGCCGTAGAAGCACTTTTGCAGCCCTATAGGATTTATGGATTGTAGGAGGTGTTATGCAAGCAGGAAGATTGCGAGATCAGGTTACCATTCAGAACGCTACGACCACCAGAGCGCCGTCAGGTCAGCCCGTAGAAACCTGGCATGATGGCGGAACCACATGGGCGGAAGTGAAGGGGATAAGCGGGCGTGAACTGGTAGCCGCAGGTGCCGAGAGCGCACAGGCAACGATCCGCGTATGGATTCGTTTCAGGCGCGACATTACCGCAGCGTCACGCCTGAAGGTTAATACCGGCCCATTTAAAGGCGCGATTTTGAATATCATCGGCCCTCCCATTCCTGATGCAAAAGGGGTTCAGATGGAGATACTGTGCAAACAGGGGGCTGAAAAATGATTGATATTAATCTTGATTTTTCTGGTCTTGAAGACATTTCCCGCGATCTTGAGTTGCTCAGCCGCGCTGAGAATAACAAGGTTCTGCGCGATGCCACTCGCGCCGGAGCCGAGGTGTTGAAAGAGGAAGTCATTGCCAGAGCACCGGAGAAAACCGGAAAACTGAAAAAAAACGTTGTTGTGCTGACACAACGTTCACGGAGACGGGGAGAAATCTCTTCCGGTGTTCATATTCGTGGTCGAAATATGCGAACTGGAAACAGCGATAACTCGATGAAGCCCAGCGACAGACGCAATGCTTTCTACTGGCGATTTGTCGAGATGGGGACGATTAACATGCCGCCACATCCTTTTGTTCGTCCCGCTTTTGACACCAAAGAGGAACTGGCGGCACAGGTTGCTTTGAAACGAATGAATCAGGCTATCGATGAGGTATTGAGCAAATGACGGAAGATGATATTTCCCCTTTGCTGGAACATCTCGCCGGAGGGCAGGTTTATCCTTACGTTGCACCTTTAACCAGCAATGGGGAGCCATCCCTTACGCCGCCGTGGGTGGTGTTTTCCATTATTTCAGACGTGTCCTCTGATGTTTTATGTGGGCAGGCTGAGTCCCGTGTTTCTGTCCAGATTGATGTTTATTCTCTGGATATTATAGAGGCGCGCACCATTCGGGATATGGCATTGCAGGCTGTTCTGCCTCTTAAGCCAGCCAATGTATCCAAAATCCCTGGCTATGAGCCAGAAAATCGTTATTACCGAGCCTCGCTAGAATTTCAGGTCGTCGCCTGATTCATCAGTAACCATACAGACCTGCTTCGGCGGGTTTCTTTTTATCCAGGAGACAGTTATGTCCTCACTTTATGAAAAATCTCAGGGCACAAAGATTCAGATTACCTCTGCCCCTGTAACGTCAGAAACTGTCGACGATGCAACCTTTCTTGACCTCCATTGCACGATCAAAGAAGTGCAATTTACTGGTGGGCAAAAGCAGGACATCGACGTTACGACTCTGTGCTCTACTGAGCAGGAGAACATCAACGGACTTGGCGCCCAGTCCGAAATCTCATTGTCGGGTAACTTTTACTCCAACCCGGCACAAGATGCGCTGCGCGAAGCGTATGAAAATGACACCACCTACGGCTTCAAAATTATTTTTCCTTCGGGGATTGGCTTCCAGTTCCTGGCAGAAGTTCGCCAGCACACCTGGTCTTCCGGTACAAACAGTGTCGTGGCCGCAACGTTCTCGCTGCGACTGAAAGGAAAACCAACAAAAATTGAACCTGGCTCATAAGGTGTAACCAATGAAATCACTAAAAGAGTTGGCGTTGTCGCGTCAGTCAGCGTTTCGACACACGACCGTTGATGTACCCGAATGGGACGGTGCGAAAGTGATGCTCCGTGAGCCATCAGCAGAGGCATGGTTGCACTGGCAGGATGTGATTAAGCCTGCTGACACTGACGGTGAATTGTCAGTTTCTGAACGGGCGCACCGTAATCTGCGCGCAGATGTAACTCTGTTTATCGATGTACTCTTTGATGAGCAGGGGGAACCGGTGTTCAGCAAGGATGATTTTGCTGATGTTGAGTCGGTTTATGGGCCTGTTCATGCAAGATTGTTGCGGCAGGCGCTTAATCTTACCACCGACCCGAAAGAAGCCGAGGAAAAGTAGCAAAGCCCGGCATGCGGTTTTTGATGGCGCTCGCGCTCCGTATGGGGCGCACGCTTTCAGAACTTCGTGAAACAATGTCGGCCAGTGAACTTCGGCTATGGGCAGAGTTTGATAAACACAGCCCGATAGGCGACATCCGCGGAGATATCCAGGCTGCACAAATAGCAACGGCGGTATTTAATGCCCAGGGAGTTAAAGCCACGATGGGCGACATGTTGCTGAACTGGCAGAATGATCCTGAAGATGAAGGGGCCGACCCGTTTGCCGGGCTGGAAGCTGCACTTACTGCGGCGACGCAGTGACAATGCAATCATTCCCTATTAATATTTATTCTCTTTTAAATATGGAATAGGGATATGAATAAAATACTTCTGGTAGTTGCGATAGCGTTATTATCCGGCTGCTCTACGCAGCCTGTTCCTACACAACAAGCTAAAAATGTTTCTGCAAACAGGATCTGGGATAAAAAGATCGTTAAAAAATCAGCCGACACCGGAACTGTTATTGTCAAAAGAGATTCCGGGTTAATGGGAAGTGCATGCCTTATCAGTATTTATATTGATGGCAATCCAATTGCAGATATCGACTCAAGGGAAAAAGTCACTTTCTATCCGAAACCAGGGCGTCATGTTTTGAGCGCAACTCCGCATGGCTGGTGCGCTGGTGGTATGGTTGAGGTCGGTGCTGATGTGGTAAAAGATAAGGCATTAATATACAGGGTTGGATACGGGGCTAATGGTGATTTCAGGTTCTCCCCAACTGCTTTTTAAGTAATTTCTCGAATTATAAGACACCCGCTCAAAAGGCGGGTTTTTTATTGGGTGGAATATGGCAACTCTCCGCGAACTGATTATAAAAATTTCAGCAAACTCACAGTCTTTTCAGACGGAGATTGCGCGAGCATCACGTACCGGGCAGGATTACTACCGCACCATGCAGAATGGTGGGCGTCAGGCAGCGGCCGCATCGAGAGAGACCCAGAGAGCGCTGTCTGAAGTGACCAGCCAGCTTAATTCTGCAAAAAATTCTGCTATAGGGTTGGCTGGTGCCTTTGCTGGCGCTTACGCTACGGGCCACCTGATTTCCCTGGCTGATGAATGGAGTTCCGTTAACGCCAGACTGAAGCAGGCATCGCAGTCTACTGATGACTTCAAAGAGTCACAGCGGGCATTAATGGAGATCAGCCAACGCACAGGAACCGCCTTTTCTGACAACGCCAGTCTTTTTGCTCGTTCAGCAGCGTCTATGCGTGAATATGGCTATGGCTCAGAAGAAGTTCTGAAAGTAACTGAAGCCATTTCAACAGGGCTTAAGCTGTCCGGCGCCAGCACATCAGAGGCCAGTTCGGTAATTACTCAATTCAGTCAGGCGTTGGCACAGGGCGTTCTCCGTGGAGAAGAATTCAACTCCGTAAACGAAAATGGTGACCGCGTTATTCGTGCTCTTGCTGCCGGGATGGGAGTAGCCAGAAAAGACCTCAAAGCGATGGCTGATCAGGGGGCTCTAACTTCTGACAAGGTTGTTCCAGCATTAATCAACCAACTTGGAACCCTTCGCGAAGAATACGATGCAATGCCTCAGACAGTATCGGCGGCTACGACAAAAATCGAAAACGCGTTTATGACATGGGTAGGCGGTGCAAACGAGGCAACCGGTGCTACCAGTGCTTTGACCGGGGTTCTCAATACCATTTCTGATAACATTAATACCGTCGCAACTGCTGCTGGCGCTTTGGCTGCTATTGGTGGCGCCCGATTTCTTGGTGGTATGTTTGGTGATCTCGGTAGCCAGACGGCTCAGTTAATTGACGCGCGTAAGAATGAAATAGCGCTGGCCGCCGCGCGAGCAAGCTCAGCAACTCAGTCGCAGAGGAAAGCCGCCGCAGATGCAATTGCGGCAGAAAGAGCATTTCAACTAGCCCAGGCGGAACTTGAGTTAGCCCGTAATACTAATGCGGAGGCAACGGCGACGCAGAACGCTATTGCAAGGCGTAGAGCGATGATCACGGCGAATGCCGCTCTGGTTCAGTCTAACCGTGCTGTTACTGCATCACAGCAGGCTCTTAACGCAGCAACCTCTGTCATGGGGCTCGTCAGAAGCGGAGCAACGGGATTGCTTTCTCTGGTTGGAGGTTTACCTGGACTTCTGATGCTTGGAGCTGGTGCCTGGTACACCATGTATCAGAATCAGGAACAGGCTCGCCAGTCTGCCCGGGAATATGCGAATCAGATTGATGAGATAAAAGAGAAGACATCGAAAATGTCTCTCCCTGAACTGGATAACAGTCGCAATCAGACAGTGGCTGCACTGGAGGAGCAAAAAAGACTCATTACCGAGCAGGAAAAGAGCGTAATGAGTCTTAATCGGCGGCTAAATGAGCTTAACGAGACGAGGAGTAACCCTGCTTTAAATCAGGAAAACGAACTGAATATTATCAGGGCGATTGCAATTCTTACCGATCAGATTTCTGTTGAAGAAGAAAAACTCGCACAGATGAGGGAGAAATCTCGCTCAGTATCGCAGGCTCTTGAAGAAAACGAAAGGCGTCGTAATGACCTCATTAAAGAGCGGGCATGGAGACAAAACGCAGAGTATCAGTCTCTTGTAAATATGAACGGCCAGCATACGGAATTTAATCGTCTGCTGGGGCTGGGTAATGAACTCCTCAGGGCGCGACAAAGTATTACTAATTCTCCGTTGCGCATCCCGCAGGCCGATCTGGACAATAAACAAACTGATGCGTTGGCAAAAAGTCGCCGTGAACTTGAGTTGTCACGGTTACGTGGTGAAGCAAAAGAACTGGCTCGTTTGAGATACGCCGCTGATGATCTTGGTTTTGTATCTAATGATCCACGCTACCAGTCAAGCCGACAGGAATTTATAAACAATGGACTGGAGGAATGGCGCAACAATCAGGCTAATAAGCCAAAAGCGAAAGGTGGTAAAACTGAAGCGGAAAAAACCGAAGATGTTTACTCCCGCCTTATAAAGCAGCAGAAAGAGCAGATCTCACTGGCTGGCCAGAATACCGAACTGGCGAAGGTAAAGTATCAGGTAAGCCAGGGTGAGCTTGCAACTCTCACCGAAGCGCAGAAACAAAGCCTGCTTCAGAATGCCGCGCTTATTGATCAGGTGAAACTACGCGAACAACTGCGTAATTATGAGGCAAATCTCGCCGATAGTAACGCCAGTTCACGCGCTGCTAACGATGCTGAGTTGCTTGGTTACGGACAAGGGACTCGTTTTCGCGAACGGATGCAGGAGCAGTTCAATATCCGTAAGGAGTTTGAAGAGAAGAATACCGCCCTGTTACGGCAGCGTCAGGCTGGTGAAATTGACGAAACATTTTACCAACAAGGACTGGCGCTGAATAAGCGCTATCTCGATGAACGTCTTCGCGATCAGGAAGTTTATTACTCTGCCTCTGATGCCCAACGTAGCAACTGGACCGCTGGCATGCGTGAAGGATTCGCTAACTGGGCTGATACTGCTTCGGATTACGCTTCGCAGTCTGCTGATCTGGTTAATAACTCCATGTCCGGTCTCGTCGGTAATATTTCTGATGCTCTGGCCGGTAATAAGGTTGACTGGGAAGACTGGGCTAATTCTGTGCTCCAGTCTATGCAGAAAATCATACTGAACGCGATGCTGGTGGACTCCCTGCGGTCGGCCAGTAACAGCGGTTTTTTCAGTTCCATCGGTGGAATGTTTGGTGCCGCCTCTGCTGGCGGAAGCACCCCCTCCGGCGCATATAACTCTGCTGCATCCGGTATCAAGTTGAATGCCAAAGGAGGTACTTATGCTTCTGAAAGTCTGAGCGCATACAGCAACAGTATTGTGAGAACACCAACTTACTTTGCTTTTGCAAAAGGCGCAGGTCTTATGGGTGAAGCTGGACCGGAAGCCATCATGCCGCTCACGCGCTCCGCAGATGGTTCACTTGGTGTTCGGGTAACGGGTGCTCAAACGGCACCCGGTGGCAGTGGTGAAATCCATATTACCCAGCACATTAACGTTTCCGGTAACGGTGATGCAGCCCTTAAGCAGGCAATGCAGCAGGCGGCAAGGCAGGGGGCTAACGACGGTGCGAAGCAGGCCCGTCAGGATTTGCTTCAGGATTTTCAGACGCGCGGGCAGGCCCGCCGACTGTTGGGCGTATAAAACAGGAGTGAATTATGGCCGCACTTGAATGGCCGGAAGATGTCTGTCCGGCGTCCCTGACATGGCGACCGGAAAGCAATACCAAAACATTTCGCTCTCCCTTTAATGGCGCATCTCAGACGGTACGTTTCCCCGGCACCCGGTGGATGTGCTCCCTGACATTTAATAACCTCTCGGATGAGAAATCCCGGCGTATTGATTCGCTGGTCGCTGAGCTTGACGGTGAATATGGCAGGGTAAAAATCCGGGACTGGGGGCGGTCAGGCAGAACCCCGACTGGTTCACCTTTAGTTGACGGGGCGAACCAGACCGGGACTGAATTGCACAGTAAGGGCTGGACGGCGGGAATGGTTGTCCTGCGACAGGGTGACTACATTACTGTTAACGATGAGCTGAAAATGGTTACGGCAGATGTGAGCAGTGCATCGAACGGTACGGCGCTTATTCCGTTTGCGCCAATGTTGCGCAGTTCACCTCCTGCTAATGCTGTTATCGAGGTTGCAAACCCTTACGGGATTTTCAAGCTGAAGGATAACCAGCAGGGGGCCGGTAACCGGGTGCCGGGTGTGTTTACCAGCTACACCCTGGAATTTGAGGAGGCGTTTTAATGCTGTATTCCCCTTTTTCAGACTCAATGGTTGACTGGCTGTCGCGCGACAGGGTGACGGCGGTGATCGCCGCGAATATCCAGTTTGAGTCCGGCACCGTTTATGTGCATTCCGGTACTGGGACCATCGTGTTGGGTGGTTACGTCTATTACGGCATGGGGCGAATGGGTGCAATAGATGACGCCAATGAGACCAACACGACCAGTCCGACGCAGCTCAAAATGACACTGTCTGGACTCGATAGCGCCCTGTTTGCCACGACGCTTAATGAGCGATGCGTGGGCAGGAATGCCGAAATCTATCTCGTTGCGATGGATGACAATGGCGTGGTCCAGGTTGCCGATCTTCTGTATAAGGGGCGGGCATCCAGCACTGGCGCAACCTTCGGAAATAACAATGCCCTCCAGTATACCGTCAGCAACATTTTTGAAGACTGGCAGAGGCCTTTTCCCGATCGCAATACCGACGAATCCCACCAGGCAGCGTATCCAGGCGACCGGATTTTCCGCTATGTGGCGCAAATGGCCGAGCGCTCGATTTACTGGGGCAGCAAAAAAGATGCGCCCGGATTTACCTATAAGTGAGGAAGCATGAAGCAGCCGGACTGGCATAACAGATTAATCACCGTAATAAAGGCCGCTGAAAAGCGGCCTTTTTTATGGGGTGAGCACGACTGCTGCCTTTTCGCCGCGGACTGTGCGCAGGCGATGTGCGGTGAAGATTTTGCGGTGGACTGGCGCGGAACCTATGACAGCGAAACCGGCGCAAAGAAAGCCATTCTGCGCGGTGGTGGCTCTCTTGAGAAGGTCATTGCGCGGTATCTCGACGAGGTGCCGGTGAAGCTGGCGCAGCGTGGTGATATCGCGATTGTTGAAAATTATGGCGCGCGGTGCGCAGGCGTGATTTATGGCGGTGCTGTCTGGGTTCCTGGTGAAACAGGACTGGTCTGCCTGCGCGTCAAACCTTTGAGTGTCTGGAGGGTTCGTTAATGCCGCAGGCTATCCCTATTGTCGCTGCCGTCGCCGCAGGTGCAGCGGCAGCAAGTGAAATGTATGCCCTTGCGATGGTGATCACCGTCGCAGCGCAGATCGCAACCCAGGCGATGACAAAAACGCCCTCACTGAATGCGTATCGCGATACCTCAGAGCGTAAACAGGTTCTGCGCGCGGCAGCCAGCGCAAAAACGGTTGTTTATGGCCGCACCGTCACTGCCGGAACCCTGTTTTTCTCCGAAGAGCAGGCGGGCGACCAGACCGAGGGTGAGATGTTGCATCTCGCTATTTCTCTTGCAGGCCACCCGTTATCCGGCGTTCCGGTTATTTACCTCGGTGATGATGCGATAAGCGCATACGGTGACAATGCCTCTTTTGAGGTCCACACCAACCGACAGACTGCTGACCCTTACATGCTTGCGAACTGCCCGTCATGGAAAGAGGACATGATCGGGAAGGGGATCACCTGGCTGCGCGTGTCGCTGAAATTCAACGCAGAACAGTTTCCGTCAGGCATACCGAACATTAAAGCCGAGAAGCTGGGGTGGGCCGTTTACGATCCGCGTACCGGGCTGACTGCGTACAGCAACAATGCCGCGCTGTGTATTCTCGACTACTACCGCAATTATCTGAAGGTCCCTGATTCCGACATTAACTGGGATCAGTTTCAGGAAGCCGCAAATATCTGTGATGAGGTTGTGGCAACCGGCGCTGGCGCGACAGAGAAGCGCTACACCATTAACGGCGAGTTTGATCTCAGCGAAAACAAAGCCAGCATTCTGGAGGCGATGCTTTCAGCCTGTGCTGGTGATGTGACGTATATCGCCGGGAAACACGGTCTGCTGGTCGGTGCCTATTATGGCCCGGCGACTGAAGTGATCACCGAAAGCCAGGTTGCCGGTGATATTGAAATCATGCCGGAAGTCTCCCAGTCAGAGCGTGTGAACACTATCAAAGGGACATTTGTTGATCCTGAGCAGGGCTTTACTGAAGCAGACTTTCCGTCAGTTTCCGTCAGTGAGTGGGTGGCAGAAGACGGTGTCGAAATTTCACAGGATATGAAGCTTCGCTTTGTAACGTCTGAGTTCCAGGCCCAGCGCCTTGCTGACGTGAAACTCAAGCGAACCCGTATTTCCAGAACGATGAATGTTCCGCTGAACCTGAGCGGATACCGTTATCGTCCCGGAATGTATGTGAAGGTGAATTTCCCTTCGCTGGGGATCGTTGACGTTGAAATGCGCGTTACGGACTGGAAGTTTGGCGTGCAGAACGGTGCGCAGGTCACCCTGAAGCAGGAAACAGCAGATGTGTGGGGTGATGCGATTGGCAAGCCCATCGTGCGACCGCCCTTTACTCAGCTCCCCAGCGGTGGCGTGGCGCAGCCGCAGAACCTGAAATATACGGTTGAAGAAATTGGCCAGGTGGTGCAGGGCATTCTGTCCTGGCAGAACATCGGACAGGTCTCCTATAACAAAGTCATCATCCGCCGCAATGGTCAGATGGTGCTCTCTGTGCAGGTTCCAGGATCGTTTACACGACTGACCGGACTGCCGAAAGACACTTACACCGCACACGTCATAGCGGTAAACCAGATGGGCGCGGAGTCGCCGGAAGCGTACCTTGAGTTCAGCATTCAGGCGCCGCCGCCGCCGTCCCATGTTGATATCGAACAGGGGTTCTTTTCCGTCACGCTTATTCCCCGCCTTGCCGCCATCGCCAACGTTTCAACGCAGTTTGATTTCTGGACGTCAGGAGAAACAGCGCTTCCCGACTCATCAACGGAAACCGTTGAGGGTAATGCGAGCCGGGAGGGGATCGGAACCACATGGACGAGCAATCAGTTACAGGTCGGGCATACCTATTACTGGTATATCCGTACGATCAATGCGTTCGGCGCGTCGGCATTTGTCGAAGTCCCTGCACTGTGTGAGATGGATACCGGCAGCCTCATCGACATCATTGATGACGGCATTCAAAAATCAGATGCTTTCCAGAATATTAAAGATGGGGTGGATACCAACCTGGAAGGCATTATGCAGAATGCGCTGGGCAATCACGGAACTGTTGAGCATCAGTATCAGCAATTCGGTGAAGTTCGCGCTGATGTACTGACAGTTAAAGAAACGGTTGTAGATCTTACTGGCGCGTACGCTGGTCTTTCTGATTATGTACAGGCGCAAATTGGCCCCAACGGCAGCCTTGTCGCCGCAGTGAATCAGAAGATGACTGCTGAAGTTAACATCGATGGTTCAGCAAAGGCGTCCTATGTCACTAACCTGGGCATCATAAGAAACGGAGTGAAGTACAGTGCAGGTTTCGGCATGTCCATTGAGCCGGATGGCAGTTCGTACAAGTCCACTGTGGTGGTAGCAGCCGATCAGTTTGGTGTTTATTCCGGTAACAATCCGGGGAACTGGCAGGCGGCTTTCTTCGTTTACAACGGCCAGGTGTTTATCCGTAGCGTACTTATTCAGGATGCTTCTATAGATTTTGCCAAAATAACGGACAGCCTTCAGTCTTCAAATTTTATCGCCGGGACGCGCGGCTGGCGTCTGTGGAAAAACGGTGACTGTGAGTTCCATGGAAAACTGTATGCGACCAGCGGTCAGTTTGCATTTAATGGTACGAATAACACAGTCGTTATCAACGGCGATGGAGTGACTGTTAATCTTTCTGGTGGTGGACGGGTCGTCGTCGGGAGGTGGTAATAATGCCGGAGGGTATTCTGATTGATTACAACGATGGCCGCCCGGTGATGGCGATAACAGCGGGGCTTCGCGCCCCCAGTTTCTGCACTTCATTTTCAGGCGAGTCGCCGGAAACGTCGCAAACAAATCAATATTATCAAGTTAACACACCGTTGATACCTGATTCTCAGGTCATCGTGGTGCCAACAAATCCGATTTATATTTATGACTTTGCATATTACGCCATTGCAATGATGGGGAGTGTTACAAGAAATGGAAATTCAGGTGTCAGGATCTCTATAGAGGTAATTAATGATAGTTGGATGATCCCGAACTGGTCTGGTTACGTAATGGAATTGCTGCCTGCTGCTACCTATAACGAAGGGTTACTGGTTGCGAACTCGACGGATTTCACTGCCATATCTAATCAGGCCGCGCTGATGACCTGTGCCTATTCCGGGCGTATTACGGTTAACGGCAGCGCACCTCTTCCGGTTGGTGGCATTCCTTTTGGGAAATGGGATAACCCGAATGTGTCGGTGGGGTTTGATGGCACCAACATCATTGTCCGCGATATTTCCTACACCGGGCGGGACGACGTTGCCGGAACGGCGACGATTGATCTGGTGATATTCAATCAGACAGCACCAGTTGGCGGCGATGGTATCACCATGACCAACGCCGCGGGCCAGGTGACGTTCTCCACTCTGAAACGACCTTTTGTATACGACCGGCAAATCCAGATCACCGACGCCTTCCAGAATATTGGCGGAGGGTACTGCCAGATAGTTTATACCGGGGCTCAGGTTCGGATGAATGGTGGTTACGCAAACCTCAGAACCAAAGGGGTGGTTATGTCAAACGGCAGCGTCAGGTCTGCATACAACAGAGTCGTGGGAAATTACAACACCAGCCTGAACATGACAAAGAACAGAAACATCACCATGCCGATTCTTATTTTACCGAACATGTACTGAGGGGAGTCTATGTCAGCAGGAACCATAACACTAACAAATAACTCCGCAGCCGTAACTGGTAGCGGAACAGCCTTTACTACTGAGCTGGCAGCCGGTGACTTTATCGTTGTTACCGTCGGCGGGGTTCCGTACACGCTTCCCGTTAAGACTGTTAACAGTAACACCTCGTTAACGCTGGTCAGTAACTACACCGGGCCGACTCAATCAGGCGCCGCCTGGTTTGCTGTTCCCCGCGTAGCCCTGAACATGGTTACCGCCGCGCTGGTGGCCCAGAGCGCTGAAGCCCTGCGTGGGCTGAACTACGACAAGCAGAACTGGCAGAGCATTTTCAGCGGAACCGGTAACGTCACAGTTAAATTACCCGACGGTTCGGAATGGACTGGCCCGGCATGGAACAGTTTCAAGAGTGCAGCGCGTGCCGATATTCTCGGGATAGTCTCGCAAAGTGGCGGAGTTCCTACGGGGGCAATTATCGAGAAGGGCTCTAATTCAAATGGGGAGTACGTCCGCTTTGCAGATGGGACTCAAATTTGCCGGATGGTATTTTCTGCGGCAGATGCCGCAAATAAAAATTTGACTGCTTCAGGCGGTCTGGGCGGTTATCGAACTTCACAAAATGTTGTGGCTTTTCCCGCCTCTTTTGCGGCTTCCCCTTGTTGCTCAGGCCACATAAACAACAATGGTCAGAACGTAAGAATTGAGTTAGTGAGTGGCCCCCTGGCATCCTGTCAGTTTGCTTTCCACGCTATAAACACTGGTACCTATACAGGGTCAGACACTATCTACATTACAGCCATCGGTCGCTGGTTCTGAGGAAATGAAAATGAAACTAATCATCACACCGCAACGTGCGGATAAAACGGTGAAATATTCAGTGTCCGGTGACACCCTGACTGTAATGCTTGACGGCGAATCGGATACGTTCGATTTCAGCGAAATGCCGGATGGCCACACTACTGAATTCTGCTCAGTTCTGGATCCGTGTCCGGTCTTAATGGCTGTGAAAAAGGATGGTGAGCTGTCTGTTGTCGTCATTGGTTTTTACGGCAAAGATGCCAGCGCACTGGAAAAAACAGAACGGGTCGAGGTGTACTGATGGGAAAGGTTAACTGGGTCAGTGAAAAAAGCGTTAAGGCAGAAGAAGTGAGAGCAAAAAGAAACATTCTTCTGTCCGACTCGGACTGGAGAATGCTACCGGATGCACCGGGAGATAAAACCGCCTGGGGCGTATATAGACAGGGATTGCGTGACATCCCTGAACAGGACGGTTTTCCTGAAAATGTGTACTGGCCTGTGCTGCCTGCTGATGAACATTCTTCAGCGGTTTGAATTGCCGCACCAGAGCGTATGCAGGACCCGGGCGCGGCTGGCTGGCGATCGTTCGATAGTGCGAATATAGAATGATTGCCAGCCGGTGCGGATTCTACATATGCAATATGATAAAACAATGCTCTTAATCTGAAACCAGCCACATATCAGACTCTTCAAATATGTCCTCAACAGTACGGTTTATCTGTTCTTTCTCATGCTTGCTGGCTTCGGCGTTGATCGTCGGCAGTGTCATCATCGGTTTAACCCGAACATCAGCATCGGGGAAAACCGATGACTCCCTCTGAATTATTACCTTGTTTCGCAAACTATCTACTGTTGGTTCGCTCTGGACTCAGATATTTTCTCTTCTATCCATTTTTCCACTTCCGTTGATGCCCATCTAACATTGCCACCAATGTTGATCGATTTTGGGAACTCCCCTGTATTCATCCATTTGTAAATGGTCGTTTTTTTGAAACCAACAGCACTACAAACCTGTTTCAGATCCATAAGATATATGTTCAAGCAATGTTCCCTTATTTGAGCGGCTAATGGAGATGAGTATGGAAAAATTAACTTTAACCAGAAAGGAAGCAGCCGAACTACTGGGTATCTCCACGGCAACCGTGACGCAGTGGGTTCTGGAAGGAAGGCTAAAAGCCTACCGGGTAAGCGACAGGCCTAAATCACCATATTTGTTCACGAGAGAAATGATTTGCTTAGGTTTTTGGAAAAAATTCCGCAGACTGTCGTTCATCAAGCCAGTGCTCAATATCTTCAATATTCCAAGCGCAACGATTGTCAGTTATGTGCCAACGCTTCGGAAACTCACCTTTTTTCTCCAGTCTATCGATAGTGCTCCATGACAACGGCACTATAGTCAGTAGTTCTTTCTTACCAATAGCCCTCTTCATTTTATCTTCCCATCAGTTGTACCAAAACAGCCATCTGGAACAACTTTTTTACTCCCGAGTTGTTCCGCTTTTTGAGTCGCGTTTCATTATAAATCAATTGATTACGAAATTTGGAACAACTGGAACGACTGGAACAACGTTTTCTGCGTATATATACGTGTTTTTTATTCAGACCTGATCCAAAATTACCAATAAATCTCTCTGTCGTTTTGTTGTGCAAATGTTATTTTTAAAGTTATCTAATTTGATCTTTGTGGTGAATTTGGGGGGCTGTATCTGTGTAGATGAATATGGGGGTATGTTTGGGGGTATGTCACTTAATTGAACTAAGTAATTTTCATTATTATCAGGTTGTTGTGTGATGATATTCAATCATGCAGGGGCGCCAGTCTTTATTCTCGCCTTTCTGTCAGACTTCATTTCGCTGCGTCGTTATCACTGCATTTCAATCGCCATGTTTCGGCAATGTCAGAATAAAGCGCGTTGCGCGCAGATCGGACGTTACGGACACGGTTCCCTGATGGGCGATGACAATTGATTTGACAATCGCCAGCCCAATTCCGCTGCCTTCGCCCTTACGCTGTCGGGAAGGGTCAACCCGGTAGAAGCGGTCAAACAGGCGCGGTAAATGTTCTGGCGCAATGGGGGCGCCGGGGTTTTCAACGGTAATCTGCGCCTGTCTGTCCATTTCTTTGAGCCGCACGGTAACGGCTTCGCCTTTCGGGGTGTAGCGCATGGCGTTAGACAGCAAGTTGCTGAGCGCTCTGCGTAACATGATGGGATCGCCGGATACCCAACATGCGCGTCCTTCAAAATGCAAACGCACTTCGCGTTCTTCTGCCCAGGCTTCAAAAAAGTCGAACACCTTGTGGACTTCATCCGCCAGGTCGAGCGCCTTTTTCTCCGGGATGAGCTGGTTATTGTCGGCCTGAGCCAGAAACAGCATGTCGCTTACCATCTTCGACATACGGCCAAACTCTTCGAGGTTGGAGTAGAGTACGTCTTCCAGCTCTTTTTGGCTGCGGGTCTGGCTTAGCGCAATCTCTGTTTGCGTCACCAGGTTCGTAATCGGGGTGCGAATTTCATGGGCGATATCCGCAGAGAAATTCGACTGGCGGGTAAAAACATCCTCAATGCGTTCAAGCATATGGTTAAACGAGAGCACCAGCCGCTCCAGCTCAATCGGAACGGCCTGCGGGTCAAGACGCACATCGAGGTCTTTCGACGTAATATTTTGAATCCGGCGGCTGACGCTGCGAATCGGTTCATGGCCTTTGTAGACGGCGAACAGCACAATAAAAATGATCATCATGCTAATCAGCGAAGCCGTCATAATCAGCTTATTTTTCAGATCGTTAATATAGTGCAGATGGAAGTCGATCGATAACGCCATATAGAGCGTGTAGGCCGGTTGCCCGTCCGCGAGTTGCCCGACCGGCAGGCGAATCATGCGCCATGCGGAATGAGCACCGTGCCCGTTAGCGTGCCTCTTGCCTTGTAAGTCCGGGCTGGACAACAAAAAGACATCGCCGTTACGCGCGCTGCTATCCGGCGTGGCTTTGGCGATAAACTGGCGAAGATCAGGTGAACCGGGAGAGTGAAAAATCGCCCGCTGGTTGGCATCTTCCAGCGAAATAATGACGTTCGAGTAACCGGCGGCAACGTTTTTTAGGATTTCCAGTCGGCGTGCTTCCGGTTCGTCGGGATGTGTGAGGATTCGCTCCAGCGTCGCGCTGATCTCTTTCAGGTCATTGATATCCTGCTCGGCAAAATGCACTTTTACGGAGTGAATCATGATCCAGGCAAACGCGAAAAAAGAGGCAATGGTGGCGAGGCTGATGAAAAATGTCAGGCGCGTCGCCAGCGAGAAAGGGCGCTGAAAGCGTTTAGTCACCATCCGGTACCTCAAGCACATAGCCCACGCCGCGCACGGTCTGGATGAGTTTCGGTTCGAACTCGTTATCGATTTTCGCGCGCAGCCGTTTAACGGCAACGTCAATCGCGTTGGTATCGCTGTCAAAGTTCATATCCCAGACCTGGGAAGCGATCAGCGAGCGGGGCAAGACTTCTCCCTGGTGGCGAACGAAAAACTCCAGTAGCGTAAACTCTTTACTGGTGAGCGTGATGCGCATGCCGTTGCGGGTCACTTTTCTGCTGACCAGATCGAGCGTCAAATCCGCGACCTGAAACTGACTTTCGACCATCACCGCCGCGCCGCGACGCAGCAGCGTTCTGACGCGAGCCAGTAATTCAGCGAAAGCGAACGGTTTAACCAGATAGTCGTCAGCCCCCAGCTCCAGACCTTTTACCCGGTGTTCAATGGTGCCCAGCGCGGTAAGAAGAAGGATTGGCATGCCTTTGTTGGCGGTGCGCAGCATACGGACAATATCCCAGCCATTCACATCCGGCAGCATGATGTCGAGGATCAGCAGATCGTAATCTCCCGTCATCGCCAGGTGATACCCGTTAAGCCCGTTATCCGCCAGGTCCACCACGAAGCCCGCTTCCGTCAGACCTTTGGTCAGGTATTCACCGGTTTTTTTCTCGTCTTCGACTATCAGAATCTTCATCACGTCTTCCTTCACGCAAAGGTTGGGCGGGTTTTCAATTCTAGAGGAGCAGGATCGGATAGCAATCGGTTATTGGGAAAATGACAACTTTGTCATTTTCCTGTCACGGGCCGAACAGAGTCACTTCGTTAAGGTACAGGGCATAAATTCACATTCACTATATGGTTATCAGTCCCGTTGGGACGAGAAACGCTATGCGCAAATTTAAGCTTCTTACCCTCAGCGTGATGCTTGTTCTGACGGGCTGTTCGCTGGCGCCGGACTATCAGCGGCCCGCGTTGCCGGTGCCGCAACAATTCTCCCTGAGCCAGAATGCGCTGGTTTCTGCGCCTGCGGGGTATCAGGAGACCGGCTGGCGAACCTTTTTTGTTGATGAGCAAGTAAAGTTGCTGATTGGTGAGGCGTTACGCAATAACCGTGACTTGCGCATGGCGACGCTGAAAGTGCAGGAAGCCAGAGCGCAATACCGGGTGACGGATGCCGATCGTTATCCGCAGCTTAATTCCGATGCCAGTGGAAGCTGGGAAGGAAAATTAAAGGGTGACAGCAGCAGTACCCGCGAATATGAAGCCGGGCTGAATCTGAGTTTTGATCTGGACTTTTTTGGCCGGCTGAAAAACATGAGTGAGGCTGACCGACAGAACTATTTTGCCAGCGAAGAAGCGCGCCGGGCAGTGCATATCTTATTAATCTCAAACGTGGCGCAAAGTTATTTTAATCAACGGTTGGCGTACGCGCAGTTGCAAATCGCACAAGAAACGCTGGAAAACTATACACGCTCTTACGCATTTGTAGAAAAGCAGTTACTGACCGGCAGCACGACCGTGCTGGCGCTGGAACAGGCGCGGGGCGTGATTGAAAGCACCCGCAGCGATATTGCGAAACGACAGGGCGAGCTGGCGCAGGCTAATAATGCGCTGCAATTGCTGTTGGGCACTTATTCTGTGCTGCCGGATGACAGAGCGCGCGATAGCGGAGATATTAAAAACGTGACGCTCCCGCCGTCGCTTTCCTCGCAAATCTTGTTGCAGCGCCCGGATATTATGGAAGCTGAACATTCGTTGATGGCGGCGAATGCCAATATTGGCGCGGCGCGCGCAGCCTTTTTTCCCTCCATTACCCTGACCAGCGGGGTGTCCGGCAGCAGCAGCGATCTCTCCCGTTTATTTAATGCCGCGAGCGGGATGTGGAATTTTATCCCGAAAGTGGAACTGCCGATTTTTAACGCCGGACGTAATCAGGCCAACCTCGATCTGGCGGAAATTCGCCAGCAGCAATCGGTTGTGAATTATGAACAGAAGATCCAGACCGCGTTTAAAGAGGTGGCGGATGCGCTGGCTTTGCGCCAGAGCCTGGACGACCAGATAACCGCGCAACAGCGTTATCTGAGCTCGCTGCGTATTACGCTGCAACGCGCCAGAGCGCTCTATCAGCATGGCGCGGTCAGCTATATCGAAGTGCTGGATGCGGAGCGCTCTCTGTTTTCAACCCAGCAAACGTTACTCGATCTGAATTACGCCCGACAGGCTAATGAAATTACGCTGTTCACCGCGCTGGGCGGCGGTTGGGTGGAATAAAAATTTATCGTTATTTTCAGGAGAAAGCATGATGAACAATACAGTAAAAGCGGCGATTTTGGGTCTGTTCTCCGCCGTGGTATTTAACGTTCAGGCGAATGAACACCACCACGGCGAGATGATGAATAACGCATCAGCGGCGCAGCAGGAGCAGGTGATTCATTCAACCGGCGTGGTTAAAGCCATCGACAAAGACACGAAAAAAGTGACTATCGATCATGAACCTATTCCGGCGGTCAACTGGCCTGCGATGACGATGCGCTTTACCCTGACCCCGGAAACCCGTTCCGGTGACATTAAACCCGGCGACAAAGTGGCGTTTACTTTCGTTCAGCAGGGCAATCTCTCTTTATTACGCGATATTCAGGTCAGCCAGTAAAGCGTATTCGCTGTCTCTTTGTTCTTGCCCGGGTTTACAGAAGCGCGGGCATATCTCCTGCGTAACTGATCCAGAAAATGGATCGAATGGAAGTCACTATGGCGTCTTTAAAAATAAAAACTACCGCGCTTATTCTCGGCAGTATGATCGTCGGAGGGATTATCTCGGTCGGCGTTTACGCTTATTTTGCGTCTGCGCATCAGCCTGTCGATACTGCGCCTGCCTCCGAAAAGGAGGCCCGTAAGGTTCTGTTCTGGTATGACCCCATGTATCCGAATACGCGCTTTGATAAGCCCGGTAAATCGCCGTTTATGGATATGGATCTGGTGGCGAAATACGCTGACGAAGAGTCAGACACGACCTCTGCGCCAGGCGTGCGTATCGATCCGGTACAGACGCAGAATTTAGGGTTAAAGACGGAGGCTGTCCGCCGTGGGCCGCTGCGCTACGCGCAAACTTTTCCGGCTAACGTCAGTTTCAATGAATACCAGTTTGTGATTATGCAGGCGCGTTCCGCTGGCTTTATCGATAAAGTCTGGCCGCTGACGGTGGGGGATAAAATTAAGAAAGGAACGCCGCTGATCGACCTGACCATTCCTGACTGGGTTGAAGCCCAGAGTGAATATTTACTGCTGCGGGAAACGGGCGGTACGGCAACGCAGGTGGAAGGCATTCTTGAACGATTGCGTCTGGCCGGGATGCCGGAAGAGGATATCCGCCGCTTAGTATCGACCCGTAAAATTCAGACCCGTTTTACCCTGAAAGCGCCTATTGATGGGGTGATCACCGCGTTCGATCTGCGCGCCGGGATGAATATCGCCAAAGATAACGTGGTGGCGAAAATCCAGGGGATGGACCCGGTGTGGATCAGCGCGGCCGTTCCTGAATCCATCGCATGGCTGATTAAAGATGCCTCGCAGTTCGATATTACCGTGCCCGCGTGGCCGGATAAACGCTTCACCATCAGTAAATGGGCGATTCTGCCAAGCGTGGACGCCACCACCCGTACCCTCCAGTTGCGCTTACAGGTTGATAACCCTGATGAAGCGCTCAAGCCCGGAATGAATGCGTACCTGAAGCTGAAAACGCAAAGCGAACCGATGCTGTTAATCCCGTCTAAGGCATTGATTGATAATGGAACGGAACAGCGGGTGATCGCCGTCGACAACGACGGTCGCTTTGTGCCGAAACAGGTCTCGGTGTTCCATGAATCACAAGGCGTGACGGCGATTCGCGCCGGGCTTGCCGAAGGTGAAAAAGTGGTCTCCAGCGGACTGTTCCTGATTGACTCCGAAGCCAATATCTCCGGCGCGCTGGATCGTATGCGGGCGCAATCTTCCTCTGCTGCGCCCGATCATGCGGCCCATTCACATTGAGGGAATGACAAATGATTGAATGGATTATCCGCCGCTCCGTAGCGAACCGTTTTCTGGTTGTGATGGGGGCGCTGTTCCTCAGCATCTGGGGAACCTGGACCATCATTAACACGCCGGTTGATGCGCTGCCTGACCTGTCTGACGTGCAGGTGATTGTGAAAACCAGCTATCCGGGACAGGCGCCGCAGATTGTTGAAAATCAGGTGACCTATCCATTGACGACCACCATGCTGTCGGTGCCAGGCGCGAAGACGGTGCGCGGTTTCTCGCAGTTTGGCGATTCTTACGTGTACGTCATTTTTGAAGATGGCACCGATCCCTACTGGGCGCGTTCCCGCGTGCTGGAGTACCTCAATCAGGTGCAGGGGAAACTGCCTGCGGGCGTCAGCGCGGAAATGGGGCCAGACGCCACCGGCGTCGGCTGGATATTTGAATATGCGCTGGTGGATCGCAGCGGTAAACACGATCTGGCGGAACTGCGCTCTTTACAGGACTGGTTTTTAAAGTATGAGCTGAAAACCATTCCGAATGTGGCGGAAGTGGCCTCGGTCGGCGGCGTGGTGAAAGAGTACCAGGTCGTTATCGACCCGATGAAACTCACGCAGTATGGCATCAGCCTTGCGCAGGTGAAGTCGGCTCTGGATATGTCCAACCAGGAGGCGGGGGGCTCCTCCGTCGAACTGTCAGAAGCGGAATACATGGTTCGCGCCAGCGGCTATTTGCAGACCCTCGATGACTTCAACAACATTGTGCTGAAGTCTGGTGAGAACGGCGTTCCGGTGTACCTTCGCGATGTCGCCCGCGTACAGATTGGCCCGGAAATGCGCCGGGGCATTGCTGAGCTGAACGGCGAAGGCGAAGTGGCGGGCGGGGTGGTGATTCTGCGTTCCGGTAAAAACGCCCGGGACGTTATTTCCGCCGTGAAGACGAAGCTGGAAACGCTGAAAAGCAGTCTGCCGGAAGGCGTTGAAGTCGTGACAACCTACGATCGTAGCCAGCTGATTGACCGCGCTATTGATAACCTCAGCTACAAATTGCTCGAAGAGTTTATTGTGGTTGCGCTGGTCTGCGCGCTGTTCCTGTGGCATGTCCGCTCTGCGCTGGTGGCGATCATTTCGTTGCCGCTGGGCCTCTGTATTGCCTTTATCGTGATGCATTTTCAGGGGCTGAACGCCAATATTATGTCGCTCGGCGGGATCGCCATTGCGGTAGGGGCAATGGTGGATGCCGCGATTGTGATGATCGAAAACGCGCATAAACGGCTGGAGGAGTGGGCGCACCAGCATCCCGGCGACCCGCTGGATAACGAAACGCGCTGGAAAGTTATCACGAACGCCTCGGTGGAAGTGGGCCCGGCGCTGTTTATCAGTCTGCTGATTATTACCCTGTCGTTCATCCCGATTTTTACCCTCGAAGGGCAGGAAGGACGCCTGTTCGGCCCGCTGGCATTCACTAAAACCTATGCGATGGCAGGGGCGGCCTTCCTGGCGATCGTGGTGATCCCGATCCTGATGGGCTACTGGATTCGCGGTAAGATCCCGGCAGAGAGCAGTAATCCGCTTAACCGCTTTTTGATCCGCATTTATCACCCGCTGCTGTTGAAAGTGCTGCACTGGCCGAAGACCACGCTGCTGGTGGCGGTACTTTCGATCCTGACGGTCATCTGGCCGCTTAATAAAGTGGGCGGGGAGTTCTTACCACAAATTAACGAGGGCGATCTGCTGTATATGCCTTCCACGCTACCGGGGATTTCGGCGGCGCAGGCGGCGGATATGCTGCAAAAAACCGATAAGCTGATCATGACAGTGCCGGAAGTGGCGCGCGTGTTCGGCAAAACCGGCAAGGCGGAAACGGCCACCGACTCTGCGCCGCTGGAGATGGTGGAAACGACGATCCAACTGAAACCGCAGGATCAGTGGCGACCGGGAATGACGATGAACAAAATCATCGAAGAACTGGATAAAACGGTGCGCTTACCGGGGCTGGCGAATCTGTGGGTGCCGCCAATCCGTAACCGAATCGACATGTTGTCTACCGGGATAAAAAGTCCGATTGGCATTAAAGTGTCCGGCACCGTGCTGGCTGATATTGATGCCACGGCGGAGCAGATCGAAGAGGTTGCCAGAACCGTACCGGGCGTTGCGTCGGCGCTGGCGGAACGGCTGGAAGGAGGCCGTTACCTCAATATCGACATTCATCGTGAAAAAGCCGCCCGTTACGGGATGACCGTCGGTGATGTACAACTGTTTATTACCTCCGCAGTCGGTGGGGCGATGGTAAGCGAAACCGTGGAGGGGATTGCGCGTTATCCCATTAACCTGCGCTACCCGCAACGCTATCGCGACAGCCCGGAAACCTTACGTCAACTGCCGATTCTGACGCCAATGCAGCAGCAAATTACCCTGGCGGATGTGGCGGACGTGAAGATCGCGCCAGGACCGTCGATGTTGAAAACTGAAAATGCCCGACCTGCAAGCTGGATCTATATTGATGCGCGCGATCGTGACATGGTGTCGGTAGTTAACGATCTGAAAAAAGCGATCGCGGAAAAGGTGCAGTTGAAACCGGGAACCAGCGTGGCGTTTTCCGGGCAGTTTGAGCTGCTTGAACGCGCCAGCCATAAGCTGAAGCTGATGGTGCCGATGACGCTGATGATTATTTTCGTTCTGCTGTATCTGGCGTTTCGTCGGGTGGGGGAAGCGCTGCTGATCATTACCAGCGTTCCTTTCGCCCTGGTCGGCGGGATCTGGTTCCTGTACTGGATGGGTTTTCATTTGTCCGTTGCCACCGGAACAGGATTCATCGCGCTGGCAGGCGTCGCCGCAGAGTTTGGCGTGGTCATGCTGATGTACCTGCGTCATGCGATTGAAGCGGAGCCGTCTCTGGATAATCCACAAACCTTTACGGCAGAGAAACTTGATGAGGCGCTGTACCACGGTGCGGTTCTCCGCGTGCGGCCAAAGGCCATGACCGTGGCGGTGATTATCGCCGGTCTGTTGCCTATTTTATGGGGAACCGGGGCGGGTTCAGAAGTGATGAGCCGTATTGCCGCGCCGATGATTGGCGGTATGATCACCGCGCCGCTGCTGTCGCTATTTATCATTCCGGCGGCGTATAAACTGATGTGGTTGCGCACGCATCAACATAAGCGCTCATAACGTTATACCTGCTGCGCCAGTCGTCCGGCCCGTGGAGTACGCTTCATGGGCCGGATGAGATGCCATAGCGTATTGAACGGTGAATTATGTTTATCTTTTAAAATCAAGTTATTACTGTTGCGTGGTGAATATTTTGTCTTTATCGCCGCAAAGAAAGTAAGCCTTAACAGGTTAATTTATTTTAAGTGTTTCTGCTCAGGTTCATTATTATTTTTTCCCTCCTGACGTTACATTTTTGTTCTCCAGATCTTCTTCAATATTAAAGACGATGCCGCAGTGTAAATTCCACGCATAATGAAAAAATCCGACAGTCTACTCCTTTAGTTTATATTGCAATCCCTCTTTTTTTATTTCAGAATCGCGGCGCGAGCAGCGATGTTATTCCAAATTGTTATAATTTTGAGTTAAATTTGTATTGTGTAGCACATAAGTTACGCTAACTTTAATCATTTATGAATGTTTTTATGTATCAATAAAACGGCAAAAATAGTTAAAAACTTAATTTCTCACGAATTATTTGATCTGGAATCCATTATGGTAATCAAAAGCCAGGGATGGGGGACGATTTTGCGTTTTTCACATAAACGAGAATGAGATGTATCTCGAATAAAAAATAAGGACTTGCTGATGAGTTTTGGATTGATGAAGGATAACAAGTTTGAAATTATCGCTGTTTTCCGTGAAGAGCTACTAAAGAAGACTAAACTAGAGCTTAAATATGCCAACACTAGTGTGGTCACGCAGCTGGAAAAAGTTGATTTTGAACATTTTGTTATCCCTCACCATAAGGATATTGTCACCAAAAAGATCCAAACGTTTATTCTTCACAGTGAAAATGGAATTATAAAATTTAACGCCAGAATTGATCAGGAAATGTCAGACGGCATGGAGAATGCGCTGGCGTATTTCATTCCCGAGATGGTCTTTCTTATACAACGACGCCAGCATCAGCGCTTCTCCTTCCTGAAGGGACACAGTTTCAACTGCTTTGGACGATATAAAAATGGAGAGAATTATTCTTTCAAAATTAAAAATATGTCCAGGGGGGGATGCGCATTAATTGCGCAGGATGCGAATACGCGTTTTCTCTATAAAGATGCCGTCATAAAAGGCGCGTCTCTGGATTTTGAACAATTCGGCTATTTGCAACTCGACTTAAAAGTGGTGGATGTGGTGATGGTCAATGAATTTGATGCAGAGAATCAGCTGTATTCCTGTTATCAGGTCTCCTGTCGTTTTGATTTTAAAAATTCGCGTGAAGAAGCAGAGATCGAAAGAATCATCATTAGTTTTTTAATGGGCAATAAAGTTCGACGGCTATAAAGGGTAAAGGGTGGTCATGATGATGTTGTGAGCTGCCTCCCTGACGCTCCGCCTTACCCGGCGAGGATCTCTTGTTCCGCATGTTTTACCTGAACTTCCAGCGTATCGCGAATTTCCGCTAATGCGCGCTCCTGCTCAGCAAAGTACGCTTCTTTGTCGGTTACGGATGTGGCAAGACGCCAGGCGTTCTCCGTTTCCAGCTCGCTTATCTCTTTGAGCAGGGCGTTAATTTGCGTTCTGAGTTGCTCTATCTTACTGCGCAGATGGGCAAGATTGTTCAGCCTGTCGCTCGCCAGCATCGGCTCCAGACCGCTTTGCAACTGGGTAAGTAGCGAACGGATCGTGGCCAGGTCGGCATTCTGCCTGGCCTGGTTAAGTTGAACCATCATCTGGTGCGCTTTTTCTTTCAGCTCATCGGCGACCACGTCCGGGTGGCAGAGTCGGCTGGCCTGGCGCCACAGGCGTTTAAGCTCATTACGTTCATCAGCAGAGAGGCGCTGATCGCGCGCATAGCGGTGCTGCGCATCCTGATGCTGCTCCTGATATTCCTCATATTCGTGATCGGCCTCTTCACGCGCCTGTCGGGTTGCGCTGTCATCCTGACGCGAGAAATCATTCTCCAGCTCGCGAATTTCCGCCAGCAGGGAGGTGATAAGTTCCGTCTGCTGCTGAATACGCTCTCTGGTTTCCACCGCTTCCCGGGAGGTTGAGCTAAGGCTTACCCAGTGCTGTTTAAGCTTCACTAACTGATCGATAGCCTGAGAAATATACTGCTGGCAGGACTGATAGTCCTTTTCACGTCGTCTGAGTTCGGCCTCTTGCCTACGCTGCGCGCTGGCGGCCAGCTGTTTGCGTAGCTCCAGAATACGGCCCATGAGCGGGCCGAGGCGCAAGTGATACAAATCGTTGAAATCGTCGAGGATCTGGATGCGGGCATTGCGTTTGTCGATCAGCTCGCGTAGCTGCGTTTCGAGCGCCTTCAGTTCCAGCTTGCTGGCGGCGATGCCGGGGTCCTGCCACGTCGAGACGGCGCGCTGGGACTGTAACCAGGCGGCAATTTCACGCATCGCGTCGCCGAAACGTCGCTCCTCGATCGCCAGGGCAATGGTGCCGATGGCCGCATCCAGAGAGGCGTCTTTCAGGTGCGCAAGTTGCTGATGGATGATCTCCTCATCCTCAAGTTCGATGGCGCTTTTGACGATCTCTAACCGTTTAATGATTTTATTCATGACAGCCGATGCCCGACGTGACTCAAAAACGAGTGACAGATAGTAGATCCGACTCACGCGTTTGAAAATATAGAAAAAAAATTAAAACATATTCTGTGGTGTGTGAAGCCTTTTCGTCCAGAACAATTCACGAAAATTATACGACGTGCCCTGGTATGTCCATCTGGCTTGTACTTCAAACCACCGTTTTGAAATTTCGTCTTTCGGGTGAATTATTCTTGCTTCGCTAAAGAGAATAAGTATAGTTCTCATTCTCTTTATTATTTAATGGCCTGGCGGCGAATGCGCTTACGGTTCGTAAGACTTTCCCTCTCTACACGGATGGTTCATCACGTCACTGCCGCGTGCAAAGGACGTTATCAGGCTTTTTTCACATGGTTCACATTACCCAGGTAAGGATTTCCAAAATGAAAAAGACAACATCCGCGTTGGCCCTGCTGATTGCCGTTGCATTAAGTGGTTGTGCGGCCACTTCCGGTTCTTCAACCCCCGTTGCGCCGCAGGCAACGCCGACTGCGCCAGCCGTTGCGACCGATGTTCAGAAACGTGATTTAGCCGATGGACTGTATGAAATGGCGTTAAGCCCGTCAGGCGATGCGCTTTACGTTGCCAGCGCCGAAGGTTTTAAAGATGTGCAGGGCGGGGTGGTCTACAAACTGGATCCGAAGACGCTGAAAACCATTGGCGCCAGCCACACTGACCTGAAAAACTTCGGTATGGCGATTTCGCCGGACGGTAAAACCGTCTATGTCACCAATTCGCTGGATGGCGGCGTGAGCGCGCTGAATACCGCTGACGGCAAAGTGAAAAACCGTGTGCTCTTCCCGGAACGTAACCCGGAAGGATTCCCGTACGGCGCGCGTCAGGTTCTGCTGCATAACGGCCTGCTGTATATCGGCGCCGTTGCCGATCCGGCGGTGATCTGGGTCGTCGATGCCGACACCCTGAAGCTGAAAACCCGCATCAAAAATACCGGTAAATGGATGACCGGTCTGCACTACTCTGACAGCACGCAGCGTATCTATGCCGCGAATGGCGGCGGTGAAATTCTGGTTATCAATCCTCGCACGCAGCGCGTAGAAAAACGCTGGAAACCGCTGGGTGATAAACCGGCGCTGCTGCTGAATATGGCGGAAGATACGCAAACCGGTCGCCTGTTTGTTACCGACAACTCCAAAGCGAAAACCACGCTGGTGCTGGATATCCATACGGGCAAACTTATCAAACAGCTGGATGTGGGTGATTCCTTATCGGTGAAATTCAACCCGAAACGCAATGAGCTTTATATTTCTCAGCGTGAGTCCGGGAAGTTGCTCAGCCTCAACGCGACGGATTACAGCGTGAAGAAATCCTGGGATCTGCCGCCGAATCCAAACAGCCTGCTGCTGTCCGCCGATGGTCAGACGCTGTATGTCACGGTGAAACAGAAATTCAATAAAGATCACTCGACTGATGCGCCAGACAGCGTGGTGCGTATTGATCTGAACAAATAATAAATAGCGTCGCCTCGGGGCGTCAGGCAGGGATGCCTGGCGCATCCCTGAGGATTGTGCCTTGCGGCAACTATAGCGAAATGTTAAAAGGTGCCCCTTCAATAAAAACGATACAGGGGTAGGGCGTGAAAAACGCGTCAACTGCATCTGGCAACAGTTTGCCTGATGCTGCGTCGAACGGAGAGCCGACGCTTCAACGGGGGTTGCAAAACCGCCATATTCAATTGATTGCGCTGGGCGGCGCAATTGGTACAGGTCTGTTTCTGGGGATTGGCCCCGCCATTCAAATGGCTGGCCCGGCGGTTCTGCTGGGTTACGGCGTCGCCGGAATTATCGCTTTCCTCATCATGCGCCAGCTGGGTGAAATGGTGGTTGAAGAACCCGTTTCCGGCTCTTTCGCGCACTTTGCATACAAATACTGGGGCCCCTTCGCCGGTTTTCTTTCCGGCTGGAACTACTGGGTCATGTTCGTACTGGTCGGGATGGCGGAGCTGACTGCCGCCGGTATCTATATGCAATACTGGCTTCCCGATGTTCCAACCTGGATCTGGGCCGCCGCGTTCTTCATTATCATCAACGCCGTTAACCTCGTGAACGTGCGCCTGTACGGTGAAACGGAGTTCTGGTTTGCGCTAATCAAAGTGCTGGCGATTATCGGCATGATCGGCTTTGGCCTGTGGATGCTCTTTTCTGGTAACGGGGGAGAACATGCCAGTATCGAGAACCTCTGGCGCTACAACGGCTTTTTCGCTACCGGCTGGAACGGGCTGATCCTCTCTCTGGCGGTGATCATGTTCTCTTTCGGCGGGCTTGAGCTTATTGGGATCACCGCCGCTGAAGCGCGCGATCCGCATAAAAGCATTCCAAAAGCGGTGAATCAGGTGGTTTACCGTATTCTGCTGTTTTATATCGGTTCGCTGGTGGTGCTGTTAGCGCTTTATCCGTGGGTGGAAGTGCAATCCAACAGCAGCCCGTTCGTGATGATTTTCCATAATCTCGACAGTAACGTGGTGGCTTCTGCGCTGAACTTTGTCATTCTGGTGGCCTCGCTGTCGGTTTATAACAGCGGCGTCTATTCCAACAGCCGTATGCTGTTCGGTCTTTCCGTTCAGGGAAATGCGCCGAAGTTTTTAACCCGCGTCAGTCGCCGTGGCGTACCGGTGAACTCGTTGGTGCTCTCTGGCGCTATCACCTCGCTGGTGGTACTCATCAACTATCTGCTGCCGCAGAAAGCCTTTGGCTTACTGATGGCGCTGGTGGTCGCCACGCTGCTGCTGAACTGGATTATGATCTGCCTGGCGCACCTGCGTTTTCGCGCGGCGATGCGGCGCAAAGGTCGCGACACGCAGTTCAGGGCGTTGCTGTACCCTGCCGGGAACTACCTGTGCATTGCTTTTCTGGCGATGATTCTGGTTCTGATGTGTACCATTGACGATATGCGCCTGTCGGCGATATTGCTGCCGGTATGGATACTGTTCCTGTTCGTTGCCTTTAAATTACTGCGCCGTAAAACCCGTTAATCCTGCTGCCCGGTGGCGTTGCGCTTACCGGGCCTGCACAGCCGCCACCCGCAACATCGCGCGCCGCGCCACACTTCACCTTTATCGTGACTCTCCTCGCAATTCTTATTTGATCCGCAGGATCTTTGTTTTGTAATCGATTACTTTTCATTTTGAGTTTATTTGTAATCGATTACTTTTTAAAGGTGAGGCAAAAAAATGGTGTCGACAACCGAAAGTAGTGGAAAACAGACCGTACAGTACCGGCTGCTGGTGCCGAGACTGTCGTTAATGATGTTCTTACAGTTCTTCATCTGGGGGAGCTGGTCGGTGACGCTGGGGCTGGTGATGACCCAGTACAACATGTCGCTGCTGATTGGCGATGCGTTTTCCGCCGGGCCGATCGCCTCCATCCTGTCGCCGTTTGTACTGGGGATGCTGGTGGATCGCTTCTTTGCGTCGCAAAAAGTGATGGCGGTGATGCATGTGGCGGGGGCGGCGATTCTGTGGTTTGTGCCGCAGGCGCTGGTGGCGCAAAACGGGGCATTGCTCATCGGGCTGCTGTTTGGCTATACGCTGTGCTACATGCCAACGCTGGCGCTGACCAACAACATCGCCTTTCATAGCCTGTCAGATAAAGATAAAACCTTCCCGGTTGTACGCGTGTTCGGCACGATTGGCTGGATTGTGGCCGGTATTTTTATCGGCGTGACGGGGATTTCCGACACCACCGGGATCTTCACGCTTGCCGCGCTCTGCTCTGTGATTCTGGCGCTCTACAGCCTGACGCTGCCGCACACCCCTGCGCCAGCGAAGGGGTTGCCGGTGAAGATACGCGATCTTTTTTGCGCTGATGCGTTTGCATTACTCAAGACCCGCCACTTCTTTGTGTTCTCGCTTTGCGCGACGTTAATCTCCGTGCCGCTGGGAACTTACTACGCCTATACCGCCTCGTTCCTGGCGGATGCTGGCGTGGGCGATGTCAGCACCGCGATGTCATTCGGCCAGATGTCCGAAATCGTCTTTATGCTGGTGATCCCCTTCCTGTTCCGCCGCCTGGGAGTGAAATACATGCTGCTGATCGGGATGTGCGCCTGGTTTGTCCGTTATGCCTTCTTTGCGCTCGGCATCAGCGAAGAGGGGCGCTTCCTGCTCTATCTCGGTATTTTGCTTCATGGCGTGTGCTATGACTTTTTCTTTGTCGTGGGTTTTATCTATACCGACCGCATTGCTGGAGAAAAGGTGAAAGGGCAGGCGCAAAGTATGATCGTCATGTTTACCTATGGCATCGGTATGCTGCTCGGCTCGCAGATCTCCGGTGCGCTGTACAACCGCCTGGTGGCGGGGCAGGCGGTTCCCCTGGCCTGGGTGACGTTCTGGTGGCTCCCGGCAGTGGCCGCTGCGGTGATTGCCGCGATTTTCCTTTTCGCTTTCAAGTATGACGAAAAAGAGCAGGCGTAATTTTCAGGAGGGGTTATGAGAACCATTAAGGGACCGGGTATTTTTCTGGCGCAGTTTATCGGGGGGCAACCCCCGTTTAATACGCTGGAAGGGCTGGCCGGTTGGGCGGCAGGGCTGGGTTATAAGGCCTTGCAGATCCCCTGCAATCATAAAGCGTTGTTTGATGTTGAACAGGCCGCCGTGAGCCAGACCTACTGTGATGATATTCGCGGGATGCTGGCGGATCACGGCCTGGTCATCAGTGAATTATCGACCCATCTTGAAGGTCAACTGATTGCGGTACACCCGGCCTATGATGAGGCGTTTGCCGGTTTTGCGCCGCCGTCGGTGCGCGGAAACCCGCAGGCGCGACAGGCATGGGCGACGCAGACGTTGCAACAGGCTGCCGCCGCTTCGCAAAAACTGGGGCTGACCGCACATGCCACCTTCTCAGGTTCGCTCGCCTGGCCCTATTTTTACCCCTGGCCGCCGCATAATCGTCAGCGTTTTGACGAGGCGTTCAGCGAACTGGCGCGCCGCTGGCGACCGATTCTCGACTGCTTTGATGAGCATGGCGTGGACGTGTGTTATGAGATTCACCCCAGCGAAGATTTGCACGATGGCGTCACGTTCGAGCGTTTTTTAGCACTGGTCGACGATCATCCGCGTTGCCATATTCTGTACGATCCCAGCCACCTGCTGCTACAACAGATGGATTATCTGGGCTTTGTGGATGTGTACCACTCGCGCATTAAAGCGTTTCATGTGAAAGATGCCGAGTATCGCGCCAGCAGCCGTAGCGGCGTATACGGCGGGTATCAACCCTGGATTGAGCGGGCCGGGCGGTTTCGTTCGCCGGGCGACGGACAGGTGGATTTCAAAACGCTGTTCAGCAAGTTCGCCCAATATGATTACCCCGGCTGGGCGGTACTGGAGTGGGAGTGCTGCCTGAAAGAAGCCGCCACCGGCGCGCGTGAGGGCAGTGAATTTATTCGCCGTCATATTATTCCGGTTTCTGAGCATGCGTTTGATGATTTCGCTGCGGGTGATGAGGTACGTAAATGATTCAGGTTGGCATTATCGGAACCGGGTTTATTGGCCCTGCGCATATTGAAGCCTTGCGCCGACCGGGAAACGTATCGGTGGTTGCGCTTTGCGACAGTTCGCTGGAGAAGGCGCAGGAGAAAGCCCGGGCGTTAAACGTTCCGCACGCTTACGGCAGCGTGGAGGCATTACTGGCGCATCCGGGATTGCAGGTGGTACACAACTGCACGCCAAACCACCTTCATGCCGACATCAATCGCCAGGTGTTGCGGGCGGGGTTGTCTGTGTTCTCCGAAAAACCGCTCTGCATGACGCCGGATGAAGCGCGTGAACTGGCCGCGCTGGCGGAGCAGGCGGGGGTGGTGCATGGCGTGAGTTTTGTCTACCGGCAGTTTGCGATGGTGCAGCAGGCCGCCAGCATGGTACGCGCCGGGAGCGTCGGGCGGCAGTTTTCCGTGCAGGGCAGTTATTTGCAGGACTGGATGCTGCTGGAAACCGACTATAACTGGCGCGTAGACCCCGCGCTTGGCGGGAGCTCACGCGCGGTGGCGGATATCGGTTCACACTGGTGCGACACGGTGCAGTTTGTTACTGGAAAGCGGATTGTGGAGGTGATGGCGGATCTTGCCACGGTCTGGCCAACGCGTAAGGCCAGCGTGGAAGGGGGCTCGACGTTTACTCAGCCGCTCACGGAACGCCAGTGGGTAGATAAACCGGTCAGCACGGAAGACAGAGGCGCGGTGCTGGTACGTTTTGATGACGGCAGCAAAGGCTGTTTCAGCGTTTCACAGGTGAGCGCCGGGCGGAAAAACCAGCTGACATTTGAGATTAACGGCAGTCACTGTTCGCTGGCCTGGGATCAGGAAGTGCCGCAGCAGCTGTGGATCGGCCACCGGCAGCAGGCGAATCAGATCCTGACGGACGATCCCGGATTAATGAACGCGGATGTGGCTGGCAGCGCGCACTTTCCCGGTGGGCATATTGAGGGCTGGCCGGATGCCTTTAAAAACATGATGCAGCAGTTTTATCTTGCGGTGCAGGCAGGAAAAATGCCCGCGCCGGAGGTGCGTCGTTTTGCCTCGTTCGCGGACGGTGCTGACGTGATGTATATCATTGACGCCATTGTGAAAAGCCATCAACACCAGCGGTGGGTGAGCGTGATGCGGTAAACCTTCGCCCGGTTCGCCGGAGGGCGATTTTATGGTAGCCTCAACACAAAGCGCAAACCGCAGGATGTGTCGCCGTTATGTCTATTCAAAAAATCGCCCAGCTCGCCGGTGTGTCGGTGGCGACGGTATCACGCGTGCTCAATAACAGTGATACCGTCAAAGCCAAAAACCGCGAGCGCGTGCTGCAAGCCATCAAGGAAAGTAACTATCAGCCCAACCTGCTGGCGCGCCAGCTTCGCACCGCGCGCAGTTCAATGATTCTAGTGATGGTTTCAAATATTGCGAACCCTTTTTGCGCAGAAGTGGTGAAGGGCATTGAAGAAGAGGCGGAGAAAAACGGGTATCGCATTCTGCTGTGTAATTCAGGCTCGGATATGGCGCGTTCAAAATCGGCGCTGAAACTGCTCTCGGGGAAAATTGTCGATGGCATTATCACTATGGACGCGTTTTCAAAATTACCGGAGCTGACCACCATGATCGGCGATGCGCCGTGGGTGCAGTGCGCGGAATACGCCGATAAAGGCGCGGTCTCCTGTGTGGGGATCAATGACGTTGATGCCGCACAGTCGGTCATCTCCCATCTGGTCGAAAAGGGGTATCAGCGGATTGCGCTGATCAACCATGACTTAAGCTATAAATATGCGCGTCTGAGGGAGCGGGGGTATAAGGCGGCGCTTCATGCCTGGTCTCTGGATTATCAGGCGGTAGAGTATGCCAGCGAACTGAGTTCCAGCGCCGGAATGGCGGCGATGGACGTTTTGCTGGCGGCAGAAACGCGCCCGGATGCGGTTTTTGCGGTATCGGATACTCTGGCGGCAGGCGCCATGCGCGCCATTGCCAACGCCGGATTGCGCATCCCGCAGGATATCGCCGTCGTGGGTTTTGACGGTACGGAACTGGCGGAGATGGTCTCCCCGCAACTGACCACTATCGAGCAGCCTTCCCGCGATATTGGCCGTAAAGCGGTCGGGCTGCTGCTGAACCGGATTGAACACCCGGATACGTCAACCGAAAGGGTGATGATGGACTGGCGCTATATTTCCCGCGCCAGTACCTGATATTAGCGCTGAAACGCCCCGGACAGCGCGCGAATATCGTTTCCTGTAGGGGACTGGTGAATCCGTAAGCCAAACTCTTCGACCACGGCAAAAATGTGGTCGAAAATATCGGCCTGAATACTTTCATATTCCAGCCACACCACGGTATTGGTAAACGCGTAAATCTCAATGGGTAAACCCTGATCGTCCGGCGCAAGCTGGCGTACCATCATGGTCATATCTTTGCGGATACGCGGATGGTGGCGTAAATATTCATTCAGGTAGGCGCGGAAAGTGCCAATATTGGTCATTCGACGATGATTGAGTACGGATTCCGGCGCAGTCTGCTGTTGGTTCCATTCCTGGATTTCCTGATGACGGGTGGTTAAATAGGGCTTTAACAAATGCGCTTTATATAAACGCTGCTGCTCATCCTCATCAAGAAAATGAATGCTGGTGGCGTCGATACTGATGCTGCGTTTAATTCGGCGACCGCCAGAGGCGGACATGCCGCTCCAGTTTTTGAAAGAGTCCGAAACCAGGGACCAGGTGGGGATGGTGGTAATGGTATTATCCCAGTTGCGCACTTTCACGGTGGTTAAGCCGATATCGATCACCGCGCCGTCCGCGCCGTATTTCGGCATTTCCAGCCAGTCGCCCAGCTTCAACATATCGTTCGCTGAAAGCTGTATACCCGCGACCAGACCGAGAATGGGGTCTTTAAACACCAGCATTAAGACGGCGGCCATCGCGCCGAGACCGCTAATGAGAATGGCCGGAGACTGGCCTATCAGCAGGGAGATCATCAGAATACCGATGATAATGGCGCCGATGAGCTTGATGCCCTGGAATATCCCTTTCAGCGGAAGCTGAGAGGCCGCCGGGAATTTTTGCGACAGGTTGAGAATAACATCCAGTAATGAAAAGACGGATAACAGGGCATACATCATGATCCACAGCTGTGCGCAGGTGGTTAATATCTCAGCTGCCTCAGTCCCCTTTTGTAGCCAGAGCACAGCCTGAATATTGACGATAATCCCCTGGAGCGTAAACGCCAGGCGGTGAAATAATTTATTCTGGGTAATGATTTGCAGCCACAGGCGTGAACTGGCGCTGGCGCGCTTTTCAAAGGCTCGCAGCACCACCCAATGCAAAATAATATGCACAATGATGGCAGTGAGAAAAATAATGCCAAAAATCATCACCAGCGAAGTGGTGTGATTCATTTCGATCCCGAGTTCTTCTACCTGAGATATTAATTCCTGCATAACGTCTCCTTTATAAACAGCGGTCTATGATGACCGCTGTGCGGATATTATGCAAATTGCACGATGCAGGTTTGCTATTTTGACGCCATACAGGGGCGGGCTGCATTGATATTCAATGCGCGGCGAAACCATAATGTCGCCAGAACCAGACTGAGCATCATGGCGGCTTCGACGGCCAGAAAACCGATCACCGACTGCGTATAATCGCCGTGACTATTGTGTTGCAGATGCAAAAATAACGCCCCCAGCACCGCCGGGCCAAGCCCCAATGTGGCTTGCTGCAACGTGCTTAAAATGGCGCTTCCGGCTCCGGCATCCTGCGTGCTGATATCGCGCATGCCGATACGATAAAAGCTGTTCACGATCAGCGCCTGTCCATAACCTATCAGGGCCGTTGCCGGCGCCAGCGCGAAGGTGGATGTTTGCATGCCCGAATGCCAGAAGGTCATCATTAACCCGGCTAAGCCGACTATCTGAATCGCCAGACCCATCAACAGAATACGCCCCATGCTGTAGCGCGCAATCAATCGCGGTGCGTAGCAGGCCGAGATGAAATAGGCCGCGCCGAGGGCGATAAAGCTGTTACCGGATTCCCACGGCGCCATCCCCAGACCCATTTGCAGAGTCAGCGCCATACAGAACATAAAACCTGACCATGCGCTAAAAAACAGCAATGCGATCAGAATGCCGAAGCGGATGCTGGTCAGCCGTAACAGGCGCGGCGGCAGAAGCGGGTGCTGGTGGCGCAGCTCCTGCCGGAGCGCATTTTTACGCATCCACCATCCCAGCGGGAGAATGGCAAATAGCGCCGCCTGAGCCTGCCAGGGCCAGCCGGTTTCTGGCCCCAGCGCCATAGGAAAAAGCAGGCAGCAGAGGATGGCGGCCAGACAGACGGTGCCCAACCAGTCGATGTCGGCGCGGGTTTCGCTGGCCGTTTCGGGAACGTGGCGGCGGCTGAATGCCAGTACCAGAAGGCAGACCGGGACATTAATAAAAAATGCGTTGCGCCAGCCAAGCCCGGCGATATCCGCCGAGACCAGCCAGCCACCGCCCATTTGACCGACGATAAAGGCAATGCCGCCAATACCGCCATACAAACTGATGGCCTTTGCGTGCGCGCTTCCTTTTAGCGTGACGTGAAGCGTGGCGAGAATTTGCGGCACGATCAACGCCGCGCCAGCCCCCTGCAAAATACGGGCGCCCAGCAGCATGTGAATAGAATTCGCCAGACCGCAGAGCAGGGAGGCGACGCCAAAGAATGCGACTCCCCACATAAACAGGCGGCGGCGACCGTAGTTATCGCCGAGCTTGCTCCCCAGCGCCAGACAGACCGCGAACGTAATCCCATAGAGGGCGACAATTAACTCCAGTTGCGTCGTTGTCGCCTGTAAAGAGCGGGTAATGGACTCCAGGGCGACGTTGGTAATCGATGTATCAATAAGCGGCAGCATTTGGCCTGTCAGCAAGAGCGATAGCCCGGTGCGACTGAGTGAAACGACTGACGTATTCATGGTAACTCCATTGCGTCATTCAACAGATGGACGTAGCATTACTGAAGAATTAAACGGGTACCAGTTCCTGGTTATACTGGTATTGGTACTACCATGCTGGAGGTAATATGACGGTGATGACGCGACGTGAGCCCACGGTGATGCAACCCGCAGACAACCGGAAGCAGCTCGGCGCATTTTTACGCGCCCGGCGGGAAAGCCTCGATCCGCAACGTATGGGGCTGCCGCGCGTCGGTCGGCGGCGAACGCCTGGTCTGCGCCGCGAAGAGGTGGCGATGCTGGCGGAAGTTGGCGTGACCTGGTACACCTGGCTGGAACAGGGGCGGGAGGTGAATCCCTCTGAGTCGGTACTGGTTGGCGTTGCGAATGCGCTGCAATGCAGCCCGCTGGAAACCCGACACCTGTTTGTTCTGGCCGGGCTGACGCCGCCGGAATCGACGCAGATCACCGTGTGCGAGGGGATCAGTGCGGGAACCCGCCGTATGCTTGACAGCCTGATGCCGCAGCCAGCCAGCATTCAGAAACCTAATTTTGATATTGTGGCGTGGAATGAGAGTTTTTGTCGGCTGATGGGCGTGGATTTTGCCACGATCCCGGATGACGATCGCAACTGTATTTACCTCTACCTCACCAACGAAACCTGGCGCAGCCGTATAGAAAACCGCGACGTGCTGCCGACGTTTGTCTCTTATTTTCGTGCGGCAATGGCGGAACACCGTGGCGATCCGGGGTGGGAAAATAAACTGGCGCGCTTTTTCGCCGCATCTTCCGAGTTTGAAGCGTTATGGCATCAGCGTTATGAAGTGCGTGGCGTGGAAAACCAGGTGAAGAATTTTCTCCATCCCCGGTTAGGGCGTTTTAGTTTGCAGCAGATGTACTGGTATTCCGCCCCGCGTAACGGCTCCCGGTTGTTGGTGTATTTACCGATGGATGAGGCCGGAGAACAGGCGCTGGCGTGGCTGGATAAGCAGTAAAATGCCCGGTGGCGCTATGCTTACCGGGCCTACAATAGCGTATGCTCCGTAGGCCGGATAAGGCGATATGCCCGGTGGCGCTACGCTTACCGGGCCTACAATAATGTGTGCTCCGTAGGCCGGATAAGGCGATATGCCCGGTGGCGCTACGCTTACCGGGCCTACAATAACACGTGCTTCGTAGGCCGGATAAGGCGCAGCCGCCATCCGGCATAACAAGAAATCAGACTTCCGTCAGGGTGGTTTCCTGCGGCAGGCGGGATTTCGGCAGCGCAGCGTTAAAATCTTCTACGCTGTGATGGCCGACAGGCACCACGACCAGGCTGGTATAACCTTTTTCTTTCAGGCCAAATTCAGCGTCAAGAACCGCGGCGTCGAAGCCTTCAATCGGTACGGCGTCCAGACCCATCGCGGCGACGCCCAGCAGGAAGTTGCCAACGTTCAGGTATACCTGTTTCGCCATCCACTGATCGTCATCTTTCAGGTCGCGGCGGTGCAGATCCGCGAAAAAGCGACGGCCTTTGTTATTTGCCGCTTTGGCTTCCGGCGTGGCAAAACGGCCATCGGCATCTTCCTGATCGACAACGCGATCCAGCCAGGCGTCGTCCATTGCGGTTTTTGCGCAAAACACGACGACATGGGAAGCATCCAGCATTTTGCGCTCGTTAAATACGAAATTACCGGCGGCGGATTTCGCAACGCGCGCTTTCCCTTCTTCGGTACTGGCGACGATGAAATGCCACGGCTGAGAGTTGGTGCTGGAAGGGCTATATTGCAGCAATGTTTTGAGTTTTTCCGCTTCGTCTGCGGTCAGTTGTTTGCTGGGATCGAACGCCTTAGTGGAGTAGCGTTTTAAGGCGACAGAAACGATATCCATAAATACTCCTGATGTTTTTTAATACCCTGCGGGTGCGTTTTCGTGCCAGCAGGGTACAGGGTTAGCGCATAAAAGATAAGAGAGAAAAGTGCGAAAACACTTATCGATATCAACGATAAATCAGGTGGGGCGCAGACGTTTTTGATCTTTTTTAGCCAGACCATCCACCACCAGATTCCAGGAGTCGCCGATCAGGTCGGCAAGCAGCGACGGCGTGATATCGTCTCCTGCGTAAACGGAAATCCAGTGTTTTTTGTTCATGTGGTAACCGGGTTCAATACTGCGATAAATCTGCTGATTTAACAGGGATTTCTGTGGATCGGACTTCAGGTTCACAAACCGACGGCCGCGTTGTTCTGAAACGATCATGAATATCTTGCCGCCGACTTTAAAGACATCAAACTCCGGGCCGAACGGCCAGCAGTGTTCGGTGAAAGGCAGTTCGAGCGCGATGCGTTTCGCACAACGATGCAGCGTCTGGCCGTCCATTATTTTTCCTCGCGGGTGAGGGCGCGCCACATCGCTTCAAAACCCAGCGAGATGTACTCATTTGCGTGGGCCGGATCGCGGGCGGCAAATTCCATCGTGGTTTCCGCCAGGGTGAGGAACAGGGCATCGCCAAAGGCGCGGTATTCGTCAGACATGAAAATGGGCAGAACCGAACGATGGCAGAGATCGCGCAGTTCCGGGAACATATCGTCTGCCAGTTGCTCGGTTTCTTTCGTGATTTTCTCACTAACCGCAAGCTGGCGGATGGTGCGGTGCCCGTTAGTGTTGTTCAGACCCCAGTTGATGTAGCTGTTCCAGATAAAGTGCGTCATGGTCCTGGTGTCGGTGATTGAGCGGTCCAGATTCGCCATCATCGACTGGCAGAGATCCTGCTTCAAATGCAGATAAAGCTCGTTGATTAAGTCATCTTTTGTCGCGAAATAGCGAAACAATGTTCCCTCAGCAACACCTGCGTTGCGAGCAATGACGGCGGTGGAGGCGGCAATGCCGGATTGCGCGATCGCTTTTGTTGCGGCTTCCAGTAACGCCAGTTTTTTGTCTTCACTCTTCGGACGAGCCACTACACTTTACCCTTAATGATGTAAAAAACATGATTGAAACACGCTCTTTGCAGCGCCGCAACGGTGAATGTCAAAGATTGAAAATCATCTTGACGAGATTCCTTCGCTTTCTATAATGAGTGCTTACTCACTCATAATCAAGTGACAGTCGCGCAAACCAGCGGAAAGGGGCGCGTTTTCGGATCAGGATATGAAGCGTCTCACAATTTGTGTGGTTGTTATTATGCTTATTGCTTCTACAGCGAGTCTGCCGTTTGTCCTTAACGCCGGGTTTGGTCAGGTGCCGCAGGGCGCTCAACTGAGCCTGGTGGAACAGTCTCCACACTATCGTGATGGACAGTTTCATAATCAATTACCCACTCCCGGTTACACCGGGGATAAGGGGATGCTCGCCGCATGGTGGGAGTTTCTGGTCGCTAAACGTGAAAACGCGCGGCCTGCCCAACCGTTGCCGCTGGTAAACACCGATCTCGCCAGCGTACCGCGCGATCGGGACACGCTCATCTGGCTGGGCCATTCCTCCTGGTATCTGCAACTGGCGGGAAAACGCATTCTGATCGACCCGGTATTCAGCAGCTATGCCGCGCCGTTTTCGTTTCTGAATAAAGCCTTTGCCGGAGACTACCCCTGGACGGCGCAAAATATGCCGGAGATCGACCTGCTGATCATCTCGCACGATCACTATGACCATCTGGACTACGCCACCATCAAAGCGCTGATGCCGAAGATTAAGCGAGTCATTACGCCGCTGGGTGTGGGATCGCATTTGCGCTACTGGGGCATGAATGGCGGGATTATCGACGAGCGCGACTGGAACCAGTCCGTCAGGATCGATGACGCGCTGCTGATCCACGTCCTGCCCGCGCGCCATTTTTCTGGTCGGGGGCTCAAACGTAACCAGACGCTGTGGGCGAGTTTTATGTTTGAGACGCCTGAACAGAAGGTTTATTACAGCGGGGACTCCGGTTACGGGCCGCATTTTAAGGCGATTGGAGAACAGTTCGGCTCAGTCGATCTGGCCATCATGGAAAACGGTCAGTACGACCGGGACTGGCGATACATTCACATGATGCCGGAAGAGACCGCGCAGGCGGCGCAGGACCTGCGCGCAAAAGCGATTTTACCCGGTCATGCCGGGCGTTTTGTCCTGGCGAAACACAGCTGGGACGATCCGTATAAACGTCTGGCGCTGGCGAGTCGTCATAAACGCTACCGTCTGCTGACGCCGACGCTGGGAGAACCGGTGATGTTGGCCGATCCGACCCAGCAGTTTACGGCCTGGTGGGAATAAGCGACCATTTTTCGGAGGGGGAGAGCACGATGACCATTTCCGCTCAGGTAATCGACACTATTGTCGAGTGGATTGATGATAATTTAAATCAACCGTTGCGCATTGATGATATTGCCCGCCACGCCGGGTACTCCAAATGGCATCTGCAACGCCTGTTTATGCAGTACAAAGGGGAGAGTCTGGGGCGCTATATCCGGGAGCGTAAGCTGCGGCTGGCGGCGCGTGATTTACGCGATACCGACCAAAGGGTGTATGACATCTGCCTGAAGTACGGTTTTGATTCGCAGCAGACCTTTACGCGGATCTTCACCCGAACCTTTAATCAGCCGCCGGGCGCCTACCGTAAAGAGAATCACAGCCGTACGCACTGAGTTTCCCCGGCAGCGCCTGGCTGCCGGGAATCTTTCTTACCAGGAATAGCTCACTGTTGCCGTAACCGTACGACCTACGCCATAGAAGCAGGCGGTGTCGCTGGCGCAAGAGGCCACGTATTTCGTATCGGCGATATTATTGACATTAAACTGTACGGCTGCGCCTTTCAGGCTGCTGTTCAGTTCTCCCAGTTCGTAGCTCACCATCGCGTCATACAGATCCACCGCCGGCACTTTAAAGGTGTTTTTCGCATCGCCGTAGCTGGTGCCGATGTAGCGTACGCCCACGCCGGTCGTCAGGCTTTTCAGCGGGCCGCCGGGGAAGGTATAACTGGCGAAGGCGGAAGCCATGTGGGCAGGAATACGGGCAGGCGTTTTCCCTTCCGTACCCGCTACCGTGGTGTTGACGGTTTCCGCATCCGTGTAGGTATACGAGCCAATCAGGTTGACGCTATCCCACAGTGAAGAGTGAATTTCCGCTTCCACGCCTTTGGAACGCACTTCCCCTGCGTTTTCGAACCAGCCCAGCGTGCTGTTATAAGTGGACACATTGCTCTGTTTGAGATCGTATAACGCCAGCGACATCAGCGTGTTATCCACCGGCTGATACTTCACGCCCACTTCGGTTTGTTTACCGGTAGTGGGTTTAAACGGCGCGCTGCCCGGCGCGCGGTTGGTTTGCAGATTAGGTTCATACGAGGTGCTGTAGCTGATGTACGGCGAGAGGCCGAAATCAAAGGCATACAGCAAGCCGGTACGCCAGGTGAACTTGTTGTCGTTCTGCTGCGTTTTCTCACTGTTGATGTAATCGGTGGTGCGAACTTCCGTCCAGTCATAGCGCCCGGAGAGCAGCAGCTCCCAGTTGTTCCAGCTCATCTGATCCTGCAAATAGAGGCCCATCTGATCGAGGTTCTGCTGTTCGTGGCTGGCGGGGCTGAAGGTGCTTTCATCGACGTTTACGCCATAAACCGGGTGCGTCCAGTCCATATCGTACTGCGAGCCGGAACCGCGCATTAACAGTTGCTTGTCGTTGCTGGACTTGTAATCCAGCCCGCCGAGCAGCGTATGGTTCATCTGCGCGGTCGCAAACTGTGCTTCCAGTTGGTTATCAATGCCAAACTCATTGGTCGTGCGCTCCTCATGCTGGGCGCGACGGCTGAGCAGCGTGCTTTCCGGTTTGCTGTTGAAGTAAACCAGATAGCGGTATTTTTGCTTGATGCTGGCATAGCGGGCGTTCTGGCGGAAGGTCATCATGTCATTGAACTGATGTTCAAACTCATAACCCACCATCGTCTGCTCACGCCATGACTGATCGTAATCAGGATCGCTGACGTTAAAATCGAGCGGAATATATTTTCCGTTAGCGCTGGTGACGGTGCCGTAAGCAGGCAGGAAGTTACGGTAGCCCGCATCGGGATCTTTCTGATAGCTGGTCAGCAGCGTGAAACGGGTCTGATCGTTTGGATACCAGGTGATAGCCGGAGCAATCGCGACGCGCGAATCTTTATAGTCTTCAACCTGGTTATGCTGAGTGCGGGCGATCCCGTTCAGGCGATACAGTACCCGGCCGTCATCGCTCAGCGGGCCGCCGAAATCAAATGCGCCTTCCGCCAGATCGCGATTACCAGTGCTGAACTGAACCTTATGAATCGGTTCGCTGGTGGGGCGTTTGCTGGTCATGCTGATAAGCCCGCCGGGGTTCACCTGGCCAAACAGAACCGAAGCCGGGCCGCGCACCAGCTCTACCCGCTCCAGCAGCCACGGATCAACGGTGCCGGTTTGCGATGACGCCGTTGCGCCAAAGCTCAGACCATCAAGGAATTTAGGAACGTAGCTGAAGCCGCGTACAAACACTTCATCGTTACGGTTGGATGAGCCGCGATACTCCGTAAATGCCCCGGCGGTGTAGCGTAGCGCCTGGGAGACGGAGGTGGCGTCCAGCGCGTCCATCTGGTCGCGGGTAACGACGGAGACGGACTGCGGCGTTTTCACCAGCTCCGCGGAGGTTTTGGTTGCCGACAGGGTTTTGGTCGCCACCATTCCCTTCACCGGCGCAGTGGGTTCCTGGCTGACGCCTTGTATCACCAGAATGGTCTCCTCCTGCGTTTTGGCAAACGTCGTCGTACTGACGGTCGCCAGGCTGAGAACCCAGAGCTGCATTATCTTGTTATTTTTAAATATCATTTAGCATCCTTTTCTATGCCATACCTGAAATTGTCCGGTCGTCCTGTCAGACAAATGCCGGACTGCCATCCTCATTAAACGCGACAGATGTTATTGCAAATCATTACCATTTGCATTAGCGTTGTTAACAAATTTCATCAGGAAAGCACCGTTAATGAAGATGGCATGGAGTGGTTTGGTGATTGGGCTGGGGACGATGTCGGCTCAGGCGATGCCGTGTTCGACGCCCTCCGTTCAGGGAGAGCAGCAGGGGAAATTTGATGCCAGCGGCGAGATCTGCTTTGTGCTTCCCGCGCTGAGTGAAAATTATGTTTCGGCCACCCTGTCGGGGATTACCGATGCTCGTTTGCTGGACGGTCAGAACCGTCGCATCCGTACTTTACTGGAAGGCGGCCCGGCCGATGGTGAGCATCAACTGTTGTTTTCGTTGCCGGTACAACAAGCCACTTCTCTGGTGTTGCACGGTAATGAGGGCGCTCGCTGGCGATTTACATGGCAGATGAAAGAGACCACGCCGCTGCCGAAAATACAGCGCGTCGCTCCCGTCAGCCCAACCTTGCAGCAACTGGAAAAAGCGCTGGCGGCAGGCGCCGGAACCGCTCATTTCTGGCAGGATCTACAGCGCAACGGTACGCCGCTGGTGGAGCCGGTTGACGACAGCCATAAGCGGGTTACGTTTCTGTGGCGCGGTGCGAAGCAGAACGTTTTTATTCTCGGTTCTCCGGCAGGCGATCACGATCCCTTGTTCCGCCTGGGCGATTCCGACGTCTGGTTTCGCAGCTATGTGGTGCCTGCGGATACGGTAATGCAGTATAAACTGGCGCCGGATGTTCCGCTGGTGAACGGTTCGCCGCGCGATCAGCGGCGGGCGATTCTGGTCAGCGCGCAGAGAGATCCGCTTAACCCGCTGACGCTTGGCGAGAAGTATGCCGATCGCTGGAATCAGTTTTCCCTTCTCGATCTGAGTCCCGCGCGCTTTTGCTCTGCGCAAGCTACCGCGCAGCCTGTTCGTTACGGTTCGCTTACGCGCAAAACATTGTTCAGCGAACGTCTGGGCAACAGTCGTGAAATTGCGATTTATCGCCCACACAGCGCGCAACCGGCACGCTGGACGCTGATGCTGTTTGACGGCAAAACGTATCTTGATGATTATCATATCGATCGCGTGCTGGATGGGCTGATCGCGCGCCATCAACTGCCGCCGATAAACGTGGTGTTTATTGATACGCTCGATCACGCCAGACGGGCGAAAGAGCTGCCGCCGAACCCTGATTTTGCCGACTTTATGGCGCATGAATTATTGCCCTGGCTGCGTCAGCAGGGGGTGACTACGCAACGACAAAAAACGGTGCTGGCGGGCTCCAGCTATGGCGGGCTGGCGTCATCCTGGGTCGCGTTGCGCTATCCGCGTCTGTTCGGTAACGTGCTGAGTTTATCCGGTTCGTACTGGTGGGCGCCAAAAGACGAGGAGGCCAGCTGGCTGACGCGTCAGTACCAGAATTCGCCGCGTTATCCTGTCCGCTTCTGGTTGCAGGCCGGCCGCTTTGAAACCAAAGGCCCGGACGGCGGTATTTATCGCAACACGCTGGAATTTGCGCAGGTACTACGTGAAAAAGGCTATCCGGTGAGTTTTCATCCGTGGTCAAGCGGACACGATTACGCCGCGTGGTGTGAAGCGCTGGTTCACGGTATGCGGGATTTCACCGGCTTAGTCAGCCAGCGAAAACCAGCGACGCCAGATAAAGCGGATCACGAAATATTCGAGAGCGCCAAGCGTTAAAAACCACAGGCAAAACAGCAGGGTGTAAAGCTGGTTGAGATCCATTAAATGGAAGGTCGCAACCAGCTTTTGCGCCAGCACCATGCCAGGCGAGGGCACAGGCAGCAGCAGGCAGGAGAGAAAAGCCATCAGCAGGATGCCAGCAGCGGTCATCAACGATTCAAGCGGGTGTTTCATGGCATTGTTAAACTTGAGTTAAAAAGCCATTGTCCGGGATATCGCCGGCTAACGCAAATCGTCGCCTACTGACCCGCCCAGATCTCGCAATGTTTTTTCACCAGCCCAATCAGCGAACCGCCATCCGTCACAAACTCCCGCATCTGCCGCGCTTCATTCAGCCCGTTTTTCACCTGGAGGCGCAGAGCGTTAATGGCGCTGGCGGCGCCGACTTTATCTGCGGAGGAGGCGACATTCTCCAGCAGGCGTAGCGTGTCATCAGACAGCAGGTGATGGTTGCCGGTGTGGACATCGGTCAATGTTCCCTCCAGACCATACCGACAGGCCTGAAAGCGGTTGAATTTGTACAGCAGATAATCCCGCTCCTGATGCCTGAACGGGCGCTCGGTCAGCAGCCAGTGGGCCGTCGCCTGAATCAGCCCCGCGATATTGACCGCATGAGCAAGGGTCAGAGGCGTATCCATTACCCGAACTTCTACCGTGCCGAAGTGAGGGCTGGGACGGATATCCCAGTGCAGATCTTTGATGCTGTCGATCATGCTGGTGTACGCGAGGCGGCGGAACAGCCCTTCACATTCCTGCCAGTTGCTGGCCCACGGCATCGGGCCGTTATCAGGAAAGCTTGAGAAGATATTCAGCCGGGCGCTGGAAAAACGGGTATCTGACCCTTGCATATACGGCGATGCCGCCGCCAGCGCAATAAAGTGAGGAACAAAGCGCGACAGACCATGCAGGAGGTAGATAGCGTCATCACCGTTCGCGCATCCAATATGGACGTGCTGACCAAATACCGTCGCCTGCTGAATCAGATAACCGAAGTTTTCCAGCGTACGCTGGTAGCGCGCATTGTCGCACACCTCCTGGCGCTGCCACTTTTGAAAAGGGTGCGTGCCCCCGCCACAGATTTCAAGATGATGGTCTGCGGCAGCCTGCAAAATCACCTGCTGCATGGCGGAGAACTGCGCCGCCGCCTGGTCAATGTTGCGGCAGACTCCCGTCGCCATCTCAAGCATGCTTTCGGTGATATCGTGCTTCACTTCTCCGGCGGTGAGTTGGGATTTGACGGCGTCAATCAGGGTGGAAGAGTCCTGGCTTAAATCGTAACCCGGCGGATTGACCACCTGCATTTCCAGTTCAATTCCCAGCGTAAACGGTTCGGAAACGTGAAAATCGGGTAGCGGCATAACGTTCTCTTTTGTCAGGGCGTTGCGTTGAGTATAGATGTCAGGGAGGAGGAGGGGGGCGTGGTCTTTTCCCGCTCAGCAGCAGAGCGGGAAAAAGAGGTGGGATTAACGCAGCGGCGGCTGACGCACGGGCGCATCACCTGCGACGTAATAGCTTGCGGTGCTCTTTGCCAGCGGTTCGCGGCCACGAATCGCATCGGCCATCTTCTCGCCGATCATAATGGTGGTGGCGTTCAGGTTGCCGGTGATAATTTGCGGCATAATGGAGGCGTCCACCACGCGCAGATTTTCCACGCCGTGAACCCGGCCTTCGCCGTCGACTACCGCCATTTCGTCGTAACCCATCTTGCAGGTGCCGCAAGGATGAAACGCGGTCTCCGCGTGGTCGCGCACAAACGCATCCAGCTGTTCGTCGGTCTGGCACGTAATACCGGGGCTGATTTCGCGTCCACGGTATTTGTCCAGTGCAGGCTGGTTGATGATTTCACGCGTGATGCGTATGGCATCGCGGAACTCCTGCCAGTCCTGCCCGGTGGACATATAGTTAAACAGAATGGCCGGATGCTCGCGCGGATCGCGCGATTTAATGTGCACATGCCCACGGCTGGGTGAGCGCATCGAACCGACATGACACTGAAAACCGTGTTCTTTCACCGCATTCGAGCCGTTGTAATTAATCGCCACCGGCAGGAAGTGATACTGAATATTCGGCCAGCTAAACGCTTCGCTGCTGCGGATAAATCCACCTGCCTCAAAATGGTTGCTGGCGCCCACGCCGGTGCCGCCAAATAACCACTCAGCGCCAATTTTCGGCTGGTTCCACCATTGCAATGCCGGGTAGAGAGAGACGGGTTCTTTGCACTCATACTGTAGATACATCTCCAGATGGTCCTGCAAGTTTTCACCCACGCCCGGCAGGTGGTGCACCAACGGAATATCAAACGCTTTCAGCAGTGATGCGTCACCCACGCCGGAGCGTTGCAGGATTTGCGGCGACGCAATGGCGCCCGCGCACAGCAACACCTCTTTGCGCGCCGTCGCCCGGGTCGGGATGGTGCTGTCGCCTTCCAGCCACTCAACGCCTGACGCTTTTTTACCTTCGAATAGAATATGGTCGGTCAGCGCATGGGTGATGATGGTCAGATTCGGCCGACCTTTGGCCTGATCGAGATACCCGCGTGCCGTACTGGCGCGTCGTCCTTGCGGCGTCACGGTTCTGTCCATCGGCCCAAACCCCTCCTGCTGATAGCCGTTGAGGTCGTCGGTACGTGGATATCCCGCCTGGACGCCTGCTTCTATCATCGCATGGAACAGTGGATTGTTATTGTGCTTTGGCGTGGCGACGCTTACCGGGCCGTCGCCGCCGTGGTAGTCGTTGGGGCCGATATCACGGGTTTCCGCCTTGCGGTAATAGGGCAGGCAGTTGAGGTAACTCCAGTGTTCGAGGCCCGGCTCCTGCGCCCAGTTGTCGAGATCCATCGCGTTGCCGCGAATGTAGCACATGCCGTTAATCAGCGATGAGCCGCCCAGCCCTTTACCACGGCCGCACTCCATGCGGCGGTAGTTCATATGCGGCTCCGGTTCGGTCTCATACGCCCAGTTATAACGTTTACCCTGTAGCGGAAACGCCAGCGCGGCAGGCATCTGGGTGCGGAAATCCGCACGGTAGTCCGGGCCGCCCGCTTCCAGCAGCAACACGGTGGTGTCGCTGTCTTCGGTCAGCCGTGTTGCCAGTACGTTGCCCGCCGAACCGGCGCCAATAATGATGTAGTCAAAATGCAAACAAACCTCCTGGTTAAAATATGGATTGAAACTGACCCATCTCAACCTGGATGGACTTCACCTGGGTGTAGCTTTGCAGCGTCATGATGCCGTTCTCGCGACCAATACCGGAATGCTTGTAGCCGCCGACCGGCATTTCAGCAGGAGATTCCCCCCAGGTATTGATCCAGCAGATCCCCGCTTCAAGCTGGTGGATTGCGCGATGAGCGCGGTTGAGATCGGCTGTCACTACCCCGGCGGCCAGTCCGTAATCGGTGTTATTGGCGCGGCGGATCGCCTCTTCTTCGTTTTCGTAGGTCAGAATGGACATTACCGGGCCGAAAATTTCTTCGCGTACGATGGTCATCTCATCCCGGCAGTCGGTGAATACGGTGGGGGCGACCCAGGCGCCGTTATCAAACGCTTCGCCTTTTAATACGTCGCCGCCGCAAAGCAGCGTTGCGCCTTCCGCTTTTCCGCTGGCGATATAGCGCAGAACGTTGTCGCGATGAGGGAAGCTCACCAGTGGGCCAAAATTGGTTGCCGGGTCAGACAGATCGCCTGCGCGAATGCGGCTTACGCGCGCCAGAATTTTTTGCTCGAAGGCGCTTTTCATGTGCGCCGGAATGAATACGCGCGTGCCGTTGGTGCAGACCTGGCCGGAGCTGAAGAAGTTCGCCATCATGGCGATATCCGCCGCGAGGTCGGGGTCCGCGTCGTCAAAGATAATCAGCGGTGATTTGCCGCCCAGCTCCATCGTCACCTCTTTCAGCGATGAAGCCGCTGAATTAGCCATCACTTTCTTGCCGCTGGCGACGCCGCCGGTGAAGGAGATTTTGGCGATATCAGGATGTTCCGTCAGGAACTGCCCTGTTTCCGCGCCGGTGCCTGGCAGCACGTTGAACACGCCGTCCGGGAGACCGGCTTCGCTGTAGATTTCCGCCAGTTTTAACGCGGTTAGCGGCGTGACTTCACTGGGTTTGAAGATCATGGCATTGCCTGCCGCCAGCGCCGGAGCGGATTTCCACAGGGCGATTTGAATGGGGTAGTTCCATGCGCCGATCCCGGCCACCACGCCCAGCGGCTCGCGACGGGTGTAGACGAATGACGTCTCGCGTAGCGGGATCTGGCTGCCTTCCAGGGCTGGGATCAGCCCGGCGTAATACTCAAGCACGTCAGCGCCGGTGACGATGTCCACGCTGGCGGTTTCGCTCAGTGGTTTACCGGTATCGAGCGTTTCCAGTTGCGCCAGCTCGTCATTGCGTTCACGCAGAATATCAACTGCCCGACGCAGGATTCGCGAGCGCGCCATTGCGCTCATCGCGGCCCATATTTTTTGCCCGCGCTGCGCGCTTTTCACGGCGCGATCGACATCGTCGCGGCCTGCGGCCTGTACGGTAGCCAGTACCTCGCCGTTAGCGGGATTGATCGTCTCAAAGGTGCGACCGCTGGTGGCGGCAGTATATGCGCCGTCAATATAAAGCTGTTGTTCTGCCATTCGGGGCATGAGTTCTCCTCGGTTAGTCAGTGGCGTTCGGCAAATGCTGACTGATGAAATGGGTGGTCAGCGCCTGAGCGAGACTGAGATTAAACGGTTTTCCGCTCAGCGCGGCGCGTAGCCACAGCCCATCGATAAGCGCCGCCAGGCCATAACCGGCCTGTTGAGCCTGCTGGCGCGGAAGTTCGCGCCTGAATTCATACACAATGTTCGACAGCAGCCGCTTGCTGGCGACCTGTTGCAGGCGGTAGAGCATCGGCTGATGCATGCTGCTTGCCCAGAATGCGAGCCAGGCTTTCATCGCGGCCTGGCTTATCTGACTGTCGTCAAAGTTGCCCGCTACGATGGCGCGCAAACGCAATTCAGCGCTGGCCTCTGGAAGGGCGTGCAACCGACGCAGGACGGCATAGCGAAGCTGGCTGGTGATGTCGCGCATCGTCGCTTCCAGCAATCCATTTTTATCCTTGAAATAGTGACTGATGATGCCGGTCGACACGCCTGCTCGCCGGGCTATTTGCGCAATGGTCGCGTCATGCATCCCGACTTCATTAATGGCCTCCAGGGTGGCGTCAATCAGTTGCCTGCGACGAAGGGTTTGCATCCCCACTTTGGGCATTTTTATCGCTCCAGTCATCAGTTATGGTTATGTATTAAACCGTTTTTTGATTGGACGTTCAATATAAAATGTGTCTTAATTGTTATCAATTTAGCGGTTAACAGGTAAGGAGAATGTAATGGGATATTAGATAAACTTAATAAAAACAATAAATTGAAAATATCATCATTTCTGTTAATAAGGCTATTTTTGCAAATCTGTTAAAAATGCCATCGCCTTACAGAATCTCAAAAAGTTAGCTGCTCGACAGAGTAGTCACCGTTACTTAATCAGAGGTAATCGATGACGAACCTTGCTCAGAACAGAGAAAAGGACAAAATCAATCCCGTTGTGTTTTATACGTCTGCCGGACTGATTTTGTTGTTTTCCCTGACGACCATTTTTTTTAGTGATTTCTCCGCAGTCTGGATCGGCCGCACGCTGAACTGGGTCTCCAGAACGTTTGGCTGGTACTATCTGCTGGCCGCCACGCTCTATATCGTTTTTGTCATATTCATTGCCTGCTCGCGTTTCGGTTCCGTCAAGCTCGGGCCTGAGCAGTCAAAGCCGGAATTTAGTCTGCTAAGCTGGGCGGCAATGCTTTTCGCCGCCGGGATTGGCATCGACCTGATGTTCTTCTCGGTGGCTGAGCCCGTCACCCAATATATGCAGCCGCCGGAAGGCGCAGGGCAGACCATTGAAGCCGCTCGCCAGTCGATGGTCTGGACGCTGTTTCACTACGGCCTGACCGGTTGGTCGATGTATGCGTTAATGGGGATGGCGCTTGGCTACTTTAGCTATCGCTATAACCTGCCGTTGACCATTCGCTCAGCGCTCTATCCAATCTTCGGTAAGCGCATCAACGGGCCGATTGGGCATAGTGTGGATATTGCCGCGGTTATCGGCACCATCTTTGGTATCGCCACGACGCTGGGGATTGGTGTGGTGCAGCTCAATTACGGTCTGAGCGTGCTGTTTGATATCCCGGATTCAATGGCGGCCAAAGCGGCGCTGATTGTGCTGTCGGTGGTGATCGCCACGATCTCGGTGACTTCTGGCGTGGACAAAGGCATTCGGGTTCTGTCGGAGCTGAATGTGCTGCTGGCGCTGGGGTTGATCCTCTTTGTGCTGTTTATGGGGGACACCTCATTCCTGCTCAATGCGCTGGTGCTGAATGTGGGCGACTACGTTAACCGCTTTATGGGGATGACGTTGAACAGCTTTGCGTTCGACAGGCCGGTTGAGTGGATGAACAACTGGACGCTCTTTTTCTGGGCGTGGTGGGTTGCGTGGTCGCCGTTTGTCGGGCTGTTCCTGGCGCGTATTTCGCGTGGCCGCACCATTCGCCAGTTTGTCTTCGGTACGTTGATTATCCCGTTCACTTTCACCCTGCTGTGGCTGTCGGTGTTTGGCAATAGCGCGCTGTATGAAATCATTCATGGCGATGCCGGTTTTGCCGAGGAAGCGATGGCGCACCCTGAGCGCGGCTTTTATAGCCTGCTGGCGCAGTATCCGGCCTTCACCTTCAGCGCGTCTGTCGCCACAATCACCGGTCTGTTGTTCTACGTGACATCGGCGGACTCCGGTGCGCTGGTGCTGGGCAATTTCACCTCAAAACTGAAAGACATCAACAGCGATGCGCCAGCCTGGCTGCGTGTTTTCTGGTCGGTAGCGATTGGCCTGCTGACGCTGGGGATGCTGATGACCAACGGGATTTCAGCGCTGCAAAACACGACGGTGATCATGGGGCTGCCGTTTAGTTTTGTGATCTTCTTTATTATGGCGGGATTGTATAAGTCATTGAAAGTTGAAGATTATCGTCGGGAAAGCGCCAGTCGTCATACCGCGCCGCGTCCGATGGGCGTGCAGGACCGGCTGAGCTGGAAAAAACGGCTGTCGCGCCTGATGAACTACCCGGGAACGCGCTATACCCGCGAAATGATGGAGAAGGTATGTTTCCCGGCAATGGAAGAGGTCGCCCATGAGCTGCAACTGCGCGGCGCATCGGTGGAGTTGAAAAGTATGCCGCCGCAGGAAGGGGAAAACCTTGGTCATCTGGATCTGCGGGTTCATATGGGCGATGAGCGCAACTTTATCTATCAGATCTGGCCGCAGCAGTACGCAATCCCCGGCTTTACCTACCGGGCGCGTAGCGGCAAGTCGAGCTATTACCGGCTGGAAACGTTCCTGCTGGAAGGAAGCCAGGGAAATGACCTGATGGACTACAGCAAAGAGCAGGTGATTACGGACATTCTCGATCAGTATGAACGTCATCTGAACTTTATTCATCTGGATCGTGAGGCGCCTGGCAACGGGGTGTTGTTCCCGGGAATGTAAGCGGATCTCACGTTTTCTGAAAATAGTTCCGTCAACCTTGAGGCTAACAACCCGAACACGACAATTCGGCTTGTTAGTCTCTTCTTCGCATGGAGGCGATATATGCTGACGAAGTACGCTTTTATGGCAATTCTTGTGCTCCGCAGTCAGCAATGGCTGCGGGCAAATTCTACAGGGCGGACGCGCAGAGCGTAATGACCTGACCGTCGTACTCACGCCACGAAATATCCACTGTGCAATCAGCAAGCTGCGGCGAAAACGCCGACGTCATTTGCATGGTTAGATGTGTTTTCGTCACTGAAACGATCCTGGCGCTGGCAAAACCCGGTAACGTTGCCGCGCGATCGGAGAACGCTTTATAGACGCTCTCTTTGGCGGAAAACGCCAGGGTTAACGCGAGCGGAAAAGGGAGGGAACTGCGCTGTAAAACGCGTTGTTCATCGTTATCGACGATACTGCTGGTGAGTTCTGCCGCCGTTTGAGGCGTGAAGATTGCTTCGATATCAACCCCTACCGGAGTGAGGGAGACGACTGCCAGCGCCGTGGCGGCGCTGTGGCTGATACTGCCGAACAGACCTTCCGGCCACAAGGGCTGCCGTTTATCGCCGATAGCGGGTACGGTTTTGTGCCCATATTCAGTCAGAGCATGAAACGCGGCGAGACGTCCCGCTAAATGTTCAGCCTGACGTTTTCGCCCGGCGGGAAGCAACTGCGCATGGTGCGGCAACCAGAGCAGATCGTGTTCGTGGAAGCTATCGATATCGAACCCGATAAGATGAAGTTTGTGGCGGGAAAAAGAGAGGGCGGTGTAAGTGGTTCGCATGGTTTCTCATAAAAACCCTCTCCCGTTCAGGGAGAGGGCGGTCGTTATCAGAAGCGCGTGTTAACGCCCATGTACCATGTACGACCCGGCTCGTTGTAGGTGTAAGCACCTGCACCGTACATATAAGCGCCGGTCGCGTCGTTACCCGTGGTCTGGGCATTCCCCGCACGCCATTGACGCTTGTCGAAGACGTTATCCACGCCGCCGGTCAGGCTGACGTTTTTGGTTACGTCCCAGGTCGCGCTCAGGCCGACAATGCTGTACGGGCTGACTTCATCTTTCTCAGAGCCGGTAGCAGGCTGGCCCTTATAGTTGTATTTCTTCGGCTGCTGCTTGCCGTACCAGGTGAAGGTTGACTGCACTGACACATCCTGATGTACCTGCCAGCTCAGGGTTGAGTTCAGCGTGTACTCCGGGATGATCGACAGACGATCGCCGGTTGTTTTGTTCTTGCTCTGTAGCATGTAGGTAATGTTGTTGGTCCAGTTTATCGCATCGCTGACCGGAATATTCAACGATCCTTCCAGACCTTCTACCACGGCCTTCGGCACGTTTTCCCACTGGTAGATATCGGTTTGCACTTTACCTGAAGAGGTATGGCCGACTGGCGCATAGCCCGCTTCAATCTTATCGCGGTAGTCGTTACGGAACCAGGTCACACCGGCCTGCCAGCCGTCGTGTTTCCACTCAAGACCAATCTCTTTGTTGACGCTGGTTTCCGCTTTCAGGTCATCGTTACCCATCATGTAGCAACCGACGCCATCGGAGCTTGCATAGCAACCCTGGCCTTTGCTGTACAGCAGGTAGTTCGGGTTGGTCTGATAGAGGCTCGGTGCTTTATAGGCACGGGCGATACCCATCTTCAGGGTGAAATCATCGCCCAGCGCCTGCGACAGGTTCAGGGACGGGCTCCAGTTGTTGCCGACGATAGTGTGGTGATCAAAGCGTAGCGCCGGGGTCAGCATGGTGCTGTCAGTTATCTCCATGTTGTTCTCGGCAAACAGGGAGAAGATTTCTGCGGATGAGTACGGACTGCGGTCGTCGCTCATGCCTGGGATGGCTCCGCCCTGTTGAGCCTGAGTATTCGAGGCGGAATCCTTCATACGCTGCTGGTTCCACTCAGTACCCAGCGTCAGGTTTTGATTAACGATGAAATCAAGCGGCAGGTTAATTTCACTGTGCAACATCACGTCGGCCAGGTCGGTGTCGGTGAATTCGTCGCTGTTGAACAACCCTTCGAGACCGCCCGCCAGTCCTTCGCCCAGACGCGAGTTGCGGGTGTGTTCGTACTGTGCCCAGTTGCTGGTGGTGATACCGTTATCCCAGCCGCCGTTCCAGGTCACTGCGAAGTTCTGGCGATAAATACGGTTAGTCTCTTTACCGTAGTTTTTCTTCACCAGGGCATTGTCGTTATTGGTGTTTTGGGTGTCGCCCGCGTAAAGGTTGTTCTGGCGGCTGTAGCCTGCTTCAAACTCCAGCGCCTGCATCGGCGCGAAATCCCAACGTACGACACCATTAATATCTTTGTTTTCAACCCCTTCACGACCTGCTGGCAGGGTGTTGGCGTAGGCGCCGGTACGCTCAGACTGGTGGCCCTGATTGATGTCCCAGGCGTCGGCCTGAGTTTTATCCAGGTTGCCGTACATGCGGAAGCTGAATTCGCCGCCCAGCGGGCCGCTCAGGCTAAAGTTGGTGCGCTTGGTGGAACCTTCGTCTTTGTGTTCCGGCGCATTCAGATAGGTGTTCCACGAACCATGCCACTGATCGTCGAATTTCTTGGTGATGATGTTTACCACGCCGCCCGCTGCGCCGTTGCCGTAACGTGCCGCCGCAGGGCCACGAATCACATCAATGCGTTCGATCATCTCTGGCGGCACCCAACCGGTATCGCCACGGGTGTCACGCTCGCCGCGCCAGCCCAGACGGATGGAGTTGCGGCTGGTCACCGGTTTGCCGTCGATCAGAATCAGGGTGTTCTCCGGGCCCATGCCGCGAATGTCGATCTGGCGGTTGTTGCCGCGCTGGCCGCTGGTTGAGTTACCGGTCAGGTTCACGCCCGGCATGGTGCGGATGATTTCGGCAACGTCGCGAGCGGGAGGATTTTTACGGATTTCGTCGGCGGTAATGGTCGATACGCCCGGTGCCTGGAGGTTCTGCTGGGCGGCGGTGACCACGATGGTGTCTTCATGAAGCGCTGCGCTATCAGTGGTCTCCTCCGCCATAACAGGCAGAGCGACCCCATAAATTCCCAGATTGACCAGTAAGGCCAGGGAATGAATCTTATTGTTCATTGTGTTTCCTGCTTATCTTTATTTAGCCACATGCGCCAAACTCTCGTGGTGAGGTGTTTAGCCTGATGTCGCCCGCATCTGCGAAAGCCATACATTCCAGAAAAAGCACGCAGTGCAGGTTTCAGGTTGTGTTTCTCATTTGAAGGTGGCGTCAATGCACGAATGAGAGACCCAGCCTGGGTGGTGAAATAATGTTCGCGCTTCCCACGGCGCGACAATACGCTATTGCAAATGAAAATAGTTATCAATAATATTATCAATATATTTCATCATTAAATAAAAAATTACACAATAAACATGGGGTTATGACGGTGACGGCGTTAACGACAGGAAGTGAGACCTGGTGGCAGTCAAAACACGGTCCCGAATGGGAGCGTGAAACAGACGAAAAATATCGGGTGACTTTCTGGTGGCGCGATCCGCAGGGAACGGAAAACCGCTCTTCAATTCGCCGCGTATGGGTCTACATTACGGGCGTCACCGACCATCATCAGAATGCGGTTCCGCAATCCATGCAGCGTATTGCGGGCACGGATGTCTGGCGATGGAGCACGACATTAAGCGCCGACTGGCGTGGTAGTTACTGTTTCATCCCTTCTGAACGCGATGATATTTTTGCTTCTCTGGCAGTAGATGAAACGCCTGACAGAACCACGCTGCGTGAAGGCTGGCGTCAGTTATTGCCGCAGGCGATTGCCGATCCTCTTAACCCGGTGAGCTGGAAGGGGGGGCGGGGCCATGCGGTTTCCGCGCTGGAAATGCCTGGCGCGCCAGCACAACCCGGCTGGGATAAGCCTGAAAATCCGTCAGCTCCCCCGGTATGTCTGCAATGGCGCAGCGAGCGGCTGGGCAATACGCGTCGCGTGTGGGTGTTCACGACCGGCGACGTCCGACCTGAACGTCCGCTAGCGATTCTGCTCGACGGGCAGTTTTGGGCGGAAAGCATGCCCGTCTGGCCCGCGCTCACCTCACTGACCCGGCGGCGTCAGCTCCCTCCTGCGGTCTACCTGCTGATTGATGCCATTGATACCCCCCACCGTAGCCGTGAACTGCCCTGCAATGCCGATTTCTGGCTGGCGGTACAACAAGAACTCCTGCCGCTGGTGAAAACCGTTGCGCCATTCAGCGATTGTGCAAAAAGGACGATCGTCGCCGGGCAGAGTTTTGGCGGGCTCTCCTCGCTGTATGCCGGTCTGAACTGGCCTGAGCGCTTTGGCTGCGTACTGAGCCAGTCGGGATCGTTCTGGTGGCCGCAGCGCGGCGCAGATCGGGAAGGCGAGATTATTGAACAACTGAAGGCGGGCACATTGACCGCCAGAGGATTGCGCATCGTGCTGGAGGCCGGTATCAGAGAGCCGCTTATTTTCCGGGCAAATCAGGCGCTTTACAGCCAACTACACACTACGCAGCAGTCGGTTTTCTGGCGTCAGGTTGACGGCGGACATGATGCGCTTTGCTGGCGTGGCGGATTAATGCAGGGGTTGATGACCCTCTGGCAACCGTTAACCGACACGCTGTAGCTGGCGATTTTCCACGACAGGAGTTGAGTATGGAATTCAGTAATCCCTTCGATAACCCGCAGGGACAATTTTACATTCTGCAAAACCCGCAGCGTCAATTTAGCCTCTGGCCACAGCAGTGTTCTCTCCCTGCGGGCTGGCAGGTGGTGTGCGAACCGCAATCGCAGGCGCTTTGCCAGCAGTGGCTGGATGCGCACTGGACCGCGCTAACTCCCGCCCATTACGCCGCTGCGCAGGAGGCTCAATGACCACGCGTTTACCGTTAGTGGCCGCCCAGCCAGGGATCTGGATGGCGGAAAAACTCTCTACACTGCCTTCCGCCTGGAGCGTGGCGCACTATGTGGAATTACACGGCACGCTGAATGCCCCTCTGCTGGCGCAGGCGATTGTAACCGGTATGGCGCAAGCGGATACCCTCCGTATGCGATTTACTGAAGATAACGGCGAGGTCTGGCAGTGGGTGGACCCGGCATTCACGTTTGCACAACCTGAGCTTATCGATCTGCGTGACGAGCCCGATCCGCATGCGGCGGCGCTGGCGCGGATGCAGGCCGATCTGCGACAAAATTTACGCGTTGATGGCGGCAAACCGCTGGCGTTCCACCAGTTGATTCAGGTCGATGATACCCGTTGGTACTGGTATCAGCGTTATCACCATCTACTGGTGGATGGCTTCAGTTTCCCGGCGATAACCCGTCAGATCGCGGCGATTTACCGCGCCTGGCAGTGTAACGCCCCGACGCCCGACTCGCCGTTTACGCCATTTGCTGACGTGGTGGAGGAGTATCAGCGTTACCGTGAGAGCGAGGCTTATCAACGCGATGGCGCCTTCTGGGCGGAGCAGCGTCGCCAGTTGCCGCCTCCCGCTTCGCTGTCGGCTGCGCCGCTTCCAGGGCGGGCGGCCAGCGCCGATATTTTGCGTATGAAACTGGATGTGCCCGACGGTGTTTTCCGTCAGCTGGCGGCACGCATGTCTGATATTCAACGTGCGGATTTAGCGCTGGCGCTGGTGGCGCTATGGCTGGGCCGCCTGTGCGGTCGGATGGACTATGCCGCCGGATTTATATTCATGCGGCGTATGGGATCGGCGGCGTTAACGGCGACCGGCCCGGTACTGAACGTCCTGCCGTTAGGGGTAAGCATTAATGCGGCGGAAACGCTGCCGGAACTGGCGACGCGTCTTGCCGGGCAGATGAAAAAAATGCGTCGCCATCAGCGTTATGACGCCGAACAGATCGTTCGCGACAGCGGCCGCGCGGCGGGTGAAGAGCCGCTGTTTGGCCCGGTGCTGAACGTGAAGGTCTTTGATTATCAACTGGATATTCCCGGTGTACAGGCGCAAACCCATACGCTGGCGACCGGCCCGGTTAACGATCTTGAACTGGCGCTGTTCCCGGATGAAGAGGGCGGCCTGAGCATTGAAATCTTAGCCAACAAACAGCGCTATGATGAGGCGACGTTATCCCGCCATGCGTCACGGCTGACGGCGCTGATACGCCAGTTTGCGGACAATCCGGCGCTGCGCTGTGGCGATGCCGAAATGCTTCTGCCTGCCGAATATGCGCAACTGGCGCAGATTAATGATACGGCGGTAAGCATACCGCTCACGACGCTCAGCACGCTGGTTGACGAACAGACACGCAAAACGCCGGACGCGCCCGCGTTGGCTGATGCGCGCTATCAGCTCAGTTATCAGGAGATGCGCGAGCAGGTGATCGCCCTGGCGCACCTGCTGCGTGAACATGGCGTTAAACCGGGCGACAGCGTCGCGGTGGCGTTGCCGCGCTCGGTTTTCCTGACGCTGGCGCTGCACGGCATTGTGGAGGCCGGAGCCGCCTGGCTGCCGTTAGATACGGGGTATCCAGACGATCGTCTGCGAATGATGCTCGAAGACGCGCAGCCGAAATTACTGATCACAACCGCAGAACAACTGCCGCGATTTAACGATATCCCCGGCGTAGAGAGCCTGTGCTACAGCGCGCTGCTGCCGACGAACGGGGCTGAATCGCTGGCGTTGTCGTTGCCGCACCATACGGCATACATCATCTTTACATCCGGTTCGACCGGCAGGCCGAAAGGGGTAATGGTCGGGCAAACCGCTATCGTGAATCGCCTGCTGTGGATGCAGGATCACTATCCGTTAACGACAGAGGATGTGGTCGCACAAAAAACGCCGTGCAGTTTCGATGTTTCGGTGTGGGAGTTCTTCTGGCCGTTTATTGCCGGGGCGAAGCTGGTGATGGCGGAGCCGGACGCGCACCGCGATCCGATTGCCATGCAGCATTTCTTTGCGAAGTATGGTGTGACCACCACCCATTTTGTCCCGTCAATGCTGGCGGCGTTCGTCGCCTCGCTCACCCCTGAATCCGCTCATGAAAGCTGCGCTACGCTACAGCGCGTATTTTGTAGCGGCGAGGCGTTGCCCACCGGGCTGTGCCGCGAGTGGGAACAGTTGACCGGCGCGCCGCTGCACAATCTGTACGGGCCGACGGAAGCGGCGGTGGATGTCAGCTGGTATCCCGCCTGCGGCAAAGAACTGGCGGATGTCACCGGAAACAGCGTGCCGATTGGCTATCCGGTCTGGAATACCGGCCTGCGCATTCTTGATGCGATGATGCGCCCGGTGCCGCCGGGCACCGCGGGTGATTTATACCTGACCGGCATCCAGTTGGCGCAGGGGTATCTGGGGCGCCCGGATCTGACGGCGAGTCGCTTTATTGCCGATCCGTTTATGCCGGGCGAACGCATGTATCGCACCGGAGACGTGGCGCGCTGGCTGGAAAATGGCGCGGTAGAGTACCTTGGCCGCAGCGACGATCAGCTAAAAATTCGTGGTCAACGCATTGAACTGGGCGAGATTGATCGGGTTATGCAAACGCTGCCGGACGTCGAGCACGCCGTGGCTCACGCCTGCGTGTTTAACCAGGCGGCCGCGACAGGAGGCGATGCCCGCCAACTGGTAGGCTATCTGGTGTCACAATCCGGCTTACCGCTGGATATTCCGGCGCTTCAGGAACGGTTACGCGAGACATTACCGCCGCATATGGTGCCTGTGGTTCTGCTACAGCTTGCGGAACTGCCGCTCAGCGCAAACGGGAAACTGGATCGTAAAGCGCTGCCGATGCCGCAACTGACGCAACGTACGCCGGGGCGCGCGCCATTACCAGGGACGGAAAAAACGGTGGCTGACGCCTTTGCCGACCTGCTGGGTTGCGAGGTCAATGATGTGGAGGCCGACTTCTTTGCGCTGGGCGGGCATTCGTTACTGGCGATGAAACTCGCCGCGCAGTTGAGCCGCGCGTCCGGGCGTCAGGTGACGCCGGGGCAGGTGATGGTGGCGTCAACCGTTGGTCAGCTTAGCGCGTTGCTGGATTCCGCCGATGACGAGCAATCTCAGCGTCTGGGCTTTGAAACGCTCCTGCCGCTGCGTGAAAGCAGTGGACCAACGTTATTCTGCTTCCATCCGGCGTCCGGTTTTGCCTGGCAGTTTAGCGTGCTGGCTCGTTATCTCAGCCCACACTGGTCAATTACGGGGATTCAGTCGCCAAGGCCTGATGGACCGATGCAAACGGCCACGAATCTGGATGAGGTGTGCGAGCGTCATCTGGAAACGCTGCTGGCGCAGCAGTCGTACGGGCCTTACTACCTGCTGGGGTATTCGCTGGGCGGAACGCTGGCCCAGGGCATTGCGGCGCGCTTGCGTGCGCGTGGCGAAGCGGTTGCCTTCCTCGGGCTGCTGGATACCTGGCCGCCGGAAACGCAAAACTGGCAGGAAAAAGAGGCCAATGGTCTGGACCCTGAAGTGTTAGCGGAGATCGCGCGTGAACGCGAAGCGTTCCTTGCTGCGCAACAGGGAAATGCCTCCGGGGAGTTATTCAGCACCATCGAAGGAAACTACGCCGATGCCGTGCGGCTTCTGACAACCGCGCATAGCGTACCGTTCGATGGACGCGCAACGCTGTTTGTCGCGGAGCGCACCCTGCCGGAAGGAATAAGTCCTGAACGCAGCTGGGCGCCGTGGATGGCAGGACTGGATATCTATCGCCAGGATTGCGCCCACGTCGATATTATTTCACCTGCCGCGTTTGAGAATATCGGGCCGATTATTCGCGCATTGCTCGACCAGTAAGCGAAGCGTTCTGACGCCTTTAAAAATCTAATTCTACTGATGCCCATAATAGCTACCAATTATTATGGGCTTTTTATTTGTCTTCAGCATTGATTTAACATAAGTGAAACATAATCAGACAGTTGGTAAAATTCTGAATATTGCATGCTACCTGTGGAACAAACAAAGATCGTTTCGGATAATTCTGAGATGCTGTTAGAATATTAGAAAGGATGTTTTTATTCATTGGACTCAATGTCAGGTTACACAACATGTCATCACTCAATGTTAAGCAGGAAAAAGATTCGGAATTTACTGGCTATCCGTTAGCGCCGTCAAACAGTAATGAAATTGATTTGTTAAGCCTTGTTGATGTTTTATGGCGGGCGAAAAATCGCATTATTGCGACTGTTTTTGCGTTTGCGCTGGCAGGTATTCTGCTGTCCTTTATTCTGCCGCAGAAATGGACCAGTCGGGCGATTGTCACCCCGGCAGAGGCCGTACAGTGGCAGGCGCTGGAAAAAACGCTGACCACATTGCGTGTGCTGAACCTCGACATTAATTTGCAGCGAGACGCCGTCTTTACGCTTTTCATTAAGAAGTTCAGCTCAACATCGCTGCTGGATGAATATCTTCGCGCCTCCCCGTATGTGATGGATCAATTGAAAGGGGCGGATATTGATGAAATGGAACTGCATCGGGCGATTGTTGCGCTCAGTGAAAAGATGAACGCGGTGGATACCAACGCCGGTAAGAAAAACGAGACGTCGTTATTTACCTCGTGGACATTGAGTTTTACTGCGCCAACGAAAGAAGAGGCGCAGAAGGTGCTGGCCGGCTATATCCAGTATGTGTCGGACATCGTCGTGAAAGAGACGCTGGAGAATATTCGTAACCAGCTGGACACCAGAACGCATTTCGAGAAAGAAAAACTGGCGATGGACCGGGTGAGATTGCGCAACCAGCTTGATGCGAACATTCAGCGACTTAATTATTCCCTGGAGATTGCCAACGCCGCCGGGATTAAGAAGCCGGTCTACAGTAATGGTCAGGCGGTAAAAGACGACCCGGATTTCTCTATTTCTCTGGGCGCCGACGGTATTGCGCAAAAATTGCAAATTGAAAAGTCCGTCACGGACGTTGCGGAAATTAACGCTGAAATACGCAACCGTCAGTATTACGTAGAGCAACTGACCGCGATGAATATCAATGATGTGAAATTTATGCCGTTTAAATATCAGCTATCGCCTTCGCTGCCAGTGAAAAAAGACGGCCCGGGCAAAGCGTTGATCGTGATTCTGGCTGCGTTGCTGGGCGGTATGATCGCGTGCGGCGGTGTTCTGCTGCGTCATGCCATGCTGTCCCGTAAACTGGATGATGCGATTCAACTGGAAGAACGGTTAGTCTAAGCGCCATCCGGCAAATCGCCCGGTGGCGCTGTCGCTGACCGGGCCTGCATGGTTAACCCTTCGCCATTGAGATTACTTCGGGCGACCCAGCGGCACAACCAGCGGCGTTCCGGCGATCGGATCGTCGATGATCGTGCAACGTAATCCATAAATTTTCTCAATAAGATCCGCTGTCACAATCTCCTTTGGCGCTCCCTCTGCGACGATCTTGCCTTCACGTAACGCGATTAAATGCGTGGCGTACCGGCAGGCCTGGTTAAGGTCGTGCAGAACCGCAGCGAGGGTGTAACCTTTCTCGCGATTCAGCTCGCTCAACAGCTCCAGCAGATCGATCTGGTGGCTGATATCCAGCCAGGTCGTCGGTTCATCCAGCAACATGATGGACGTTTCCTGCGCCAGCACCATGGCTATCCATGCTCGCTGCCGCTGCCCGCCGGAAAGCGTGTCCACGCTTTGCGTCGCCAGGTGGGTAATCCCCGTAGCGCGCATCGCACCGGCGACGGCGTCTTCGTCTTCTTTGCGCCAGCGGGTAAACAAAGGCTGATGCGGATAGCGGCCCCGGGCAACCAGCTCCTGTACGGTGATATCGCCCGGCGTGGTGGCGTTTTGCGCCAGCAGGCCGATTCGTCGCGCCACCTCTTTACTGGCGTAGTGCTGAATATGCTCGCCGTCGAGCCAGACGTGGCCATGTACGGGCGACATCAGACGGCTTAGCGTACGCAATAATGTTGATTTGCCGCAGCCATTCGGCCCAATAATGGCAGTGAAGTGACCATCCGGGATAGAAACATTCAGATTCTCCGCGACGGTATACTTGCCATAACCCAGCGTTAACTGGTCGCCACGCAAACGGGCTACTGATTCGGTCATTTTTTGCGGGACTCCTGAATTAACAAGACGATAAGGTAAATACCGCCGAGGCTTACGGTGACGACGCCTACCGGAAGCTGGTAAGGCATAAACAGTTGTTGGGCGCACAGGTCGGCGGCCAGCAGCAATAGCGCGCCGCACAATGCGGACTGGGTTAACCCCCAGCGTGCCGTGCCGCTAAGGCGCCGCGCGATGTGCGGCGCAACCAGCGCAATGAAAGAGATCGGGCCTGCGAGCGCCGTCGCGGCGGCGGTCAGCACCACGGCGACCAGCATCATCATTAACCGGGAACGTTCAACGCTGACGCCAAGCGCGCAGGCGCTGTCATCGCCCATTTCCAGCAAGCGCAGACGGCGTACCAGCAATGCGGCACACGCCAGCATCAGAACGATCAGCGGTGCCGAGGGCCACGTTTTGGCCCAGGTCAGTCCGTTGAGCGACCCGGCGTTCCACAATCCGGCGGAGAGGGCCGTTTCTAACGACGCCTGCAACAGCAGCCAGGTGTTGAACGCCACCAGCATGGCGCGCACGCCGATGCCGATAATAATCAGCCGGAAGGTCTCAATGCCGTTGCGCCAGGCAAGCAGCCAGACGATCAGCGAGGTGAGAATCCCACCAGCCATTGCCGCCATCGCGATCGCCGTTAGGTTCTGGCCAAACAGCACCATTGCCACCAGCACGCCGCTCCAGGCCCCGGTGTTAAAACCCATTACGTCCGGGCTACCCAGCGGGTTGCGCATCAACGACTGAAAAATCGCGCCGCTGACGCCCAACGCGGCGCCAATCAGTAACGCCATCAGCACGCGAGGCAGACGCCATTCGGTCACCACAAGGGTAATGCTGCGCGGGGCGTCTCCCAGCAACGCATTGATGATTTGCGAGACTTCCAGCGTAACGGCGCCGCTGCGCAGGCTCCACAAGCCGACAGCGATACAGCCGAGCACCAGCAACAGACAACTTATGATCAGGCGGCGGGAAAGGTGCATCATACGGCACCTCCGCGCTGCTTGCGCCGCACGAGGAAAATAAGCACTGGCGCGCCGAGAAAGGCGCTGACAACCGAAACGCGCAATTCACCGGGAACGATGAGTCGCCCGATAATATCGGCAAACAGCAGCAGGGTCGGGGTCGCCAGCAACGTGACCGGCAGCGACCAGCGGTGATCCGCCCCCACCAGCCAGCGGGCCATGTGCGGCATCATCAGACCGATAAACGCGATAGGGCCAACAACCGCCGTCGCGCTGCCGCATAACACGGTAATCACCAGCAGGCCGATGAGCTGGGTACGCGCCACTTTGCTGCCCAGCGCGGTGGCAGTATCGCTACCGAGACTCAGGCTGTTCAGCGCGCGGCTGAGAAACAGCGCGGTAGCACCGGCAATCAGCACCGGCACGACAATAACCTTGAGCGTTTGCAGACTGCGAATGTCCAGCGAGCCGGCCTGCCAGAAACGGAGCTGATCGTACACATCCGGGTTCAGCAACGCGATACCGTTGGAAAGCCCCTCCAGCACTGCGCCGAGCGCGACACCCGCTAGCGTGAGGCGAACCGGGCTTAACTGCCCGGCGCCCTGACTGCCGGTAAAGGCGACAATCAGCGAGGCGACCAGCGCCCCGGCAAACGCCATCAGCAACTGTTCCTGCGGAGAGGAAAAACCAAACAGCGCCGCGCCGAGTACGATCGCGAAACTGGCGCCGGAATTGACGCCGAGAATGCCCGGGTCGGCAAGCGGGTTGCGGGTGAGCGTTTGCATTAACGCCCCGGCGAGCCCCAGTGCGCCGCCAGCCAACAGGCCAGCCAGCGTGCGCGGCAATCGCGCGTCCAGCACGATGGTGCAGTCAGCGCTTTGGCAGGTGCCGGTAATTGCTTCAAGTACGACGGACGCAGGCAGTGATTTTGCGCCGATAGCCAGACTTAATGCCGTGGCGAGAATAAGTAATAACAACAAGCCGGGCACGGCGATGGCGCGTGCCACGGAAACAGAGCATGACATATCAACTTCCCTGATAATGATAGTAATTATCGTTATCGATCTTATTCGGTTATGTTAGCATGTGCAGCCATTGAATGGATATTTAAAAAAAGTTCGCATTAAGGCGTTGTAATGAATCGACAATCCTGGCTGCTGAATCTCAGCCTGTTGAAGACGCACCCTGCATTTCGCGCTGTCTTCCTCGCCCGTTTTATCTCTATTGTCTCGCTGGGTCTGCTGGGCGTAGCGGTGCCGGTACAGATCCAGATGATGACCCACTCGACGTGGCAGGTTGGTCTGTCGGTGACGCTGACCGGCAGCGCGATGTTTGTTGGCCTGATGGTCGGCGGCGTGCTGGCGGATCGTTATGAACGTAAAAAGGTGATCCTGCTGGCGCGCGGCACCTGCGGTATTGGCTTTATTGGCCTGTGTCTGAACGCGCTGTTGCCGGAACCTTCGCTGCTGGCAATCTATCTGCTCGGTCTGTGGGATGGCTTTTTTGCCTCGCTGGGGGTTACGGCGCTACTGGCGGCGACGCCTGCGCTGGTAGGGCGAGAAAACCTTATGCAGGCCGGGGCGATTACGATGCTGACGGTGCGTCTGGGATCGGTGATTTCACCGATGCTGGGCGGCGTATTGCTGGCTACCGGCGGCGTGGCCTGGAACTACGGTCTGGCGGCGGCAGGAACATTTATCACGCTGCTGCCGTTGCTGAGCCTTCCGGCGCTCCCGCCGCCGCCGCAACCGCGTGAGCATCCGTTGAAATCGCTGTTGGCAGCGTTCCGTTTCTTACTCTCCAGCCCGCTCATTGGCGGCATTGCGTTGCTTGGCGGACTCTTGACGATGGCAAGCGCGGTGCGCGTGCTTTATCCGGCGCTGGCGATTAACTGGCACATGTCCGCCGCGCAAATCGGTTTACTTTATGCCGCTATCCCATTGGGGGCGGCTGTTGGCGCGTTAACCAGCGGGCAACTGGCGCACAGCGTTCGCCCTGGACTGTTGATGCTGGCTTCCACCGTAGGGTCGTTCCTGGCGATTGGGGTGTTTGGGCTGATGCCTGTCTGGCTGCTCGGGGTGATCTGTCTGGCGCTGTTCGGCTGGCTCAGCGCGATTAGCTCGTTACTGCAATACACCCTGTTGCAGACGCAAACGCCGGAAGCCATGCTCGGGCGAATCAACGGCCTGTGGACGGCGCAAAACGTGACCGGCGACGCCATCGGCGCAGCGCTGTTGGGCGGGCTGGGCGCCATGATGACGCCGGTTGCGTCAGCGAGCGTGAGCGGGTTTGGGCTGGTGATCGTTGGGTTGTTGTTAATGCTGCTGCTGGGCGAGTTGCGTCGTTTTCGCCAGCCGCCGCCGGTGCCAGATGGCGCACCGCTTTAAAATGCAGGCCGGACAGGGCATTGGCCGCTATCCGGCAAATAAATTAAAACAGCGCGGCGAGACGGTTAAGCAGTAACGTTGCGCTGTAGTAGTCCAGACGGAACGTTTCGGTGCCCAGCGCATAAACGCGCTTATTTTGCACGGCAGGCAGGTGAGCAAGCAGTGGGTTGGCGTAAATAGCGTCGGCATCTTTGATGTCACCGGCAAACAGGAACAGCGCTTCGCCGTTCAGACCTGCTGCCAGGTTTTCCCCGCCAAGCTGGATGATGTCATGACGTTTGCCCTGGCTTTTACTGGTTTGCAGTCCGGCAGGGAGGGGCGCCAGCGTAAAGCCTAACTGCTCCATCAGCTTGCCCTGGGCTGAATCTTGCGTCCACAGGTTGGCGCTGTGTGCGGCAGCGGTGTAGACCAGCGCGCTGACCGGTTGCGGCGGTAATGTGAGCTGTTGTTTAACAGTCGCCAGTTGTTTATCAAATTCCGCGATGCGCGCAGCGGCCTGTTTTTCCTGACCGGTGATCTCGCCCAGTTGCGTCAGCAGAGACTGCCAGCTTTTATCGTCGTAATTGATGATAAGCGTAGGGGCAATAGTAGAAAGCTGATCGTACAGCGCCAGCGCAGAGTCGCCACCGGTTGCGCTAATCAGAATAAGGTCCGGCATTTGTGCGGCAACGGCTTCAGCGCTTGGTTCGCCGATGTACAGGCGCGCCAGCTTGCGCGCTTTCGCAACGTCGCTCCATTGACGCAGAAATCCCTGATCGTCGGCAAAGCGGTTGTTAGGGGTGGTCGCTCCGCTGGCGACAACGGGAGCATCAATCGCCAGCAGCGAGCCCGTCAGGGTCACGCTGGTAGAGACGATACGTTCAGGTTTATGGTCCAGCGTATGCGTGCCGCGGCTGTCGGTGATCTGGCGCGGCCAGTCAGCGGCATGACCTAAAGAAATTCCTGAAATGAAAAGCCCAACCAGTATCAGGGATGTTCTGCAAAGCAGGGGAAGTCTCACGAATCAGCGTCCTGTTATTAATGGAGTTAATGCTTCTCATTTTCATTGTTAGCGGGAAGGGATGCAAGTCTAAGTCGCACATTGTACTACCCCAAGAGTTGACATGCTGTCTGTTTACTTTTAGGTTAGCGCCCGAAAATATAAATGATAATCATTATTAAAGCCTTTATCATTTTTGGAGGATGATATGGATACGTCACTGGCCGAGGAAGTTCAGCAGAAAATGGCAACGCTCACCCCCGATCGCTTTTTCTTTATGTCGCCGTATCGCAGCTTTACGACGTCAGGATGCTTCGCCCGTTTCGCTGAACCAGCGGTTGACGGGGATTCGTTAGACAGCCCCTTCCAACAAAAATTACAGCAAGCCTTTGCCGACGCCAGAGCACAGGGTATCGCAAATCCTGTTATGGTCGGCGCTATCCCCTTCGATACCCGCCAGCCATCCTCGCTGTTCATTCCTGAGTCCTGGCAGACCTTCTCCCGACCGGCAAAGCAACAATCCTCGCGTTACTTTACCGGGCATCAGGCACTGAATGTTGTTGATCGTAAAAGTATCCCTGAACAGGAAACGTTTGAAGCGATGGTGGCGCGCGCGGCAGCGCTGACGGCGACGCCTGAAGTCGACAAAGTGGTTCTGTCACGCCTGATTGATATTACGACCGATGCCACCATTGACAGCGGCGCGCTGCTGGAGCGGCTGGTGGCGCAGAACCCGGTGAGTTACAACTTCCATGTGCCTCTGGAGGATGGCGGCGTGCTGCTTGGCGCCAGCCCGGAATTGCTGCTGCGTAAAGAGGGCGATCGCTTTAGTTCACTGCCGTTGGCCGGGTCGGCGCGTCGCCAGCCTGATGATGTGCTGGATCGTGAAGCGGGCAACCGACTGCTGGCTTCTGAAAAAGACAGACACGAACATGAGCTGGTCACTCAGGCCATGAAGACGGTGCTGCGCGACCGCAGCAGTGAATTACAGCTGCCCGCATCTCCACAATTGATCACCACCCCGACGTTATGGCATCTCGGTACGCCGTTTGAAGGTAAGGCGAATGCGGAAGAAAATGCCCTGACGCTGGCGTGTCTGCTGCATCCGACGCCTGCGTTGAGCGGTTTCCCGCATCAGGTGGCGAAAAAATTAATTGCCGAACTGGAGCCGTTCGATCGTGAACTGTTCGGCGGCATCGTCGGCTGGTGTGACGCCGAAGGAAACGGCGAGTGGGTCGTGACGATTCGTTGCGCGAAGCTGCGACAAAACCAGGTTCGCCTGTTCGCGGGCGCCGGGATTGTGCCTGCTTCCTCTCCGGTCGCGGAGTGGCGTGAGACCGGCGTGAAGCTTTCTACCATGTTGAACGTTTTTGGACTGCATTAAGGAGCGATGATGACCATTCCTTTCACCCGTTGGCCGGAGGAGTTTGCCCGCCGCTATCGTGAAAAAGGGTACTGGCAGGATCTGCCGCTGACCGATATTTTAACCCGCCACGCAGACAGCGATAAAACGGCGGTGATTGATGGCGATCGACACCTGAGCTATCGCGAACTGAACCAGGCGGCGGATAATCTGGCCTGTAGCCTGCGTCGTCAGGGGATCAAACCCGGCGAAACCGCGCTGGTGCAACTGGGCAACGTGGCGGAGCTGTATATCACTTTCTTCGCCCTGCTGAAGCTTGGCGTCGCACCGGTTCTGGCGCTGTTCAGCCATCAACGGACGGAACTTAACGCTTACGCGAAGCAAATTGAACCGGCGCTGGTAATTGCTGACCGCCAGCACGCGCTGTTCACCGGGGACGATTTCCTCAATACGTTTATTGCCGAACACAATTCCGTGCGTGTGGTGCTGTTGCTCAACGATGCGGGTGAACACAACCTGCAAACGGCGATTGACCAGCCTGCGGTTGATTTTACCGCCACGCCATCACCTGCTGATGAGGTGGCTTATTTCCAGCTTTCCGGCGGTACAACCGGAACGCCGAAGCTGATCCCGCGCACCCATAATGATTATTACTACAGCGTGCGCCGCAGCAATGAAATTTGCCACTTTACCGAAGCCACGCGTTTCTTATGCGCGATTCCGGCTGCGCATAACTACGCCATGAGTTCGCCGGGATCGCTGGGCGTCTTTCTGGCCCAGGGAACGGTGGTGCTGGCGGCTGACCCGAGCGCTACGCTCTGTTTCCCGTTAATTGAAAAGCATCAGATTAATTCAACGGCGCTGGTGCCGCCTGCGGTGAGCCTGTGGTTGCAGGCGATTCAGGAGTGGGGCAGCAACGCGCAACTGGCCTCGTTGAAACTGTTGCAGGTAGGCGGCGCGCGGCTGTCAGCGACGCTTGCCGCGCGTATTCCGGCGGAAATCGGCTGTCAGTTGCAGCAGGTATTCGGCATGGCGGAAGGACTGGTGAATTACACCCGTCTGGACGACAGCCTGGAGCGCATCATCAATACTCAGGGTTGCCCGATGTGCCCGGACGATGAGGTCTGGGTGGCTGACGCTGACGGCAATCCGCTACCGCAGGGGGAAACGGGACGCCTGATGACGCGCGGGCCGTACACGTTTCGCGGCTATTTTAAAAGCCCGGAGCATAACGCCAGCGCGTTTGATGCCAACGGCTTTTACTGCTCCGGCGATCTGATCTCCATTGATCCAGATGGCTATATCACCGTGCAGGGACGTGAAAAAGATCAGATCAATCGCGGCGGGGAGAAGATCGCCGCTGAAGAGATTGAAAACCTGTTACTGCGCCACCCGGCCGTAATCCATGCCGCGCTGGTCAGCATGGAAGATGAGCTGATGGGGGAAAAAAGCTGCGCCTGGCTGGTGGTGAAAGAGCCGCTGCGCGCGGTACAGGTACGCCGCTTCCTGCGTGAGCAGGGGGTCGCCGAATTCAAATTGCCGGATCGCGTGGAGTGCGTCGAGGCGTTGCCTCTGACCCCGGTCGGTAAAGTCGATAAAAAACAATTACGTCAGTGGCTGGCGTCACGTTCACTGACCTGAAGGAGAAAGAGATGGCAATTCCGAAATTGCAGGCGTACGCGCTGCCTGGCGCGCTCGATATTCCGCCCAATAAAGTGAACTGGGCCTTTGAACCTGAACGCGCTGCGCTGTTGATCCACGATATGCAGGATTATTTTGTCAGCTTCTGGGGCGACAACTGCCCGATGATGGAACAGGTGATCGCGAATATCGCCGCCCTGCGTCAGTACTGCAAAGAGCACAACATTCCGGTCTATTACACCGCTCAGCCGAAAGATCAGAGCGATGAAGATCGCGCCCTGTTGAACGATATGTGGGGGCCGGGCCTGACGCGTTCTCCCGAGCAGCAAAAGATTGTCGATGCGCTGGCGCCGGACGAGGCGGACACCGTGCTGGTGAAATGGCGTTACAGCGCGTTTCACCGTTCGCCGCTGGAGCAGATGTTAAAAGAAACCGGGCGTAATCAGCTGATTATCACGGGTGTGTATGCGCACATTGGCTGTATGACCACGGCGACCGACGCTTTCATGCGCGATATCAAGCCGTTTATGGTGGCGGATGCGCTGGCCGATTTCAGCCGTGAAGAACATGTGATGTCGCTTAACTATGTTGCCGGTCGCTCCGGTCGCGTGGTGATGACGCAGGAACTGCTGCCGACGCCGGTTCCGGCGAGCAAAGCGGAGTTGCGGGCGCTGATCCTGCCGCTGCTGGATGAATCCGACGAGCCGCTGGATGATGAAAACCTGATTGATTACGGGCTGGACTCTGTACGTATGATGGCGCTGGCGGCTCGCTGGCGTAAAGTGCATGGCGATATCGACTTCGTGATGCTGGCGAAAAACCCGACGATCGATGCCTGGTGGACGCTGCTTTCCCGTGAGGTGAAGTGATGGCCGGATTGGATTTTAACGGCAAAACCGTCTGGGTGACCGGCGCGGGAAAAGGGATTGGTTATACCACGGCGCTGGCGTTTGTTGCGGCTGGCGCGCAGGTGACGGGATTCGATCGCGAGTTCACGCAGGATGCGTATCCCTTTGCGACCGAAGTGCTGGATGTCGCAGACGCCGCGCAGGTCGCGCAGGTTTGCCGGCGCGTGCTGGCGCAAACCGAACGGCTGGATGTGCTGGTGAATGCCGCCGGGATTTTACGGATGGGGGCGACCGATGCGCTAAGCGCCGAGGACTGGCAGCAGACGTTCGCCGTCAACGTCGGCGGCGCGTTTAACCTCTTCCAGCAGACGATGGCGCAATTTCGTCAGCAGCAGGGCGGGGCGATTGTTACCGTCGCGTCTGATGCGGCGCACACGCCGCGCATTGGCATGAGCGCCTATGGCGCGTCCAAAGCGGCGCTGAAAAGCCTGGCGCTGACCGTTGGGCTGGAGCTGGCGGGCAGCGGCGTTCGCTGTAACGTCGTCTCTCCGGGATCTACCGATACCGATATGCAGCGCACGCTGTGGGTGAGCGATGATGCGGAACAACAGCGTATTCGTGGCTTTGGCGAGCAGTTTAAGCTTGGCATTCCGCTGGGAAAAATCGCGCGTCCGCAGGAAATCGCGAATACCATTTTATTCCTCGCCTCCGATCTGGCCAGCCACATTACGCTACAGGACATTGTGGTTGACGGCGGCTCAACCCTGGGAGCGTAACGATGATCTGGAAACGCCATTTAACGCTTGATGAGCTGAACGCCACCAGTCTGAACACGATGGTGGCGCATCTGGCGATCGTCTATACCCGTCTGGGCGATGACGTGCTGGAGGCGGAAATGCCCGTCGATGCGCGAACGCATCAGCCTTTCGGCTTGTTACACGGCGGCGCTTCGGCGGCGCTGGCGGAGACCCTGGGGTCAATGGCCGGGTATCTGATGACCCGTGACGGCCAGTGTGTGGTGGGAACCGAGCTGAATGCCACGCATCATCGCGCCGTGTCGCAGGGGAAGGTGCGCGGCGTTTGCCAGCCGCTGCATCTGGGTCGGCAAAGCCAGAGCTGGGAAATTGTGATTTTTGACGAACAGGGACGACGTTGCTGTACCTGCCGCCTGGGGACGGCGGTGATGGGCTAGGCCCAACAAAATGCAATGATGTTGCAGCGTTGACCTGCCAATGAAGTGATCCAGTTAACAATGCAATGTAAATAATCAGTTTTATAGCGTTGTCAGGTTGTTAAAACCAGCAGAGGTGTTATAGAAACAAAATGTAACATCTCTCTGGAACACAACACGCAAACGGACAACAACTATGAACAAATCAGGGAAATACCTCGTCTGGACATTGCTCTCCGTTATGGGAGCATTTGCCCTGGGATATATTGCGTTAAACCGTGGGGAACAGATCAACGCGCTATGGATCGTCGTGGCGTCAGTTTGTGTCTACCTCATTGCCTACCGTTTTTATGGTCTGTATATCGCCAAAAATGTGCTGGCGGTTGACCCGACGCGCATGACGCCTGCGGTGCGTCATAACGATGGTCTGGACTACGTACCTACCGATAAGAAAGTGCTGTTCGGTCACCATTTTGCGGCGATTGCCGGGGCAGGGCCGTTGGTTGGGCCGGTGCTGGCGGCGCAGATGGGGTATCTGCCCGGTATGATCTGGCTGCTTGCCGGGGTTGTGCTGGCAGGCGCGGTGCAGGACTTTATGGTGCTGTTTGTTTCTACCCGTCGTGACGGTCGTTCGCTGGGTGAACTGGTTAAAGAAGAGATGGGCTCAACGGCTGGTGTGATCGCGCTGGTGGCCTGTTTCATGATCATGGTGATTATCCTTGCGGTACTGGCGATGATCGTCGTGAAAGCCCTGACCCACAGTCCGTGGGGGACGTACACCGTTGCGTTCACCATTCCGTTGGCCATTTTTATGGGCGTCTACCTGCGTTACCTGCGTCCGGGACGTATTGGCGAGGTGTCTGTTATTGGTCTGGTGTTCCTTGTCTTTGCCATCATCTCCGGTGGCTGGGTGGCGGAAAGCCCAACCTGGGCGCCGTATTTTGACTTTACCGGCGTACAGTTGACCTGGATGCTGGTGGGCTACGGTTTTGTGGCGGCGGTTCTGCCGGTATGGCTGCTGCTGGCGCCGCGTGATTACCTCTCAACCTTCCTGAAAATTGGTACGATTGTCGGTCTGGCCGTCGGCATTCTGATTATGCGTCCGACGCTGACGATGCCTGCGCTGACCAAATTTGTGGATGGCACCGGCCCGGTGTGGACCGGTAACCTGTTCCCGTTCTTGTTCATCACCATTGCCTGTGGCGCGGTGTCTGGCTTCCATGCGCTGATCTCTTCCGGCACCACGCCGAAGATGCTGGCGAACGAAGGGCAGGCCTGCTTTATCGGCTACGGCGGGATGTTGATGGAATCCTTTGTGGCGATTATGGCGCTGGTTTCCGCATGTATCATCGATCCGGGCGTTTACTTCGCCATGAACAGCCCAATGGCCGTACTGGCGCCAGCCGGAACCGCTGATGTGGTTGCTTCTGCTGCGCAGGTGGTCAGTAGCTGGGGCTTTGCGATTACGCCTGATACGCTGCATCAGATTGCCAACGAAGTGGGCGAACAATCCATTATTTCTCGTGCCGGTGGCGCGCCAACGCTGGCGGTGGGGATGGCCTACATCCTGCACGGGGCGCTGGGCGGTATGATGGATGTGGCGTTCTGGTATCACTTCGCGATTCTGTTTGAAGCCCTGTTCATTCTGACGGCGGTTGATGCCGGTACGCGTGCGGCGCGCTTTATGTTGCAGGATCTGCTGGGCGTGGTCTCTCCGGGTCTGAAACGTACGGATTCACTGCCTGCGAACCTGTTAGCGACGGCGCTGTGCGTGCTGGCGTGGGGATACTTCCTGCACCAGGGCGTGGTGGACCCGTTAGGAGGGATCAACACCCTGTGGCCGCTGTTTGGTATCGCGAACCAGATGCTGGCGGGTATGGCGCTGATGCTCTGCGCGGTTGTACTGTTCAAGATGAAACGTCAGCGTTACGCATGGGTGGCGCTGGTGCCTACCGCCTGGCTGCTGATTTGTACGCTGACCGCAGGCTGGCAGAAAGCGTTTAGCCCGGATACCAAAATTGGTTTCCTGGCGATCGCCAATAAATTCCAGGCGATGATCGACAGTGGCGATATTCCTGCGCAGTACACGCAGTCTCAGCTGGCGCAGCTGGTGTTCAACAACCGTCTGGATGCCGGTCTGACCATCTTCTTCATGGTTGTGGTGGTGGTTCTGGCCCTGTTCTCAATCAAAACTGCGCTGGCAGCGCTGAAAGAGGACAAACCGACGGCGAAAGAAACGCCGTATGAAGCCATGCCGGAAAACGTTGAAGAGATTGTGGCGCAGGCGAAAGGCGCGCACTAATTTTTAAATAAGCGGCCCTCTTCTTAACGGGAGAGGGCATTTGCGTCACAGGTGGTAACGATGTTTGATACGCTTTCTAAGGCCGGGAAATATCTGGGTCAGGCGGCAAAACTGATGATTGGCGTGCCGGACTATGACAACTACGTTGAGCATATGCGCGTGACGCACCCGGATCAGACGCCAATGACTTACGAAGAATTTTTTCGTGAGCGGCAGGATGCGCGTTATGGCGGGAAAGGCGGCGCACGTTGCTGCTGATGTTTTGTGTTGCCCGGTGGCGCTACGCTTACCGGGCCTACGGGGTATTTTACAGGCCGGATAAGGCGCAGCCGCCATCCGGCAAGCCGCCGCTAAACCGTAAACGACTCTACCTTTTCAAACGCGGCGCGTAATGTGGCTGGCGTTAACGTCACCGGCAGAAAGTGGATGGATTCAACCGGGCGCAGGGTGTGGGCAATCACGTTATCAATCTCCGCCTGGTTCTGGATATCGACATCCAGCGCCGCCAGCGTGGTGGGCAGACTAAAGCGCTGATAAGCGGCGACAAGCTGCGCCAGTACCTCATCCTGACCCAGCAATGCGCTTTGCACCAGAATGCCATAAGCCACTTTGGTGCCGTGCAGAAACTTCTCGGTTTGCGGCAATACGGTGAGCCCATTATGGACGGCGTGTGCCGCCGCCACACGGGTATAACGCTCGCCAAGACCGCCGACCATGCCGCCCCCGGCAATAATCGCATCCACCACATCGCGAAATGCCTGGGTGAGTTCTCCACGTTCTTTGTCCGCCAGCGCCTGTTCGCTGCTCTCCAGTAGCACATCACGGATCGCCAGCGCGCCGTTAATGCCCAGACGCACGGTAAGCGGTAAGGTTTCTGGCTGTGGCGCTAATACAACGGCTTCGTACCATTTTGCCAGCGTGTCGCCGATGCCGGCCAGCAGATAGGCCTCTGGCGCGCGGAGAATGATTTCCGGCTCTACCAGCACCAGATAATTGGCGTCGTCAAAAATTTCAAAGTGCAGCGCCTGACCGGCATCGTTGTACCAGACCGACAGCGGTGTCCAGGCCGCGCAGGTGGCCGCGATAGTCGGGATCGCCACGAAGGGGAGTTGTAGCCGACGGGCAAGGGCTTTGGCGGTATCAAGCAGCGTGCCGCCGCCGATACCGATCACTACGCGGCGGTCGTCGCCTGCTTTCGCGGCCAGTTGTTTCACATCGCTTTCGCTGCAATGGCCGGTAAACGGCAGGTGTCTGGCTCCCGGAAGATCAAACGCATCCGGCAGGTAAGGGCGGGCGGCGGCAATCGCACGTTCGCCATACACCCATACTGCGGCGGAGAGTTGCCCGGCGCTGAAAAAATCCTTCAGTCTGGAGAGGCTGCCGGTATGGGAAAAGTAGTTAGCCGGGCCGGTAACGACGCGGATGTCAGTGTTGCTCATGGTGTGTTGTCCTTGTGGCTGCGCTGTCCGGGAGTTGTTTTTATTTAGACGTCTAAGCGTCTTGATTGCCAAATGCTAACATCGTGTTATAGTGGTTTCAACATCGACATCACCCTCGGGCATGATAACTATGAGTAATAACCCACTGATTCCGCAAAGCAAACTGCCTAATTTAGGCACCACAATCTTTACACAAATGAGCGCCCTGGCGCAGGAGCATCAGGCGATTAACCTGTCGCAGGGATTTCCTGATTTCGATGGCCCGCGCTATCTACAGGAACGTCTGGCCTGGCATGTTGCACAAGGGGCGAATCAATATGCGCCGATGACCGGCGTGCCTGCATTACGCGAAGCCATTGCGGAAAAAACGGCGGCGTTATACGGCTATGAGGCTGATGCCGGGAGCGAGGTGACGGTAACGGCGGGGGCAACGGAAGCGTTGTATGCCGCTATCACCGCGTTGGTTCGTGCGGGAGATGAGGTGATCTGCTTCGATCCCAGCTATGACAGCTACGCGCCAGCCGTTGAACTGTCCGGCGGCGTGCTGAAACGTCTGGCGCTTCAGCCGCCACAGTTTCGCGTTGACTGGCAGGCATTTGCTGCGTTACTGAGCGAACGTACCCGGCTGGTGATCCTCAATACGCCGCATAACCCGAGCGCGACCGTCTGGCGCAAAGCCGACTTTGAAGCGCTGTGGCAGGCGATTGGCGATCGCGAAATCTATGTATTAAGCGATGAAGTGTATGAGCATATCTGCTTTGCGCCAGAAGGCCATGCCAGCGTACTGGCGCATCCGCAGCTACGTGAGCGTGCTGTCGCGGTCTCGTCATTCGGTAAAACCTTTCATATGACCGGCTGGAAGGTGGGGTACTGCGTAGCGCCAGCGGCGATCAGCGCGGAATTGCGTAAAGTGCATCAGTATCTGACGTTCTGCGTCAACACACCGGCGCAACTGGCGCTGGCCGATATGCTGCGTGCTGAACCGGAACATTACCGCGATTTACCCGCATTTTACCAGAAGAAGCGTGACGTTCTGGTTAATGCCCTGCGTGACAGTCGTCTGGAAATCCTGCCCTGCGAAGGCACCTATTTTCTGCTGGTGGATTACAGTGCGGTATCAGACCTCAATGACGTGGATTTCTGCCAGTGGCTGACCCGGGAAATCGGCGTTGCGGCGATTCCGCTGTCGGTATTTTGCGCCGATCCTTTCCCACATAAACTTATCCGTTTATGTTTTGCCAAGCAGGAATCCACGCTGCTGGCGGCCGCAGAACGCTTATGTAAATTGTAATTACTTTACGGTCCAGGCTTTGGAGAATCGACGGTCGGCAAAGAGTTCCTGTAGGCCGTTGATTTGTTTCAGACGCAGGACTTCATCTTTATCCATGCCCAGCTCTTTTCCGATTCGCGTCTCGTCCCAGCCCAACAGGGAGAGTTCTCGCACAATTTCCGACATCGCGTGAATCTGATGACGGCCACGGGCGCGGTTGTGACGAATGGTCGCTGCAATCCGTTCATGGCGATTGCGTTCCAGACAGGTGACGGGGAGATAGCCTTTTAACTTTGAGCGTAATGTGGATTTCCCTTTACCGAGTTCGTGGCGGTGAAAGCCATCCACGATTTCATATTTTTCTGCCGCTGTTTCTGCAACGACAATAGGCTGCGTGAAGCCATCTACCTCAATAGACTTTAGCAGGAGCCTTTTCTCCGGGGGCGCTACATTGTTTGGGTTGTAATCATTAGGTTCGATTTGTTCGTTTTTTACCCATTGTACGCAGTCTACCGGCTGATCGCGAAAGGGGCTGACGCGGTGGATCGCCATTCTGAATTCGTTGATCGCCGCAATTCTCTCTTCTTCGTTCAGCGTGGAGAGAAAGTCGGTTATTTGTTGGGTGAGTCGCTGTTGCATAAAATCCCCCATTCTTTGCGCTTTGCTTTCATGCGTTCATTGTAGCGCTGGTAGTGTTTAGGCTTTGTCGGGCTGAATGAGAGCGCCCGACACCAGTAATCATTGTTCAATAGCACCTTGCAGATACGTCGCCATGAGGGGATATCTTTGGAGCCGATATCGCCTTCCTGCGTTTGTGGAATGTTCTCCATTCCTTTCTTTTTATACCATTGCAGGTAGACCGCGATTTTGTTGCGGTAATGCTCGGCGCTCTGTTCCGGCATGCTGTCCAACAGCAGCATGGCGTAGCTTTGCCAGCTATGGTGCTCGGGTTTCAGTATTTTTCGATGGCCGTAAAAATGGTTATCCTGGCCTGCATATATCCCTCCGCTGCGCACGCCGCTTACCCTGGCGCACATTGCTGCCCAGCGTTCGGGTTCAATGACATGATAGAGCCACAATCCCTGACGTTGCTCCGGGCCGAAAGGTTCGCAGATGCGCATATACCGGAGCGGCACGTTGGCCTGGTACATCAGGTTATAAAGCGGGTTGCAAGGCTGCTTCGTTTTTGCGAACCATGTCCAGATGTCTGCCGTTTTCCAGTCATACATCGGGTAAATATACCAGGTGTGCCCGCCCTGAGCGGCGGTCGTCCAGGGTTTGTCGTCCGCAAAACGCTGTTTGCTCAGGGAGGCGATGGCGACAAACCGATTGTAAGACTCGTCAGCGCGGATGCCGATCAGCATCGCCGCAGGACGCTTTTCTGAAAACCACTCGGCAAAGTCGCGAACAAATTGTTCGAAGGTCATGCCTGGCTGATAAAAAGGAAAGTAAGCCGGATCGGTAATGGCGTCGGCAGGTGGTTGGCGCACCCATTCGGCATTCGGGTCCCAGCATTGCCATTCGGGTTGGTATTGCGACAGCGAATTTTGTGTGGTGAGCGGCAGGGCAACCCAGTAAAAATGTTCAATGACATCGGAATATTGTTCGCGTAATGACTGAACATAGTCAATTGTGCAGGAGAATTGCACTTCCCAGTCAATAAATATTACGCAGATCTTCTTCTTTAACTTACGCGCGATTCCGGCGGTAAGGTGCAGCATCAACCCTGAGTCTTTCCCCCCGGAAAATGACACGCAAATACGCGGTAAGGTGGTGAGTGTCCATGTAATGCGCTCTTCCGCAGCTTCCAAAACATTTTGGTCAAGTGGGATTTTATAAACAGACATAATGAGTTCATACCTGAACGGAAAATGGCTATGTGTAGAATACAGAAAAATAATTATATATATTATATGATATAATCAACAGAATGTGCAAGGTTTAAAAAAGCATCCAAAACTTAAATTAATTTTATATTAATTATTTTAATTTTGAATGCTTGTGTCGGCGATGGCCCCGGATGTTTTCGTTTCAGCTATTTTCCGTCATTTTGTTAATGATACTCGTAAAACCTTTGTTATTCAGTGACGTTCGATTATATACCAGGTATAACTGAACTGAAGGTAAATCCTGATCAATATTAACCCGTTGCAGTTTAAGGGTGGAGTGAAAGAAGTCATATATGACTTCAGGAACGATGCCAATTATGTTGGTTTCAGCAATAGTATTAATGATTGCAACCATCGAGTCACTGCGAAACCCAATTTTCCGGCTGGCAAGAAGGGAGTTGACCAGCGACTGGTATTCTTTAACGCCTGGCTCCTCTCCCTGGTATGAGGTAAACGGTTCTTCGAGTATTTGCGCTAATGTACTGGCGTCACTGATTCTGGGGTGATCGGCACGACACACCAGTACGCTTTTGATTGTTTTAAAAGGCGTACAGACAACCGAATGGTTGTTCAGCGGCGTGGTGGTGATCACCATGTCCGCCTTGCGGTATGCCAGCAGGTCTTCTGCTGATTCCGCAGACATCAGGATATCATGATGCTCAATTTCAACGGAAGAATCTTCCATAATAAAATTAATCAGCTTTATTACGTTCATTGCAGTAAGTAGCTGAGGGCTGTAAATGATAAATTTTTTCTTAAGGCTGGAACTATGCATAATATTAATTGTTTGTTCCAGACTATTGAGGTTTTCCTCAAGATGATGATGCAGATTTATACCGGTGACGGTCGGCGTGATGCCTTTTCCTGAGCGAATAAATAAAGGATCGTTGAATTGAGTTCGTAATCGTTGCAGAGATTGACTCACGGCTGACGGGGTGATGTACAGCGTTTCCGCCGCTTTACTAATGCTTAAATTCTGGTAGATACACTCAAAAATAATCAGCAAGTTGAGATCGAATTTTTTGAGATCGTAGAGATTAGCCATGTTTTTTTCTTCCTGTTTTGTGACTATTGTCATAACTATATTTACTATAGTTATGCAACACATCCAATGCTTTACAATAGTGATGTTTGCTAAGCTTAAATTCTCTTTCAATAATACTAAAATAGCATAGCTCAGAATATCTTTGCGAGCGATTTATAATGGAAAAGGAGATTGACAGAAAAACAATGCCAATCTCCCCCCTTTAATTTAGGTTTAATGTTCACCCATCATAATGTCCAGCTGCGCTTTTTCCGGTAACCCGACGACCTGCTGTAACATATTCTCTTTATTCATATAGTAAATGGCTGGCGTTGCGTTCGCCCCCAGATCGTCCATGAGTTTCTGATGAATATTCAGCATTTTCATCTTATCTTCTGGCAGCGGTGAAGGGATCGCCAGATTGAGTTTACCGCCTGACGCTTCATAGTCATGCCAGGTTTTTGCCGGATCGCGGGTGGATAAGATAGCGGCAGCCGTTGCCGGGCTTTCGGGTTTGATCACGCCCACCAGTAGCGTCCGCAGTTGTACTTTGCCGGATTCGACCCAGGGGCGCGCCTGCTGCCAGAACTGTTTGCAGTAAGGGCAGAAAGGGTCCGCAAAGACATAAAGAATCACCGGCGCCTCTTTTTTGCCGTCCAGAATCCACGACGCTTTTTCCATCCGCTGCCACATTTCTCTGCCGACCGGGGCGTAGATCTCTTTTTCTATCAGCGCATTACTGAGGTTTGCGCCTTTTTCGTCGTACATGTAGCCGGAAATCGCGTGTTTCCCGTCAGGCGTGAGGTAGATGGTCACACCCATATCCTGGTATTTGCCCAGATAGCCTTTCATTCCGCCGGGGGCGTCAAAAGACTTCAGGATCGTAATTCCCTGTTTTTCTATCGCTTTAACCGGGGCAGGCAGTTCTTCAGCAAAGGCGATGAGCGGGAACAGCGTCAGCAGCAATGTTCGTTTTATCATTATATTTCCTTAAAAATCAGTGCAAAAGGAACATTGACGGCAAAACCTATCACAGTCATAGGTAAGGTCTGCCGTCGGAAGATTGCCCTTTCTTTGGTAGGGTGATGTAATCCTTTCGCTGTTACAGCCTTTGTTAAGGTAATGTAGAGCGCAACACATAGCCAGTTTCACTGGCGCTGAAGTTACCTACGGGTAGTTCAGGTAATGGGGCCGCCTGTAAAGGGGGCCTTTTTACTTTTTGTCGCTAAACGTTCACAACGTTGTCTTGTGTGAGTTGTTAGGTATCGCTGATTGATTTGATAATGCAAACGCATTAGCCCAATCACGGAAAGTTGGTTACTTTACATCTCAACGAAAACACGGAGGAAGTATAGATGTCCTTGATTAATACCAAAATTAAACCTTTCAAAAACCAGGCGTTCAAAAACGGTGAATTCATCGAAGTAACCGAGAAAGATACCGAAGGCCGCTGGAGCGTCTTCTTCTTCTACCCGGCTGACTTCACTTTCGTATGCCCGACCGAACTGGGCGACGTAGCAGATCATTACGATGAATTGCAGAAACTGGGCGTAGACGTTTACTCTGTTTCTACCGACACCCACTTTACTCACAAAGCATGGCACAGCAGCTCTGAAACCATCGCAAAAATCAAATATGCGATGATCGGTGACCCGACTGGCGCCCTGACCCGTAACTTCGACAACATGCGTGAAGACGAAGGTCTGGCTGACCGTGCGACTTTCGTTGTTGACCCGCAGGGTATCATCCAGGCTATCGAAGTTACCGCTGAAGGTATCGGCCGTGACGCATCTGACCTGCTGCGTAAAATCAAAGCGGCTCAGTATGTTGCTGCTCACCCAGGCGAAGTTTGCCCGGCTAAATGGAAAGAAGGCGAAGCGACTCTGGCTCCGTCCCTGGACCTGGTCGGCAAAATCTAAAATTCGCTGCGCCTTTCGCGCTACAGGTGCGTTGGCTGCGCTTTCTCACCCCGGTCACTTACTGATGTAAGCTTCCGGGGATTCATAAGCTTGCCGCCTTCCTGTAACACGAAATACTGGCGAATTAATCCTTAAGCGGGTGCGTCGCACCCGTTTTTTCCAGCACTATCATGCAAGTCGCATTCAGTCTGTCGGTATAAGGCAACTTGCATGATGATGTTTTTAGAGAGGGAAGAATAATGCTCGACACTAACATGAAAACTCAGCTCAAAGCGTATCTTGAGAAACTGACCAGGCCTGTTGAGCTGATTGCCACGCTGGACGACAGCGCTAAATCGGCAGAAATCAAGGAACTGCTGGCTGAAATCGCTGAACTGTCAGAGAAAGTCACATTTAAAGAAGATAACAGCCTGCCGGTGCGCAAGCCTTCTTTCTTGATAGCAAACCCGGGTTCTGACCAGGGGCCGCGCTTTGCGGGTTCTCCGCTGGGGCATGAATTTACCTCGCTGGTGCTGGCGCTGTTGTGGACTGGCGGCCATCCGTCGAAAGAGGCGCAGTCTCTGCTGGAGCAGATCCGCGATATCGACGGCGATTTCGAGTTTGAAACTTATTACTCGCTCTCCTGCCACAACTGCCCTGACGTCGTACAGGCGCTGAACCTGATGGCGGTGCTGAACCCGCGTATCAAACATACCGCGATTGACGGCGGCACATTCCAGAATGAAATCACCGATCGTAATGTGATGGGCGTTCCGGCTGTGTACCTGAACGGTAACGAATTCGGTCAGGGACGTATGACGCTGACGGAAATCGTCGCCAAAGTGGATACCGGCGCAGAAAAACGGGCGGCGGAAGAGCTGAATAAGCGTGACGCTTACGACGTACTGATTGTCGGCTCCGGCCCGGCGGGGGCGGCAGCGGCAGTTTACTCCGCACGTAAAGGCATTCGTACCGGTCTGATGGGCGAGCGTTTTGGCGGTCAGGTGCTGGATACCGTTGATATCGAGAACTATATTTCCGTGCCAAAAACGGAAGGGCAGAAGCTGGCTGGCGCGCTGAAAGCGCACGTTGATGATTACGATGTTGACGTGATCGACAGCCAGAGCGCGAGCAAACTGCTTCCGGCGGCAACGGAAGGGGGCCTGCATCAGATTGAGACCGCTTCCGGCGCGGTGCTGAAAGCCCGCAGCATTATCATTGCCACCGGTGCCAAATGGCGCAACATGAACGTGCCGGGCGAAGATCAGTACCGCACGAAAGGCGTAACCTATTGCCCGCACTGCGACGGCCCGCTGTTTAAAGGCAAACGCGTTGCGGTGATCGGCGGAGGGAACTCCGGCGTGGAAGCGGCGATTGACCTCGCGGGGATCGTTGAGCACGTTACGCTGCTGGAATTTGCGCCAGAAATGAAAGCCGACCAGGTTCTGCAAGATAAAGTGCGTAGCCTGAAAAACGTCGACATTATTCTGAACGCGCAGACAACGGAAGTGAAAGGCGACGGCAGTAAAGTGACGGGGCTGGAATATCGCGATCGCGTAAGCGGCGACATCCACAACGTTGCGCTGTCCGGGATCTTCGTACAGATTGGCTTGCTGCCAAACACCAACTGGCTGGAAGGCGCGATTGAGCGTAACCGTATGGGCGAAATCATCATTGATGGCCGGTGCGAAACCAGCGTGAAGGGCGTATTCGCCGCAGGCGACTGCACCACGGTTCCTTACAAACAGATCATCATCGCGACGGGTGAAGGCGCGAAAGCCTCTCTGAGCGCATTTGATTATCTGATCCGCAGTAAGACGGCATAAAAAGAAAGTAAGACTACACCTGCAATGCAAGAGGCTGCCAATGGCAGCCTCTTTTTTTACGCAACAACCGTGCGATTTACCGCACAACCAGCACCGGCAACGTAGCATGGCGGACAACGCTGGAGGCGTTAGAACCCAGCAAATGCGTGGTGATAGACGGATTGCGGGAGCCAATGACCACGACGTCCGCATTCAGCTCTTCGCCCAGTTCGTTCACCACATCCCGCACGTTACCAAAGCGGACGTGCTGCTTAATCCGGGAAGGGTCGATACTGAAATGACTCACCATCGTTTGCAGGCGAGTCTCTGCTTCGTGCTGTAAATGCTCCTCAAAACGACGAACGTCGGCGGCAAAGCGGTGCAGACTCAGGCTGGCGGAGCCCGGAAGAACATGCAACAGATGAATGACGCCATCCTGTTGCGCCAGAAACTCTGCGTGGCGCACGGCCTTGTCGCTAAGTTCCATTTCGAAAACATCAACCGGCATAATGATTGTCTTATACATACCCGTTTCTCCCTGTTAACTAATACTGAATTCATTCAAACATATAATAATATTTCTTTCTGGTATCTGCCCGGCACTTTTCATATCACAACGTTTCTTTACGACTGATTGATGCTTATGACCAGAAGCTACCAGCGTCGCTCAAGGTAAAGCACGGCCACGACGATAATCGCCATCATAATAAGAAATGCCAGCGTGATGAAAAGAGCCTCATTCATGACCGTACTCGCGGCAATGAAACGGATTAATTCTGGATGACGGGGAATGGGGGGGAACCAGGAGGAATGGGTGATTTTCGGAAAGAGGATGCAGGGAGCATCCTCTGTGTAAACGGGTGAACGCTTATCCAGATGGTTTAGCGCAGGTAGTCGCCCGCTGCTTCAGGCTGATATTCAAGTTCCAGCACTTCAAGGTGAGTGGACGCCCCGCCAGGCAGGTCCCAGTGAATGGTATCGCCGACGCGCAGGCCCAGCAATGCCGCGCCCACCGGCGCCATTACGGAAAGCTGCGTATTGCTGTCGGTCATATTCGCCGGATACACCAGCGTGCGCACGCGAATCTCGCCATCGCTGAGATTGCGGAATTTCACCCGACTGTTCATGGTGACGACGTCGTGCGGCATTGCTTCCGGCGAGCACATCTGGGCGCGATCCAGCTCCGCATTTAATGCGTCAGCAATGGGTAAACCAGCAAACGCAGGCTGCTCCAACAGGCGGTCGATGCGTTCGGCGTCGAGGTCGTTGATGATAATAGTTGGTCTGGACATTTGTTACTCCATGTCGTCGATGCTGCGAGTGCCGCAGGTAAATAATCCCAAAAGAAAACCCTCACCGTCAGGCGGCGAGGGTTTAGCTTTTATGATAATACTGAGACTTCCCCCTTCTTTGAAGTGATTTAGCTCACATTCGGGGAAATCCTCAATACGGTTGTCTTTGCGTAAATTTTAGTCGCAAGCCGTGATGGTTCTCAAGTTTGTATACCGCCTCAGTAACCCGCTTTGTCAATCACAAACCGCTTCCCGCAATTGCCCGGATGGGGTTGCGATATAAACGAGGAAGCGGAAAGCGGATCGTTAATCCTGGCGGCGTTGAGCGAGAACTGTATTTCCGTCAGATAAGCCGGGTTCCCGTGGCAGCTCAGTTTCACCGCCTTCACGTTTTCTTTCCCCCAGCTTTGGGCGACGGCGGCGTCAAACGCGGCGCGGCTGACCCTTTTCCCGTAATTTGCAGCCAGAAAATCGCCCAGCGCGCTGTGTTTTATCTCATGGTTCAGCCGTACCATTGTGCCGAAATAAACGTCTGGATCAAATCCAAAGCAGGCACCGTGTTTGGCGTATTCATAACGTTCCAGGCAGGATTTTCCACCGGCTCCGGGCATGACCGCGCTGAGTTTTGCCGCGCTCTCCAGTGAAAGGCCGGTTTCAGGCGCGGCGCATTTACGGCTGGCGCGCGCTTCCGGCAGATTGGGGATCGGACGAGTCGCGCAGCCAAATCGCATCCAGCGGCGCTCGTCCACGCCACGTGCGGCAACCGATCCCGGCAGACCTGGCCACAGACCGTGGACAGTCAGAAAATCAGCTTTGTTGGGAATCTCTTTCTGCTGACGGCACTCTTCGGGTTCCCGATGATCGCGCTCATGCTGACTTTGACAAAAACCGGTTTGCCAGGAGAGCGCCAGCACATAGCGGTCAAAATCAGCGTACTGTTTTGCCTGAAGTGGCTCAGCGTTAACGTTGAAGAGGGGAAGCAGGAATACCGCCAGGAGAGAACCATAACGCCATGTTGATTTCATGATGAATGCTGAAACTCATACAAATATTGAATATCACCTATTTAACCATAAAAAAAGCCAGTCAGGTTTATCTGACTGGCATGAGAGGGATAACGCGTTAGCCGTCATCCGGCATTATGTGCCGATGTTTAGTTCCACAGCGCCAGAATCGGCCAGCCAACCACCAGCAGCATGGTGATGTAGATGACCCCAAAGATCGCGCCAAGACGCCAGTAATCTTTGGATTTTACATAGCCGCAGCCGTAGATGATGACCCCCGGCCCTGTTGCATACGGCGTCAGGCAGCCCATGATACCGATGGACAGCACCAGCAGAATACAAAGTTGCTCCATCGGAACGCCTGGAATACCTTTACCTATCGCCAGAATGACCGGCAGCATGGTTGCGGTATGTGCGGACAGGCTGGCGAACAGGTAGTGAGCAAAGTAGAACACCAGTACCAGCACAATCACCGTTGCGTTAGGTGAGAAGCCTTCCAGATGGGCGCTCATTGTGGTAGCAAACCAGTCGATAAAGCCCGAACGGGTTAAGCCGTTGGCCATGACAACCAGCGTCGCGAGGTTAACAAGGGTGTTCCACGCACTGTTATAACGCGTGATGTCTTTCCACGGCACAACGTGCAGCGCCAGCATCAGGGATACCGCCAGCAGGCCGACAGCGGTGGCGTCAATCACTTCACCGCCAAATACCCACAGTCCGAGGCTGAGCAACACCAGACCGATCAGCGTCATCTCTTTGCGGGTCAGCGTGCCCATCGTTTTTAACTCTTCGCCAGCCCATGCCGCAACTTCGGCGCTGTGGGTCACTTCGGGTTTGTAGAGTACGTAAGAGAGCCACGGTGCGACGATCAGCAGAATGATCCCTACCGGTAAGAAGCCCAGGAACCACTGCAACCAGCTGATCTGAATACCGGCAATTTTGCTGACGAATTCCAGACCCAGAACGTTAGGCGCCGCGCCGGTCACGAACATGGAAGAACTGAGGCTGGTACTGATGACCATCATCCACATCAAGTAACCGCCAATGCGGCGCGCGGAAGGATCGTTTGGAAACGACTTAAACAGCGGCGGCAGGTTCTTGATCACCGGGAATACCGTACCGCCGGTACGCGCGGTGTTGGACGGCGTAAACGGCGCCAGCAGAATATCGATGATGACAATGGCATAACCCAGCGTCAGGGTGCGTTTACCCATGAATTTCACCAGGAAGAGCGCAATACGGCGGCCCAGACCGGTGACTTCATAGCCCAGCGCGAAAATGAATGCGCCGAACACCAGCCAGACGGTGGTGCTGGAGAAGCCCGCCAGACCCCATTTCAGCGCCTGCTTGCCCGCGTTAAAGGCCGGGTCGGCCAGCTCTGAGGCATCAAATAACAGATAGTTGCTGCCGATAACGCAAATGGTCACCGCGATAAAACTGATCGCGGTGGCCGGAATCGGCTCCAGTATCATCCCGACGATCATCGCCACGAAAACGGCGAAGTAGTGCCATGCCTGAGGGGGCATGCCGTCCGGGACGGGGATCAAAAACATGATGCCCATAACGACTAATGGGGCCAATAACTTCCATATATTATCTTTAGATAAAGACATAAGTGATTCTCCGAAAAGGATCTTTCAATAATTATGTAAATGATTAACTTGCGAAATTTGTGCTAAAAACCAGGTGACGATCAGCAAGTCGGCGCTGCCGCCTGGGCTGAGGTTGCGTGCAATGCACTGCTGATCGAACCGGTGGAGATGTTCAAGATCGGCAGGAGAACGAATGCCTCCTTGCCGTAATAATGTTGTCGCCTGCTGTTGCATCCAGCGCAGGCCTTCCGCGCCGCCGCGTGATGCGACGTTGGTGTCGCCGTTCATTGAGATCAGCAGCAGCAGGGTGTCGAGCAGCGCCAGCTCGGGGTCGCGCCCCTGCGCCAGCAATGCGCGGTAGTGTGGTAAAGCATGGCGGATCACTAACGGGTAACCCGCTTCGGCTTCGCCGCGCGCGCCAGTTAACCCCAGTTGTTGGTACAAGCGTTGACCTGCGGTGAGTTGTTGATTGTTCTGTCGCAGTTCACGCTCGGTCAGACCCCGGCAAAATGTTGCGGCGGTCGAGCAGATGTTTACAGGAGTGATCGGGGAATGCTGCTGGTGCAGGCGTCCGATGGCGGCGCACAGCAGTCCCAGGGAAAATATGCTGCCTTTATGCGTGTTAACGCCGGCAGTGGCGCGAAACATGTCGGCTTCGCAGGCCATACCTAATGGACGTAGCCCTTTCAGTACATCGTCTGACGGCAGCTGCGCGCAGCTCGCGCCATATTCGATAAAACGCGGCAGCCAGCCCTGAATGGCCAGCGCGCTGCGATGGAAATCTTCCAGCGCCATGTCTTTGTGCGCGCCGCAGTTAATGCGATCGACCAGACCCGGCTTGGGAGATAAATTAACCTCAGTCAGCATGGCGCGCCACGCCAGCAGGGCGTAGGCGTCAAGCAGCGTCTGAGGAATGGCGGCGGAATCAGTTGATGTGGCTGGAATCGGCATCATGCAGCAGCGCCTCCATGCGAATAAGTAAGTCGGAAAGCGCGTGGGTTTTCCCCCGGGCGCATTCAGCGGCGCTTTGCTCGCACAACAGGCAGCGGCGGACAGGAAGCGAAAAATGACGGCGGGACAGAATGTCGCCTTCCGGCGTCAGCACATCGATATCCCATAAACGTCCCAGCGGATGCTGATGCTCAAGCTCGATCGTGGCGAGCTTGAGATCGCGGGCTGGCGCCTCAATGGCGAGGAACCCTTCCGGCCCACTGGCTGAGGCCAGTGCAGCCTGCTCCCTGACAGACCAGCCTGCTTTTTTCGCCACGGCGAGCAGGGCGGTTACGCCGTGATTGAAGATTCGGCGAGTAAGCTCGCTGTCTTTAATCGGGCCGGGCGCCACCACGGTAAAGGAGACCAGTGGAGTGAGATGGCGCGTCAGCCAGGCGTGTTGCCGCGCTTGTCTCTCATCACGGCTGACGAGCAGCTCGGGAATGGAAACCGCATGGCGAGTGGCCTGTTCAGGGAGCAGGTGCATGGCTTATTCCTTCACCTGATGAACAACGTCAATGACCGAACCGTCGCGGTAACGCACTACGGCGATGACGCGATCGGTATATTCAATGGCGCGAGGTTGGCCGGTGAGCAACTGCGCACGTTCACGCAGCCATTCAATGGAGACCACTTTCATTCCCGCTTCTTTCAGGCGTTCCGCCAGCTCCGGGCGCGCCGGGTTGACGGCGATGCCGTGGTCGGTCACCAGAATGTCGACGCTGGAGCCAGGCGTTACGCAGGTGAGCACGTTATCGACCAGCGTCGGGATGCGGCCGCGAACCAGCGGTGCGACGATGATTGACAGCGCGGCGGCAACGGCGGTATCGCAGTGACCACCTGACGCGCCGCGCAGTACGCCATCGGAACCGGTCAGCACGTTTACGTTGAACTGGGTATCCACCTCCAGGGCGCTCAGTACCACGACATCCAGACGATCGACCGATGCGCCTTTTGAACCCCAGTTGGCGTACTGGTTGGCGCTGATTTCGATGTGATTCGGGTTGCGGGCCAGCGATTCTGCGGCGTTACGGTCGAAGCTCTGTACGTCCAGTAATTTGCGGATCAGCCCTTTTTCATGCAGGTCGACAATCGTGGCGGTAATGCCGCCCAGCGCGAAATCCGCGTGAATATCGCGGCTGCGCATTTTGTCTTCCAGAAAACGGGTTACTGCCAGAGAGGCGCCGCCGGTTCCGGTTTGCAGAGAGAAGCCTTCCTGGAAATAGCCTGAGTTGGCAATCACGTCTGCCGCGCTGCGGGCAATCAACAGTTCACGCGGGTTGGTGGTCATACGGGTCGCATCTGCGCCAATTTTGTCGGCGTCGCCTACCCGTTCGATCTGCACGATGAGATCCACCTGGTCCTGGGCGATACTGGCTGGATTATGCGGATACGGCAGCAGCGCTTCCGTCAGCAGAACAACCTGGCGGGCGTTTTCGGCATCCACTTTCGCATAGCCCAGCGAACCGCAGCAGGCTTTACCGGTGTAGCCGTTGGCGTTGCCAAACGGATCGCAGGACGGCACGCCGAGGAAGGCCACATCGATATTGAGCTCACCGCTTTGCACCAGATGGACGCGACCGCCGTGGGAGTGGATTTGTACGGGCTCATCCAGCAATCCGCGGGAGATCTCTTCCGCCAGGGGGCCACGCAGACCAGACGTGTAAATTCGGCTCACGACGCCCTGGCGAATATGCCCGACCAGTGGCGCGTGGCAATCGCTCAGCGAACTGGAGGCCAGCGTCAGGTTTTTAAAGCCCATGCTGGCGATGGTGTCCATCACCAGGTTGATCGTCAGGTCGCCGCCACGGAAAGCGTGGTGGAAAGAGATGGTCATTCCATCCTGTAAACCAGAACGGCGGATGGCTTCTTCAAGCGTGGCGCACAGTTTTTTATCGCGCGGTTTTTGCGCCTGTAAATTCAGTTTTGAAGTGCTCTGAAAAGCGGAAAATTCGCTTTCGGCATGGCGACTCCAGGCCGCTACCCGTTCTTGTCGTTGAAGTTGTTCGATTTTCTGCGTCATTTTTTTGCCTTATTCTTCGCGAATGCCGGAAAGTTCTGCACGGGAGAGCACCAGACGGGCGCGTTCAATCACCGGGCTGTCTACCATTTTGCCGTTCAGGGAGACGACGCCGCGGCCTTCACGGGCGGCGGCTTCTGCGGCTTCCACGACCAGACGCGCATGGGCGACTTCTTTAAGCGTCGGGGCATACAGGTTGTGCAGCAGTTCAATCTGGCGTGGGTTGATGAGGGACTTGCCGTCAAAACCCAGCTGTTTGATGTGTGACGCTTCGTGCAGGAAGCCCGCTTCGTTATTGGCATCGGAATAGACGGTATCGAACGCCTGAATGCCTGCGGAGCGTGCCGCCTGTAAAATGGAGCAGCGGGCAAACAGCAGCTCGGTGCCTTCCGGGGAACGTTCGGTACGCAGATTGCGCACATAGTCTTCCGCCCCCAGCGCGATCCCGATGAGACGTTCGGAGGCGTGGGCGATTTCAACGGCGCGGGTAATGCCCAGCGGCGACTCGATTGCGGCCAGCAGTCCGGTGCTGCCGGGTTCACGGCCGCAGGTTTGCTCAATGCGCAGGATCTCTTTCTCGATGTCGGTAACATCCTGAGCGGTGTCGGTTTTCGGCAAACGGACAACGTCAGCGCCGCCGCGAACCACCGCTTCAAGGTCGTTAATGCCCCATTCGGAATCCAGCGCATTAACGCGGACAATGGTTTCCACATCACGGTACAGCGGGTGTTGCAGGGCGTGATACACCAGACGGCGAGCGGTATCTTTTTCACGCAGCGCGACGGAGTCTTCCAGGTCGAACATCAGCGCATCGGCCGGGTAGATAAACGAGTTGCTGACCATCGCGGCATTTGCGCCGGGGACGAACAGCATGCTGCGCCGGGTGCGGGATTTACGTTGTTGCAGAGAAGCGGAAATCATTGGCGATCCTCCCACGGCAGAGCGGGGATGCCGCTGGCGCGAGCCAGTAACGCTTCCAGCCGCGCACGCAAAATACAGTCCAGCGCGCCTTTGTCATCAACATTTAATTGCACGCCGCGGACGTTATAACGGGCAAGCACATCCAGAATGGTGGCGCGAATGGCGTCGCCAAACTGTTTTTCAACGCTGCTGTTGATTTGCAGGTCAATATCCTGCGTGTCGAGTGGAGCAATGCGAATCATCACATCACCGGACTCAAGTGTGCCAGCGACGGCAGCCTGGTCTATTTTCATTTTTCACCTGTTTCTAATGCGGGGGTCTTTTGGCGGACTACCGCGCTGGACGGGTTACGTTCAACCATGCCTTGCAGATAGTGCAGAGTGGGGTTGGGAACCAGCGGTGCGATAGCCGTGAGATCTTTTTTAACCAGCAGCTTGCGTACCCAGGAGGCGGAAATTGGCATCTCCTGGAAACACAGCCGCTCAATTTCCACCAGCTCGATGGGCGGGGCGGGAAGCGTTGGCGTCTCCAGCCAGTAGCGCATATCGTGGTTGTACTGGGAGGTGACGGTGCAAAACGGTTCCGTGCCGACAAAACGGTGTGTTACACCCAATGCTGGCGCCAGGTACTGGCGGAAAATCTTCAGGTCGATTTCGGTGTAACAGTGGTTAATGACGCTTTGTTCTTTGATGAAGTAGCACGGAAAGGTCGCACGCGAGATGATGTACTCGGAACCGCGATGCACGGTCAGGCGTGGAATATCCGTTGTTCCTTTGATCACCAGATCAAACCTGTCCTCGTACGGAAAACGCGACGTATCCTCTTTTACCAGGAACAGATGCAGCCAGTCGCACTGTGCGGCGGCCTGTTGGATCAGGTAGCGATGCCCGTTTGTGAAAGGGTTGGCGTTCATGACGATACAGCCGATTTTTTTCCCGTCATGACGCAGTTTCATTAAGGATTCAGCGTAGCGTTTCAGGCGCGTATTGCTGTTTTCCATGAGCACCATTACGCCAGGCACATCAGCCAGCGTTGAGAAGCCGCACTGTTTAAAGAGCGCTTCGTATTCTGTTTTGGTGTAGATGAAGAGGTGCGTACAGTGCCTTTCGTAGGCGAGGTTGATTAACTCTGTAGCCAGCGTCAGCGCCAGCCCTTCGCCGCGCACGGATTGGCAGATAGCAACGCATTTAATGATATTTCCGGCAATACCGCCGCAGGCAATAAGACGATCATCGCGCGTAACGGTAATAAAAACTTCGACGGTGGTATCTACGCTTAAATCATTCTCTTTCAGAAATTGCGTGATAACCGCCATCTTTTTATTTTCTGAGCGTTTCACTTGCGTGAATACATTATTACCGAACATAGTATTGAGCGTCCTGATGATATATTTTGTTGCCAGTTTTTTGCGTATGTTGTGTGTCGTTGCAACCTGATAACGTTTTGTTTTCAATTGGAGCGGTCGTTGTTTTTATTACGACGTATTTCTTTTTCTCTCTGTTGCCTACATCGTAAGGGGTATTTTGGTGGTAAATTTTGATTTATTTCACAAACACTTAGATGGTTTTTATGTGTTTAATGGTTTTAAGTTTTTTAATTAATTTAATAGCAAATTGCGCGGTGGGTTTTATTTGTTTAATTGATTTAAGGTGGGGAATCTGTAACGATCGCTATTAAATGCACAGCAGAAAGTTAAAACATTTTTATTACATATACGGGAAATGAGACGCTTACGCCAGCGAAGGAATAACAATGCCCGACCCAAAAAATAAAAAACGGTTTCTTTTTTTTCGTCAACTCGCGTTCCCGCTGCGGATTTTTCTGCTCATTCTGGTCGTTTCTGTTTTCATCATCGCCGCGTTAGCCCGCTATTTTTCCGCCAGCTTTGAAGACTATCTGGCATCGCATGTCAGGGATATGGCGATGAACCAGGCAAAGATTATCGCCTCTAACGACAGTATCATCACGGCCGTGAAACACCGGGATTACAGGCGGCTGGCGACCATCGCGGATAAACTACAAAGCGACACCGATTTTGATTATGTGGTCATCGGCGACAAAAACTCGATTCGCCTCTACCATCCTAACCCGGAAAAAATTGGTTACCCGATGCAATTCACGAAACCCGGCGCGCTGGAGAACGGTGAGAGCTATTTCATCACCGGCAAGGGGTCTATTGGTATGGCGATGCGCGCTAAAACGCCGATATTTGACGACAATGGCAACGTGATCGGCGTGGTTTCCATCGGTTATCTGGTCAGTAAAATTGACAGCTGGCGACTGGATTTTTTACTGCCGATGGCGGGCGTATTCGTCCTGCTGCTGGTGGTGCTTATGCTGCTTTCCTGGTTTTTCGCCGCCCACATTCGCCGCCAGATGCTGGGGATGGAGCCAAAGCAGATTGCGCGCGTTGTGCGCCAGCAGGAGGCATTATTCAGTTCAGTGTATGAAGGATTAATTGCAGTCGACCCGGAAGGGCACATTACCGCCATTAACCGCAACGCGCGAAAAATGCTGGGGCTGCGTTCGCCGGGGCGGCAATGGCTGGGTAAGTCGATAGAGACGGTTGTTAATCCTGCGGACTTCTTCACACAGCAGATAGCGGAAAAACGCCAGGATGTGATGGCGAATTTCAATGGGCTGAGCGTTATTGCCAATCGTGAGGCCATTCGCTCCGGGGATGAATTACTGGGGGCGATCATCAGCTTTCGCAGCAAGGATGAAATTTCCACCCTGAACGCCCAACTGACGCAAATAAAACAGTATGTGGAGAGCCTGAGAACGCTGCGTCATGAACACTTGAACTGGATGTCGACGCTCAACGGTCTGCTCCAGATGAAAGAGTATGATCGGGTCAGGGAAATGGTGCAGGGCGAGTCGCAGGCGCAACAGCAACTGATTGATAGTTTACGCAGCGCGTTTGCCGATCGCCAGGTCGCCGGTCTGCTGTTCGGCAAAGTCCAGCGGGCGCGGGAGCTGGGGCTAAAAATGACTATTGTGCCCGGCAGTCAGCTGCACCGACTCCCGGAAGGGCTTGATAGCACCGAATTTGCCGCGATTGTCGGCAATCTTCTCGATAACGCGTTTGAAGCCAGTTTGCGTACCCGGGAAGGGAATAACGTCGTTGAACTCTATTTGAGCGACGAAGGGGACGATGTGGTGATTGAAGTTGCCGATCAGGGATGCGGCGTTCCTGAATCTCTGCGCGAAAAAATATTTGAACAGGGTGTCAGCACCCGAACCGATGAACCAGGCGAACATGGCATCGGGCTGTATCTGATTGCAAGTTATGTGGGGCGCTGTGGCGGGGTGATTACGCTGGAAGATAATGATCCCTGTGGCACCTTGTTTTCTCTATTTCTTCCGAAAGTGAAAAAAAACGATGACGGAACCATTAACCCTATTGATCGTTGAGGATGAAACGCTGCTGGCGGAAATGCATGCGGAATATATCCGCCATATTCCCGGTTTCAGCCAGATATGGCTGGCGGGCAATCTGGCGCAGGCCCGTATGATGATCGAACGTTTTAAACCCGGGCTTATTCTGTTGGATAACTATCTGCCGGATGGGAAGGGCATCACGCTGCTGCATGAACTGATGCAGGCGCGCTATCCCGGCGGAATCGTGTTTACCACGGCCGCCAGTGATATGGAAACCGTCTCCGAAGCGGTGCGCTGGGGGGCGTTTGATTATCTGGTGAAGCCGATTGCCTATGAGCGCCTGGGGCAGACGCTTACGCGGTATCAGCAACGCCGGCGTATGCTGGCGGGTAACGATAGCGCCAGCCAACGGCAGATTGACGAGATGTTTAATGCCTATGCGCGAGGGGAGCCAAAAGGTGATTTGCCGACCGGGATTGATGCTCTGACGCTGAATGCCGTGCTGAAGCTGTTTAGCGACCCAGCGACGCGCTATACGGCTGAGACGGTGGCGCAGGCGTTGACGATCAGCCGTACCACATCCCGGCGGTATCTGGAGTATTGCGCCAGTCAGCATTTGATTATTGCCGAGATTATTCACGGAAAAGTGGGCAGACCGCAGCGTATTTACCACGGTTGAATTCGGGATTGGCAAATCGCCCGGTGGCGCTATGCTTACCGGGCCTACGGGTAAGTTTTGTAGGCCGGGTAAGGCGTTACACCGCCATCCGGCGAATCGCCCGGTGGCGCTGCGCTTACCGGGCCTACGGGGAAGATTTGTAGGCCGGATAAGGCGTTACGCCGCCATCCGGCGAATCGCCCGGTGGCGCTACGCTTACCGGGCCTACGGGGAGTTTTGTAGGCCGGATAAGGCGTTACGCCGCCATCCGGCCAATCGTCTACAAATTAATTCGCTTAACCACCCGCCACAGCGGAAGAAGTGCCTGGCACCATCACTTCAGTTGCAATGATGACAACCAGCAGCCCGACCATAACCGGAACGGAAGTACGCTTCACCACTTCAAACGGCGAAATCTTCGCCATCCCTGCCACCGCAACGACGACGCCAGAGACCGGGGAGATCGTGCGCCCCAGATTTGAAGCCTGCAACATGGGAATGGACAGGTAAGCCGGGTTAATACCGGAAGAGTGCGCCAGTTTGGGAATCATTTCGACAAAGGCATAGAAAGGCGCGTTACCGGAACCGGTGGTCATTGCCGCGAGCATGGTCAGGATCACCAGTACCAGCATGAGGATAATACTGGCGGAACCAAACGAGGTGGCGATAGAGATCAGACTCTGGATGAAACCGATAGTGCTCAGCCCCTGAGCGAATACCCCGGCAGCGACCAGCAGCATCACCACGCCCGCAAACGCGTCAGCCATCCCGCGGTACGCGACTTCCAGACCGGAAAAGACTTTCTGTGTATTGAATCCGCGAATGAACTCCAGCACGGCAGCGAGCAGCATACAGATGACGAGAATAGTAATAATGTGCAGCTGCGGACCCCATTTACCATCAAAAACCAGAACGCCGATAATCGGTGTGAATGGCAGAATGGCGTAAAACGCCGGGGCGGTGGTGGTAATTTCGTTTACATCCAGCATTTCATGGGAGATGTTCTCTTTTTTATCCAGATAACGCTGCCAGAAAAAGTGGGCAATCGCCATACCGATAATGGCGGCAATGGAGATCGGCAGGGTCGTTTTAAAGGCAAAATCAATCAACGGCATCTCAGCCGCTTTTGCCGCCAGAACCACGTCGCCTGAGGTCGGAGAGAGGATGATCGCTGCGGGGGAAGCGCAGATGGCTGCGGCAGCGCCACGGCTGATCCCGACGTTAACCATCACCGGAAAGAGCGTTGCCATCAACAATACGCCAAGCCCTGTTGCCGAAGAGACCGCCAGCGACATCAGGCAGGCGACAAAATAGGCGGCGATCATCAGCAGGTAAGGTGAGTTAATGTATTGCAGCGGTTTGGAGGCCAGTTTTACAACCATGTCGTTTGCGCCGATATGCGTCATGTAGGCGGCGAAACCGCACAGCATCATGATCATCATACCGAGGTCGCCACCACGGCTCATCAACAGAATCTTAATGTATTCAACGATGTCCGTCGCGGTATAGCCGGTACTGGTTTCACTGGCGGGCAGGACTTTATGCCCCATTAACGCGCTGATAATCAGCAGCACCAGGCCGCCCACAAAGAGCACGCCGGTTGCTGAATAACCTTTAATGATGTAGCGCGCTACACCCACAATAACCATAACCCCAATAAGGAGTTCAATAAACGTTAACATTGTTTCCCCTGTCGCCTGGACGCCCAGAAAGTAAGAATAAAAAAGGAACAGAAAGTGGTGTGAAAATGTGCCGAATAAACCGCTTCCCCTTGCTGATTAAAATCAAGAAAAGGACGGATTAAACGTCCTGTGTTGTTATTTTTTCATGCAGGCAACGAATATGAAATCTCTCAGGCGAAAAATTTACGTAGAAACGTATTTGTTTTGTATTTGTTATTTTTATGGGAATGTAATGTTAATGATGGGGTGGTGTACAGAATTATAACAGGCCAGATTCCCTTTCCTGATGATAAAAAGTTTCAGTAAACGGCGATGATCCGTATGAAATAAACGGGAAATAAGCGGGTTCGTTATTGCAAAGGGGAGTTTTCTGATTTTTCGTTACCTGTTTTTTGTTAAGATTCCATTCAGGTTCGTTTTGCTACGATCGGTATTGAACTCCAGGATGGTAATTAAGTTGTGATTGTCGCTAAAAAATATTTTCTTGTTCTTTCATTTCTCTTTGTGCAATTCGCCCTTCTGCCCCAGGCCTTTTCAGCAGATAAAGGCTGGTTTGATACGCTGAAAGATAATGTGTCGGAAACCTGGCAACAACCCGAGCATTATGATTTGTACGTGCCGGCCATTACCTGGCATGCGCGGTTTGCCTACGATAAAGAAAAAACGGATCGCTACAATGAGCGCCCGTGGGGGGCAGGGTTTGGTCAGTCTCGCTGGGATGATAAAGGCAACTGGCATGGGCTTTACATCATGGCGTTTAAAGACTCCTTCAATAAGTGGGAGCCTATCGGCGGTTACGGTTGGGAAAAAACCTGGCGACCTCTGGCAGATGAAAACTTCCACATGGGGCTGGGATTTACCGCTGGCGCAACGGCGCGTGATAACTGGAAGTACATTCCGGTGCCGGTTCTGTTGCCGTTAGCCTCGATAGGCTACGGTCCGGCAACGTTCCAGATGACCTACATCCCCGGTACGTATAACAACGGTAACGTCTACTTTGCCTGGATGCGTTTCCAGTTTTGATGAGTGATATGCCTTGTTAGTGGTATATAAAATAGCGTTATAAAACAATAGGTAGTACAAAAAATCTAAAAAATAACGCGATATTTATCACTTTTTGGCAAAGTTGGACTGGACAAAATGCACCACAATTGATGTACTGGTACCCGACACAGCATTTGTGTCTATTTTTCATGTAAAGGTAATTTTGATGTCTAAGATTAAAGGTAACGTTAAGTGGTTTAATGAATCCAAAGGATTCGGTTTCATTACTCCGGAAGATGGCAGCAAAGACGTGTTCGTACACTTCTCTGCAATCCAGACTAATGGTTTTAAAACTCTGGCTGAAGGTCAGCGCGTAGAGTTCGAAATCACTAACGGTGCCAAAGGCCCTTCTGCTGCTAACGTAATCGCTCTGTAAGCATACGACAGCAAGAATTCCAAAACCCGCCAACTGGCGGGTTTTTTTATGCCCTTAATGCGCGGTGGATGCCGAAAACAGCCAAAACGCAAGCGCGGTCATGGCAAATGACCCGAGCAGGTTGACCAGTATATTCACCATCGCCCAGCCAAAACGCCCATCCTGGAGCAAAAAAACAACTTCCGCTGAGAAGGTGGAAAACGTGGTCAGGCCGCCGCAAAAACCGGTGGTAATCAACACCTTCCACATCGGATCAATATTCGTCATGCGACTAAATAAGGCGAAGCCCATACCGATGATGAAGGCGCCGATCAAATTCGCCGTCAGGGTGCCGAACGGAATGGACTGATGAAGCGGATTAAACCGCATACTCAACATCCATCTCGCTACGCTTCCTGTACCACCGCCAATAAAAACTGCTAAAAGGAGTTGTAACACTGAATATTCCTGCTATTTGATTGTATATGGGATGAGTGTAACGCCGAATAAACATCTTTGGCGAGTTTAACGAATCTGGTCGGAGGGGAGTATGCTCGTTGCAGCAGGACAATTTGCCGTGGCGTCGGTCTGGGAAAAGAACGCCGAAACATGCGTTTCGTTAATGTCTCAGGCGGCAGAAAATGGCGTTTCCTTACTGGTGTTGCCTGAGGCGCTGCTGGCTCGCGACGATCGCGATCCCGATCTGTCGGTTAAGTCCGCGCAGCTACTGGAGGGCGGATTTTTGCGCTGCTTGCTGCGTGAGAGCGCGCGCAATACGATGACGACAATCCTGACGATTCATGTTCCTTCAACGTCGGGGCGGGCATTCAACATGCAGGTTGCGTTGTGTGGGGGAAAGATTGTTGCGCACTACGCCAAGCTGCATTTGTACGATGCTTTTTCGATTCAGGAGTCCCGCAGCGTTGATGCAGGCGACACCATTGCCCCGCTGCTGGATGTTGAGGGGATCAAAGTTGGGTTAATGACCTGCTATGACCTGCGCTTCCCGGAGCTGGCTCTGGCGCTGGCTTTGCAGGGGGCTGACATTCTGGTGCTGCCTGCCGCCTGGGTAAGAGGAGCGCTGAAAGAGCATCACTGGGCGACCTTGCTGGCGGCGAGAGCGCTGGATTCAACCTGCTATATCGTTGCCGCAGGGGAGTGCGGCAACAAAAATATCGGTCAAAGCCGAATCGTCGATCCGTTTGGCGTCACAATAGCCGCTGCGGCAGAGACTCCGGCGCTGATTATGGCCGAGGTCTCCGCCGAGCGCGTCAGGCAAGTTCGGGCGCAACTTCCCGTTTTACGTAACCGTCGTTTTGCGCCACCGCAATTATTATGATGTTTTTTTAAACTAAGCTTGATTCACCTTGTTACAGATTGCTATTGTGTGCGCGCGTCGAATGACCGTTAATATTCTCAGGTTAATATGGCGCGTTAAGCCGCCTGATTTTAAGTCAAGAAGGTATCTATGGGTGAGATTAGTATTACCAAACTGCTGGTGGTTGCCGCACTGGTCGTTCTGCTGTTTGGTACCAGGAAGTTACGTACGCTGGGCGGAGACCTGGGCACGGCAATTAAAGGTTTCAAAAAGGCGATGAATGATGAAGACGCTGGCGCGAAAAAAGAAGCGGGCGGCGATATTCAGGCTGAGAAACTCTCTCATAAAGAGTGATCATGACGCGAGCAGGATGCTCCTTCATCGGACTCTGAAGAGAAAAAACCCGCGTTTAAGCGGGTTTTTTATGCGTTAAATGTAAGCGAGTATTACTCGATCACTTCACTTCCAGTCCTTTCGCCTGCATGTCTGCATGGTAAGAAGAACGAACAAACGGCCCGCAGGCGGCATGGGTAAAGCCCATCGCTATGGCTTCGGCTTTCATCTCATCGAACTCTTCCGGGCTAACATAACGCTGTACCGGCAGGTGATGGCGGCTTGGCTGTAAATACTGGCCCAGCGTCAGCATGGTGACGCCATGACGGCGCAAGTCGCGCATAACCTCAATGATTTCAGCGTTGGTTTCTCCCAGACCGACCATCAGACCCGATTTGGTTGGGATTTCCGGGTGGGCCTCTTTGAAACGCTCCAGCAGCTTCAGCGACCAGTTGTAATCGGCGCCTGGGCGTACCTGACGATAGACACGCGGTACGTTTTCAAGGTTATGGTTGAAGACATCTGGCGGAGTGGCGTTAAGGATCTCCAGTGCGCGATCCATACGGCCACGGAAGTCAGGCACCAGCGTTTCAATTTTAATTGCCGGGCTTTTTTCACGAATCGCGGTAATGCAGTCAGCAAAGTGCTGAGCGCCGCCATCGCGCAGATCATCGCGGTCAACGGAGGTGATAACCACATAGCGTAACGCCATATCTGCAATCGTCTGAGCCAGTTTTAACGGTTCGTTGGTATCCGGGGCGACAGGGCGACCGTGGGCAACGTCACAGAACGGGCAACGGCGGGTACAAATCGCGCCGAGGATCATAAAGGTGGCGGTTCCGTGATTGAAACATTCCGCCAGGTTAGGGCAAGAGGCTTCCTCGCAGACAGAATGCAGGCCATTTTTGCGCATTGCCGCTTTGATGCCCTGGATACGAGTGGAGTCCGCTGGAAGCTTTATTTTCATCCATTCCGGTTTACGCAGCAGGGCTTCGCGCTCTGTTGCCACATTTTTAACCGGGATAAGGGCCATCTTATCGGCATCGCGGTATTTAACACCGCGTTCCATCACAATGGGTTTACTCATAGCGTGCGTGTTCCAGTTGCGAATAACGAAGGAAAGCGTTTCAATTCAAGGGAATGTTGTATTTATCAACTATTTTTGAATTAACTACAGGCAGTATATCATTGAAACGGGCCATAAAGCAGCCTGAGTGGTCGGCAAAATGTAAAATAGTTGTTGTTTTGTGCCATTTGCCCAACATCTCCTGTGACTAAGCAGCAACATCTCCCGTTCGAAACGCATCGCGTATTACATCAATAACATTCTCCAGCACCGGGTCACGCAAGCTTAATTTGTTGTAATGCAGCGAAAAGTCGATTCTCTCATCGCTTAGTGGCGCATAGGGAATGCGCTTGAGCGGCCAGCAACGGCTAAATAAGGTGTAGAACCGGGTGGGCATCATCCCCAGCAGGTCGCTGCTGGCGATGAGTGAGGCAATGGTGAAGATGTTGTAGCTGCTAAAGTTGATTTGTCGTTCAGGGAAGAGGTCCTGGATACGCTGACGCACCAGGCTGAAATTCTGCCCTTCGAGCATCAGCAGAGTATGGTCGACCGCTTTCAGCTTCTCTTCGGTTAGCGGGGCGGAAAGTGAAGGGTGATCCTGGCGACAAACCAGCTCAACAGTATCGGCAAACAGCACATGGTGATGAATGGCCCGACTACTGTAGATATGGGTATCGATGACCAAATCGGTCTGAAACTGGCTGAGCTGGCATTCGGCGTCGCTTACCGGAATGTTGCGTAACAGAAGCTGCGGATACCGGGATTTGATCGCCTGATAGATGGTTGGCATGACTAACGCCCCGATAGAGGGAGACGTGCCTATCGTGATGGTGCGCTGTTTGTCGTAACTGCCGGTCAGATCCAGCGCGCCCAGAATAGATTCCAGCCCCTGGCTAATATACTCATGCAGATGGGTGGCATAGGCCGTCGGGGTCACGCCCTGGCCTTTACGGATAAATAGCGGGTCGGGAAATATAGCGCGTAATTTTTGAATAGACTGGCTAATAGCGGATGGCGTTAAATTAAGAATTTTCGCAGCATTGACGATGCCTTTATGAACGTATACCGCTTCAAAAATAGTCAAGAGATTAAGGTCAATATTTCTCAGCGTTCTGAAAATTTGAGGTTTGTCTTCTGGCCGTTGCTCGATTAGACGTCGTCCCGGCAGATTATTATCATTCACGCTCTCGCTCCGAATTTATTCACGTTATAAATAATAGTAGGGTTTATATTTATTGCATTTTTGATTTGGCTTAAATATCGCCTGAATGTCAATATCAGTAACAATTTCAACAGGGTAACAAACAGTACATTCGGATTTTAGCCACGGCGAATCCCCTCATTCTGATGGCTGATGAGGTTGCGTCATTGACGGTTTTAGCTTAGGCATAACGAAAATATAGAAACCGGGCGGAGAAGTAAAGCATTCAAGCAATATATAGTTAATGACCCATGAATTGCGTGGGTCATTATATTTTATTGATTAAGCAGGAATATATTCATGAGGTGGATTGTTTAGCAGGGCTAAAATATTGGCCAACAGGCGAGGGGCAATATTATCCGTCGTTGCGTTATTATCCCATTGCGATATTTTCGCCATTTCCATCCCGGCATAACCGCAAGGATTGATGCGTAAGAACGGAGAGAGATCCATATTGACGTTTAATGCCAGACCATGAAAAGAGCAGCCGCGACGGATTCGTAAACCCAGTGAGCAGATCTTTTTTTCTCCCACATAAACTCCGGGCGCATCGGCTCGCGGATGCGCATCAATACCCAGTTCGGCAAGCGTATTGACGACGGTTTGTTCCAGCAGCGTTACCAGCTCCCGCACGCCCAGCTTACGGCGTTTAAGATTCAGCAGAACATACATTACCTGCTGGCCGGGGCCGTGATAGGTGACTTGCCCGCCACGATCGCTCTGGATCACCGGAATATCGCCGGGCATTAATACATGCTCCGCTTTACCGGCCTGACCCTGGGTGAAAACAGGAAAGTGCTCAACTAACCAGATCTCATCGGGCGTGTTTTCATCGCGGGTATCGGTGAATTCGTGCATGGCCTGGGAAACGGGTTCGTAGGGCTGAAGACCGAGCTGGCGGACAAGAATTTTATCCTGATACAAAACGGCATCTCCGTAGAGAATGAACAAAAGAGGGAGAAAAGTATATCACAGCGGGGGAGGATGTTACCCGGGCAACGCCGGGTAACGAACGGATGTATTACAGCACCATACGAACGATATCGATATTACCCAGTTCTTCGTACAGTGTTTCAACCTGCTCGATATGGGTTGCGTTGATGGTGATAGAGACCGAGTGGTAGTTACCTTTGCTGCTCGGTTTTACCGTCGGGGAGTAATCACCTGGCGCATGGCGCTGTACCACTTCAACCACCTGATCAACCAGCTCAGGCAACGCCTGCCCCATTACTTTGTAAGTAAATGGCGTAGGGAATTCAAGCAGTTCGTTAAGTTTGGTTTTCATGTCAGCTCCGGCATTACATCAAAAAATAATAACTCCCACAGCGTGTGGGAGTTATCAGGATACTCAGTATATGGGGATGGAAATCACACTTTCAAGTGCTTAATTTTTAACCAAACCAGTGATGGAACATTAATTTAATGTAATCAATGATTTTGCCGAAGAAGTTACCTTCAGGAATTTCCTGTAGTACCACCAGCGGGCGCTGCTCAATGGTTTTGCCATCCAATTGGAAGTTGATTGTGCCGACGACCTGGTTTTTCTGCAACGGGGCATGCAGTTCAGCCGTGTTCAGCACGTAGCTGGCTTTCAGATCTTTCATGCGGCCGCGAGGGATAGTCAGATAGACGTCTTTATCCACACCCAGCGAGGCGCGGTCGGTATCGCCAAACCAGGCCGGTTCAGAGGCAAACTCTTTCCCGACTTTCAGCGGGTTTACGGTTTCAAAGAAGCGGAAGCCCCAGGTCAGCAGTTTTTTGCTTTCTGTTTCACGACCTTTGTAGGTACGTCCACCCATCACCGCAGAGATCAGGCGCATCTGGCCTTCAGTTGCCGACGCCACGAGGTTGTAGCCGGCTTTATCCGTGTGGCCGGTTTTGATCCCGTCAACGTTCAGGCTGTTGTCCCACAGCAGACCATTGCGGTTTAACTGGCGAATCCCGTTGAAGGTGAACTCTTTTTCTTTGTAGATGGAGTATTCGTTTGGCACATCGCGGATTAACGCCTGACCGATCAGCGCCATGTCGCGCGCAGAGCTGTATTGTCCATCAGCATCCAGGCCATGAACGGTCTGGAAGTGGGTGTTTTTCAGACCCAGGGCATTCACATAGCTGTTCATCAGCCCGACGAAGGCATCCTGGCTGCCGGCGGCAAAGTCGGCCATCGCCACGCAGGCGTCGTTGCCGGATTGCAGGTTAATACCACGGATTAACTGGGAAACAGGAACTTGCATACCCGGTTTCAGGAACATCAGGGATGAGCCTTTAAATACCGGGTTGCCGGTAGCCCAGGCGTCGTTGCCGATCGTCACTAGATCGGTCTCTTTAAATTTCCCTGCTTTCATCGCCTGGCCGATGACATAGCTGGTCATCATTTTGGTCAGGCTGGCGGGATCGCGGCGCGTATCCGCATTTTGTTCCGCCAGCACTTTGCCGGAGTTGTAGTCGATCAGGATATACGACTCCGCATCGATCTGCGGAACGCCTGGGATCATGGTTTTGATATTCAGGTCATCGGCATGCGCGCTTGTGATAAAGGCGGCGCAAAGAGCCGTGGTGAGCGCCATGCGCTGCATGAAACGAGCGGAAAAAGTGGTCTTCATGGTCTGAACTACGACGTCCGTGATGGAATTAAAAAAAGTGCCCTACTATAGCAAAAGCATAACCGGCAGGCATCTGACTTTCCGCGTGACTTTGTTAATGTCATTTACAGAAATTGACAATTCAGATGCCCTTTGCAGGCTACTGCGCGCTGGCGATAAAGGACTGTAACTGGGCTTCAGATTGCAGACGCTGCTGCAACGCGCTGGCTTCAGTTTTGCTGGCGAATGGCCCAAGCTGAATGCGCCAGACCGCGCCGTTTTGCATCACACGCCCCGGTACGCCAAACTGCTGGCTTAAACGCTGCTGGTACTGCTGCGCGCGCGTTTGATCGCTGACCGCGCCAACCTGAACCACGAAACCGCTGCTTGCGGCGGCCGGAGCTGGAGCCGGCGTCGGGGCAGCGACTGCGCCCTGAGTCGAACCAGGAGCCGTTACCGGCGCGGCGGGTGTCGCTACGGCGGGCTGTGGCGCGGGCGTTGCTTCGCTGCCTTCGAGCACCCCGGAGGCGAGCGTGGTCGGCGCGCCAAGGAAGCCGCTGCTGTTGACCGGTGCGCCGCTCGGGTCATCGCTTTTCAGCGTCGAATTGCTTATCGCCCGGACATCGCCTTGCGGCTGTACCGATTCCGGCGCGGAAGAGACGCTGCCCATGCCGCCGCTTAAATCAGGGCGCGCGGGCAGGGCGTAGGTCTGTTTCGCCACTGTCGTGCAGGCCATGCCTGGCCCTGACAGTGAACCATCCTGCGCAACGATAATGGGATCAACGCGGACTTTGGTGTTATTCGACGTATTCAGACGATCGGCCGCCGCGCGGGAGAGTGAAATCACCCGATCGTTACCGTAAGGGCCGCGATCGTTAATGCGTACCACGATCATCCGGCCATTCGCCAGATTCGTGATTCGCGCATAGCTCGGGATCGGCAGCGTTGGATGCGCAGCGGTGAGCTGCATCGGGTCAAACGCTTCGCCTGATGCGGTCAAATTGCTGCCGGGTTCCGCATCATAAATGGCGGCAAGCCCGGCCTGGCTAAAGCGAGACGGGTCCTGGACAATTTTGTAGCTTCTACCGTCTCGTTGATAATCCTGATTTGCTGTCGGGCTCAGAGGTTCATAACGTGGCTCCGCCCCGCCGATCTCAACAATCGGCCCGTTACACACCGCAGGCTGCGGCGCGACGGCAACCTGCTGCTGACCATCATCACTCGAACACGCCGCGAGTAACATTATTCCTGCCGCGACGCAGACTCCTGGCAACTGCTTACGCATTGCGCACCCCTTACACGCTTTTCGACAACATTTTTCTGTGGGTGTGGATCGACATAACAATCCCGAACCCGGCCATCAGCACTATCAGTGCGGAGCCTCCGTAACTGACCAGCGGGAGTGGAACCCCTACAACGGGCAGAATACCGCTCACCATACCAATATTTACGAAGACATAAACGAATAATATCAACATTAAACCACCGGCCATCACGCGACCAAAGGTGGTTTGCGCGCGGGCAGCGATCCACAGTCCGCGCATAATCAGCAGAATGTAGAGCGCCAGCAGGATTAATATTCCCACCAGGCCTAACTCTTCCGCCAGTACGGCGAAGATAAAGTCGGTGTGGCGTTCGGGTAAAAACTCAAGCTGCGACTGAGTGCCGTGCAGCCAGCCTTTACCGCGCAGGCCGCCGGAGCCAATCGCAATTTTAGACTGGATGATATGATAACCCGCGCCTAAAGGGTCGGTCTCCGGGTCGAGAAGCATCATGACGCGCTGGCGCTGATAATCATGCATCAGGAAGAACCACATGATCGGGATAAACGCGGCAATCAGCACCACCGCAATGCCGATTAAACGCCAGCTCAAACCAGACAAAAACAGCACGAACAGGCCGGAAAGGGCGACCAGAATCGAGGTGCCCAGGTCAGGCTGCGCGGCGACCAGCAGAGTCGGCATAAAAATCAATACCAGCGCGATAGCCGTGTTTTTCAGCGACGGCGGGCAGACATCACGGTTGATAAAGCGCGCCACCATCAGGGGGACGGCGATCTTGGCGATTTCAGAAGGCTGAAAACGGACGATCCCCAGATCCAGCCAGCGTTGCGCTCCTTTGGATATCGCCCCGAAGGCGTCTACCGCCACCAGCAGGATGATGCAGAAAATATAGAGATAGGGCGCCCATCCTTCGTAGACACGAGGCGGGATTTGCGCCATCACCACCATAATGACCAGACCCATCGCGATCTGACCGATTTTTCGCTCCATCATGCCAATATCCTGGCCGCTGGCGCTCCAGATGACTAATGAACTGTAAACCAGCAGCGCCAGCAGAATCAGTAACATTGTGGGATCGATATGGATTTTATCCCAGAATGTTTTTTTGTTCGGATTATCCGTCACGATTATTGGTCCTCCGCCGCTGCAACCGCCGGGTTTTCCGCAGGCAAATTGGTGTTGTTGTCGCCCAACATGATGTGGTCAAGAATCTGACGCATGATTGTACCGACAGCCGGGCCCGCGCCGCCGTTTTCCAGGATTATGGCGACAGCAACCTGGGGATTGTTATACGGCGCGAATGCCGTCATCAGTTTATGGTCGCGTAGTCGTTCAGCAATTTTGTGCGCGTTGTAGGTTTCGTTGGCTTTCAGGCCAAAGACCTGCGCCGTACCAGACTTCGCGGCGATTTTATACGGCGCGCTGGCGAAATATTTATGCGCAGTGCCGTTAGCGCGGTTTGCGACGCCGTACATGCCGTCTTTGGCAATTTCCCAGTAACCGGAGTGAATATCGCCGACAGGCGGTTCGTGCGGCTGTACCCACGGCACCCGTTTGCCATTCTCCGCCGTGCTCATCAGCAGATGCGGCACTTTTACCACCCCGTCGTTAATCAGGATCATCAGCGCTTTGCTCATCTGGATCGGGGTTGCCGTCCAGTAACCCTGGCCGATGCCCACCGGGATGGTATCGCCCTGATACCACGGCTTTTTAAAGCGTTTTTGCTTCCATTCACGGGTTGGCATATTGCCGGAACGCTCTTCAGCCAGATCGATGCCGGTATATTCCCCGTATCCAAATTTGCTCATCCACTCGGAGAGTCGGTCTATCCCCATGTCATAGGCCACCTGGTAGAAGAAGGTATCCGCTGACTCTTCAAGGGATTTGGTGATATTCAGATGACCGTGACCCCATTTTTTCCAGTCGCGGTAACGCTTCTCAGAACCCGGCAACTGCCACCATCCGGGGTCGAACAGGCTGGTATTACGGGTGATCACCCCAGCGCTTAAAGCGGACACCGCGACATACGGTTTAACCGTTGAGGCCGGCGGGTAAACACCTTGCGTCGCCCGGTTAACCAGCGGCGTATTCGGGTCGTTGAGCAACCCTGAGTAATCTTTGCTGGAGATGCCATCCACAAACAGGTTCGGGTCGTAGCTCGGCATGGAAACCAGCGCCAGTACGCCGCCTGTCCGTGGGTCGGTTACGATCACGGCGGCGCGGCTGCCCGCCAGCAGCGTTTCAATATATTGCTGGAGTTTCAGGTCAATTGTGAGATGGATGTCATGCCCGGCCTGCGGCGGCACCTCTTTAAGCTGACGGATGACGCGGCCACGGTTGTTGACTTCAACCTCTTCATAACCCGTCTGGCCGTGCAGCACCTCTTCGTAATAGCGCTCAATCCCCAGCTTGCCGATATCGTGCGTGGCGGCGTAGTTGGCCAGCTTACCGTCTTTATCAAGGCGTTCGACGTCTTTATCGTTAATCTTCGAAACGTAGCCGATGACGTGGGTCAGCGCGGAGTTGTAAGGATAGTAGCGGCGCTTGTAGCCTTTCACTTCCACGCCAGGAAAACGGTACTGATTGACGGCAAAACGCGCGACCTGCACTTCGGTCAGGTTCGTTTTGACGGGAATAGAGGTAAAACGGTGTGAACGTGCGCGCTCTTTCTTGAACGCGGCAATGTCATCGTCGTTCAAATCGACCACGCTGCGTAACGCATCCAGCGTTTGCTGAACGTTATCGACCTTCTCCGGCATCATTTCTATCTGATAAATAGTGCGGTTGAGGGCGAGGGGGATGCCGTTACGGTCATAGATGATCCCACGGCTGGGGGCGATAGGGACCAGTTTGATGCGGTTTTCGTTCGAGCGGGTCTGGTAATCAGTAAAACGCACGATTTGCAGATTATAAAGGTTGGCGATGAGCACGCCGGTCAGCAGCAAAATACCCAAAAAAGCGACCAGCGCCCGGCGCACGAACAGCGCGGACTCAGCCGTATAGTCGCGAAAAGAATTCTGTAGTTTCATCCGCTGCTTAATCTACTCAAGGCTTAATAATCACTCACGGTGATAAGGGTGGTTGGTGGTAATGCTCCACGCCCGGTACAGACTCTCTGCCACCAGCACCCGAACCAGCGGGTGGGGGAGGGTTAACGCAGAAAGTGACCAGCTTTGTTCCGCCGCCGCTTTACAGGCCGGAGACAACCCCTCAGGGCCGCCAATCAGGAGACTGACGTCGCGACCATCCAGCTTCCAGCGCTCCAGCTCAGTCGCCAGCTGCGGCGTGTCCCAGGGTTTCCCTGGGATATCAAGGGTGACGATACGGTTTTTGCCTGCGGCCGCCAGCATCTGCTCACCCTCTTTGTCGAGAATACGTTTAATATCCGCGTTCTTGCCGCGTTTGCCCGCTGGAATTTCGATCAGCTCAAACGGCATGTCTTTCGGAAAACGCCGGAGATACTCCGTAAAACCGGTTTGTACCCAGTCGGGCATTTTCGTACCGACAGCGACAAGTTGAAGCTTCACGCATTAACTCCAGAGTTTTTCCAGTTCATACAGGCGACGGCTCTCTTCCTGCATGACATGGACAATCACATCACCCAGGTCAACGACAATCCAGTCGGCTACGCTTTCACCTTCAACGCCAAGCGGCAACATGCCCGCCGCGCGAGATTCCTGTACAACGTGGTCAGCAATAGACATAACGTGACGGCTGGATGTACCGGTGCAGATAATCATGCAGTCGGTGATACTGGATTTACCCTGAACATCTAAGGTGATGATGTCCTGACCTTTCAGGTCATCAATTTTGTCGATTACAAAATCCTGGAGTGCTTTACCCTGCAAGTTTTCCCCCTGGGTATTACGGATGAATATAAATAAGCCTGTCAGTATACCTGAACCCGAGGCGATGTCGGGACTAATGTCATCAACGGGCGTTTAAAAGTGGGTTATCATCCCATCCCGCACAACAGATTGCATCGCCATTTTTGTAAAACAATTTCTGCAAAGCTCTGAAGGGCGGGAGAAGTCTGGCGCGGAGGATAGCAGCCTGTCAGGGGGTGTCAATGGTCGAAACGCCCCCGAGGAGAAAAAACAGAAATATCACTCGCCGTGATGCCAGACGGCCCGACTGTTTAACACCTTCAGCGTGGCGAAATCTTCACAAAAATCAATGGCGCTCCAGCATCCTTGCTCAACCCTGAAATGCCATAATGAGGCGGCGGGCATGGACAATAATCGCGCGATCATGAGACTCAGAACCCCCTGGTGACTCACGACCAGTAGGTTTTTATTATCTTTATAATCAGAAAGTTGTGCAATAAAGCGCTCTACGCGTTGTGAGAATGCCTGGAAGCCTTCCCCATTGGTCGGGACGGCGTTCTGCCAGTCGGTACACCAGGCCGCGTAACTTGCTGCGTCTTCGCGGCTCAGATCGCGGTGATGACGCATCTCCCAGTCGCCAAAAAACATCTCGTTAAGCTCCGGGAACAGGCGCTGCGGTACGTCGCGGTCGTGAAGCACCAGCCGCGCCGTGTGGCGGGCGCGTTCCAGTTCGCTACAGAATACGTTGTCGAAGGGGACATTGCGCAGCAGGTTATTCAGCGTTTGCGCCTGGGCTATCCCTTTTTCTGTCAGCGGAGTGGGGGCGTGGCCGCTGTATAATCCGGCTACATTAGCTTCGGTTTCCCCATGACGAACTAACCAGAGTCGCATGTTTTTCCTCGTGATACGTATTCGCGCAAAATATGATATTCACCCTGATTGCGCAGCGCTTTTTCACTAAAATAGACTTTTTATCGGAGGCAAGATGCCTTTACTGAAGAGTGCGCATGGCGGTAACACCCGGGAAGCCGCCGCATTGTTGGGCATCTCGCCTGAACAGTTGCTGGATTTTAGCGCAAATATTAATCCTCTGGGTATGCCAGGGCGCTTAAAACGCGCGCTTATCGACAATCTTGCCTGCGCGGAGCGGTATCCTGATGTGGATTATCAGCATCTGCACCAGGCGCTGGCGCAGCACCATCAGATCCCCGCGTCATGGCTTCTGGCCGGAAATGGCGAGACGGAATCCATCTTCACGCTGGTTCACGGGCTGAAGCCGCGTCATGCCATGATCGTCACGCCGGGCTTTGCCGAGTATCGCCGTGCGCTACAGTGGGGCGCGTGTGAGATACATGAATTTGCGCTTCGCGAAGCTGATGGCTGGCAACTCACGGACACCATTCTGAATGCGCTGACCCCGGATCTGGACTGCCTGTTTCTCTGTACGCCAAATAATCCAACCGGACTCCTGCCTGCCCGCGAACTGTTACTGGCTATTGCGGAGCGCTGTAAGACGCAGGGGATCGCGCTGATCCTGGATGAGGCGTTTATCGATTTTATTCCGGGTGAAGAGGGCTTTATTCCGCTGTTGCAGGGCAACCCGCATATCTGGGTGCTGCGTTCGCTCACCAAATTTTACGCCATTCCGGGGCTGCGGTTGGGCTATCTGGTGAACAGCGACGAGCAGGCGGTCGCGCAAATGAGAGCGCAACAGATGCCCTGGTCAATCAACGCGTTTGCGGCGCTGGCCGGAGAGGTTATCTTGCAGGATGCCGCCTATCACCAGGCGACCTGGCAGTGGCTGGCGGAGGAGGGACAACGCTTCCGTCAGCGGTTACATGCGTTTCCTGAGCTAACGGTTTATCCCGGTCGGGCGAATTATCTTTTATTACGCTGTGAGCGGGAAGGTCTGGATTTGCAACGCGCCTTGCTGGAGAAGCACATTCTGATCCGCAGCTGTGCTAACTATCCGGGGCTTGACGCGCGTTATTACCGGGTGGCGATTCGCAGTCAGGAAGAGAACAGCCGTCTGCTGACGGCGCTGGCGGAAGTCTTTACCGATACAACCCTTGCTGGTTGATGTAGTTCAGGACGGATTCCGGCATGAGATCGTCGCACGGTTCGCCTTTCTCCAGCCGCTCGCGGATAAGGGTGGCGGAAATATTGAACCAGGGCGTTTCAGCCAGATAAATTTTACCCGCCGGGAGCGCGTGCAGATCGTCCGGCGTATGGGTTAAATGGCGCTCCAGCCACTGCTGATGCTGCTCTTTCACCATCTCAAGCGGGTAGCCGGGGCGTCGGCAAACGATCAGGTGAGTGTTGTCCAGAATGGTTTCATAGTCGTGCCAGGTCGGGAACGTCAGTAAGGAGTCCTGGCCGATGATAAACGCCAGCGGCGCGTCCGGGCCTTGTTCTTCCCGCCACTCTTTCAGCGTTTGCGCGGTGTAAGAGGCGGTATCGCGTTTGAGTTCGCGCTCATCCAGGATAAACAGCGGTTTGTCGGCGATAGCCAGCTCAAGCATATATTTACGCTGTGCGCTGGATGCTTCAGGCTGTGGACGATGGGGCGGTACGTTATTGGGCATGATAATCACCCGCGACAGGCCAATCAGATTGGCCAGCGTTTCCACGGGCTTGAGATGACCATAATGCACGGGATCAAAGGTGCCGCCGAACAGAGCCTGTAACGATTTCATATCAACCATCAATAAAAACATCTGCCAGCGCTTTGTGGCAGAGAAGAAGAGAAAGCCCCTCCAGCTCAGCCCACACTGACTGTCCATAATCTTGTTTTAGCGTAATTTCCGTCCGCGTCAACAGTTGCACTGCCTGGCGAAGCTGGGTCTGCTGGAGCCGATTCAACGCATCGCCAATCATGCCGCGACGGTTTTGCCATACCCGATGTTTATCAAACAGCGTGCGCAGAGGCGTATGGGCGGATTGCCGTTTAAGGTTAACCAGCATCAGTAATTCGCGTTGCAGGGTGCGCAGCAGGATCACGGGCTCACTGCCCTCAAGGCGCAGTTGCTGCAAAATATGCAGGGCGCGTTTGCTTTTGCCCATCAATAACGCATCCACCCAATGGTATGGCGTGAAGTGCGCCGCGTCGTTGACGGCCTGCTCTACGCGTGGAAGCGTGAGCTTACCGTCAGGCCAGAGGAGTGAAAGCCGCTCCAGCGCCTGCGCCAGCGCCAGCAGGTTGCCTTCGTAGCAATAACACAGCAGCTGATTCGCGGCGTCATCCAGTTGCAAATTATTCTGCTTTGCTCTGGCGGCAACCCAGCGCGGTAGCTGCGCCTGCTCCGGCGTCTGACAGCTTACCTGCACGCCAGTGCCCGCCAGCGAGGTATACCAGGCGGCGTTTTCCTGGGCTTTAGTGAGCTTATTTCCGCGCACGATCAGCAGCAGGTCGTCATGCAGCAAACCGCTGAGCGTTGCGAGCTGTTCATTGATCGCCGCATTCGGGCCATTTTCCGGTAGCAACAACAGCAGCGTTTGACGGCTGGCAAACAGGCTCATTGCCTGACACTGTGAGAACAGGGTTCCCCAGTCGGTGCTGGTGTCGATCGTAAAGGCGTGGTGTTCTTCGAACCCTTGCGCAGCGGCCGTCAGACGAATAGCGTCCTGGCTTTCCTGCAACAAGAGAGGGTCGTTGCCCAGGAGCAAGTACGCCGCGCGCAGCCCTTCATTGAGCTGTGCGCGGAGTTGTTCAGGGTACAACCGGATCATCAGTTACCCAGCGTGGTGGACACGCGTGCCGGGGAAGATGCTGGCGTCGCCGTGGTGTTTTCAGCGGCGTCCGCGTTTTCCTGGGATGACTGAGCATCAGCGACATGGATACTCGGCAGCTTGCGAATCAACTGTTCGGCTGCTTTGTCATACATCTCTTTGATGATCATATCCTGTTCATTATCCTTCGCCAGCGCGGTTTGCGGGTTATCAAAGAATGAACGGTACACTTTCGTGCTGATCGGATAAATATCATGACCCGGGATCAGAACGCTTGCACTGACGCTCATGACCATCTGGTATTCCGCCGTACGGCCATCCTGGAACACGGAGGCGGTATCTTTAGAGATACTGGTCCGGCCAAGGCGCAGTGACGGAACATCCTGGCGCATTGTATCTTTTTCAAGCAATTCAATATTGTTAAGACGCAGTTGGTTACGTACCGCCCGGCTTAATGGTCCATTCGGATCGCTTGTATCAAGAATCATAGTTTTCATCGTGCTGGGCACCTGCGTAGTGCTACGCAGATGCCAGCCGCACCCGGCGGTGACCAGCACCGCCAGGGATAACAACAATGTTGTCAGATGTCGCACGCTTCCTCCCGCGCTTAGCCAACGACCAAATTGAGGAGTTTACCCGGAACGTAAATCACTTTACGCACGGTAACGCCATCAAGATATTTTGCGACCAAATGTTCCTGGCCAGCACGTTCACGAACCTGTTCTTCAGTGGCGTTCACCGGTACGGTGATTTTGCCACGGACTTTACCGTTCACCTGAACCACAACCAACGTAGAGTCTTCTACCATTGCTTTGTCGTCAGCGACCGGCCACGGCGCGTTATCGATATCGCCTTCGCCTTTCAGCGCTTCCCACAGCGTGAAGCAGGCATGTGGGGTGAACGGGTTGAGCATACGCACGACAGCCAGCAGCGCTTCCTGCATCAGGGCGCGATCCTGCTCGCCTTCCTGCGGCGCTTTCGCCAGTTTGTTCATCAGCTCCATAATTGCGGCAATCGCGGTGTTGAAGGTCTGACGGCGGCCGATATCATCGGTCACTTTCGCGATGGTTTTGTGGACGTCGCGACGCAGCGCTTTCTGATCTTCGCTCAGCGCATCAACGTTCAGTGCCGCAACCTCGCCTTTCGCGGTGTGCTCATAGACCAGTTTCCAGACGCGCTTCAGGAAGCGGTTTGCCCCTTCCACGCCAGATTCCTGCCATTCCAGCGTCATATCGGCTGGAGAAGCAAACATCATGAACAAACGCACGGTGTCCGCGCCGTAACGCTCAACCATTACCTGCGGGTCGATGCCGTTGTTTTTGGACTTGGACATCTTGCTCATGCCGGTGTACACCAGCTCATGGCCCGCCGCGTCTTTCGCCTTAACGATGCGGCCTTTCTCGTCGCGCTCAACGATGGCATCAACCGGGGAAACCCAGTTACGCTCGCCGTTTTCGCCTACATAGTAGAACGCGTCTGCCAGCACCATACCCTGGCAGAGCAGCTGTTTCGCCGGTTCGTCAGAGTTCACCATGCCTGCGTCGCGCATCAGCTTGTGGAAGAAGCGGAAGTAGAGCAGGTGCATGATCGCGTGTTCAATACCGCCGATGTAGATATCGACCGGCAGCCAGTAGTTTGCTGCTTCCGGGTCCAGCATCCCTTCGTTGTACTGCGGGCAGGTGTAGCGCGCGTAGTACCAGGAGGACTCCATAAAGGTGTCAAAGGTGTCGGTTTCACGCAGCGCAGGCTGACCGTTAACGGTGGTTTTCGCCCACTCAGGATCGGCTTTGATCGGGCTGGTGATGCCGTCCATGACGACGTCTTCCGGCAGGATGACCGGCAGTTGATCTTCCGGGGTCGGCAGAACGGTGCCGTCTTCCAGAGTCACCATCGGAATCGGCGCGCCCCAGTAACGCTGACGGGAAACGCCCCAGTCGCGCAGACGGTAGTTGATTTTACGCTCGCCGACGCCTTTCGCCGCCAGTTTATCGGCAATCGCGTTGAAGGCGTCTTCAAAGCCCAGACCGTTAAATTCGCCGGAGTTAAACAGTACGCCTTTCTCGGTCAGCGCCTGTTCGGACAGATCCGGTTCAGAGCCGTCCGCCGCCAGGATAACCGGCTTGATGGTCAGGCCATATTTGGTGGCAAATTCGTAGTCGCGCTGATCGTGGCCCGGAACGGCCATAACAGCACCAGTACCGTATTCCATCAGCACGAAGTTGGCGGCCCATACCGGGATCGCTTCGCCGGTCAGTGGGTGAATGGCTTTAAAACCGGTGTCGACGCCTTTTTTCTCCATCGTCGCCATATCGGCTTCCGCCACTTTGGTGTTGCGGCATTCGTCGATAAAGGCAGCCAGTTCCGGGTTGTTGGCAGCCGCTTTCTGCGCCAGCGGGTGACCTGCGGCGACCGCCAGGTAAGTGGCGCCCATGAACGTGTCTGGACGCGTGGTGTACACCGTCAGCGTATTGTCGTAGCCGTTCACGTCAAAAGTGATCTCGACGCCTTCAGAACGGCCGATCCAGTTGCGCTGCATGGTTTTAACGGTGTCTGGCCAGTGATCCAGTTTATCCAGATCGTTCAGCAGTTCGTCGGCGTAGGCGGTGATCTTAATGAACCACTGCGGGATCTCTTTACGCTCAACTTTGGTGTCGCAGCGCCAGCAGCAGCCGTCGATAACCTGCTCGTTCGCCAGTACGGTCTGGTCGTTCGGGCACCAGTTCACCGCAGAGGTCTTTTTGTACACCAGGCCTTTTTTATACAGTTCGGTGAAGAATTTTTGCTCCCAGCGGTAGTATTCCGGGGTGCAGGTCGCCAGCTCGCGGCTCCAGTCATAGCCGAAGCCCAGCATTTTGAGCTGGTTTTTCATGTAGGCGATGTTGTCATAGGTCCACGGTGCCGGCGCCGTGTTGTTTTTCACCGCCGCGCCTTCAGCAGGCAGACCGAATGCATCCCAGCCGATGGGCTGTAGAACGTTTTTACCCAGCATGCGCTGGTAGCGGGCAATCACATCACCGATGGTGTAGTTACGCACATGGCCCATGTGTAGTCGACCAGAAGGATAGGGAAGCATCGACAGGCAGTAATACTTCTCTTTGCTCTCGTCTTCGGTTACTTCAAAGGTGCGCTTCTCGTCCCAGTGTTGCTGGACTTTTGATTCTATCTCTTCCGGGCGGTATTGCTCTTGCATGGCAGCCAGTGGTCCTGTTTTCATTACGGCTACAAACGTAGCGTTAGATGTGGTGTTTCAGATCCGCATAGCATAGCCCAAACGCCCGCGCCAAAACAGCCTTTCGCGCATTCTGCATTGAATTCCCGCCATGCTAATCCTTGCATGAATTTACACAGTCTGTGGGCGGTCTTGCAAAGCGCGGCGTAAATAACGTCTATTATTATAGACAGTTAACGACCCAGGAGGCGAAGCGATGAACAAGGTTGCTCAATATTACCGTGAACTGGTGACGTCATTAAGCGAACGCCTGCGTAATGGCGAACGCGATATTGACGCGCTGGTGGAACAGGCGCGTCAGAGCGTAATGAAAGCAGGGGAGTTAACGCGAATCGAGGTGGACGAACTGACGCGCGCCGTCAGACGCGACCTGGAAGAGTTCGCCATGAGCTACGAGGAGAGCCAGGAAGAGGAGAGCGACAGCGTCTTTATGCGGGTGATTAAAGAGAGCCTCTGGCAGGAGCTGGCGGACATCACCGACAAAACGCAACTGGAGTGGCGCGAAGTGTTCCAGGATCTCAATCACCACGGGGTCTACCACAGCGGCGAGGTGGTTGGCTTGGGCAACCTTGTGTGCGAGAAGTGTCATTACCATTTAGCGGTGTATACGCCGGATGTACTGCCGCTGTGCCCGAAATGCGGCCACGACCAGTTCCAGCGCAGACCGTTTGAGCCGTAACCGGCAGTGCCGGATGGCGACGCGAAGCGTCTTATCCGGCCTACAAATTGTACGCTGATGTAGGCCGGATAAGCGTTAGCGCCATCCGGCTGGTTATGATGCGTAGAACGACAGCCTCTCCGCCAGTAAATCCACAAAGCCCTGCCGGTCGATATCGACCATGACCGTCGCATTCGGTTTATTGCCGGTCAGTAAGTAATAATCCACGACCGTCATTCCCTGGGTGTATTTCCCCTGAGTCTCCACGCCGACCCAACGTTCAACGGTGGTGAAAAGCTCGGGTTTTAGCAGCCAGGCGATGGTGCAAGGGTCATGCAACGGCGCGCCGGTAAAGCCCCACTTTTCGTCTTTGTGATATTCGAGGAAGAAATCCAGCAGCTCCGCCACGATCGTGGAAACAGGATTGCCTATCGCCCGGAAACGCTCGGTATCTTCAGCGTGAATCTGCGCTTTGTGCGTTACGTCCAGCCCGGCCATCACCACGGGAATCCCTGACTGGAAGACAATCTCTGCCGCTTCGGGGTCGACGTAAATATTGAATTCTGCCGCTGGCGTCCAGTTACCTAATCCCATCGCGCCGCCCATGATCACAATACGGGCGATTTTACGGTGCAATTCTGGATGGCTGTTCAGCAGCAAGGCGACGTTGGTTTGCGGCCCGGTGGCGACGATGGTTACCGGTTCCGGGCTTTCGCGCAGGGTTTTCGCCATCAGCTCAACGGCGGTGCAGGTCTGCGGCGCAAATGACGGCTCCGGTAGCGCCGGGCCGTCCAGTCCGCTTTCGCCGTGTACGTTATCGGCGATGATCAGATCGCGCATCAGCGGTTTTATCGCGCCGCCCGCGACAGGAATATCGGTACGCCCCAGTAGCGTCAGCATACGCAATACGTTACGCAGCGTTTTGTCAGGCGTCTGGTTACCGGCGGAAGAGGTGATCGCTTTCACATCCAGTTCAGGCGATGCGAGGGCGAGAACAATTGCGATGGCGTCGTCATGACCTGGATCGCAATCAAAAAGGACTGGAAGTGCCATTGTTGCTCCTTGTAAGTGGTACTTTGTGACAAGGGTAACGCCGGGATGAGTGCGATTCGAGATATGAAGAGATAAAGCGTGATATGGCGCGCACTCTGTCGTGCGCGCCGGGAGGATTAATGCAGGATTTTCGCCAGGAAGTCTTTGGCGCGATCCGATTTCGGGTTGGCGAAGAACTCCTCTTTCGGCGAGTCTTCGACAATTTTCCCCTCGTCCATAAAGATCACCCGATTGGCCACCTTACGGGCAAAGCCCATTTCGTGGGTGACGACCATCATGGTCATCCCTTCGTTTGCCAGCTCGACCATAACGTCCAGCACTTCGTTGATCATTTCAGGATCGAGTGCGGATGTCGGTTCATCAAACAGCATAGCGATAGGGTCCATGCACAGCGCGCGCGCGATTGCCACACGCTGTTGCTGCCCGCCGGAAAGCTGCGCCGGGAACTTATTGGCATGGGCCGAAAGTCCTACGCGCTCAAGCAACTTCTGCGCTTTTTCACGGGCGGGCGCTTTGCCGCGTTTGAGCACTTTCACCTGCGCCAGCGTCAGGTTTTCAATGATCGACAGATGCGGGAACAGTTCAAAATGCTGGAACACCATTCCGACCCGCGAGCGGAGCTTCGCCAGATCCGTTTTTTTGTCATTCACTTTGGTGCCGTCAACGGTGATTTCACCCTGTTGCACCGGTTCCAGTCCGTTCACCGTTTTGATCAGGGTCGATTTACCGGAACCCGACGGGCCGCAGACTACCACCACTTCACCTTTTTTCACTTCCGTGGAGCAGTCGGTCAGCACCTGAAAGTGACCATACCATTTAGAAACATTTTTCAGGGTAATCATTAAACTGTCCTTTTCTTCAAATAGCTGACCAACAACGACGCGCTCAGGCTGATAACAAAGTAGACGGCACCGGCAAACAGGATCATTTCGACCTGCGTACCATCACGCTCGCCAATGGTGGTGGCGGTGCGGAAGAAATCCGCGAGGCTTAACACGTAAACCAGGGAGGTATCCTGGAACAGTACGATACCCTGGGTAAGCAGCAGCGGCACCATCGCACGGAACGCCTGCGGCAGGATGATGAGCTTCATCGACTGCCAGTGGGTCATCCCCAGCGCCAGCGCAGCGCTGGACTGCCCGCGTGAAATGCTCTGAATACCCGCACGGATAATCTCCGAGTAATACGCCGCTTCAAACATGGAAAACGCGACCATCGCTGAAATCAGGCGAATATCCGTTTTGGGCGAAATACCCAGTACGTCCTGCAACAGCCCCGGCACAATCAGGTAGAACCATAGCAGCACCATCACCAGCGGGATGGAGCGGAAAACGTTGACGTAAGCTTTCGCAAACCAGGCGACAGGGGCGAAACTTGAGAGACGCATTACCGCCAGAATAGTGCCCCAGAGAATCCCGATCACCACGGCGGTGACGGTAATTTTCAGGGTGATCACCAGCCCGGCCAGCAAGTACGGCATGGAAGGAACGATCGAACTCCAGTCAAACTCGTACATTATTTGCCTCCCATATTGCCAGGCAGGCGGACTTTACGTTCCACCAGATTCATCACCAGCATAATGACGGCATTAATCAGCACGTAGGCCAGCGTAATTGCGGTGAATGACTCCCAGGCGTGGGCGGAGTAATCCAGCAGCTTGCCCGCCTGCGCCGCCATATCCACCAGACCAATGGTCGATGCGATGGCGGAGTTTTTCACCAGGTTCATCATTTCCGAGGTCATCGGCGGGACAATCACCCGATAGGCGTTCGGTAGCAGAACATAGCGATAAGCCTGAGGCAGCGTCAGCCCCATCGCCAGCGCAGCGTTTTTCTGCCCGCGAGGCAGCGACTGAATCGCTGCGCGTACCTGCTCGCAGACGCGCGCAGCGGTAAACAGCCCCAGACAGATCATTGATGAGAGGAAAAATTGAATGTTCGGGTCCAGTTCCGCCTTAAACCACATGCCGATATTTTCCGGCAACAGCTCAGGCACGACCAGATACCAGGTAAAGAACTGAACAATCAGCGGGACGTTACGAAACAGTTCCACGTAAAGCGTCCCTATTCCCGAGAGGAAGCGGTTAGGTACAGTACGTAAAATGCCGAATAACGAGCCGACGAGGAAAGCAATAATCCAGGCGGTGATGGATAACGCGACGGTGACCTGGAAGCCGCTCCAGAGCCAGCCGAGATACGTGGTGTTGCCGAACGGGGCTTGTTGTAAAAAAATCCCCCAGTTCCAGTCTATTGACATAAATCTACTCCAGAAAAAAAAGGGTAGCAGCGCTACCCTCGAAGATTGTTATCCAGCGTTTTGCGGTTTTCAGGCCTGATGGGGAACGACCATCAGGCTTATAGTCTGTCCGTGCTGAATGACAATCGAGAGGGCAAGGAGATCCCGCCCCATTTATTTTAGTTAGTTAAGTGCTTTGTCATTCGGTTCTTTGAACAGCGCCTTCATCTCGTCGGACAGTTCGAAATTCATGTTCAGGTTTTTCGGCGGGATTGGGTTTTTAAACCACTTATCAAACCATTTTTCCGCTTCGCCTGAGGTCTGCACCTGGGCAATCGTGTCATCTACCAGCGTTTTAAACTCAGGATCGTTTTTACGCAGCATACAGCCGTAGGCTTCCTGAGATTGCGGCTTACCGACGATCTCCCAGTTGTCTGGTTTTTTGGCTTTCGCGCGTTCACCCGCCAGCAGGGCATCATCCATCATAAAGGCGACGGCGCGACCGCTTTCCAGCGTACGGAAGGAGTCGCCGTGGTCTTTCGCGCTGATAATGCGCATATTCATTTTTTGTTCTTCATTCAGCTTGTGCAGCAGAATTTCAGAGGTGGTACCGGAGGTGACCACGACCGCTTTTCCTTTCAGGTCCGGGAAGTCTTTAATATCGCCGTCTTTTTTCGCCAGCAGACGCGTACCGACGATGAAAATGGTGTCAGAGAACGCAGCTTGTTTCTGGCGTTCGACGTTGTTGGTGGTGGAGCCACATTCAAAGTCGAAGGTTCCGTTCTGCAACAGCGGAATACGGTTCTGGGAGGTAATTGGGATCAACTTCACCTGCAGGTCAGGTTTGTTAAGCTTTTTCTTCACGGCTTCAACGATGGCGTTGGAGTAGTCCTGTGAATAACCGACCACTTTTTGCTGGTTGTCGTAGTAAGAGAACGGCACGGAGGACTCGCGGTGGCCAACGACGATAATGCCATTCTTCGCGATTTTATCCAGCGTACTGCCCGCCGCCGGCGCGGCGTCTTCCGCGTGTGCCAGACCGGCAGACATTCCCATGACCAGCATTGCTGTGGCTAGCTTACGTAATTGCATATCCAACTCCTTTATCGTCTGCGCCATCGACGCATTGATACCCATTGTGAGTGTTTGTGTTGTTATCGTCTGCAACTTGAGCGTGCAGTGTTATGCGTGTTTGTTAACATTTAGTTTGGCTGAATGTAAAGATTTTGCTGCTTTATTGTTTATTTTTGCGAAGTGCGCCGCACCGTTTAGAGGCAAAAATCTTTCATTGCACTGTTTGGGTGCTACCGATGATCGATATTGGTGCGACCAGGTTGCACATATAGCCAAAACAAGGTTTACCTTGTTTAACAAAGCAATAGGCGTGCCAGAATGGAGGGATATAGCCAGGCCGGATAAGACGCATCGCGTCTTATCCGGTAATAAGGGAGATTATTTACGACGCTGACGCAGGCTCATCACCACGGCGCCAAAGCCCATCAGCGCGGTGAGCAACCATAACGGCCAGTTGCCGGTACGGGCATAAGGCGTTAAACCACGGGTTGGCGTAACGTGGGTGGTCAACACGTCGCGGGTAAACTGCGGGATCATCGCCTGAATTTCACCCTGCGGGCCAATGACTGCCGTAATGCCGTTGTTGGTGCTGCGCAACAACGGGCGCGCCAGCTCCAGAGAACGCATTCTCGCCATCTGGAAGTGCTGCCACGGGCCGATAGATTTTCCGAACCAGGCGTCGTTAGAGATGGTCAGCAGATAGTCAGTGTCCGGGCGGAAATTGTCCCGAACCTGTTCACCCAGAATGATTTCGTAGCAAATCGCCGCCGTCAGTTTAAAGCCATGCGCATGCAGCTGTGGCTGTATGTACGGCCCACGGCTGAATGAGGACATCGGCAGGTCAAAGAACGGCGCTAACGGGCGCAGAATCGACTCCAGCGGCACGAACTCGCCAAACGGCACCAGGTGGTTTTTGTTGTAGCGATTGCTGGAATCGTAGCTGTACGGGCTGTCTTTACCCAGCGTGATAATCGTGTTGTAGGTGTCGTAGCGGTTCTGCTTGTTCAGACGCGCATCGACGATGCCGGTAATCAACGTGCTGTTTTTGGATTTCAGCAGATCGTCCATCATGCCCAGAAAACGCTGCTGATTAATCTCCAGATCGGGAATGGCGGACTCTGGCCAGATAATCAGTTGCGATTTCCCCATTTCCGGCTGGGTGGCGTCGAGATAGATTTTCAGCGTATTGATAAGCTGACTCTCATCCCACTTCAGCGATTGGGGAATGTCGCCCTGAACCAGCGAGACCTGCGTGGTTTTTTCCGGCTCCAGCGTATACCACTGGATGTAACGCAGCGGGAAGGGCAGGGCAAATAACACCAGCGCGGCGACCAGAGGACGCCAGTTGCGGGTAACTGCCGCCAGCACCAGCAGGCCGCTGACCATCATCAGCAGGAAGTTGATGGCCTCAACGCCCATCACCGGCGCCAGTCCTTTTAGCGGGCCGTCAATCTGGCTATAGCCGAACTGTAGCCACGGGAAGCCGGTCAGTACCCAGCCACGCAGAAACTCGGTGATTTGCCAGACTACGGGGGCGGCGATCGCCACGCGCAGCCAGGTGGTTTTCGGCCACAGACGCGACAGAATACCGGCGAACAGGCCCGTGTAGAGGGAAAGGTATGCGGCAAGCAGCACCACAAGGAAGACGTTTATCGGGCCGGGCATACCGCCGAACTGCGCGATACTGACGTAGACCCAGTTGATGCCGGAGCCAAAGAGTCCCAGCCCCCAGAAGTAGCCGATAGCAGCCGACTGGAGCGGGCGGCGGTGTAAGGTTAACGCCTGTAGACCCATAAGCGAGATAAGCGCGGCGGGCCAGACGTCATACGGAGAAAAAGCCAGCGTTCCGCAGGCGCCGAATAATAACGCCAGCAGCAGGCGAATGCGCTGGCGTTCAATCAGTGAGGCAAATGCCATTTAGTCTTTAGTCCACTTTTGGTTTTATTCGTCCAGTTTAGGCTGGGGCGAGTCATCCGGTATTCTGACATGAACCTGAATAATACGACGGCTGTCGGCCATAGCGACTTTGAACTGGTAACCATCAATGTCAATGGTCTCACCGCGCGCAGGCAAATGACCGAACGCCTGCATCACCAGACCGCCAATGGTATCGACCTCTTCATCGCTGAAGCTGGTGCCGAAGGCTTCGTTGAAGTCTTCAATCGGTGCGAGAGCGCGAATGGTCCAGGTGTGGCGACTGAGCTGACGGAAGTCGATATCGTCTTCTTCATCATACTCGTCTTCAATTTCACCCACGATCAGTTCGAGAATGTCTTCAATGGTCACCAGACCCGACACTCCGCCAAACTCGTCGATAACGATCGCCATATGGTAACGCTGGGAGCGGAACTCTTTGAGCATGCGATCAACGCGCTTACTCTCCGGGACAACAACGGCCTGGCGTAACACTTTTTCCATGCTGAAGGCTTCGGCATCGCTGCGCATAAACGGCAGCAGATCCTTCGCCATCAGAATCCCTTCAATGTGATCTTTGTCTTCGCTGATGACCGGGAAACGCGAGTGTGCTGACTCAATGATGACATCAAGGCACTCATCCAGCGTCTGGTTGCGTTTCAGGGTAATCATCTGGGAGCGGGGGATCATGATGTCGCGAACGCGCTGGTCCGCAATGTCCATCACCCCTTCGAGCATATCGCGCGTATCTTCATCGATAAGGTCGTTCTGCCCGGAATCACGGATCAGCGCCAGCAGTTCGTCACGGTTTTTGGGTTCACCGTGGAAAAGTTGGCTCAGTAACAGGGAAAAAAATCCCTTTTTGCTGTTTAACGTGTCACTACTGTGTGAATTGTCGTCGCTCATGGCGTCGTATGGGTTCTCATGTTGGTTAATAGGTCGCTCGTCATGCATATACTTAACGGCTGACGGCATGTTTGTTCATCGTACTTAGTCTTTCTCGGAAATGTACGGGTCCTCATAGCCCAGAGCAAGCATAATCTCTGTTTCGAGGGCTTCCATCTCTTCCGCTTCATCGTCTTCGATATGGTCGTAGCCCAGCAAATGCAGGCTGCCGTGCACGACCATATGCGCCCAGTGGGCCTCCAGCGGCTTATCTTGTTCTTTCGCTTCTTGCTCCACTACCTGGCGGCAGATGATCAGATCGCCCAGCAGCGGCATCTCCATACCTGGCGGCGCTTCAAACGGGAAAGAGAGCACGTTGGTTGGCTTATCTTTCCCGCGGTAGGTCAGGTTAAGATCGTGGCTTTCGGCTTCATCCACCAGGCGAATCGTCACTTCTGATTCTTCCTGAAACTGTGGGATCACCGCATTCAGCCACGTCTGAAACTGGCTCTCTTTCGGCAGGCCGGAATGGTCTTCACATGCCAGTTGTAAATCGAGGATCACCTGACTCATTTTTGTTCCTGCTCCTGCGCTTCACGCTTACGTTCTGCCGCCAGCGCTGCCTTGCGTTTTTGTTCCGCTTCTTCCCAGGCTTCATAGGCGTTAACGATACGGGCAACCACCGGATGGCGCACCACGTCTTCGCTGTGGAAGAAGTTAAAGCTGATCTCTTCGACTTCCGCCAGCACTTCTATCGCATGGCGCAGGCCAGACTTCGTGTTGCGCGGCAGGTCAATCTGCGTGACGTCGCCGGTAATAACCGCTTTCGAATTAAAGCCGATACGCGTCAGGAACATCTTCATCTGTTCGATGGTGGTGTTCTGGCTCTCATCGAGAATAATAAAGGCATCGTTCAGCGTACGACCGCGCATATAGGCCAGCGGCGCGACTTCAATGACGTTGCGCTCAATCAGCTTTTCTACTTTCTCGAAGCCGAGCATCTCAAACAGCGCGTCGTACAGCGGGCGAAGATACGGGTCGACCTTCTGGCTCAGGTCGCCTGGCAGAAAGCCCAGTTTTTCCCCGGCTTCCACCGCCGGACGGGTCAGCAGAATACGACGAATTTCCTGACGCTCAAGAGCGTCCACGGCAGCGGCAACGGCGAGGTAAGTTTTCCCCGTACCGGCAGGGCCAACGCCGAAAGTAATGTCGTGATCGAGAATGTTGGCGATATACTGCGCCTGATTCGGCGTGCGCGGCTTAATCACGCCACGCTTGGTTTTAATATTTATCGCCTTGCCATAGTCAGGAACGCTCTCCGCGCTTTGTTCCAGCACGCGCGCTTCTTTAATCGCAAGGTGGATTTGTTCCGGCTCGATGTCCTGAATCTGACCGCGCATCGGGGCGGTATCGACGTACAGGCTGCGCAGGATATCTACCGCGGCGGTGACGCAAATCGGGCGACCGGTCAGCTTAAAGTGATTGTCACGACGGTTGATCTCGATGCCGAGACGGCGTTCCAGTTGTTTGATGTTGTCGTCAAACGGGCCGCAAAGGCTCAACAGACGGGCGTTGTCTGCGGGCTCAAGGGTAATTTCGCGAGTGTCTATGTTCAAACTGTTCCTCTTATGCCTGAGTCGCCGGAAAATGAAAATTCACCGGCAGATAAGGAAATTATTCACGCCACAGGATAAAGGCGCAAGCATTGCAATGAAGATGGGGGCGTAGGGGGGAATTACAAGGCCTGTCTGTTATTTGCCGGATGGCGGCACAAGTGCCTTATCGGGCCTACGAACCATATTGTGCCGTAGGCCCGATAAGTGCAGCGCCATCGGGCATTTTTTCGCTTGTCAGCAGGATTAAGGCTGGTAAAAACCGACGCCAATCTCGTTTTCTTTACGGGTACGGGCAATGACTGACTCCGGCGTTTCAGCCACGCGCAGCCCCATCTCATCTTCGGTACGTACAACCTTGCCGCGCAGAGAGTTGGTGTAGACATCGGTGATTTCCACATCCACAAACTTACCGATCATCTCCGGGGTGCCTTCAAAGTTCACCACGCGGTTATTTTCGGTACGGCCTGACAGTTCCATAATGCTCTTACGCGAGGTGCCTTCCACCAGAATACGCTGGACGGTGCCGAGCATCCGACGGCTCCAGGCCATCGCCTGCTGGTTAATACGCTCCTGTAGAATATACAGACGCTGCTTTTTCTCTTCTTCCGGCACATCGTCAACCATATCGGCCGCCGGTGTTCCCGGACGCGCCGAGAAGATAAAGCTGTAGCTCATGTCGAAATTGACGTCGGCAATCAGCTTCATGGTCTGTTCGAAGTCCTGAGTCGTTTCGCCAGGGAAGCCAACGATGAAGTCCGAGCTGATTTGAATATCCGGGCGCGCCGCGCGCAGTTTACGGATGATCGCTTTGTACTCCAGCGCCGTGTGGGTACGCCCCATCAGATTCAGTACGCGATCCGCGCCGCTCTGTACCGGCAGGTGCAGGAAGCTCACCAGTTCCGGCGTATCACGGTAAACTTCGATGATGTCATCGGTGAACTCGATCGGGTGGCTGGTGGTGAAGCGGATGCGATCGATCCCGTCGATGGCGGCAACCAGACGCAGCAGGTCGGCAAAGGAGCCGGTGGTGCCGTCGTAGTTTTCACCGCGCCAGGCGTTAACGTTCTGACCGAGCAGGTTGACTTCACGCACGCCCTGAGCGGCAAGCTGGGCGATCTCAAACAGGATGTCGTCAGACGGACGGCTGACCTCTTCACCACGGGTATACGGCACCACACAGTACGTGCAGTATTTATTACACCCTTCCATGATGGAGACAAACGCGGTCGGGCCTTCCGCACGCGGTTCCGGCAGGCGGTCGAACTTCTCGATTTCCGGGAAGCTGATGTCCACCACCGGGCTGCGGTCGCCACGAACGGAGTTGATCATTTCCGGTAAGCGGTGCAGCGTTTGCGGGCCAAAAATAATATCGACATAGTGCGCACGCTGACGGATATGGTCGCCTTCCTGGGAGGCCACGCAACCGCCGACGCCGATAATCAGATCCGGGTTCTTCTCTTTTAAGAGTTTCCAGCGGCCTAATTGATGGAAGACTTTTTCCTGAGCCTTCTCGCGGATTGAGCAGGTATTCAGCAGCAGCACATCCGCTTCTTCCGCGACCTCGGTCAGTTGATACCCGTGGGTAGCATCCAGCAGATCGGCCATCTTCGATGAATCGTACTCGTTCATCTGACAGCCCCAGGTTTTAATATGGAGTTTTTTGGTCATCGACTTGCTCTTGCGAAATAGTGGCTGAATTGCAGGGCGCATAGTGTAATGCTTTGGCGCGGTTGTGACCAGTATGACGCTTATCAGCCCTTAGAGGTAAAAAATCCTGTAAACTTGTCTTATCAACGTAACAGGATGAGTGACCATGACAAATCAACCAACGGAAATTGCCATTGTTGGCGGGGGGATGGTCGGTGGCGCGCTGGCGCTGGGACTGGCGCAGCATGGATTTACCGTCACGGTGATTGAACATGCTGAGCCTGCGCCGTTTGTGGCCGACAGCCAGCCTGATGTGCGTATTTCAGCGATCAGCGCGGCGTCGGTGTCGCTGCTTAAAGGCCTGGGCGTCTGGGATGCGGTGCAGGGGATGCGCAGCCATCCGTACCGTCGTCTGGAAACCTGGGAGTGGGAAAACGCCCATGTGGTGTTTGACGCCGCCGAGCTTAAGTTACCGCTGCTTGGCTATATGGTTGAGAATATCGTGCTGCAACAGGCGCTGTGGCAGGCGCTGGACGCGCACCCGAAAGTGACGCTGCGCGCGCCTGCTTCACTGATTGCGTTGCATCGCCACAATGATCGACATGAGCTGGAGCTGGCGGATGGCGAGCGTCTTACCGCAAAACTGGTGATCGGCGCTGACGGTGCGAACTCGCAGGTACGACAGCTGGCGGGGATTGGCATTCATGCCTGGCAGTATGCTCAGTCCTGTATGCTGATTACCGTACAGTGTGAGAACGATCCCGGTGACAGCACCTGGCAGCAATTTACGCCAGACGGCCCACGGGCCTTTTTACCGTTGTTCGACAACTGGGCATCGTTGGTGTGGTATGACTCACCAGCGCGTATTCGCCAGTTGCAGAACCTGAGTATGCCGCAGTTGCAGGTGGAAATTATGCAACATTTTCCGTCGCGTCTGGGGGCGGTCACACCGGTTGCGGCAGGCGCTTTTCCGCTGACGCGCCGCCATGCGTTGCAATACGTACAGCCTGGCCTGGCGCTGGTGGGGGATGCGGCGCATACCATTCATCCATTAGCCGGGCAGGGGGTAAACCTGGGGTATCGTGATGTGGATGCGCTGCTGGATGTGTTGATCAGCGCCCGCAGTCATGGCGAAGTCTGGGCCAGTCACCAGGTGCTGAAACGCTATCAGACGCGCCGCATGGCGGATAACTTCATTATGCAAAGCGGAATGGATCTGTTCTATGCCGGTTTCAGCAATAATCTTCAGCCGCTGCGCATTATGCGTAATATTGGATTGATGGCGGCAGAGCGCGCAGGCGTGTTGAAACGTCAGGCCCTGAAATATGCGTTAGGGTTGTAGGATATTCTGTGCCTGATAGCGTTGCGCTTATCAGGCCTACACCGCCCCCCGGCGCGCCAGACAGAAAAGCAAAAAGCTCGCCGAAGCGAGCTTTTTTAATGTGGCTGGGGTACGAGGATTCGAACCTCGGAATGCCGGAATCAGAATCCGGTGCCTTACCGCTTGGCGATACCCCAATGGTTGGGTCTTTGCGTTCGTCATCCGAACGTCTTTCAAATTTGGCTGGGGTACGAGGATTCGAACCTCGGAATGCCGGAATCAGAATCCGGTGCCTTACCGCTTGGCGATACCCCAAAAATTTGGTGGCTACGACGGGATTCGAACCTGTGACCCCATCATTATGAGTGATGTGCTCTAACCAACTGAGCTACGTAGCCAGATTGTTTTCTTCGATGGCTGGGGTACCTGGATTCGAACCAGGGAATGCCGGTATCAAAAACCGGTGCCTTACCGCTTGGCGATACCCCAATGACCGTCGCGGCAATCCGCAAACTCGAAGAAATATGGCTGGGGTACCTGGATTCGAACCAGGGAATGCCGGTATCAAAAACCGGTGCCTTACCGCTTGGCGATACCCCATCCGTGCAACGCGTACTGGTGAATGGTGCGGGAGGCGAGACTTGAACTCGCACACCTTGCGGCGCCAGAACCTAAATCTGGTGCGTCTACCAATTTCGCCACTCCCGCAAAAAAGATGGTGGCTACGACGGGATTCGAACCTGTGACCCCATCATTATGAGTGATGTGCTCTAACCAACTGAGCTACGTAGCCATCTTTTTTCGCGTTACCTTATCGGCGTTGCGGGGCGCATTATGCGTATTGAGCCTTGAAGCGTCAACCTCTTTTTCATTGAAAATGGCCGGAATGTGACTGTTTGGTTAGGTTGCGAACAGCGTGACGCAATATTCGGCAATTATTGGTTATTAATCGTTTTTTGCGGTGAAAAAACGGCGTAAAAAAAGAGCCCCGCAGGACTCTTTTTAACACGATAACTTATTTATAAGCGGACTGGTGTACGCCGACGGCGCGGCCTGATGGATCGTCCATCGTTTTGAACGCCTCATCCCATTCGATGGCCTTCGCAGAAGAACAGGCGACGGACGGGCCGCCTGGTACACATTCTGCCGCGCTGGGTACCGGGAACAACTCTTCGAAGATTTCACGGTACAGGTACGCTTCTTTAGAAGATGGCGTGTTGTACGGGAAACGGAAGCGGGCGGTTTCCAGTTGCTGGTCGGAAATTTGCTCCGCCGCGACCTCTTTCAGCGTGTCGATCCAGCTGTAGCCGACGCCGTCAGAGAACTGCTCTTTTTGACGCCATGCCACGCTTGCGGGCAGGTAGGATTCAAAACATTCACGCAGGATATGTTTCTCCATTTTGCCGTTGCCGCACATTTTATCTTCCGGGTTGATGCGCATCGCCACATCGAGGAATTTCTTATCCAGGAACGGGACGCGGGCTTCGACGCCCCAGGCAGACATCGCTTTGTTGGCGCGAGCGCAGTCAAACATATGCAGCGCCTGTAGTTTACGCACGGTCTCTTCGTGCAGTTCTTTGGCGTTTGGCGCTTTATGGAAGTAGAGATAGCCGCCGAACACTTCATCGGAACCTTCACCGGACAGCACCATTTTGATTCCCATCGCTTTGATTTTACGCGACATTAAATACATCGGCGTCGAGGCGCGAATGGTGGTGACATCGTAAGTTTCGATGTGGTAAATCACGTCGCGAATCGCATCCAGACCTTCCTGCACGGTGAAGTGAATTTCGTGATGCACGGTGCCGAGATGGTTTGCCACTTCCTGCGCGGCTTTCAGATCCGGGGAGCCTTCCAGACCGACAGCAAAGGAGTGCAACTGAGGCCACCAGGCTTCCGAACGTTCCTGATCTTCCACGCGGCGTGCGGCGAATTTCTTGGTGATGGCGGAAATGATGGAGGAATCCAGGCCGCCCGAGAGCAATACGCCGTATGGCACGTCTGACATCAGGTGGCTTTTGACGGACTCTTCCAGCGCCTGGCGCAGCACGTTTTTGTCCGTTTCGTTGTCTTTTACCGCGTCGAACTCGAACCAGTCGCGCTGGTAGTACTGACGAATCTCACCGTCTTTGCTCCACAGGTAGCTGCCTGCCGGGAACTCTTTAATCGTGCGGCAGACCGGCACCAGCGCCTTCATTTCAGAGGCGACATAAAAGTTGCCGTGCTCGTCATGACCCATATAAAGCGGGATGATCCCGATGTGGTCGCGACCAATCAGCCAGGCATCCTGTTCGCTGTCGTACAGCGCAAAGGCGAACATACCCTGTAAGTCGTCGAGAAATTCCACCCCTTTTTCCTGGTACAGCGCGAGGATCACTTCACAGTCAGACCCGGTCTGGAACTGATAGCGGTCGCCATATTCCGCGCGTAATGCCTGGTGGTTATAAATTTCACCGTTAACGGCCAGCACATGTGTTTTCTTTTCGTTGTACAGCGGCTGCGCACCGGCGTTGACGTCGACAATAGACAGACGCTCGTGTGCCAGAATCGCGTTATCGCAGGCGTAAATACCGGACCAGTCAGGGCCGCGATGGCGCATCAAACGTGACAGCTCAAGGGCTTTTTTACGCAGCTCAACCGCGTCTGTTTTGATATCGAATACGCCAAAAATAGAACACATAACCTTCTCCATTAACCCGTTGCGTGGTGCTTTTTTGTGTTTGCTTGTTTATGAAAATGCCGCAAAGCCGCAGGGTTCGCAAGAGATTTGGCGTGATGAAAGAAAAAAATGCAATGGCAGTTGTTGAATGATGAAAAAAGATTACGTAATGAGCGTGTTTATTGATGAATCGATAATTTTATGGCGATTTTATTAAACGATGTTTTTTATCAGGCCTACGATTCGAACAGAACAATATTGTAGGCCTGATAAGCGCAGCGCCATCAGGCTGGGGGGCGTTTAGATAACGTCGATTTCGGCGACGGAAGGATAAATCCAGCTTGGTCTGAACGGCATGTCGTCGATATCGTTGAGCGTTGAGACGCCAGAGAGCACCAGAATGGTTTCCAGGCCGGCCTGGAATCCTGCCAGAATATCGGTGCGCAGATTGTCGCCGACGATAACGGTCTCTTCCGAGTGTGCCTGCATTTTGTTTAACGCGGCGCGGATAATCCACGGGCTGGGTTTACCGACGTAAAAAGGCTTACGACCAGAGATTTTTTCAATACCTGCACAGAGCGCGCCGCAGGCCGGATAGAAACCACGACCGTGGGTATCGGGGTTGGTGGCGATGAAACGGGCGCCGTTGGCGACGAAGAAGGCCGCCTTATGCATCATGTCCCAGTTATAGGAGCGGGTCTCGCCGACAATCACAAAATCGGGATTGACGTCGGTAATGGTAAAACCTGCTTTATACAATTCGTGAATTAGTGCGCCTTCACCGACCACATAGGCTTTCTTGCCTTCCTGACGACGCAGAAAATCGGCGGTGGCCATCGCGGAAGTATAAAAAACGCTGTCCGGTACGTTAACCCCTGCGGTAGCAAAGCGGTTCGCCAGATCCTGGCCGGTCTGCGAAGGGTAATTGGTCAGCAGCACCAGCGGCAGACCTTTTTCCATTACATCCGTCAGAAATTCTGCCGCACCGGGTACGGCAACATTGTCGTGCATCAGCACGCCGTCAATATCACAAATTACATTCTTGATGGTCATGAACTACCCAAAGGATTTAGTCATAATGCGCCACTATAAAAGCTCATTAATTTTCCAGCAAATGTTGCAACAAAATGCCGTTGAGCATGGCGCGTTTCACCAGCGCAAATGCGCCGATGGCGGAGCGGTGATCCAGCGTGGAACGGACAACCGGCAAATTTTTGCGAAACGCTTTCAGCGCCTGTGTGTTGATGCAGCTTTCGATCGCCGGCAGCAGCACTTTATCCGCTTCGGTAATTTCACCGGCAATCACGATTTTTTGCGGATTAAACAGGTTGATAGCGATAGCGATGGTTTTGCCCAGATGACGACCAACGTGTTCAATCACCTCTGCCGCTAAGCTGTCACCTTTATTAGCTGCCTTGCAGATGGTTTTAATCGTGCAGTCGTCCAGCGTAACGCGACTTTGGTAGCCCTGCTTGAGTAAGTGCTGTACGCGTTGTTCAATGGCCGCGTTGGCGGCGATGGTTTCCAGACAGCCAAAATTGCCGCAGTGACAGCGCTCGCCCAGCGGCTCGACCTGAATATGACCGATCTCCCCGACGTTGCCGTTGCGACCAATAAAAATGCGGCCATTTGAGATAATCCCGGCGCCAGTCCCCCGGTGTACGCGCACCAGAATGGAATCTTCGCAATCCTGGCTTGCACCGAAATAGTGCTCGGCCAGCGCCAGACTGCGGATATCGTGACCGACAAAACAGGTTACGTGAAAACGTTTTTCCAGCGCTTCAACTAATCCCCAGTTTTCAACCTGAATATGCGGCATATAGCGGATCACGCCGCTTTCGGGATCGACAAGACCCGGCAGGATCACGGAAATCGCGATTAACTCGCGAAGTTTACGCTGATTACTGTCGACGAATGTGGTGATGGCATTGAGCAGGGCATGTTCCAGCGTCTCCTGAGTGCGCTCTGGCAATGGATAGTGCTCTTCAGCCAGCACTTTACTGCTCAGGTCAAACAGGGTAATGGTTGCGTCATGTCGACCCAACCGCACGCCAATGGCATGGAAATTACGGGTTTCGGTAACGATGGAGATGGCGCGGCGGCCCCCGGTGGAGGCCTGCTGATCAACTTCTTTGATCAGCCCGCGTTCAATGAGTTGACGCGTAATTTTGGTTACGCTGGCGGGAGCAAGCTGGCTTTGCTCGGCAATCTGAATACGCGAGATTGGCCCGTGCTGGTCAATCAGGCGGTAAACGGCCGCGCTGTTAAGCTGTTTTACGAGATCAACATTACCTATTTGAGCTTGTCCGCCTGGTGTCATACTTTCTCTTACTCAGTAACGACCTCGTTACCATTAACGATGGTCTTGATGATTTTAAAGTCGTGGGTGAAGGCGGTCAGGTTCGCAACTTTACCCGGCGCGAGGCTGCCGAGCTGCTTATCGACGCCAATCGCGCGCGCAGGGTAGAGCGTCGCCATACGCAGCACTTCATCCAGCGCAATACCGCAATGTTCAACCAGATTACGCACGCCTTCGATCATGGTTAATGATGATCCGCTCAGCGTACCGTTCTCATCCACACACAGTCCATTACGGTAGTATATTGTTTTACCAGCAAAAATGAACTGTTCAATGTTTGCACCCGCCGGAGCGGTTGCATCGGTCACCAGGCAAAGTTTGTCACCTTTCAGACGTTTAGCGTTACGAATGTTGACGTAATCAACATGCAGACCATCCGCGATGATGCCGCAATAAATATCGGCATCGTCAAGAATGGCGCCCGCCAGACCCGGTTCACGGCCTGTAATATACGGCATCGCGTTGAACAGGTGGGTGGCAAAGGTGATCCCTGCGCGGAAACCGGCTTTCGCCTCTTTTAACGTCGCGTTGGAGTGACCGGCTGAAACCACAATGCCCGCCGCCGCCAGTTTGGCGATCACTTCCGCCGGCACCATTTCCGGCGCCAGTGTGACTTTGGTGATCACATCGGCATTATCGCACAGGAAGTCCACCAGCGCAGCGTCAGGTTGGCGGACAAAACTCGGATTATGGGTGCCTTTTTTGACCAGGTTCAGCCACGGACCTTCAAGATGAAGACCTAATGCCTGATTCGGGTATTTCGCCAGGTATTCACGCATGACGCGAATGCCCTGTTTCATCAGATCGTCGCTGGTGGTAATCAGCGTCGGCAGGTAGCTGGTGCAGCCTGATTTCTCATTGGCTTTCTGCATGATTTCCAGCGTTTCGACAGTCACCGCGTCAGCGGTATCGTTGAACTGGACGCCGCCGCAGCCGTTTAATTGCACATCAATAAAACCGGGGGAGAGAATGGCCCCATTCAACGCGCGTTGTTCTATCTCTGGCGGCAGTTCCGCCACTGGACAGATGCGATCAATCAGGCCATTGGCGACAACAATCGCATGGTCATCAAGAATTTCGTGACCGGTAAAAATCCGGCCCTGGGTTAAAGCATACATTCCGACCCCCGATTTCAAAAAATGCCGCCCTGCGTCTGCGTACAGGGCGGAGATAACATTACAGACCTTTAATATTTTCGGCTTCTAACTCGTTGAAATATTTCAGTGTCTTAACTTTCAGTTCCATAGTGGAAGGTTCGTCGCACACCACGACCGCTTTCGGATGCAGTTGCAGACAGCTAATGGTCCACATGTGGTTGACGTTGCCTTCGACAGCCGCCTGTAGCGCCTGCGCTTTCTGATGGCCCAGCACCAGAATCATCACTTCTTCTGCGTCCAGCAGCGTACCCACGCCTACGGTCAGCGCATATTTCGGCACCTGGTTGACGTCGCCGTCAAAGAAGCGGGAGTTTGCCACGCGGGTGTCATGGGTCAGCGTTTTGATACGCGTACGGGAAGCCAGGGAAGAAGCCGGTTCGTTAAACGCGATATGGCCGTCGTTGCCTACGCCGCCCATAAACAGGTGAATTTTACCGTAAGAACGGATTTTTTCTTCATAATTACGGCATTCCGCATCGATATCCGGCGCGTTACCGTTGAGCAGGTTAATATTTTCTGCCGGAATATCAACGTGATCGAAGAAATTGCGGTGCATGAAGCTGTGGTAGCTTTCCGGGTGTTCTTTCGGAAGGCCAACATATTCGTCCATGTTGAACGTCACCACATGCTTAAAGCTGACCTGGCCCGCTTTGTGCATTTCGACTAATGCTTTATACGCCGTCAGCGGCGTGCCGCCGGTCGGCAGGCCCAGGACAAACGGGCGATCGGCGGTAGGTTTGAAGGCGTTAATACGGTTAACGATATGGCGAGCAGCCCATTTGCCGACCTGTTCTGCGGACGTCAGGGGGATCAGTCTCATTCTTCACCTCAAAAGTAAAAGTAATAAATTGGCGGATTGAGCATCTGTACGTTAGTAAGCGTAACCTGGATTCGTATGGACAGGCGCTAATCCGTGTTGATTTTTTGAATGATAAAATAAGTTTTCGCAGTTAGCCAGTATAAGGGAGGGTGAATAACGATATTTGGTGATTCAAATCACAAAAAACACGCGTTTAATTTGCGATACGAATTAATTTTTCACACACTCTGAGCGTAGATGAATAATTCATACCGTTGTTGCCAAACATCACGCTTTAACGATTTGTCGCACAATAAAAAAATGGCTTCCAGAAGCCTAATCGGGGTCTCGTAGGGGGAATAAGATGAATATTTTAGGTTTTTTCCAGCGACTGGGTAGGGCGTTACAGCTCCCTATCGCAGTGCTGCCGGTGGCGGCACTGTTGCTGCGATTCGGTCAACCAGATTTACTGAATGTCGCCTTTATCGCGCAGGCGGGCGGGGCGATCTTCGATAACCTCGCACTGATCTTCGCCATCGGTGTGGCATCCAGCTGGTCTAAGGACAGCGCGGGTGCAGCAGCGCTGGCGGGTGCGGTCGGGTACTTCGTCCTGACCAAAGCGATGGTGACGATTAACCCGGAAATCAACATGGGCGTCCTGGCGGGTATCATTACCGGTCTGGTGGGCGGCGCCGTTTATAACCGTTGGTCCGGTATCAAACTTCCTGATTTCCTGAGCTTCTTTGGCGGCAAACGTTTTGTGCCGATCGCCACGGGCTTCTTCTGTCTGGTGCTGGCGGCGATTTTCGGTTACGTCTGGCCTCCGGTTCAGCACGCTATTCATGCGGGCGGTGAATGGATCGTCGGCGCGGGCGCGCTGGGCTCCGGTATCTTCGGTTTCATCAACCGTCTGTTGATCCCGACAGGTCTGCATCAGGTGCTGAACACCATCGCCTGGTTCCAGATTGGCGAGTTCACTAACACGGCAGGTACGGTATTCCACGGCGACATCAACCGCTTCTACGCGGGTGACGGCACGGCGGGGATGTTCATGTCCGGCTTCTTCCCGATCATGATGTTCGGTCTGCCGGGTGCGGCGCTGGCGATGTACTTCGCTGCGCCGAAAGCGCGTCGTCCAATGGTTGGCGGTATGTTGCTGTCCGTTGCGATCACCGCGTTCCTGACCGGTGTTACTGAGCCGCTGGAATTCCTGTTCATGTTCCTGGCGCCGTTGCTGTACCTCCTGCACGCAATATTGACCGGTATCAGCCTGTTCATCGCTACGCTGCTGGGTATTCATGCGGGCTTCTCCTTCTCCGCAGGCGCAATTGACTACGTGTTGATGTATAGCCTGCCTGCGGCCAGCAAAAACGTCTGGATGCTGCTGGTGATGGGCGCGGTATTCTTCGTCATCTACTTCCTGCTGTTCAGCGCGGTAATTCGCGTGTTCAACCTGAAAACGCCAGGTCGTGAAGATAAAGACGACGATATCGTGACTGACGAAGCGAACAGCAACACTGAAGAAGGTATGACCCAACTGGCGACCAACTACATTGCTGCGGTTGGCGGTACGGATAACCTGAAAGCGATCGATGCCTGCATCACCCGTCTGCGTCTGACCGTTGCCGACGCGGCTCGCGTGAGCGATGCGATGTGTAAACGTCTTGGTGCGTCCGGCGTGGTGAAACTGAACAAACAGACCATCCAGGTTATCGTCGGCGCGAAAGCGGAATCTATCGGCGACGAAATGAAGAAAGTGGTGGCGCGTGGCCCGGTTGCGGCAGCGTCTGCTGACAGCGCGCCAGTGACTGCGGCGCCGGCGGTAAAACCGCAGGCGGTTCCTAATGCGGTGACTATCGCGACGCTGGTTTCTCCAGTCACGGGTGACGTGGTTGCGCTGGAACAGGTTCCTGACGAAGCGTTCGCCAGCAAAGCGGTTGGCGACGGCGTGGCGGTGAAACCAACGGATAAAACCGTTGTTTCCCCGGCGGCAGGCACCATTGTGAAAATCTTCAACACCAATCATGCGTTCTGCCTGGAAACTGAAAAAGGCGCGGAAATCGTTGTCCACATGGGGATCGATACCGTTGCGCTGAACGGTCAGGGCTTCAAACGCCTGGTGGAAGAGGGTGCCGAAGTGGTTGCCGGTCAGCCGATCCTGGAAATGGATCTGGAGTTCCTGAACGCCAATGCGCGCTCGATGATTAGCCCGGTGGTTTGCAGCAACATCGACGACTTCAGCGGTCTGGTGATTAAAGCTGAAGGTCAGGTGGTTGCGGGTCAAACGCCACTGTATGAGATTAAAGGCAAATAATCGCTCCTGAGTAGAGTTTGTGCCTGAGCGGCGGGGGGAAACCTCCGCCGCTTTTTTTTTGCAGCCTGTAGGCCGGATAAGGTATAGCCGATATCCGGCAAATGCGCCTGATGGCGCTGCGCTTATCAGGCCTACGGTTCGACGCAGTTTGTAGGCCGGATAAGGCGTAGCCGTCATCCGGCAAAGCGCCGTCGCTTTTTTTTACAGCAATCAGCCCCCATATTTTCTTCAAAGCCACTTTTTAAGTAACTAAAGGTTGTCAGTCTGTCCGGCTTATAAGATCATATGCCGTTATACGTTGTTTACGCTTTGAGGAATCCACGATGAGTGAGGCTGAAGCCCGCCCGACTAACTTTATTCGTCAGATCATCGATGAAGATCTGGCCAGTGGTAAGCACACCACAATCCACACCCGTTTTCCGCCGGAGCCGAATGGCTATCTGCACATCGGCCACGCGAAATCCATTTGTCTGAACTTTGGCATCGCGCAAGATTATCAGGGTCTGTGCAACCTGCGTTTCGATGATACCAACCCGGTAAAAGAAGATATCGAGTACGTTGATTCGATCAAAAACGACGTCGAGTGGTTAGGTTTTCACTGGGCTGGCAACGTTTGCTACTCCTCAGATTACTTCGATCAGCTGCATGCGTATGCGGTTGAGCTGATCACCAAAGGTCTGGCGTACGTCGATGAGCTGACGCCGGATCAGATCCGCGAATATCGCGGTACGCTGAAAGAGCCGGGTAAAAACAGCCCGTTCCGCGATCGCAGCGTGGAAGAGAACCTGGCGCTGTTTGAAAAAATGCGTACCGGTGGTTTTGAAGAAGGTAAAGCGTGCCTGCGCGCCAAGATTGATATGGCGTCGCCGTTTATCGTGATGCGCGATCCGGTGCTGTACCGCATTAAATTTGCCGAACACCACCAGACCGGCAACAAGTGGTGCATCTACCCGATGTACGACTTTACCCACTGCATCAGCGATGCGCTGGAAGGCATTACGCACTCTCTGTGTACGCTGGAATTCCAGGACAACCGTCGTCTGTACGACTGGGTGCTGGACAACATCACCATCCCGGTTCACCCGCGTCAGTACGAATTCTCGCGCCTGAATCTGGAATACACCGTGATGTCCAAGCGTAAGCTGAACCTGCTGGTGACGGACAAACACGTTGAAGGCTGGGACGATCCGCGTATGCCGACCATTTCTGGCCTGCGTCGTCGTGGCTATACCGCGGCCTCCATCCGTGAATTCTGCAAACGCATCGGCGTTACCAAGCAGGACAACACCATTGAGATGGCGTCGCTGGAGTCCTGCATTCGTGAAGATCTGAACGAAAATGCACCGCGCGCGATGGCGGTTATCGATCCGGTGAAACTGGTTATCGAAAACTACCCGCAGGGCGAAAGCGAAATGGTCACCATGCCGAACCATCCGAACAAACCGGAAATGGGCAGCCGTGGAGTACCGTTTAGCGGTGAGATCTGGATCGATCGTGCTGACTTCCGCGAAGAAGCGAACAAGCAGTACAAGCGTCTGGTGATGGGGAAAGAAGTGCGTCTGCGTAACGCCTATGTGGTGAAAGCTGAGCGCGTGGAGAAGGATGCGGAAGGCAATATCACCACCATCTTCTGTACCTATGATGCGGACACCCTGAGCAAAGATCCGGCCGATGGCCGTAAAGTGAAGGGCGTCATTCACTGGGTAAGCGCGGCACACGCGCTGCCGGTTGAAATTCGTCTGTACGATCGTCTGTTCAGCGTGCCGAACCCGGGGGCCGCAGAGGACTTCCTGTCCGTGATCAACCCTGAATCGCTGGTAATTAAGCAGGGTTACGCGGAACCGTCGTTGCAGAACGCCGTAGCGGGTAAAGCGTATCAGTTTGAGCGTGAAGGCTACTTCTGCCTGGACAGCCGCTACACAACGGCGGATAAACGCGTGTTTAACCGTACCGTAGGTCTGCGCGATACGTGGGCTAAAGCGGGCGAGTAAAGCCACCGCATCACATCACCTTCCAACGCCGCATTTTGCGGCGTTTTTTTATCCTTTCCATTTTGTCATCCCACTCTCTGTTTGCAGAGCGAATTAATGCCGCCAGGAAAATAATTTCGCAACAAAATAGTTTTGGCATAGTGAATTTATGGAATGAATATCATTTCATGTGAAACCGATTTCATGTGCATGGAAAACAAGACAATTTTAACTTTTGTTCATCTTTTTTAGCGCCTGATGAAAATGTAACAGAAAGCAATGAAATATGTGCGGTTGCTCATACTCTTACATTCTCGTTACAGAAAGAGATTGATAATTCGCGTCGCGAAAAATAGTCTATTCACTGTAGTCTGCGAGGTTTTTCTCAACGCTACTTTTACATTTTTATTTTTCGCTGTCCGCTTTTGTTCGGCAGCATTTTATACGTCAAAGAGGATTAACACATGCGTACGTTTAGTGGCAAACGTAGTACGCTGGCGCTGGCTATCGCCGGTATCACAGCAATGTCAGGTTTGGTCGTCGTTCCACAGGCTCAGGCCGAAGGCTTTATTGACGATTCCACGTTAACAGGCGGCATCTATTACTGGCAGCGTGAGCGTGACCGTAAAGATGTCACCGACGACGACAAATATAAAACCAACCTTTCACACGCTACCTGGAACGCCAATCTGGATTTCCAGTCTGGTTATGCGGCTGATATGTTCGGTCTGGATATCGCGGCATTTACCGCGATAGAAATGGCGGAAAACGGCGACAGCGGACACCCCAACGAAATCGCCTTCTCGAAAAAGAATAAAGGTTACGATGAAGATTATTCTGGCGATAAGAGCGGGATCAGCCTCTATAAAGCCGCGGCAAAATTTAAGTACGGGCCAACCTGGGCGCGTGCGGGGTATATCCAGCCGACCGGTCAGACGCTGTTAGCGCCGCACTGGAGCTTTATGCCGGGTACTTATCAGGGCGCGGAAGCCGGAGCGAATTTTGACTACGGTGATGCGGGCGCGCTGAGTTTCTCCTATATGTGGGCCAACCAATATAAAGCGCCGTGGCACACCGATGTTGATAAATTCTATCAGGCCGATAAAAAGACCAAAGTGGATTACCTCCACTCTATCGGCGCTAAATACGATTTCAAAAATGACCTCGTGCTGGAAGCGGCATTTGGTCAGTCAGAAGGGTATGTCGACCAGTATTTTGCCAAAGCCAGCTACAAATTTGATTTGGGCGGCAACCCGTTCACCACCAGCTATCAGTTCTATGGTGCGCGCGACAAAGTTGATGATCGCAGCGTAAACGATATTTATGACGGCACCGCCTGGTTGCAGGCGCTGACTTTCGGTTACAAAGTGGCCGAAGTCGTCGATTTGCGCCTGGAAGGGACCTGGGTTAAGGCGGACGGTCAACAAGGTTACTTCCTGCAACGTATGACGCCAACTTACGCATCCTCAAACGGTCGTCTGGATATCTGGTGGGATAACCGCTCAGACTTTAACGCCAACGGCGAAAAAGCCGTCTTCTTCGGTGCGATGTACGATCTGAAAAACTGGAACCTGCCGGGCTGGGCAGTGGGGGCGTCATACGTTTACGCCTGGGACGCGAAGCCATCAACCTGGCAGATTACCCCGGATGCGTACTATGACAAAAACCGTACCATTGAAGAGTCTTCTTACAGCCTTGATGCGGTCTACACCCTACAGGAAGGCCGTGCCAAAGGCACCATGTTTAAACTGCACTTCACAGAATATGACAACCACTCCAACATTCCAAGCTGGGGCGGCGGTTACGGCAACATCTTCCAGGATGAACGTGACGTGAAGTTCATGGTTATCGCTCCGTTCACTATTTTCTGATGCCCGTTGCGGCAGGCGATTTGTCTGCCGCAACGTTGAGGACACTGATATGAAAAAACTGTTACTCATCGCCATGATGGCATCGGGACTGGTGGCCTGCGCGCAGCCAACCGCGCCCAAAGAAGACAGTCAGTTAAAAGAGGCGTACAGCGCCTGCATCAATACGGCGCAAGGTTCGCCAGAGAAAATTGAGGCCTGTCAGAGCGTACTGAACGTGCTGAAGAAAGATGACCAGCACAAGCAGTTTGCTACAGAAGAGAGCGTGCGCGTGCTGGATTATCAGCAGTGCATTCAGGCTACGCGTACGGGGAACGATCAGGCGGTGACCGCCGATTGCGACAAAATCTGGCAGGAAATTCGCAGTAAAAATAGCGCCAAATAAAAGCAGGGCGGGTTAATGGCGGGCGGAGAGAACTCTCCGCCCGTTTGCGTTTTTTAAGGCCGCTACCGGGTCGGAGGCATAAAAAAAGCCAACCGGTCGGTTGGCTTTTTAGCAGGGTTCACATTACTTCGCGTCGTGCGCGTGCTCGTCTTCCCGGCAATCGCCTTCAGCGCAGTGGCCGTAGAGATAGAGGCTGTGGTTCGTCAAACGAATGCCATGCTTAGCCGCAATCTCACGCTGGCGCGCTTCGATGGAATCATCACTGAATTCGATCACTTTGCCACAATCGAGGCAAATAAGGTGATCGTGATGATGCTGTTGGGTCAGCTCAAAAACGGATTTACCGCCTTCAAAATTGTGGCGGGTTACGATACCGGCGTCATCAAACTGGTTCAGCACGCGGTACACGGTCGCCAGCCCAATCTCTTCACCCATGTCGATCAGACGTTTATATAAATCTTCCGCACTGACGTGATGGTTATCCGGTTCCTGAAGAACTTCCAGAATTTTTAAACGAGGAAGCGTTACTTTCAGGCCAGCCTTCTTTAATGCGGTATTGTTGTCAGTCATGCGGAATCTGTCCTGTTGCTAAACGATTCACTTCCAACAAAGAAGTGACAGAAATTGCACTTGAGATAATGCGTTTCATTATAGAACTGCCACGCCTAAATGAAAACTGCAAGCCTCCGGCAAATATTGTTAATAAAAACGAGGTATCGCCAACAAACACACTGTGCAATACCAGAATAACACCCGGACATTGTACAGGGTCAGGCAAGAAAGTTACAAATTTGTAGCAATTATTTTAATTGGTTTTATCTATTGATGCGACGCAGATGCTTTTCTGCGCCGCACAAAATCAGGCGTTAATGATTTCGTCGAGGTGCAGTTCGCCGGAAATCTGTTTAACCCATTTTTCAACGCGCTCTGCGGTCAGTTCAGGCTGACGGTCTTCGTCGATAGCCAGACCAACAAAGTGATCGTCGTCAGCCAGACCTTTGGACGCTTCAAAATGGTAGCCCGCCGTTGGCCAGTGGCCGACGATGGTCGCGCCGCGCGGCTCAATGATGTCGCGGATGGTGCCTAACGCGTCGCAGAAATATTCTGCGTAATCTTCCTGGTCGCCGCAGCCGAACAGCGCCACCAGTTTACCGTTAAAATCAATCTCTTCGAGAGTCGGGAAGAAGTCATCCCAGTCACATTGCGCTTCACCGTAGTACCAGGTCGGGATGCCCAGCAGCAGGATGTCGTACCCTTCCAGGTCCTCTTTGCTGCTTTTCGCAATGTCATGCACATCGGCAACGTCTTTACCAAGCTGTTTTTGAATCATTTTTGCGATATTTTCGGTATTACCGGTGTCGCTGCCGAAAAAGATGCCAGTGATTGCCATGAGTAAAATAACCTCTTGAAACTTATTGAAATGGTGGTGGCGTATTGCCCGCAGATAAGGGCAATCATAGCAGAACAGTCAGGCATGCGGAAACAGCAATCACGCGGGACTGCACTCTGTGCTACATGATTTATGATATTGAGCAGTTTTTCAGACTACGCCCTGGCCGCGCAGCGCTGCCAGTTGAGTCATCAGCATCTCTTCGATGAGTTCGCTACGGCTCATATTGCGGGATTCGGCCAGCTCGTTCAGCGCATCGACAGCCTCAGCGTTGAGTTTCAGTTCGACACGCTTAAGGCCACGTACTTTGTCGCGTTTTAGCTGGTTACGCTTATTAATGCGCAGCTGTTCATCACGCGAAAGCGGATTGGTTTTGGGTCGTCCCGGGCGACGCTCGTGTGCGAACAGATCTAATGTCGTACGGTCCGTTTGTTCTTTGGCCATGATTTTGGTGACTTCGGGGAAACAATCAGCCAGGCGTCTGCCCGGATGGATAGCGCGCCATCATACATCAGCAAGGCAGACACGCCAACGCCCGCGGACGTAATCGCGCGCGGACGCTGAGTTTTTAATCAGTTGGCCTTATCTGCCAGATAGCGACGAATGGCGCGCAGCACCGCATCAGGTTTTTCCGCGTGAACCCAGTGGCCCGCTCCGGCGATGACGTGCGCTCGCGCCTGAGGGAACTGCGCCAGCAGATCGTGACGATATGCTTCGGTCACATAAGGCGAGTTGCCGCCGGGGATAAATAACGCCGGGCGATCCCAGGCTGGAATGGTCTCCCAGCCCACAATATGTGGATACTGTTCCCACAACACCGGTACGTTAAAGCGCCATTCGCCGTCGATAAACGATTTCAGCAGAAACTGGATGACGCCTTCTTCTTGCAGATGTTGACGCATAACGGTGGCGGCCTGTTGACGGGTTTCGGCGCCCGCGTCGGTGACGGCATTGATGGCGGCGAAGATTTCATCATGGCGGCGAACGTGGTAATCGACCGGCGCGATGTCGATCGCGACCAACTGGTCAATACGCTCCGGCGCCAGCGCGGTGAGCGCCATTACCGCTTTACCGCCCATGGAGTGGCCGATAAAGGTGGCTTTCTCAATGCCTTCGGCATCAATGGTATCCAGTAAGTCTTGCGCCATTGCCGGGTAGTCCATCACCGGATCGCGAGGGGAGAGACCGTGGTTGCGCATATCAACCTGAATGATATCGTGATCGGTCACCAGGTCGCGCGCCAGCACGCCGAGGTTGTCCAGGCTGCCAAACAAACCGTGAACGAGGACGATGGGAGAATTATTGTGCAGGTTTTGTGCAGTTTGCGCTCGGATATTCAATTTCATGGCAAAGTTCTTTTTTTCGCTCTGTCGGGTTAGGGTATTATGTTGACTATTCTGCCACAGGGCTGCAACAACTACGGTTTACTCCGAGTTTTTCCGTCAGCCAGGTTTGACGCTATCCGCTGTTGGAATTTGCCTTTACACTACGTGCAGGTAATCCCAACGACTTGTATTCAGATAAGACACCGCACTGGATTAAGATGAAAACGATTGAAGTTGATGATGAACTCTATAGCTATATTGCCAGCCACACCAAGCATATTGGCGAGAGCGCATCCGACATTTTACGGCGCATGTTGAAGTTTTCCGCCGTATCACAGCCTGTCACTCCGGCGGCGAAAGAGGTTCGCGTCGCGCAACCTGCTATCGTGGAAGCGAAGCCCGTCAACCCCGTAAAAGATAAAGTCCGCGCCATGCGTGAACTGCTGCTTTCCGACGAGTACGCGGAGCAGAAGAAAGCGGTAAACCGCTTCATGCTGGTGCTGTCTACACTCTACTCACTGGATAATCGCGCGTTTGCCGAAGCGACGGAGTCGTTGCATGGCCGTACGCGCGTCTATTTTGCGGCTGATGAACAAACGCTGCTGAAAAATGGTAATCAAACCAAACCGAAACATGTGCCCGGCACGCCGTATTGGGTGATTACCAACACCAACACCGGCCGTAAATGCAGCATGGTTGAACACATCATGCAGTCAATGCAATTCCCGGCGGAATTGATTGAGAAGGTTTGCGGAACAATTTAATCCTTGCATTAAAAGGACCAGGCAATGGCAATCCACAACCGTGCAGGTCAACCTGCGCAACAGAGTGATTTGATTAACGTCGCCCAACTGACGGCACAGTACTATGTACTGAAACCCGAAGCAGGGAATGCAGAGCACGCCGTGAAGTTCGGTACGTCCGGGCATCGCGGTAGCGCAGGTCGTCATAGTTTTAACGAGCCGCACATCCTGGCAATCGCCCAGGCGATTGCGGAAGAGCGTGCAAAAAACGGTATCACTGGTCCTTGTTATGTGGGCAAAGATACCCACGCGCTGTCTGAACCGGCATTTATCTCTGTACTGGAAGTGCTGGCGGCGAACGGTGTTGATGTCATCGTGCAGGAAAACAATGGCTTCACGCCAACGCCTGCCGTTTCCAACGCTATCCTGGTTCACAATAAAAAAGGCGGCCCGCTGGCTGATGGCATCGTGATCACGCCATCTCACAATCCACCGGAAGACGGCGGAATTAAGTACAACCCGCCAAACGGCGGCCCGGCGGATACCAACGTCACCAAAGTGGTGGAAGACAGGGCCAACGCGCTGTTGGCTGACGGTCTGAAGGGCGTGAAGCGTATCTCTCTGGATGCGGCGATGGCCTCAGGCCACGTTAAAGAGCAGGATCTGGTGCAGCCGTTCGTTGAAGGGCTGGCGGATATCGTCGATATGGCGGCGATTCAGAAAGCGGGTCTGACGCTGGGCGTCGATCCGCTGGGCGGTTCCGGTATCGAATACTGGAAGCGTATTGCTAAGCACTACAACCTGAACCTGACTATCGTTAACGATCACGTTGATCAGACGTTCCGCTTTATGCATCTCGACAAAGACGGCGCAATCCGTATGGACTGTTCCTCCGAGTGCGCGATGGCGGGTCTGCTGGCGCTGCGTGATAAGTTCGATCTGGCGTTCGCCAACGACCCGGACTATGACCGCCACGGCATCGTGACTCCGGCTGGGCTGATGAACCCGAACCACTATCTGGCGGTAGCGATCAACTATCTGTTCCAGCACCGCCCGCAGTGGGGCAAAGAGGTGGCGGTCGGTAAAACGCTGGTCTCTTCTGCGATGATCGACCGCGTGGTGAACGATTTGGGGCGTAAACTGGTGGAAGTGCCGGTCGGCTTTAAATGGTTCGTTGACGGTCTGTTCGACGGCAGCTTCGGCTTCGGCGGCGAAGAGAGCGCCGGGGCGTCTTTCCTGCGTTTCGACGGCACGCCGTGGTCTACCGATAAAGACGGCATCATCATGTGCCTGCTGGCGGCGGAAATCACGGCCGTCACCGGGAAGAACCCGCAGGAGCACTACAACGAGCTGGCGGCTCGCTTTGGCGCGCCGAGCTATAACCGTTTGCAGGCAAGCGCAACGTCTGCGCAGAAAGCCGCATTGTCTAAGCTCTCTCCAGAAATGGTGAGCGCCAGCACGCTGGCGGGCGATCCGATCACCGCGCGTCTGACGGCGGCGCCGGGTAACGGCGCGTCGATTGGCGGCCTGAAAGTGATGACCGACAACGGCTGGTTTGCCGCGCGGCCTTCTGGCACGGAAGACGCTTATAAGATTTATTGCGAAAGCTTCCTCGGCGAGGAACACCGCAAGCAGATCGAAAAAGAAGCGGTTGAGATTGTCAGCGAAGTGCTGAAAAACGCGTAAGTGCGGTTTGTGTGCCGGGCGGTACTGCGTTTGCCCGGCTACAACAACGATCGTAGGCCCGGTAAGCGTTAGCGCCACCGGGCTTTTTTTTAACCGTGTTTGTTTTTCAGCTCAAAGCGCGGCGATACCAGTCCATACAGCGTCCAGCCGAGGAAGGTCACGATGGAGCCGTACAGCATCGCTTCTTCACCGGAGGAATACAGCGCGTAGAAGCTGTACAGCGCACCGATGAATGCCACGAAGTTCGCCGTTTTGGCTTTTGACGACGGAACATTTGCCACTTTCTGAATGATCACCAGCGCGGCCATCGACAGAATGTACGGGATAATGTTTGTTACCACCGCCAGGTTAACCAGCACGTTGAACTGGCTGTTCAGCGATGGGCTGATGGTCATCAGCGATAATCCGCTCTGGATAATCACGATGGTCAGCATCCCCTGAACCGGCGCATCCACTTTCGTTACGCGAGAGAAGATTTTCGGGAAATATCCTTCATCCGCCGAGGATTTGAAAACCTGGGCGATAGTGAACTGCCAGCCCAGCAGCGAACCGCAGCAGGACATCACCATCAACGCCATGATCACTTTACCGACTTCCGGGGTAAACATCTGTGCGAACGCCAGACCGAACGGCGCGGTGGAGTTGGCCAGATCCATGTTTGGTACGATCCCGGCAATCACGTTGGTGGAGATGATGTAAATCACCGCTGCGCCCAGCGTACCGCCTAATACCGCAATCGGTACGTTACGCTCCGGGTTTTCCACCACTTCGGCGTTGGCACAGGCAGATTCCAGACCGAGGAAGGCCCACAGCGTCATCGCAATAGAAGAACCGACGGCGGTGAAGAACGGTACGTGATGCGGGTTCCAGGAGTTGGCGTATAGCGTCGGGCTAAACCAGAACCAGCCGATGATGCACAGACCGACAACCGGAATAATCACGCCCCAGACGGTGATACTGCTGATTTGCCCGGTAATGCGCGCGCCGCCGAAGTTGGCGACGGTGCACAGCCACAGTACGCCGATGGTTGCCAGACCGATCTGCACCGGTGACAGCGTGGCGCCGAATAACTCGGTGCCGTAGCCGACGGCGGAGATGGCGATAGCGACGTTGGCAATCAGCAGCGAAACGCCATAGGTGTAGTTCGCCATAAAGTTGCCGGACTTACCAAAGGCATACTCCGCGTAGCCGCCCATGCCGCCGGATTTACGGCTGAACATCCCGCATTTGGCGAAAGCCCATGCCAGCGCCATTGAACCAACGGCAGTCACCAGCCACGAGATGATCGAGATGGTGCCGACCTCCGCAAGTTTGGTGGGCAGCATGATAATCCCGGAGCCCATCATATTGACCATTGTCAGGATGGTGAGCTGAACGACGCCCATTTTATTGGATTTGGCTTTACTCATAATTTTTCCCCTTTCAGCAGGGTGTTCTGTGCTTCGCGCGGTTTAATGACGTAGCACCACACCTGTTTACGGCCGTCGTGTTCTTCGATGTAAACGCCCTGTAGTTCAGGCGCAAAGCCCGGCAGCAGGTTGATCCCTTCTTCCAGCGCGCTGAAATAACGCAGCACCGCACCGCCCCAGATTTCACCCGGAACAACGCACAAAACCCCTGGCGGATACGGAAGCGCGCCTTCTGCCGCGATCCGTCCTTCTGCGTCCGGCAGGCGAACCAGTTCGACTTCACCGCGCAGATAGGCGTAGTTGGCGTCCTGCGGGTTCATGCTGACGCGTGGGAAATGGGATTTACGGAACATCTCTTTTTGCAGCTGTTTCACGTTATGGCGTGCGTACAGATCGTGCATCTCCTGGCACAGCTGACGCAGGGTGTAGCCGGCATAACGCGCTTCATGCTGCTTATAAATTGACGGCAGAACGTCAGCCAGCGGCGCATCGGCTTCCAGCAGTTTCTCAAAGCGCACCAGCAGGGCGACGAGTTGCTGCAATTTCGCCATATCTTCCGCTGGCGTCAGCAGGAACAGGATCGAGTTGAGATCGCATTTTTCCGGTACCACGCCGTTTTCACGCAGGAAGTTGGCAAGGATGGTCGCCGGAACGCCGAAGGTGTCGTATTCGCCGTTGCGCGCATTGATGCCCGGCGTCGTGAGCAGCAGTTTGCACGGATCAACAAAGTACTGGTGTTCGGCGTAGCCTTCGAAGGCATGCCAGTGTTCGCCCGGCACAAAGTGGAAGAAGCGCAGGTCGTTTGCGATCTCCGCCGTGGGGTAAGACTGCCACGGTTTGCCGTCGATCAGTTCCGGCACAAACGGACGGATGTGATGGCAGTTATCAAGGATCAGCTTACGAGCATTGATGCCATTCGCCACGCAGTCCATCCACATGTTACGGCCACCGACGCCTTCGTGCATTTTGGCGTTGATGTCCAGGGCGGCGAACAGCGGGTAGAACGGGCTGGTGGAGGCGTGCATCATGAACGCGTTATTCATACGTTTATGCGGCACATAGCGAGACTGACCTTTGATATGGCTGTCTTTCTTGTGGATCTGCGAGGTCTGGGAGAAACCGGCCTGCTGTTTGTGAACAGACTGCGTGACCAGGATACCCGGATCGTTCTCGTTCAGATCCAGCAGCAACGGCGAGCAATCGGCCATCATCGGAATAAACTGCTCGTAGCCGACCCATGCGGAGTCAAACAGGATGTAGTCGCACAGATGACCAATCTTATCCACCACCTGACGGGCGTTATAGATGGTGCCGTCGTAGGTGCCTAACTGGATCACCGCCAGGCGGAACGGACGGGCGTCTTGCGCGCGTTGCGGCGCCACTTCGCTGACCAGTTCACGCAGATAGTCTTCTTCAAAGCAGTGGGCGTCGATCCCGCCGATGAAGCCGTACGGGTTGCGCGCGGTTTCCAGATAAACCGGCGTCGCGCCCGCCTGCAACAGCGCGCCGTGGTGGTTCGATTTGTGGTTATTACGATCGAACAGCACCAGATCGCCTGGGGTCAGCAGCGCATTAAGTACCACTTTGTTTGACGATGAGGTGCCGTTCAGCACAAAGTAGGTTTTATCGGCGTTGAACACTTTCGCGGCGTGTTGTTGCGCGATGCACGGCGCGCCTTCATGGATAAGCAGATCGCCCATCGCCACGTCGGCATTACACAAATCAGAGCGGAAAAGCGTTTCGCCAAAGTACTCAACAAACTGGTTCCCTGCGGGGTGACGGCGGAAGAATTCACCACCCTGATGCCCCGGACAGTCAAATGCGCTGTTGCCCTGGTTTACGTAGTCCACCAGCGCCCGGAAGAACGGCGGGCGCAGTTGCGTTTCATAGTGGCTGGCAGCGGTCTCCAGTTGGCGGCCATAGAAGGCGTTACGGGCTTCATTATGTTCGAATACGCCCGAGATCCGCGGCAGATATTCTGCCGGAACGCGCTCTTCATTTTGTGTCGCGATAAACACGGGAATACCGTAGCCCGTCGCATCAATCTCATCGAGTTTACCTCGTTCAATATCATTGATGGATAACACGATAGCGGCAACATCAATGAAATTACTTTCATCAACATTAACGATACTGCGCTGTGTAGAAAAACAATCAGGGCAGGAACGACTGACGGCAATTTTTAATTCAGACATTTTCATCTCTTTATTTTCAGGTAATAGCAGGTCCTCAATTTCTCGAATGAGAAACTGATAGCTCCGGAAAAAAAGCAATATGACGCCACTGATAAATAAATCAGTAAATTGCTTTTTAGAAGATGCAATAAACCCTAACCTTTCCGGTCACAGGTAAAACAGGGTTATGCAGTGTGAGCACCACGAGATACAGGCGTTAGCCTGCGATACAAGGGGTCAGGAAGACCTGTATGCTGGAGTGCCCTTAGTCGAAAGACTAACGGGCATTAAAGAAATGAAAGTCGAAGCTGTTACGGTGAGCAAACATCATAATATGAGTTGTCCGCCTTATATGGGGCATTGTACGGCTATTATTTTCCATTTTGGTTACCTTTACTGGATAAGTGGAAGGTGAGGGTATTTTATCCAGGAAATGAGCCTGATCTGTGAAGAAGATCAATAAAAAACGATCATTTCTAAAATATTTAGTCGTTGTTTATGCATATCACACGATAAGATATCGTATTGTTGTTTATATGTTATGAGTTTGTGTTTTTATATTTTTTAAGGAATGAGCTTACACTGCAAAATACATTATTTGCAGTGTGGTTAATGATAAAAATGATATTTAGGAATTAATTAAAAAAAATGAATAACCATTCATGGCATAAAACGATAACCGATTCCGGTTTCGGTAATGAAATGGCGGGGGCGGGCGGGATCTTTCTCCAGTTTCTGTCGCAGGTGACCCATATAAATACGCAAATAGTGACTGTGCTCGACGGCGTTCGGGCCCCAGACCTGGTTCAACAGCTGGCGCTGGGTGAGCACTTTGCCCGCATTATTCAGCAACACGGCCAGTAGGCGAAACTCAATCGGCGTCAGGTGAATTTCTTCTTCATCACGGTGGATAAGGTGTGCTGCTAAGTCCACTTTTATGCTGGAAAACTGCACGATGGGGTCAGGAGAAGGGCCGCTGGCGTGACGGCGCAGCGCCACGCGTAAGCGCGCCTGTAGTTCGCCAATGCCGAAGGGTTTACTCAGATAGTCATCGGCGCCCGCATCCAGCGCAGTGATTTTATCGCTCTCCTCGCTGCGAGCAGAAAGCACAATCACCGGAATTGCGCTCCATTGTCGCAGGTCGCGAATAAAATCGATGCCGTCGCCGTCAGGCAGGCCAAGATCAAGAATGATGAGATCGGGTTTCCGCGTGGCGGCTTCCAGCAACCCACGGCTTAGCGTCTCTGCTTCGTACACGCGCAGCCCGTCGCTTTCCAGCGCGCTGCGCAGAAAGCGACGAATAGCCTGTTCGTCTTCAACAATCAGAACGTTGGTCACATATCCTCATGAAAATCTTCAAGTTCAGGTGCAGTTTCCTGCGGGAGTGTAACACGGAAACAGGCTCCGCCCTGCGGGCGATTGTGGGCGGAAATCGTTCCACCGTGCACTTCAACAATCGCCTGGCAAATAGCCAGCCCCAGCCCAACGCCCGGTACGGCAGACTCTTTATTTCCCCGGGCAAATTTGTCGAAGATGCTTTTCTCCTGCCCGTCAGGAATGCCGGGGCCATTATCCCAGACGTCAAGCTGAAGATGTTCGTCTTCAACATGGGCATCAATGCCGATCTCCGCCTGTGAACCGGCGTATTTGACGGCGTTTTCCAGAAGGTTGATCAGTACCCGTTCAAACAGCTGGCCGTCAACGTGTACCAGCGTCAGCGGCGCTGGCAGCGACAGGTTAATGGGGTGGGATAGCCCCGGCTCCAGCATTTGCAGGGCGCTGCCGACAACCTCTTCAAGCGTCAGCCACTCTTTTTTAAGATTAAATCCACCGGACTGAATGCGCGCCATGTCCAGCAGGTTATTCACCAGTCGGGTGGTGTTGAGTATGTGCTGGCGGATTTCGCTGGCCTGGCGCGCATGCGGCGATCCTTCACTTGCCAAATCCAGGGTTAAAATCTCCGCCTGACCAAACAGCACCGTCAGCGGCGTGCGCAAGTCGTGGGAGAGGGCGGCGAGCAGGGCATTGCGAATGCTTTCGCGCTCGCTGGCGAGTCGGGCCAGCTCTTCACTGGCGGTAAGCGTCAGACGCTCCAGCGCGCTGGCGACCAGCAAGGTGAATGTTTCCAGTAGCCGCTGTTGCTCCGGGATCATCAACTGGCGAAGATTCCCCGGCTCGACCACCACCAGTCCATGCGTTTTATCGGCGCTTTTTAACGGTAAAATTTGATACGGCACGCCGGGCAGGGTATCTGTGCCCGCCCCGGCCGGCTGGCCTTTGTCAAAGCTCCACCGGGCGATGGCGTCATCCCACGGCGTTATGCCCTGCTGGTGGGTCAGCGTGCCGTTTTCATCCGGCAATAACACCTGGCTGCGGGCCTGAAACGTGGAGGCGATAAACTGTTCGCTGGTGGCGGCGATATCCTGCCTGCTTCGCCCCACCGCCAGCGCTTTGGACATCTCGTACAGATGGCGCGTGCGCTGTTCCCGATAGCGGGCAACCCGCGCCTGATAGCGCACGCCCGCCGTCAGGTTACCAATCACCAGCCCCACCGTCAGCATCACGGCGAAGGTCAACAGATACTGCACATCGGAAACGGCAAGCGTGCCGCGAGGAGCAATAAAAAAGAGATCGAAGCTGGCGACGTTAATAAAGGTTGCCACTACCGAGGGCCAGCGCCCATAAAACAGAGCGATAATCACCACGCCCAGCAGATACAGCATCACCAGGTTAGCCGCGTCAAAGGCGACCATCCACTGTACGGCGATGACGGTGGTCACTGCGCAAAGGGCGATCGCGACCAGGCAGCCCTGTATCTGCACCCGCCACTTATCTTTGAAGGCACGGGTATCCGGTGTCTGATTCAACGGGCGAGTCGGGGGATCATCAAGGGCGACGACCACCTGATCGAGATCCGGCGCCTGTTTCGCCAGGCGATCGGCAAACGAATCTCTGCGCCACCAGCGTCGCGTTGCCGGACGCCCCAGCACAATTTTGCCAAGATTATGTTCCCGGGCGTAACGCACAACCGCTTTTTCTTCGGCGGGATCGGAAAGCGTGGCGGTCTCTGCGCCCAGCTCCTGCGCCAGACGCAGGGCGCTCAAGATGGCGCGCCGCTGCTTTTCCGGCAGGCGATGCAGCGCCGGGGTTTCGACATACACCGCGTGCCAGACGCTGCCGAGGCGGGCAGCCAGCCGCGCGGCGGCACGCACCAGTTTTTCACTGCCGGTGTTGTGCCCGATGCACAGCAGAATGGCGTCGCGGGTATGCCACACTTTCTCTTCGCCTGGATGGCTCCGCCAGGCGCGCATTTGATCGTCCACCCGGTCGGCCGTGCGGCGCAGTGCCAGTTCACGCAGGGCGATCAAATTGCCTTTGCGAAAGAAGTGCTCAATGGCGCGTTCAGCCTGGCCGGCAATGTACACCTTGCCCTCTTTCAGACGCGCTCGCAGATCGTCAGGCGGCAGGTCGACCAGAACCACTTCATCGGCGGCATCGAAGAAGGGGTCTGGTACGGTTTCACGAACCTGAATGCCGGTCACGCCGCTGACCACATCGTTGAGGCTTTCCAGGTGCTGGACGTTGACGGTGGTAAAGACGTCAATACCCGCTTCCAGCAGCTCTTCGATATCCTGCCAGCGTTTAGGGTGGCGCGAGCCTGGCGCATTACTGTGCGCCAGTTCGTCCATGAGAATAAGCGCCGGGCGACGGGCCAGCGCCGCGTCAAGATCGAACTCGCTGAGATGGCGTCCGTGACGCGTCTGTCGTTTTAGCGGCAGGATGCTGAGGCCGTCCAGCAGCGCAGCGGTCTCTTTACGCCCGTGGGTTTCCACGACACCCGTCAAAATATCCAGCCCTTGCGCCCGCAGTCGCTGCGCCTCAGCCAGCATCGCCCAGGTTTTCCCGACGCCTGCGCAGGCGCCGAAGAAGATTTTCAGTTTTCCCCGGTGTGGTGCGGCGGTCTGTTCCAGCAGGCGATCGGGGTCAGGGCGTAGCGGTTCTTCATTAACCATCAGAGCTTATCCAGCGCTAAATTGAGTTCCACGATATTGACCACTGGCTGGCCGATAAAACTCACCAGCGGCTTTTGCGTATATTCTGCGACCAACTGCGTCACGGCTTCAACGCTGAGATTTCGCGCTTTGGCGACGCGCGGGATCTGCCACGCCGCCGCTGCTGGCGTCAGGTTATTGTCCAGCCCGCTGGCGGAGGCGGTGAGCAGCTCCACCGGAATCGTCGTGCTGGCGTCCGGGTTAGCGGCCCGCAGCGCCTTCACCCGCTGCTGCAACTGGTTATCCAGCTCCGGGTTGCTGACCGCCAGATTACTGCCGCCGGAAGCCATGGGATTATAGGGTATTTCCGCCGTTGCTGACGGGCGTCCCTGAAAATAGCCGTCGGCGGTAAAATTCTGCCCGATAAGCGCAGAGCCGCGCACGAGACTGCCATCAACAATCAGTGAACCGTTAGCCTGATACGGGAACCACCATTGCCCCAGCGCGGTGGTAAGCAGCGGGTAAATGCCGCCGGTTAGCAGCGTCAGAAACACCAGCGTTGATAATGCAGGACGTAATCCACTCATTATAAACCTCACACCAGACCCAGCAGAGTCAGCAGTAAATCAATCACTTTAATGCCGATAAACGGCACAACCAGACCACCCAGGCCGTAAATCCACAGATTACGGCGCAGCATGGCAGAGGCCGAAAGCGGCTTATAGCTCACCCCTTTCAATGCCAGCGGGATCAGAAAAACGATAATCAACGCATTGAAGATCACCGCGCTGAGGATTGCGGAATCCGGCGAATGCAGACGCATAATGTTCAGCGTATTCAACTGCGGGTACGTCGCGGCAAACGCCGCCGGAATGATGGCGAAATATTTCGCCACGTCATTGGCGATACTGAACGTGGTGAGCGAACCGCGCGTCATCAGCATCTGTTTACCGATATGCACCACTTCGATCAGCTTGGTCGGGTTGGAATCCAGATCCACCATGTTACCGGCTTCTTTCGCTGCCTGAGTACCGGAGTTCATTGCCACCGCCACATCAGCCTGCGCCAGCGCCGGTGCATCGTTGGTTCCGTCGCCGGTCATCGCCACCAGGCGACCTTCAGCCTGGTACTGGCGGATCAACGCCAGCTTGGCTTCTGGTGTGGCTTCCGCCAGGAAATCATCCACACCGGCTTCGGCGGCAATCGCCGCGGCCGTCAGGCGGTTGTCGCCGGTGATCATCACCGTTTTGATGCCCATTTTGCGCAACTGGGCAAAACGTTCCTTAATCCCGCCTTTGACAATATCTTTCAGCGCGATAACGCCCAGCACGCGGGAACCTTCCACCACCACCAGCGGCGTGGCGCCAAGACGGGCGACGCTATCCACTTTTTGCTCCACGTCAGCAGGGAAGTGACCACCGCTGGCTTCAACGTGGCGGCGAATGGCATCCACGGAACCTTTACGGATCATTCGGTTATCAATGTTGATGCCGCTCATCCGGCTTTGCGCGGTAAAGGGAACAAAGGTGGCATGGCGCGACTGCACATCGCGCTCGCGCAGATTAAAACGCTGTTTGGCGAGAATGACGATGCTGCGGCCTTCCGGCGTCTCGTCGGCCAGCGAAGAGAGCTGCGCCGCGTCGGCCAGCGTCTTTTCATCCACGCCCTGAGCGGGCAGAAAGTCCGAGGCTTGACGGTTGCCGAGGGTGATGGTGCCGGTTTTATCCAGCAGCAGCACGTCCACGTCGCCTGCGGCTTCTACCGCCCGCCCACTGGTGGCGATGACGTTTGCTCCCAGCATTCGACTCATCCCGGCGACGCCGATCGCCGAAAGTAATCCGCCGATAGTGGTGGGGATCAGGCAAACCAGCAGGGCGACCAGCACCGTCACGCTGACGGCATGGCCGCCCCAGGCGGAAAAGGGCCAGAGCGTGGCGGTTGCCAGTAAAAAGACAATAGTCAGGGCAATCAGCAGAATGGTCAGCGCGATTTCGTTTGGCGTTTTACGGCGCTGCGCGCCTTCCACCATCGCGATCATCCGGTCAAGGAAGGTTTCGCCGGGATTCACGCTGCATTCGATGACCAGCCAGTCGGAGAGAATACGTGTTCCGCCGGTCACTGAGGCAAAGTCGCCGCCGGATTCACGAATCACCGGCGCGGACTCACCGGTAATGGCGCTTTCGTCCACCGATGCGCCGCCTTCAATGACCTCGCCGTCGCAGGGAATAATATCGCCCGCTTCAACCAGGACGATATCCCCTTTACGCAGCTCATCGGCAGGGAGGCGATCCGCCTGCGCGCCATACTTTGGTTCACGCAGTTTGCGGGCAAATGCCGTTTTCTTCACCCCTTTCAGACTGCTGGCCTGCGCTTTGCTGCGACCTTCCGCCAGCGCTTCGGCAACGTTAGCGAACAGGACGGTAACCCACAGCCAGAGGCTTATCGCGCCAGTAAACCGGGGATTCCCTGGCATCTGCCCGGTTGCCATCGCCGCCGTGATAAGGGTCGTCAGCAGACTGCCGATCCAGACAATAAACATGACCGGATTGCGCCACTGGGTATGTGGGCTTAATTTTTTCACGGCCTCGATCAGCGCCTGAGCGACCAGGGAGGGTTCGAACAGCGCCAGTTGTTTGCGACTCATCACCATGTACTCCGCTTCGCTCAATATAAAGAGAGGTGTTCAGCAACCGGCCCAAGCGCCAGCGCAGGAATAAAGGTCAGTGCGCCCACCAGCAACACCGTACCGATCAGCAGGCCGACAAACAGCGCGCCGTGCGTCGGCAGTGTGCCGGGGCTGGCCGGCTGGCGCTTTTTACCGACCAGCGATCCGGCAATTGTCATGACCGGGATAATCACCCCGAAGCGACCGACAAACATGCAGAAGGCCAGCAGGCAGTTCCAGAAGGGCGTGTTGGCGTTCAGACCGGCAAAGGCGCTGCCGTTGTTGTTGGCCGCCGAAGAAACGGCGTACAGCACTTCGCTAAAACCGTGTGGGCCGGGGTTGAGCATTCCGCTGCGGCCGGTTTCGGTCATCATCGCCAGCGCCGTACCGAGCAATACCAACGTCGGGGTAATCAGAATCGCCAGGGCGGTCATTTTCATTTCGCGCACGTCGATTTTTTTACCCAGATATTCTGGCGTGCGGCCAATCATCAGCCCGGCGATAAATACGGCTAACAATACGAACAACAGCATGCCGTACAAACCCGAACCGACGCCGCCAAAAACCACTTCGCCGATTTGCATCAGCCACATTGGCACCATGCCGCCCAGCGCGGTAAAGGAGTCATGCATAGCGATAACCGCCCCGCAGGAGGCCGCCGTGGTCACGACGGCGAACAGGCTGCTGACCAGCACGCCAAAGCGGCTCTCTTTGCCTTCCATATTGAGGCTGCTGTCGGCGCCAAACTTCAGCAGATGAGGATTGCCCTGAACTTCCGCCGACATCACCACGGCGACGCAGACCACGAAAATGATCGACATCGCCCACAGCAGCATCTGCCCCTGACGGCGATCGCCTGACGCATCGCCAAAGGCAAAGCAAAGCGCGGCGGGAATCAAAAAGATCGCCAGCATCTGTACCATGTTGGTTAATGCGCTCGGGTTTTCAAACGGATGCGATGAGTTGGCGTTGAAGAACCCGCCGCCGTTGGTGCCGAGCATCTTTATGGCTTCCTGTGAAGCTACTGGCCCCATCGGCAAAAGCTGTTTCACACCTTCAACGCTGGTGAACGGTTGATAGGGCAGCAGGTTTTGCAGTGCGCCCTGCTGGATGAAAAGCAGGGCGATTAACAGGGCGAGCGGTAATAAGATCCACAGCGTAATGCGCACCAAATCCATCCAGGCGTTGCCCAGCGTATCCATGCTCTGGCGCGTAAAGGCGCGGATCAGGACGAAGATCACTGCGATACCGGTAGCCGCCGACAGGAAGTTCTGTACGGTCAGTCCCGCCATCTGGCTGAAGTAGCTTAAGGTGGTTTCCCCACCGTAGGACTGCCAGTTGGTATTGGTGACAAAACTGATGGCCGTATTGAGCGCCAGATGCCAGGAAAGGCCAGGCAACTGCTGCGGGTTCAGCGGCAGCAGGTTTTGCCCCAGCAGCATCAGAAACAGCACTGCCAGACCCAACAGATTCAGGGTAAGAATGGCCAGCAGATACTGTTTCCAGTCCATTTCTTGCGTCGGTATCCCCAACCCGCGCCATAGCAGACGCTCTGCGCTGGCGGTGCCTGGCAGGGGAATGTCGTTGATAAGTCGCGCCAGACCCACGCCTAAAGGGCGGGCGAGCACGAACAGGATCAGTAAAAAACTGGCTGTCAGTAAAAATCCCTGGGCCGCCATCAGAATGCCTCCGCATTAATCAGGGCATACACTAGGTAACCCAAAAGTAAGAAAATCAGCATGATGCCGATGATTACGCCTGCACTCACAGTGCACCTCCAGTGGTTTTTCTTCTGATATGCGGAGGGTAATTTTTTGCCTGCAAAGATTTTGCAAAAATCGGCGCGTAGGGTGTAAAAAAAGTATAAAAATGAAAAAGACCATCATTTAACTAATGATTAGTATTAATTTAACTTTTATGTAACTTAATTACAGGGCGAATGTAAATAAAGCTTAAATAGACAAAAATAAGTGGTCGGATGAGTAGTAAAATTACACGCAAAGCGGTACTATTTTCAGCAGATAACCAATTTGACTTTACCGGTGATGATTACCGGCCAGATAAAGGGGAGAAAAGTATGGAACTCTATAAAGAATATCCAGCTCATGTTGTTTTGTTGCGCCGCATTCTCGCCGTTGTGGCTGGGGTTCTGGCGCTGCCGGTCATGTTGTTCTGGAAAGACCGTGCTCGTTTTTACAGCTATCTGCATCGCGTCTGGTCGAAAACCAGCGATAAACCGGTGTGGATGGAGCAGGCAGAAAAAGTGACCTGCGATTTCTACTGATATACAGCATCGTCCGAGAAAACCGCCAACAGAAATGTGGCGGTTTTTTTATACGTTATGCCGGATGGCGGCGATGCCTTATCCGGCCTACAGAATAGAGCTACGCTGTAGGCCCGGTAAGCGTAGCGCCACCGGGCGTAATGTCATTCAGGACTCAACCGCCAGCGGGCGGTTTCTGAATTTGAGCGACTGATACAGCCAAATCAGCAGTACCAGCGCCACGCAGGCCAGCGCTCCCCAGGTTATCTGGTCGAACACATCGATATAGGCATTGATGGCGTAGTTGATCGCGCCGCTTGCATCAAACGCGCTCTGCGAGGTCTGATCGGCAATGACGCCAGCCAGATAGTTGGCGATCGCGCCGGAGAGCAACATATAGATGCCGGTCAGGACGCCCGTCACGCCAGGGATCTCAATACGTGTAATCTGCGACATTGCGACCGGGTCGATGAACAACTCGGCAAACCCCATTACCGCCAACCCTAAGATCATCAGTGGCATAGAAGAGTGACCGTAGGCGGCAGATAACCGGGCGCTTACGGTCAGAATGCAGAATCCAGCGCTCATCAAACCGAGACCCAGGGCGAATTTCCCCCAGATCCGCACGGTACGGTTGCCGCCCATACTCTCCTTAATCAGCCAGGCCAGCACCACGCCGCACAGCATGACCGCGAAGGCATTCACTGACTGGAACATTGCCGTCGGTACTTCGTAACCCAGAATCGTACGGTTCACAAATCGGTCGATGTACAAACTGATGGAGCTGCCGCCCTGTTGGGCGAACGCCCAGAACAACATGCTGAAGAAGGTGAGAACCACAATCAGCCCCAGCTCTTTACGCTGTTTTTGCGTCTGTGCCTGACGGTAGATTTTTGTCAGCACCGCAAGACCAATAACGGTGGCGACAATCAGCGCATAGACCGACCATTCTTTCCAGAACAGCACCGTGATCAGTAGCGGCGCGGCGACCAACAGCACCAGCAGCCAACACCAGTTGGGCAGAACAAACGTTCTGGCGTGCAGCGCGACTTTATTCACCCCAGTGGTGTGGGCGAAATGGCGATTGCCGCACAGGAAGATAATTAACCCGGCGATCATGCCGATGGCGGCCAGCGCAAAACCCATCGCCCAGCTGTACTCTTCCTGAACATAACCACAGGCGATAGGGGCAACGATCGAGCCGATATTGCCGGCGGCATACAGCAGTGAGAATCCCCCGTCGCGGCGTGGATCTTCCGGCTTATACAGCTCACCCAACAGGCAACTGATGTTGGATTTGAACAGACCGTAACCGCAGACGATGATCGCCAGCGACAAATAAAGGAAGGTCGGCGCGATTTCACTCGCCCCCAGCACCAGATGCCCAACGGCCATCAAAAATGCTCCCAGCATGACCGCCATGCGATTACCGAGCACTTTATCCGCCAGATACCCGCCGAGAATCGGGGTGACATAGACCAGCGAACAGTAAGCGCTGAACAGCGCATACGCATGGTTATCGTCGTATTTTAGCTGGTTGGTGAGATAGAGAATCAGCAGGGCGCGCATGCCGTAAAAGCTGAAGTATTCCCAAATTTGCAGTGCGACGACGTAATAAATGGCGCGCGGTTGAGAAGATGGTTTATTCATTGTGATTCCGGGATGGATGTCACACCGCAAAAGAAATCCGCGGCGTGAGTGTGTTTCCTTAAAGTTATAACTTCGATACAGATCTGATTATTTTTGCAATATGCTGTCTGATTGCATAAATATACATGAATCAGATCGAGTAAGGGTAAGCATTTTGCGTCTTAAAACGGCGTGATTGTTTCTCAATGTGTCGAAGAAATGGCTATCGACGAAGTGACGGGAGAACGCTATTTTAACGTAGTGCACATATGAAGAAGGGAGCGATGATGAAAAACACCGAACTGGAACAACTGATCAATGAAAAGCTGAACAGCGCGGCCATCAGCGATTACGCGCCGAATGGCTTACAGGTTGAAGGCAAAGAGACGGTGCAAAAAATCGTGACCGGCGTGACGGCAAGCCAGGCCTTACTGGATGAAGCGGTACGCCAGCAGGCTGATGCGGTCATCGTTCATCATGGTTACTTCTGGAAAGGGGAATCTCCGGTCATTCGCGGTATGAAACGCAACCGGCTGAAAACGCTGCTGGCGAATGACATTAACCTCTATGGCTGGCATCTGCCGTTGGATGCGCACCCGGAACTGGGAAACAACGTGCAACTGGCGGCGCTGCTCGGCATTACCGTGATGGGGGAAATCGAGCCGCTGGTGCCGTGGGGAGAGTTATCAATGCCGGTGCCGGGGCTGGAACTGGCCTCGTGGATTGAAGCGCGCCTGGGGCGTAAACCGTTATGGTGCGGCGATACCGGGCCGGAAAAAGTGCAGCGTGTGGCCTGGTGTACCGGTGGCGGGCAAAGTTTTATCGACAGCGCCGCGCGCTTTGGCGTGGATGCGTTTATTACCGGCGAGGTCTCTGAACAGACGATTCACTCCGCCCGCGAACAGGGGCTGCATTTCTATGCCGCCGGACACCACGCCACCGAGCGCGGCGGTATTCGCGCGTTAAGCGAATGGCTGACTGAAAATACGAGTCTGGATGTGACCTTTATTGATATTCCTAATCCGGCATAACGCATAAAACACGAGAGGGACGAAAGTGCAACGAGCGCGTTGTTATCTGTTAGGTGAAACGGCGGTGGTGCTGGAGCTTGAGCCGCCGGTCACGCTGGCATCCCAGAAACGCATCTGGCGACTGGCGCAGCGCCTGGTCGATATGCCGAATGTTGTTGAAGCAATTCCGGGTATGAACAATATCACGGTGATCCTGCGCGAGCCGCAGACGCTGGCGCTGGATGCGATTGAACGTTTGCAGCGCTGGTGGGAAGAGAGCGAGGCGCTGGAGCCTGATTCACGCTTTATCGAAATTCCCGTGACCTACGGCGGCGAGGGCGGCCCGGATCTGGCGGAGGTGGCGCGACACAGCGGATTAAGCGAAAAGCAGGTGGTTGAACTGCACACTTCAGTAGAGTACGTCGTCTGGTTTTTAGGTTTTCAGCCGGGCTTTCCGTATCTCGGGGGCTTACCGGAACAATTGCACACGCCAAGACGGGCAGAACCGCGCCTGATTGTTCCGGCGGGTTCCGTGGGGATTGGCGGCCCGCAAACCGGGATTTACCCTCTGCCGACGCCGGGCGGCTGGCAACTAATCGGCCATACGCCGCTGAAGCTGTTCGACCCACAGCGGGATGAGCCCATCCTGTTACGTCCGGGCGACACCATACGCTTTGTCCCGCAGAAGGAGGGGGTATGCTGAACATTATTCGCGCGGGTATGTACACCTCAGTGCAGGATGGGGGACGACACGGCTATCGTCAGTCCGGTATTAGCCATTGCGGCGCGCTGGACAAACCGGCGCTGCATATCGCGAACCTGCTGGTGGGGAATGACGCCAGTGCTCCGGCGCTGGAGATTACGCTCGGCCAACTGGTGGTGGAATTTGAATCCGACGGCTGGTTTGCATTGACCGGCGCCGGGTGCGAGGCCCGTCTGGACGACCAACCGGTCTGGACCGGCTGGCGGCTGCCGGTGAAAGCGGGGCAGCGTCTGGCGCTGAAGCGCCCGCTCCACGGAATGCGCAGCTATCTGGCCGTGGCGGGCGGCATTGACGTGCCTGAAGTGATGGGGTCGTGCAGTACCGACCTGAAGGTCGGCATTGGCGGGCTGGAAGGGCGCTTGTTAAAAGATGGCGATCGGCTGGCGACAGGAAGGTCAGAACGCCAGTTCAGCGGCCCGCAGGGCGTTAAACAGCTGCTGTGGGGGAACCGGATTCGCGCGTTGCCTGGCCCGGAATACCAGGAGTTTGAAGCGGCCTCGCAGGAGGCGTTCTGGCGCTCGCCGTGGCAGCTTAGCCCGCAAAGTAACCGTATGGGCTATCGTTTGCAGGGGCAACCGCTGAAACGTACCACTGAACGTGAGTTACTGTCGCACGGGCTGCTGCCGGGCGTTATTCAGGTGCCGCATAATGGTCAGCCGATCGTGCTGATGAACGATGCCCAGACCACCGGCGGCTACCCGCGTATCGCCTGCATCATTGAGGCGGATATGTATCATCTGGCGCAGATCCCTCTCGGGCAACCGATCCATTTTGTTCAGTGTACGCTGGAGGAGGCGCTTAAGGCGCGTCACGACCAGCAGCGTTATCTGGAACAGTTAACATGGCGACTTAATGATGAACATTGATCTTAACGCAGACTTAGGAGAAGGGTGCGCCAGCGATGCGGCGTTACTGCAACTGGTGTCATCCGCCAACATCGCCTGCGGATTTCACGCGGGCGATGCACAAACCATGCTGGCGAGCGTGCGCGAAGCGCTGAAAAACGGCGTAGCGATTGGCGCGCATCCCAGTTTCCCTGACCGGGAAAACTTTGGCCGCACCGCCATGACGTTACCGCCGGAAACCGTCTACGCCCAGACGCTGTACCAGATCGGCGCGCTGGCGGCGATAGCCCGCGCGGAAGGCGGCGTTATGCGTCATGTCAAACCGCACGGTATGTTGTACAACCAGGCGGCGAAAGATCCACAGCTGGCGGATGCCATCGCCAGAGCGGTACATGCCTGCGATCCGTCGCTGATTCTGGTCGGGCTGGCGGGTAGCGAACTGATTCGCGCAGGCGAGCATTATGGCCTGACGATGCGTCAGGAGGTTTTTGCCGATCGGGGGTATCAGGCTGACGGCAGCCTGGTGCCGCGAACCCAGCCGGGCGCGCTGGTAGAAGACGAAGAACACGCGTTGGCGCAAACGCTGGGCATGGTGGAATCCGGTAGAGTGAAAAGCATTACCGGTGAATGGGCGAACGTTGTGGCGCAAACGGTATGTATTCACGGCGACGGCGAGCACGCACTCGCTTTTGCCCGTCGTTTGCGCGCGGCGTTTGAAGAACGCAGTATCAGGATTATGGCATAACCAATAACCAGGCTGACACAGTGCCCGAAGAGGCGCTGTGCAAATAAAAACAACGCAACACGACTGACAGGAACGGATCATGGGAGACGCAATTTCTCTCTGGCCACTGATGGGTATCGCCGTCATTGTGGCTGGATTTCTTTTACGCTTTAACCCGGTATTAGTGGTCATTATTGCCGGGATCGTTACGGGACTGGCGGCGCAGATGCCGATCGCCACGATCCTCGAAAAACTGGGTGAAGGGTTCCTCAATACCCGTAACCTGCCCTTTATTCTGCTGATTCCTCTGGCGGTTATCGGTCTGCTGGAACGTCACGGGCTCAAAGAGCGCGCGCAGGCGTGGATCGCGAAAATCCGCAGCGCCACGGCAGGACGTCTGCTGATTGTCTATCTGTTTGTCCGCGAAGCGACGGCAGCGCTGGGGCTGACCAGTCTCGGCGGCCATCCGCAAATGGTGCGTCCGTTGCTGGCACCGATGGCGGAAGGGGCGGCAGAGAAAATACACGGGGAACTGCCAGGCACGGTTCGCTACCGGCTGCGGGCAATGTCAGCAGCCACCGATAACGTCGGGCTGTTTTTTGGCGAAGACATTTTCGTGGCTTTTGGCGCCATCATCTTTATGCACAACTTCATGCTGGAGTCCGGCGGGATTCAGACCGAGCCGCTGCATATTGCGCTGTGGGGGATTCCGACGGCGATCTGCGCTTTTCTGATTCACGGCGCGCGCCTGTGGCGTCTGGACAATTATCTGCAACGTGAAGTGGCGAAAGTCAGCGCGGCGATGAGCAAAGGAGAGGCGAAATGAATTTTCAACAAAGCTATCTCTATTGGCTGGCCGGTGTGGTGCTGTTGATTGTCGCCGTCATGTCGTGGCAGGACAAAGCCAATCCGCGTCGCCTGACGACGGGGTTATTCTGGGGCGTTTATGGCGTACTGTTCCTGCTCGGCGACTGGACTTATCAGCTGGTGGGCGACAAACGTATGGTTAACATCGCCGTCGGTGGGGCGGTGGTGGTGATGGCGCTGATTGCCGGTTTCGGTGGCGTGAAGCTCGGAAGCTATCACCAGCGAACTCGCGAACAGCGTGAGGAAAGCGCCAGTCGTCTGGGCAACCGCCTGTTTTATCCGGCGCTGGCGATCCCGGTGGTCACGGTGATCGGCGTGCTTATGTTCAACCATGTTCCCGGATTGCAGGAGACGCTGTTCGGGCCGGGCAATCACGCCACGCTGGTGACGCTGTTTTCCATGACTGCGGGGTCATTGATTGGTCTGGGGATGGCGATAAAGATGACGCATGAGAAGGTGCACCAGCCGATTCAGGAAGCGCGTCGTCTGCTGGATTCCATCGGTTGGGCGTTCATTTTGCCGCAGATCCTCGCCACGTTAGGGCTGTTATTTACCGCGGCAGGTGTCGGCAGCGGAATTTCGTATCTCACCCAGGAATATCTTGCCGTCGATAGCCGTTTTATCGCTGTGGCGGTCTACACCATCGGTATGGCGCTACTGACGATGGTGATGGGGAACGCCTTTGCCGCATTCCCGATTGTGACGGCGGGGATTGGGATTCCAATCCTGGTGCTGCAACATGGCGGGAATCCGGCGGTGATGGCGGCAATCGGCATGTTCTCCGGCTACTGCGGAACGCTGATGACGCCGATGGCGGCAAACTTTAATATCGTGCCTGCGGCGCTGCTGGAACTGCCGGATAAAAATGCGGTGATTAAAGCGCAGGTGCCGACCGGTATTGTGCTGCTGTTGGTTAACGTGTTTCTGATGTATTTCCTGATGTTTCTGTAAGGAGGAAGGATGAAGACGGTATTAATCACCGGGTTTGAACCCTTCGGCGGCGAGCAGGTTAACCCTTCCTGGGAAGTGGTCTCGCGTCTCGACAATGCTATCATCGCAGGGTGTCGCGTGGTGGCCCGCCAGCTCCCTTGCGTCTTTGGCGACTCTCTCACCGTGCTGAATGCGGCGATTGACGCGTTATCCCCGGTGCTGGTGCTGGCGATAGGGCAGGCCGGAGGGCGCACGGATATTACCGTGGAGCGCGTGGCGATTAATATTGACGATGCGCGTATCCCCGATAACCGCGGCAGGCAGCCGGTTGATGAGCCCATCGTGGCGGAAGGCCCGGCAGCCTGGTTTAGCACGCTGCCGATCAAAGCGATGGTCTCGGCGATGCGCGAAGCGGGGATTCCGGCATCGGTCTCTCAGACCGCAGGCACTTTTGTCTGCAACCACGTAATGTATGGACTGTTGCATAAATTGCGCGATATTCAGGACGTGAAGGGTGGATTTATCCATATTCCTTATCTGCCGGAACAGGCGGCGGCACATCCTGGTGCGCCCAGCATGGCGGCGGAAACGGTGCGTCAGGCGTTGGAAATCGCCATTGTCACAGCGCTTCATGTGGAAACTGACATTGCAGTAACAGGCGGAGCAACTCACTAACAAAGGACAGAACTATGCCTGAAGGCCCGGAGATCCGTCGTGCGGCGGATAACCTGGAGGCGGCGATCAAAGGCAAACCGTTGACGGACGTCTGGTTTGCTTTTTCGCAGTTAAAACCGTATGAATCGCCGCTGATTGGGCAGACGGTCACCCATATCGAAACGCGGGGGAAAGCGTTGCTGACCCACTTTTCGCAGGGGCTGACGCTCTACAGCCATAACCAGTTGTATGGCGTATGGCGAGTAGTGGAGACGGGGAACATCCCGGCAACCACCCGGGTATTACGCGTTAACCTGCAAACGGCGGATAAAACCATTCTGCTTTACAGCGCGTCCGACATTGAAATGTTGACGCCGGAACAGCTCGCCACCCACCCGTTTCTGCAACGCGTCGGGCCGGACGTGCTGGACCCGCGGCTGACGCCCAGTGATGTAAAAGCGCGTCTGCTCTCTGCGCGTTTTCGTAATCGTCAGTTTTCCGGGCTGTTGCTGGATCAGGCGTTTCTCGCCGGGCTGGGCAACTATCTGCGTGTGGAAATTCTCTGGCAGGTAGGGCTGACGGGGCAGCATAAGGCGAAAGATCTCAGTGACCAACAGCTGGAGGCGTTATCTCATGCGCTGCTCGATATCCCGCGCCTTTCTTATACCACGCGCGGTCAGGCGGATGAGAACACGCATCACGGCGCGCTGTTTCGCTTTAAGGTGTTCCATCGGGACGGCGAAGCCTGCGAGCGCTGCGGCGGCATTATTGAGAAAACGACGCTCTCCTCGCGCCCGTTCTACTGGTGTCCACACTGCCAGACGTAATTCGTCAACGCGCCGGATGGCGGCTTCGCCTTATCCGGCCTACAGGCCAGACCATCCGACGTGGGAACTAGGCGGGGGAATAGGTTTTGCGATATTGCAACGGCGTTTTACCCATATTCTTGCGAAAACAGGTAATAAACCAGGCGTACTCGGAGAAACCGACCTGTTCGGCAATCTCACGCACTGAGCTGTTGGTGTGCAACAGCAATTCACATGCCTGACGGATACGGCGCATCATCAGATACTCCTGAATGGTGCCGCCCGTTTCCTCGTGAAAGCGGCGTGAGGCATGTCCGCGCGAGCAGCCCATCTCGCGGGCGATATCGTCCAGCGAGCAGCGCTGGTGAAAATGAGTTTCTATCCAACGGATAATGCTGACCGAAAAGGTATTGTATCCCGTCGCCTGCTCCTGATGCGGCAGCAGGCTGATAATCTGCATCACCAGAAATGCGCTGTCGCTGACGCTGAACGTTTTGCTTTTTACCAGCGTTTCAAAACGGCTCAGCAGCGTTTCAATCACCGGCTGTACGTCGCCGACATCAAATACCCGCGCCTTTTCTCCCCGACCGCAGAGCTGACGCAGCAACATTTGCTGACGCGGAAAATCCCGCAGGTACTGCTCAATAATTGAGCCATTAAAATGCAGCGTTGTACGGTGATAAACATTACGATCGTCCTGCTCGACAAACACCTTATGCAGCTTTCCCGGCGGAAAAATAAAAATACGCCCCGGCTTAACGGTGTACTGCTGGTGCTCCATTAGCGCGATGCCAACTCCCTGAGAAACTGACAGGATCTCCACACACTGATGCCAGTGGTAGTAGTTGGCAGGCATATTCTTCATGCGGTTAAAGTAAATCGACTTATCGTTGAGGTTGATATTCTCAAGATAACTGCTGTCTTCCATTCGCTGCATTTCTGCCCGCCCCTCCCGCAATGTGAATAAACTTAAACTTTTATCACTCTAATCGAATTTTTGTCGCTAAAAGCGGATGAATGTTGTTATTCATCACCGACGTTGTCCGAAAATACGACAATTATCACATTTGTCTGTCCGTCTGAATCCTTATTATGCGTCCAACATTTATCAAATGAAACGAGGTTTCATTATGCGAATAAGGCAAGAATATGTCGGACTGGCGCAACAATGGCTGGCGTCAGCCGTCCCCCATTTGAGGCGAGGAAACACGCGTCTGGACGCCGGAGAAACGTCTGCACACTACCCGGCGGATGTCGCCGGAATGGAAGGTTTCTCCCGTCTGCTGTGGCTGCTGGCGCCGTTACTGAGCGGTGGCGAAGCCGATGATTTTCGCGAGACGTTTATCGACGGTATTCGTCATGGCTGCGATCCCGAACATCCTGACTACTGGGGCTCTCTGGCGGATAACGATCAGCGATGCGTCGAAATGGCGGCGTTTGGCCTGGCGCTGGCGTTACCGGGAACGGGGCTTTGGTCAGCGCTCTCCATCGACGAGCAAAACAATCTGGAGCGCTGGTTACGCCAGAGCGCCGACATTCAGATCCCCGATAACAACTGGCATTTCTTCCCGGTGCTGGTGCAGGTGGGGCTTAAGTGCGTCGGGCGGCATTACGACATGATGGTGATTGATAAGCATCTGAATGCCATTGAACCGTTCTGGCTTGGCAACGGCTGGTACGCCGATGGCGCCGGTAAGCCGCGCGACTACTACATCTCCAGCGGGTTTCACTTTTACAGCCTGCTGTACAGCCACTTTATGCAGGATGCTGATCCCGAACGTTGCCTGCGCTATCGTCAGCGCGCGCGTCAGTTCGCGAAAGATTATATCCATTACTTTACCGGTGACGGCAATGCGATCCCCTTTGGCCGTAGCCTGACTTATCGCTTCGTACAGGTCGCATTCTGGAGCGCGGTGGCATATACCGGACTGGATGTGTTTAGCGTACCGGTTATCAAAGGGCTGATCCTGCGGCATATCGACTGGTGGCTGAGCCAACCGTTTATCGGCCCGGATGGTTTGTTCACGCTGGGGTACACATACCCGAATCTGGTGATGACCGAAGATTACAACAGCCCCGGTTCGCCGTACTGGGCATGTAAGGCATTGCTGATTCTGGCGCTGCCGCAAGAGAGTGCGTTCTGGCAGGCGGAACCCGCGCCATTGCCCGTGCTGGAGACGGTTCACCCGATAGCGGAAGCCGGGCAGTTTATTGTTCATGCGGAGGATAACCATCACGTCTGGATGCTGATGTCCGGGCAGTACGATCGCAATAACTTCGTCAATTTCGACGCCAAATACTGCAAGTTCGCCTATTCCAGCCACTTTGGTTTCACCCTTGAACGCGGCGTGTATGGTCTGAACCATGCCGCCTGTGACTCGACGCTGATGTTCAGCGAGCAGGACGGCTACTGGCGCGGGCGTCGCGAGTGCGATGCGGTGGAGATGACGCCAGCGTGGCTTCGAAGCGTCTGGCGCCCCTGGCCGGATGTCAGCGTCACCACCTGGCTTATCCCGCATGAGCAGGGGCATCTCCGGCTACATCGCGTTGTAACCCCACGCACGCTCGACTGCGTGGAAGGCGGATTCGCACTGAATCGCCATCATCTGACGACGACCCGAATGGCAAAAAACGGGCTGACTCTCAGTACCACTTCCGGCGTGTGTCAGATCGAGGATTTGCTGGCTGAACGCCAGCCGCTGGTCGTCACCACCCCGCCGAACAGCAACATTCTGTATGCCTCTCCTGGAGAGATCCCCTGTCTCGGCACGACGCTCACGCCGGGCACTCACTGGCTGGCCTGTAGCGTTAACGCCACGATGTCTCCGTCGCTGCCGCCGCCGGTGGTCATGGCATTCGATCGTGTCAATCAGGTGCTGACGCTGAACTCGAAAACGCTGGAAATAAAATAATTGACGCTGATGCGGAGAAAATAATGATGAACCCTGTTCAGTCGACACGTTCGGCTTACATTAAGCTGAGTCTGTTTGTATTTCTGTTTACCTTTACCTGGGCGGCCAGTTTTGGCCTGTATGCTATCTGGCTGGGGGATAAAGCCGGGCTGGATGGCGTGGAAATCGGCACGGTGTTTGCCGTTAACGGCGTTTTTGCGGTGATTATCAAACCCGTTTACGGCTACATCATGGACAAAATGGGCATGAAAAAACACCTGCTCTATTTTGTCTGTATTGTTTCAGCACTGATGGCGCCGTTTTACATCTGGTGCTATCTGCCGCTGCTGCAAACCCATTTTGTCAGCGGAATGATCGTCGGCGCGCTGTTTTTCAGCCTCGGCTGGTATGCGGGCGTGGCGGCGGAAGAGTCGTATGTTGACCGTTTCAGCCGTCTGTATGACATGGAGTTTGGCCGCATCCGCATGTGGGCGGCGCTGGGCTGGGCGACGGCGTCGTCGTTTTCCGGCTATCTCTACAATATCTCCCCCAAAATCAACTTTGTTATCAGCACCGTTTCCGCGCTGTGCATGTTCGCGGTGCTGCTGACGCTGAAGGTCGATCACTTTGGTCAGGAAGAAAACAACGTTCTGTCGAAAGAGAAGATTGTCATTGGCGATGTGTTCCAGCTGCTGCGTAATAAAAAGTTCTGGACCTTCTCCCTGTATATCGCGGGCGTGGCATGGATGATGTTTATTGCCGAACAGCAATTCTCTCGCTATTTCGTCACCTTCTTCAGTACCAAAGAGGAAGGAAACGCCATGTTTGGCTATATGAGCACCGCGCAGTCCGCCGCCGAGTTCTTCGGCATGATGCTGGTGCCCGCCATCATTAACCGCATCGGCGCCAAGCAGGGGATGCTCCTGACAGGGCTGGTGATCAGCCTGCGTTTGATTATCTCCGGGTTAACCAACGATCCGCTGATTATCTGCCTGGTGAAACCGCTGTATGGGATTGAAATTGCGCTGATTCTGGTCTCGGTTTTCAAATATATCGCCGAACACTTCGACAAGCGCGTCAACGCCACGATGTATCTGCTGGGTTATCAGGCCATGATTTACGTCGGCTCTATCGTGGTGGCGCCGCCTGCCGGGTATGCCTATCAGAAGATCGGTTTTGAGCACACCTATCTGATTATGGGCATCATCGCGCTGATATTTACCGGGATCTCCGCCATCACGCTATCTCCCTGCTATCAGCATAAAAAAAACACCGCCATCCCTGCCCACGGGCAAGAAGCCATTCATTAAAGTAAAGAAAACGAGAGAATTATGTCTGCAACTATCCGTAAAGAAACGATTGTCCCTGTTGCGCTACAGCGCGGCGAGCGCGCTGCTATCGCGCAGAAAATTCGTCATGCGTTGCCGGTGATTTTAAAGGCTGTTGATCGTAACAGCGCTTATTTCGGCCAGCGTTTTCCCGACGCGGCATGTAAAAACGGTATCTATCCGATTATCGATAATCAGGAGTGGACGACCAGTTTCTGGACCGGGCAACTGTGGCTGGCATGGGAGTGGACAGGGAATGCCGCATATCGCGCGTTAGCCGAGCAGCATGTCCGCTCCTTTGGCGAACGTATCGCAAAGCGCGACCACACTAATCACCATGACCTCGGGTTTCTGTACAGCCTTTCCTGCGTGGCTGCCAGCAAATTGACCGATAACCGGGAGGCAATATATATCGCCCAGCAGGCGGCAGAAGTGTTGATGGAGCGCTATCACGACAAGTGCGGCATTATTCAGGCGTGGGGCGAGCTGGATAACCCGGAACAGCAGGGGAGGATGATCATTGACTGCAATATGAATCTGCCGTTGTTGTATCAGGCCAGCGCGACAACGGGCGACCCGCGCTATGCACAGGCGGCGAAAAGCCATATTGAGCAGGCGCGACGCTATATTGTGCGCGAGGACGGCTCGACGTTTCACACGTACTATATGGATGTTCACACCGGTGAGCCACGCTTTGGCAATACCCATCAGGGGTTCTCCGACGATTCCTGCTGGTCGCGTGGGCAGGCATGGGGCGTGTATGGCTTTCTGCTGAACTACCTCTATACCGGGGATGAGAAACTGCTGGAATTGAGCCAGACGCTGGCAAACTATTTTATTAACCGTTTGCCGGAAGACCTGGTCTGTTACTGGGATCTGGCGCTGACCGATCCCAACAGCGAAAGAGACAGTTCTGCCAGCGCGATTCTCGCCTGCGCCTTGCTGGAGCTGGTAAAACAGCTTCCGGCGACTCATCCCGATCGCGAAAGTTATGAGGCGCTGGCATTGCGAATGATTGAGCGGATGCTCGATGGCTATCTCAATCTGGAGCACAAAGAAGGCGAAGGATTATTAAAACATTCTGTTTATTATTTTAAAGGTAACGTCGGCGTGAATGAATGCTGTGCCTGGGGTGATTATTTCCTGATGGAGGCCATTACCCGCGCAACGTCATGCTGGAATAGTTACTGGTAATATCCCACTCCTCCTGTTGAATAATAATGCTATTCAGTTAGCAGGGGGAGATTTTATCTCTGTTTCTGCAAGGAAAATATAATGCAAAGTAAGAATATGAATACAGCCCTATTAGCGGCTGCACTGGTCATGCCTTCCGCCAGCGTTTTTGCGGACAATAACAGTCATTCAACGACGGCGCCACAGGCAAAAGAAAAACCGTTTACGACGGTTTATTTTGCGCCACGCACACAATATCGCACGGCCAGCGAGCGTTTTTTACAACGACTGATGCTGACAGGCGTGGTGCAGGACCCGAACAGTATTTTCGCCCGAATGTACTGGAGTTTTGAGACGGACTCCGATCTCGGTAAAAATATGGAGCAGTGGAAAAGCAGCTACGAAGAAGCAGAGTTTAACAAGCCGTTCCCGCTGGGCGAGAGCGACTTCTGGCTTGAACCTGGGGTTGTCTTCCATTGGGAGTCCGCCGGTTCGCGTATCGATCCTTACCTCGGTATTGGTTATCACTTTGACCCAACGCTGGGTGCCGTTTTACGCTATCGCTATAATCATCAAAATCACGACAGCCAGACGCTACAGGGCGACTGGGATGACTCTTCGGAACATCGCGTTGATATTTATCTGACCAAATATTTTACGCCAGATTTTTGGGTGCAATATAATCCGACATATTACAGTAAAACGCATGGCGAAAAATTTGAATATGCGAATGGTAAAAACCATACGCTGCAACATAATTTTGTTTTTAACTTCCATGCGACGCCGCGTTTTTATCCCTTCTTTGAATTAGGTTATCTGGATGAATATAAAGATGGCGATGACACCAAAAACGAATACCAGATCAGGGTTGGGTTTAAATATAATTTAAATTAAACATTTTATGCCTGCGGTTGTTTCGGCGCATAGGTTGAAATAAAACGGGCAACCGCAGGCCCGGTCAACAAAATGCTGAACAGCCGCAGGGTTTGCATCGCCATAATCAGCGCCATGTCGGCGTTGCTACCGGCGGCGATCACCGCCACGGTATCCAGCCCGCCGGGGCTGGTGGCAAGCCAGGCGGTGATAAAATCAATCTGCATGTAGTGGGCGAGTCCCCAGGCCATCGCCGCGCAAATCGCCATCAGGGCAAAGATGGAGGCCAGAATCTGCGGCAGAGGACGCAGCGCCATAAAAAAGACCTGCCTGTCGAACCCTAATCCGATGCGCCAGCCAATGGCCATATACGCAATCGCCAGCAGCCATTCCGGCAGTTCAATCACGATCATGCCGCCTGCATGAAGCCATGCGCCGACGATCATCGGCGCCAGCATAGTACCGGAAGGAATGCGCAATATGCGCCCGGCGAAGCCTGCAACCGCAGCCAGCAGCAGCGTGCTCCACAGATTGCCGCTCAGCGGCGGGAACCACTCAATCTGCTGGCTGACCGCTTCTGCGCTGTCGCCGAGGATCAGCCGCGTGACCAGCACGGCGGCGCCTGCGACAAACAGTACCCGCAGGTACTGCATAAACGCCACCAGGCGGATATCCGCGCCGTAGTCCTGCGCCATCGCCACCATTGCCGCCGCGCCGCCGGGGGAGGAACCCCATGCGCCGGTATTGCCTGGCAGTGAGCTGTAGCGCACCATCAGCCAGCCGACCACCGCGCTGGAGAGCAGCGTCACCAGCAGAATGGCTAACACCACCGGCCAGTTCACCGCCAGCGTGGTGAGAATCGAACCAGTAAGGTTTTGCGCAATCATGCAGCCGAGAATGGCCTGCGCTGCGAGAAAAGTGGAGCGGGGGAGTCGCAGCGTAATGCCTTTCAGACTGAATGCGATACCGGCAATCATCGGGCCGAGCAGCAGCGCCGCCGGGAGGTGGATGCAGAGAAAAGCCAGCGAAAGAAGGAGTGATAGCAGGAACAACAAACCCCACTGCAAAACCGGCATCCTGTGCTCCCTGGCGATATCCAATCAAGTGTATCGATACAGCATAGAGAAAAAGTACGCTGAAAAAAATATCAGGCGTCAATAAAAGCGGGCTAAACCAGAACTGAATAACAGGTGTCTGGTACTGTTTTATACTGACAGGAGGATACTTTAATTTTACCTCGACAGTATTGATATGCCTGACACCTGTGGGTTATTCACAAATCATCTGAAAAAATCATCAACGGTATCATTCCAGTTGTGACCTGAAACAGACCATTCCTGATTGATTGGGGGTGGGAAGCCACTTCGGCAGTATCCATTTTTAGATTCAAAATCAAATACACCATGCGGATAATTATTAATTAAAAGCACGCATTTCCTGCTGTCTTCTGACCAACCGATCTTCACATCAGACGGGATATGCCCGTCTGAAACGTCTTCTGTATTGTAGATATGTAGAGCATCTCTGATAGGATTACCATCAACAGACTCATCAAGGGCATAGAAATATCCCGTTTTTCCATCGTCTTCAAACACTGCTGCAAATGAACCTTCGGGGGCCAGACTCTCTATCACCTGCGCTTCACCCACAATGAGCTGAGCCTGAACCGTAACCAGTATTGTCATTTGAATTTCCTTAGGTTTGTATCTGAGTTTTTTCTGTGATTGAATTATTTATATAATTTATATTAATAATTCAATCAGAGTCTTTGAACGGGGGAAGTCCCTGGGATTTACGCCATCTTTTAATTTCTCCAATGATGCCTTGTGGACTGTCCTCCCTGTCATCCGGGGGATAAAAAATCAAACCATTCCCTTCAGGATGATCCACGATTTTATCGAAGTGTTTGACTAGCCTATTAGAGTGAGATTCAAATTCTCTTCCTTTCAGATTGCCAGGGTTTTCAAAAAATTCATTCAGGAATTTTATGAATTCGGATTCAGTGTAGTCTTCGAGTTTTTGTTTAAAATGAATCATATGTTCACCTTTCTAATGTGTTGTTAAATACAGGTCCTCGTATTTACTCAGAGTCTTTGAATGATGGGCGTCCCTGAGATTTGCGCCATCTTTTAATTTCTTCAATGATGCCTTGTGGGCTGTCTTCCCTGTCATCCGGGGGATAGAAAATCAAACCATTACTTTCTGGATGGTCCACGATTTTATCGAAATGATCGACTAACGAATCAATGTGAGATTCAAGTTCTCTTCCTTTCAGATTGTGAACGTTACTGAAAAATTCATTCAGGAATTCTATGAATTCGGCTTCGGTATAATCTTCAATCCGTTTTTTTAGTTCCATATGAACCTCGCTATTTATTTGAGTGAATGCTGATATGATTTTTTACTGTGTTAACGCGCATCTTATCCATATCATAGACTTCACCACCATCACGGATAAAATCAATGTGATGAATTTCAAACCTTTTCCTGCCTCCCACCCGTTCAGAAGGAATATTAAATGGCGCGTTACCGTTAAGAATATGGAATTGGTTCGATTTTTTAAACTGTGACATTAGCTCAGGACACTCTGATACCGCAAGCCAGAACTCTTTTCTGAAATGGTCGAAGTTTCTGAACGTTCTTCCTCGCAGCTTATCTGCGACCTGTGCAGGTATCGGCGCTCCCAGCCCTGAACTGGCGGCCTCAAGCCAACGACTATTTTCGGGTAAAATTTCGCCGTAACCGGTTGCCGTGCCGGGTTGTTTGCGCGGATCTTCACGAAGATAAACATATATCGGCTGAATGCCTGAATCGGCCGGAAAGACCAGAATATAATCGTTAAAATCGGCGACATCCGGCACAAGGAACGGTGGCGTGGTGTACTCATTTTTGCCATCCGGGATTGGTGTCACCAGAATGGTTGGCTGATCAAGCGGTGGAACATTGCTTCCGGTGTGATTAGGTAAATCACCAGTCGCGGGGTTTTCCGGTGTCCAGGTGATTAACGGCCCGTCTACGTCGTGGGCGGGGGTAAATTCATAGCGCTTCGCGTTGGCATTCCACACCATGTTCGCGACGCGGACGTTTTCATAAGGGGTACCTTCCCCTGTATGTACGCCATAGACCTGCGGTGTGCCGTGAGTGTCGGCACCCCAGAAAAAGCGTACCCGGGTGGTGGCGGTACTTCCGGTTAGCGCTTTCTGTCTGAGGGTCTCTTCGTACCAGTATTCATCACGCCCGGGAACGCGCGTGCTGCCTTCGCCAGCGGACGAAATATACAGAGCGGAAGCCAGGGCTCCCACATAAGGTATCGCTCTTGTCGCACTGAGCGTACCGCTAAGCGGCCACTCTCCCCACACCTGCGCCAGTCCGCCCAGAGCCAGCGGTATGGCTGAGGCTTCAGCGGACCGTGTATATCCGCAACAATCATCGACTGAAGATTGTGCAAAGATCGCCATCTGGCCGAAGTTTTTTGCCGGTTCTTCTGTGTTCCCGGCGTCCGTACATCCTTTCGCTTTCAGGCAGGATTTAGCATAGACCGGTGTGATTTTTGGGAGGTGTTGGCTGGGGGGCGTGATTTTTATTGCCGCTGGTCTGGGGGAACTTACCGGTTGAGAGCGCTGCGGCATAAACAAGTGGTTATATTCAGCGGGAAATGCCAGGTAGTCAAATTCGGTATTGGCGATGAGGTGTTTGCAAAGAATATAATCATATGATACCGCAATCTCTTCGGTATCCAGCTCATTAAGGGCCACATGCGTTTGAATACTTCTTACAGAAGCATTTCTTAGTTGAATATAATAATAGCGTTCCCATCGGCCCGTTCTGTTTATTCGCCAGAAATCAATTTCAATGAACAGTCTTTCATTATTAGTGATTGCATTACAAAATAGCGGGGTGCTTTTATCGATTAATTTGCTGAATCTGAGTCCCTGAAGGTTAATACCTCTTCCTGTATTACTCAATGCGCTGAATAGCGAAAATACGAAGATCTCGTCTTCATGCCCTTTTTGCCAGCGATTACCTGTTGACGAATATGTTCCACATCCCGCCGAAATGTTTCCTTGTTCCTCACCTGTGATTCTCAGGTAAATAATATCGCCCATTCCATTTAGCCTTTACCTGCATCCAATTGTGTCGGATTAAAGATCTAATGGTTTTAAAGGTCAAATAATGCATTAGCTATTGATGCTATGTGAAAAGAAATAGCTATTTTTTCGGCGGTAATATATTGGGAGTGACTGGAGTAATAAAGGTTATATTGGCAAGATGAATATTGTTGCCAGAGTTTCAGTAAATAATAAAGGCCACCGGTGTTACCCGATGGCCAGGATGATTAACGCTTAATATCAGACTTGAAATCGCGCTTTTCGTAGCCGGTGTACAGCTGACGCGGACGGGCGATTTTCATGCCTTCGCTGTGCATTTCGTTCCAGTGTGCAATCCAGCCCACGGTACGCGCCATCGCGAAGATCACGGTGAACATGGAGGACGGAATGCCCATCGCTTTCAGAATGATGCCGGAGTAGAAGTCTACGTTCGGGTAGAGTTTCTTCTCGATAAAGTACGGGTCGTTCAGCGCGATGTGTTCCAGCTCCATCGCGACTTCCAGCAGGTCATCTTTGGTGCCCAGCTCTTTCAGAACTTCGTGGCAGGTTTCACGCATGACGGTAGCGCGCGGGTCATAGTTTTTGTAAACACGGTGACCGAAGCCCATCAGGCGGAAAGAATCATTCTTGTCTTTTGCCCGGCGAATAAATTCCGGGATGTGTTTAACAGAGCTGATTTCTACCAGCATTTTCAGCGCCGCTTCGTTCGCGCCGCCATGCGCCGGTCCCCACAGGGAGGCAATGCCCGCCGCGATGCAGGCGAACGGGTTCGCGCCGGAGGAGCCTGCGGTACGGACGGTTGACGTCGATGCGTTCTGTTCGTGATCGGCGTGAAGAATCAGAATGCGATCCATTGCGCGTTCCAGCACCGGGTTAACTTCATAGTTTTCGCACGGTGTGGAGAACATCATGTTCAGGAAGTTGCCGGAATAGGAGAGGTCGTTGCGCGGGTAGACGAACGGTTGACCGATAGAATACTTGTAACACATTGCCGCCATTGTCGGCATTTTGGACAGCAGGCGGAACGCGGCGATTTCACGATGACGCGGATTATTCACATCCATCGAGTCGTGGTAGAACGCAGCCAGCGCGCCGGTGACGCCGCACATAACGGCCATCGGATGCGAGTCGCGGCGAAAACCGTGGAACAGACGGGTAATCTGCTCATGGATCATGGTATGGCGTGTGACGGTGGTTTTGAACTCGTCGTACTCTGCCTGGGTCGGTTTCTCGCCGTACAGCAGGATGTAACATACTTCCAGATAGTTAGACTCGGTAGCCAGTTGGTCAATCGGGAAGCCGCGATGTAACAGAATGCCTTCGTCGCCGTCGATGAAGGTGATTTTGGATTCGCAGGATGCGGTAGAGGTGAAACCTGGATCAAAAGTGAACATCCCCTTTGAGCCGAGACTACGAATATCAATAACGTCTTGACCGAGTGTGCCCTTTAGCACATCCAGTTCAATAGCAGAGTCACCATTTAGGGTGAGTTTTGCTTTTGTATCAGCCATTTACGGTCTCCTTAGCGCCTTATTGCTTAAGACTACTCAGTGAGATTTGCTTCGTTACATAAATCAACCGTTACCAGTTTGTTATTTGGCTCGCCGCTCTGCGAAAGAGGAGAAAACCAGGGTACAGAGCAATGGGCGCTTGCAGGTAAAAACAGTTAACTTATGGCGAATTAGCAACAAATCAACAACTTAGCAATCCGAATTATTAAACCTGACTATCACTAATAACTGTCCTGAATAAATTGGTCAATACCGCCACACTGTTACATAACTTATTAGCAGGTGAAAGAGTGACCCCATAACTTTTGCGCATTATATGCCTTTTCTGGTGTTGTTTGTAACAACTTTGTTTAATGTTTGTCAAATCAGATGATTAAAAATTAAATAAATGTTGTTATCGTGACCTATGTCACTGTTCGGGATAAAACCCGACAAACTATATGTAGGTTAATTGTAATGATTTTGTGAACGTCCTATACTGCCGCCAGGTCTCCGGAATACCCTGCAATCCCGAGCCACCCAGCGTTGTAACGTGTCGTTTTAGCAACTGGAAGCAGTGTTTTACATGACGCGCAGTTATAGAAAGGACGCTGTCTGACCCGCAAGCAGACCGGAGGAAGGAAATCCCGTCGTCTTTCTGGCTACAGGTAGATTCACCCTCTGTACCCGAAGTCCAAAGGGAATAATAAGAACAGCATGTGGGCGTTATTCATGATAAGAAATGTGAAAAAACAAAGACCTGTCAATCTGGATCTGACAACGATCCGGTTCCCAATCACGGCGATAGCGTCCATTCTCCATCGCGTTTCTGGAGTGATCACCTTCGTGGCGGTCGGGATTCTGTTGTGGTTATTGGGCACCAGCCTCTCTTCCCCTGAAGGATTCCAGCAGGCATCCGCCATCATGGGGAGCTTCTTTGTTAAATTTATTATGTGGGGCATCCTCACCGCGCTGGCGTATCACGTCGTGGTCGGTATTCGTCACATGATGATGGATTTTGGCTATCTGGAAGAAACATTCGAAGCGGGTAAACGCTCAGCCAAAATCTCTTTTGTTATCACTGTCGTGCTTTCACTTCTCGCAGGAGTCCTCGTATGGTAAGCAACGCCTCCGCATTAGGACGCAATGGCGTACATGACTTCATCCTGGTCCGTGCTACCGCTATCGTTCTGACCCTCTACATCGTTTATATGGTGGGCTTTTTCGCAATAAGCGGCGAGCTGACCTTTGATGTCTGGAGCGGTTTCTTCTCATCGGCATTCACCAAAGTCTTCACCCTGCTGGCACTTTTCTCCATCTTGATTCATGCCTGGATCGGCATGTGGCAGGTGTTGACCGACTACGTTAAACCTCTGGCCCTGCGCCTTGTGCTACAGCTGGCAATCGTTGTTGCGCTGGTGGTTTACGTCATTTATGGATTTGTTGTGGTGTGGGGTGTGTAATGAAACTGCCAGTCAGAGAATTTGATGCTGTTGTTATTGGCGCAGGCGGCGCAGGTATGCGCGCAGCGCTGCAAATTTCCCAGAGCGGCCAGACCTGTGCGCTGCTCTCCAAAGTCTTCCCAACCCGTTCCCATACCGTATCCGCACAAGGTGGCATCACCGTGGCGCTCGGTAATACCCATGAAGATAACTGGGAATGGCACATGTACGATACCGTAAAAGGATCGGACTACATCGGCGACCAGGACGCGATTGAATATATGTGCAAAACCGGCCCGGAAGCGATTCTGGAACTGGAGCACATGGGGCTGCCTTTCTCCCGTCTTGACGATGGCCGTATCTATCAGCGTCCGTTCGGCGGCCAGTCGAAAAACTTCGGCGGCGAACAGGCGGCGCGTACCGCAGCGGCGGCTGACCGTACCGGTCACGCGCTGTTGCACACGCTGTACCAGCAGAACCTGAAAAACCACACCACCATTTTTTCTGAATGGTATGCGCTGGATCTGGTGAAAAACCAGGATGGCGCGGTAGTGGGGTGTACCGCGCTGTGTATCGAAACCGGCGAAGTGGTCTACTTCAAAGCGCGCGCAACCGTGCTGGCGACCGGCGGCGCAGGCCGTATTTACCAGTCCACCACTAACGCTCATATCAACACCGGCGACGGCGTGGGTATGGCGCTGCGTGCCGGTGTTCCGGTGCAGGATATGGAAATGTGGCAGTTCCACCCGACCGGCATTGCGGGTGCGGGCGTGCTGGTGACGGAAGGCTGCCGTGGTGAAGGCGGTTATCTGCTGAATAAACATGGCGAGCGCTTTATGGAGCGCTATGCCCCGAACGCGAAGGACCTGGCCGGTCGTGACGTGGTCGCGCGTTCTATTATGATCGAAATCCGTGAAGGTCGCGGCTGCGACGGCCCGTGGGGGCCGCACGCGAAACTGAAGCTCGACCATCTGGGTAAAGAAGTGCTCGAATCCCGTCTGCCGGGTATCCTCGAATTGTCCCGTACCTTTGCGCACGTTGACCCGGTTAAAGAGCCGATCCCGGTTATCCCAACCTGTCACTACATGATGGGCGGTATCCCGACCAAAGTGACCGGTCAGGCGCTGACCGTGAACGAGCAGGGCGAAGACGTGGTGATTCCTGGCCTGTTCGCGGTGGGTGAGATCGCCTGCGTATCCGTACACGGCGCTAACCGTCTGGGCGGCAACTCGCTGCTTGACCTGGTGGTCTTCGGACGTGCGGCCGGTCTGCATTTGCAGGAGTCCATCGCCGAGCAGGGCGCGCTGCGTGACGCCAGCGAGTCTGACATTGAGGCCTCTCTGGAACGTCTCAACCGCTGGAACAACAACCGTGACGGCGAAGATCCGGTGGTTATCCGTAAAGCGTTGCAGGAATGTATGCAGCACAACTTCTCGGTATTCCGTGAAGGCGACGCGATGGCGAAAGGGCTTGAGCAACTGAAGGTGATCCGTGAGCGTCTGAAAAACGCCCGTCTGGATGACACCTCCAGCGAGTTCAACACCCAGCGCGTCGAGTGTCTGGAGCTGGACAACCTGATGGAAACGGCTTACGCAACTGCGGTATCCGCCAACTTCCGTACCGAAAGCCGTGGCGCGCATAGCCGCTTCGACTTCCCGGATCGTGATGATGAAAACTGGCTGTGCCATTCCCTGTATCTGCCAGAGACGGAATCCATGACGCGTCGTAGCGTCAATATGGAACCGAAACTGCGCCCGGCATTCCCGCCGAAGATTCGTACTTACTAATGCGGAGACAGGAAAATGAAACTCGAGTTTTCGATTTATCGCTATAACCCGGATGTTGATGACGCTCCGCGCATGCAGGATTACACCCTGGAAGGCGAAGAAGGGCGTGACATGATGCTGCTGGATGCGCTGATGCAACTGAAAGAGAAAGATCCCAGCCTCTCTTTCCGTCGCTCATGCCGTGAAGGCGTGTGCGGTTCAGATGGCCTGAACATGAACGGCAAAAACGGCCTGGCGTGTATTACGCCGGTTTCGGCGCTACACCAGCCGGGTAAGAAGATTGTTATCCGTCCGCTGCCCGGTTTACCGGTTATCCGCGATTTGGTGGTAGACATGGGGCAATTCTACGCACAATATGAGAAGATTAAGCCTTACTTATTGAATAATGGGCAAAATCCACCCGCTCGTGAGCATTTACAGATGCCCGAGCAGCGTGAAAAACTCGATGGGCTGTATGAGTGTATTCTTTGTGCGTGCTGTTCAACGTCGTGCCCGTCGTTCTGGTGGAACCCGGATAAGTTTATCGGCCCGGCAGGTCTGTTAGCGGCGTATCGTTTCCTGATCGATAGCCGTGATACCGAGACCGACAGCCGCCTGGAAGACCTGAGCGATGCATTCAGCGTATTCCGCTGTCATAGCATCATGAACTGCGTCAGTGTATGTCCTAAGGGACTGAACCCGACGCGCGCCATCGGCCATATTAAGTCGATGTTGTTGCAACGCAGTGCGTAAATAATAACGCCGGTAAGCGCAGTAAATGACAGTCCCGTAGGCCGGATAAGGCGTTGGCGTCGCCATCCGGCATATATTGCCCGATGGCGCTACGCTTATCAGGTCTACGGGGCCACCACCGGTTTGAAATGCAGGAAACCTTTAAAAACTGCCCTGATGGTTAGACAGTTTCTAAAGGTTCCTTCGCGAGCCGCTACACAGAGAAGAGCTCGCAAGTGAACCCCGGCACGCACAGCAATGTGCGTGGTAGTATCCACGGCGAAGTAAGCATACAGAATGCTTAAGGGATCACGATGCAGAACAGCGCTTTGAAAGCCTGGTTGGACTCTTCTTACCTCTCTGGCGCAAACCAGAGCTGGATAGAACAGCTCTATGAAGACTTCTTAACCGATCCTGACTCGGTAGACGCTAACTGGCGTTCGACGTTCCAGCAGTTACCTGGCACCGGAGTCAAACCGGATCAATTCCATTCAAAAACGCGTGATTATTTCCGTCGTCTGGCGAAGGATGCCTCACGTTACTCTTCTTCGATTTCCGACCCTGACACCAATACGAAGCAGGTCAAAGTCCTGCAACTTATCAACGCTTATCGTTTCCGTGGTCACCAGCATGCGAATCTCGATCCGCTGGGACTGTGGGAGCAAGAAAACGTGGCGGATCTGGACCCCTCTTTCCACGATCTGACAGAGGCCGATTTCCAGGAAAGCTTTAACGTAGGTTCTTTTGCGATTGGCAAAGAGACGATGAAGCTGGGCGAACTTATTTCCGCGCTCAAACAAACATACTGCGGCCCGATTGGCGCCGAGTATATGCACATCACCAGCACCGAAGAGAAACGCTGGATTCAGCAGCGTATCGAATCCGGCCGCGCTGCCTTCAGCGCGGAAGAGAAAAAACGCTTCCTCAACGAACTGACCGCCGCCGAAGGGCTGGAGCGTTATCTGGGGGCGAAATTCCCGGGGGCGAAACGCTTCTCGCTGGAAGGCGGCGATGCGTTAATCCCGATGCTCAAAGAGATGATCCGCCATGCGGGCAACAGCGGCACCCGCGAAGTGGTGCTGGGTATGGCGCACCGTGGTCGTCTGAACGTGCTGGTCAACGTGCTGGGTAAAAAACCGCAGGATCTGTTCGACGAATTTGCGGGCAAACATAAAGAACACCTCGGCACCGGCGACGTGAAGTACCACATGGGCTTCTCGTCTGATATCGAAACCGAAGGCGGTCTGGTTCACCTGGCGCTGGCGTTTAACCCGTCGCACCTGGAAATCGTCAGCCCGGTGGTGATCGGTTCCGTGCGCGCCCGTCTGGATCGTCTGGATGAGCCGAGCAGCAATAAAGTGCTGCCAATCACCATTCACGGCGACGCCGCAGTGACGGGCCAGGGCGTGGTTCAGGAAACCCTGAACATGTCCAAAGCGCGTGGTTACGAAGTGGGCGGTACGGTGCGTATCGTCATCAACAACCAGGTGGGCTTTACCACCTCCAACCCGCTGGATGCGCGTTCCACCCCATACTGCACCGACATCGGCAAGATGGTTCAGGCGCCGATTTTCCACGTTAACGCGGATGACCCGGAAGCGGTGGCTTTCGTTACCCGTCTGGCGCTGGACTTCCGTAACACCTTTAAACGCGATGTCTTCATCGATCTGGTGTGCTACCGCCGTCACGGCCATAACGAAGCCGACGAGCCGAGCGCAACCCAGCCGCTGATGTACCAGAAAATCAAAAAGCATCCGACGCCGCGTAAACTCTACGCCGACAAGCTGGAAGCGGACAAGGTCGCTACGCTGGAAGACGCCACTGAAATGGTCAACCTCTACCGCGATGCGCTGGATGCAGGCGAATGCGTGGTGAAAGAGTGGCGTCCGATGAACATGCACTCCTTTACCTGGTCGCCGTACCTCAACCATGAATGGGATGAGAGCTACCCGAACAAGGTGGAAATGAAGCGTTTGCAGGAACTGGCTAAACGCATCAGCACGGTGCCGGAAGCGGTAGAAATGCAGTCGCGCGTCGCCAAAATTTACGGCGATCGTCAGTCAATGGCCGCTGGCGAGAAGCTGTTCGACTGGGGCGGCGCGGAAACGCTGGCCTACGCCACGCTGGTTGATGAGGGGATTCCGGTGCGTCTGTCCGGCGAGGACTCCGGTCGCGGCACCTTCTTCCACCGTCATGCGGTGATTCATAACCAGGCAAATGGTTCCACGTATACGCCGTTGCAGCACATTCATAACGGTCAGGGCACCTTCCGTGTCTGGGACTCCGTCCTGTCTGAAGAAGCGGTGCTGGCGTTCGAATACGGCTATGCGACCGCTGAACCGCGCACCCTGACCATCTGGGAAGCGCAGTTCGGCGACTTCGCCAACGGCGCGCAGGTGGTGATCGATCAGTTCATCTCCTCCGGCGAGCAGAAATGGGGGCGGATGTGCGGTCTGGTGATGCTGCTGCCGCACGGCTACGAAGGGCAGGGGCCGGAGCACTCCTCCGCGCGTCTGGAACGTTATCTGCAACTTTGCGCTGAGCAGAACATGCAGGTTTGCGTCCCGTCCACCCCGGCGCAGGTTTACCACATGCTGCGTCGTCAGGCGCTGCGCGGTATGCGCCGCCCGCTGGTTGTTATGTCGCCGAAGTCGCTGCTGCGTCATCCGCTGGCGGTCTCCAGCCTGGACGAACTGGCCAACGGCGCCTTCCAGCCAGCGATTGGCGAGGTTGATGAGCTCGATCCGCAAGGCGTGAAGCGCGTGGTGATGTGTTCTGGTAAGGTTTATTACGACCTGCTGGAACAACGTCGTAAAAACGATCAGAAAGATGTCGCCATTGTGCGCATTGAACAGCTCTACCCGTTCCCGCACAAAGCGGTTCAGGAAGCGCTGAAACCGTACGCCCACGTACATGATTTTGTCTGGTGCCAGGAAGAGCCGCTCAACCAGGGCGCATGGTACTGTAGTCAGCATCATTTCCGTGAAGTGATTCCATTTGGGTCTGCTCTGCGTTACGCAGGTCGCCCGGCCTCCGCCTCCCCGGCGGTAGGGTATCTGTCCGTTCACCAGAAACAGCAACAAGATCTGGTTAATGACGCGCTGAACGTCGATTAATTAAAGGATAAATAATGAGTAGCGTAGATATTCTTGTTCCCGACCTGCCTGAGTCCGTAGCGGACGCAACCGTTGCGACCTGGCACAAAAAACCGGGCGATAGTGTCCAGCGTGATGAAGTGCTGGTAGAAATCGAAACTGACAAAGTGGTACTGGAAGTACCGGCATCGGCTGACGGCATTCTGGATGCGGTTCTGGAAGATGAAGGTACGACGGTAACGTCTCGCCAGATCCTGGGTCGCCTGCGTGAAGGCAACAGCTCCGGTAAAGAGACCAGCGCCAAATCCGAAGAGAAAGCGTCTACACCGGCGCAGCGCCAGCAGGCGTCGCTATCCGAGCAAAACAACGATGCCCTCAGCCCGGCGATCCGCCGTCTGTTGGGTGAACACAATCTCGACGCCAGCGCCATCAAAGGCACGGGCGTAGGCGGTCGCATCACGCGCGAAGATGTGGAAAAACATCTGGCGAAGGCACCGGCGAAAGCGGAAGCCAAAGCGCCGGAAGCCGCGCCTGCCGCACAGCCTGCGCTTGGCGCTCGCAGTGAAAAACGCGTCCCGATGACCCGTCTGCGCAAGCGTGTAGCCGAGCGTCTGCTGGAAGCGAAAAACTCCACCGCGATGCTGACCACGTTCAACGAAGTCAACATGAAGCCAATCATGGATCTGCGTAAGCAGTACGGCGACGCGTTTGAAAAACGTCACGGCATTCGTCTGGGCTTCATGTCCTTCTACGTGAAAGCGGTGGTTGAAGCGCTGAAACGCTACCCGGAAGTGAACGCCTCTATTGATGGCGACGACGTGGTGTATCACAACTACTTCGACGTCAGCATGGCGGTTTCCACGCCGCGTGGTCTGGTAACGCCGGTACTGCGTGATGTCGATACCCTCGGCATGGCGGATATCGAGAAGAAAATCAAAGAACTGGCCGTGAAAGGGCGTGACGGTAAGCTGACGGTGGACGATCTGACCGGCGGTAACTTCACCATCACCAACGGTGGCGTGTTCGGCTCGCTGATGTCTACCCCGATCATCAACCCGCCGCAGAGCGCAATCCTCGGCATGCATGCGATCAAAGATCGTCCGATGGCGGTAGATGGCAAGGTTGAGATCCTGCCGATGATGTACCTGGCGCTGTCTTACGATCACCGTCTGATCGATGGTCGTGAATCAGTGGGCTTCCTGGTCGCCATTAAAGAGCTGCTGGAAGATCCGACGCGTCTGCTGCTGGACGTGTAGTCACTTTTTAGTGTCACCTGCCCTGTAGGCCGGATAAGGCGCTGGTGAGATGCCTGATGGCGACGCAGCCGCGTCTTATCAGGCCTACAGGTTTAAAGATAATGATTACCTGAAGGATGGACAGAACACATGAACTTACATGAATATCAGGCAAAACAACTTTTTGCCCGCTATGGCTTACCGGCGCCGGTGGGTTATGCCTGTACTACTCCGCGTGAAGCAGAAGAAGCCGCTTCAAAAATCGGCGCGGGTCCGTGGGTAGTAAAATGTCAGGTTCACGCAGGCGGCCGTGGCAAAGCGGGCGGTGTGAAGGTTGTTAACAGCAAAGAAGAGATTCGCGCGTTTGCGGAACACTGGCTGGGTAAACGCCTCGTGACCTACCAGACAGACGCTAACGGTCAACCGGTCAACCAGATTCTGGTTGAAGCGGCGACCGATATCGATAAAGAGCTGTATCTTGGCGCGGTTGTTGACCGTAGCTCCCGCCGCGTGGTCTTTATGGCCTCCACCGAAGGCGGTGTGGAAATCGAAAAAGTGGCGGAAGAGACCCCGCACCTGATCCACAAAATCGCCCTCGATCCGCTGGCGGGCCCAATGCCGTATCAGGGCCGCGAACTGGCGTTCAAGCTGGGTCTGGAAGGTAAGCAGGTTCAGCAATTTACGAAGATCTTTATGGGTCTGGCGACCATTTTCCTTGAGCGCGATCTGGCGCTGATCGAAATCAACCCGCTGGTGATCACTAAACAAGGTGATCTGATCTGTCTCGACGGTAAACTGGGCGCTGACGGCAACGCGCTGTTCCGCCAGCCGGATCTGCGCGAAATGCGCGACCAGTCTCAGGAAGACCCGCGTGAAGCACAGGCGGCGCAGTGGGAACTGAACTACGTGGCGCTGGACGGCAACATCGGCTGCATGGTTAACGGCGCAGGTCTGGCGATGGGCACGATGGACATCGTTAAACTGCACGGCGGCGAACCGGCTAACTTCCTCGACGTAGGCGGCGGCGCGACCAAAGAGCGCGTAACCGAAGCGTTCAAAATCATCCTCTCTGACGACAACGTGAAAGCGGTTCTGGTTAACATCTTCGGCGGCATCGTCCGTTGCGACCTGATTGCCGACGGTATCATCGGCGCGGTAGAAGAAGTGGGTGTTAGCGTACCGGTTGTCGTTCGTCTGGAAGGCAACAACGCCGAACTCGGCGCGAAAAAACTGGCTGACAGCGGCCTGAATATTATTGCAGCGAAAAGTCTGACGGATGCAGCTCAGCAGGTTGTTGCCGCAGTGGAGGGGAAATAATGTCTGTTTTAATCGATAAAAACACCAAGGTTATCTGCCAGGGCTTTACCGGTAGCCAGGGGACTTTCCACTCTGAACAGGCGATTGCTTACGGCACGCAGATGGTGGGTGGCGTAACGCCAGGCAAAGGCGGCACCACGCATCTGGGTCTGCCGGTGTTCAATACCGTGCGTGAAGCGGTAGAAGCCACTGGCGCCACCGCAACGGTTATCTACGTTCCGGCGCCGTTCTGCAAAGACTCCATTCTGGAAGCTGTCGACGCGGGCATCAAACTGATCATCACCATCACTGAAGGCATCCCGACGCTGGATATGCTGACCGTGAAAGTCGCGCTTGACGAAGCGGGCGTGCGCATGATCGGGCCGAACTGCCCGGGCGTGATCACCCCAGGCGAGTGCAAAATCGGCATCATGCCGGGCCACATCCACAAGCCGGGCAAAGTGGGCATCGTGTCCCGCTCCGGTACGCTGACCTATGAAGCGGTTAAGCAGACCACTGACTACGGTTTCGGCCAGTCCACCTGTGTGGGCATCGGCGGCGACCCGATCCCGGGCTCTAACTTCATCGATATCCTGAAACTGTTCCAGGAAGATCCGCAGACTGAAGCGATCGTGATGATCGGTGAGATCGGCGGTAGCGCGGAAGAAGAGGCGGCGGCATACATCAAAGAACACGTAACCAAGCCGGTTGTTGGTTACATCGCGGGCGTTACCGCGCCGAAAGGCAAGCGTATGGGTCACGCGGGCGCGATTATCGCGGGTGGTAAAGGTACGGCGGATGAAAAATTCGCCGCGCTGGAAGCCGCAGGCGTGAAAACCGTTCGTAGCCTGGCGGATATCGGCGAAGCGCTGAAAGCCGTAATGAAGTAATTCTCAAAAAGCAGCAATAAGGCCCGACTCCTTCGTGCGACAGGGGAATACCTGAAGCGCGAAGGATGCAGGGCTGGTCCGTTTTCGACATGGTTGGTCACCTTCTGGTGACCTTTTTTTTGCCTGTTTTGCCGCTTAACCGTGTTGAAAATAAGCATCTTGCTGCGGTAAACGTTTACCCGCGCTTATTGTTATTAATATCATCCTGCCAGCAGGTAACGAACAGAAAATTATCAGACACATAAACAGTCGCTTTCTGTTATGCCGCGTGTTAAATCCTCCTTAAATAAACCACAAATAATATTGATTCACCTCGCAACATTTTTTCTCCATAAAACAAGTTAACATGAAAAATTATTAAGAACTTATTAGCACTATTTGCCTGTAATTAACCGCGTTTAAATTGTGTTTATTGTCGGGGTTGAGTATTATTGCTTAATATTTAAACACTGGCAGTGTGCGTAAATCATGGAGTGGATCAATGACATTAGCGGAGAAAATAAAATATAACTCTCGGGGATAATCTGGAGGGGTTGCATTAATTTTTTATAAATTAAACTATTTTTGTACGCTGCATATGGAAGACGTTATGAGAGGAAAGATACCCAAGACCGAATTACTGGTGACTTTTGAAGTGGTGGCGCGTCACGAAAGCTATACCCGGGCAGCAGAAGAGTTGGCGTTGACTCAGAGTGCCGTGTTCCGGCAGGTGAATGCGCTGGAGGATTTTTTACATACCTCGTTATTTAACCATGCTAAAAAGCGAATTTTTTTAAATGCAGCCGGTAAGCATTATCTGAGCATTGTTAAAGAAACACTTAACAAACTTGAACGCGATACCAATACGATAATGACCTGGCAACCCACCGTTCAGGTCATTGAGCTGGCGGTGAACCCAACGTTCAGTACCCACTGGCTGATTCCGAATTTACGTGAATTTAATAAAATTAATCCTGACATTATCGTTAATATTCATTCGCTGGCGAATATTGGCGATTTTCTTAACCGTGAGTATGACGCCGCCATTATGCGGGAAGATTTTTGATCGCCCTGGTCAGAGGTGGAGTATTTATTTGAAGAGGAAATTTTACCCGTATGCAGTGGCAGCCTTTTACCTCAGCCGAATCAAAAACTGACCGTAGAAGAGTTGCTCAATGAATTTCCTCTTTTGCATCAAAGTACGCGCATCAAAGGCTGGCAGGAATGGTTCGCGCTGTCGGATATCAACAGTCCGCTGGTGAATAAAGGCCCGCGCTTTGATTTATTGTCGATGCTGATTGCCGCCGTGCGTTCTAATCTGGGCGTGGCGCTATTGCCCCGGTTTGCGATCCAGCACGATCTGGATAACGGTGAGATGGTGATTCCCTGCGATGTGCCGATGCGTACAGGGAACCGGTTTATTATGACGTGGCGTGAAGAAAAAGCGGAATCCCGGTATTTACAGATCTTCCGTGACTGGCTGCTGCAAAAATCGGTAATCTCAGCGGTGGAGCGCTGACGCCGGATGGCGGCCAGTGGCCTTATCCGGCCTACAAGTGGTGAGGACTGTAGGCCTGATAAGCGCAGCGCCATCAGGCAAAGGCGCGGCTACCAGTCTATCCCCGCCTGCGCCTGAATGCCGCTATCGAATGCATGCTTCACCGGGCGGACTTCGCTGACCGTATCGGCGAGTTCCAGTAACTGCGTATGACACCCGCGACCGGTAACGATCACGCTCTGCTGTTCGGGACGATTCACAATCGCGGCGATCACGTCCTGGGTGTCCAGGTAGTGATAAGCCAGCATGTATGTCAGTTCATCCAGCACCACCAGATCGTAACGCGGGTCGGCGAGCATACGCCTGCCTTCCTGCCAGACGGCTTCCGCCGCCTGTATATCCGCTTCCCGGTCCTGCGTCTCCCAGGTAAAACCGGTGCCCATAATGTGAAACTCAACGCCAAGCGGTTGCAGCGTGTTGTATTCACCGTTATCCCACTGACCTTTAATAAATTGCGCGACGCCAACGGTTTTGCCGTGACCGACCGCGCGGGTTGCGGTGCCAAAGGCCGCCGTCGATTTTCCTTTACCGTTCCCGGTGAAAACAATCAGGACTCCTTTCTGTTCCGTGGCCGCCGCCACGCGGGTGTCCACCTGTTCTTTCAGTTTTTGCTGCCGCTGGCGGTGCCTGTCAGTATTGGCTCGCGCTTCCATAAATGCTCCTTAATGCCCTGCCGGACAGGTCGCGCAGCGATGTTGCTGCTCAAACTGGCTGAAGAAGTTATTGCCTTTATCATCCACCAGCACAAAGGCGGGCAGGTTTTTGACCTCCATCATCCACACGGCTTCCATCCCCAGTTCGGGATACTCAAGGCAGCGCAAGCTTTTAACGTACTGCTGCGCCAGAAGCGCGGCGGCGCCGCCAATGCTGCCAAGATTGAAGCCGCCATGCTTGTGGCAGGCCTCGGTCACTTGCTGGCTGCGGTTGCCTTTCGAAAGCATGATCAAACTGCCGCCCGCCGCCTGGAAGGCGTCAACATAGCCGTCCATGCGCCCGCCGGTGGTCGGGCCGAGCGAGCCGCAGGCCTGTTTTTCCGGCGTTTTGGCTGGCCCCGCGTAATAAACAATGTGATTTTTCATGTAGTCCGGCATCGGTTCGCCGTTATCCAGACGCTCTTTAATTTTGGCGTGCGCGATATCGCGGGCGACGACAATCGGGCCATTCAGCGACAGTCGGGTGCCGACAGGCAGCGTGGAAAGGTTATGCAGGATCTCGCGCAGCGGACGGTTGAGATCGAGCTGTACGGTCTGGGCGCTGTTTTCCACGCGCAGGGATTCAGGAATAAATTTTCCCGGATTGTGTTCGAGTTTTTCCAGCCAGATGCCGCGTTTGTTGATCTTCGCTTTAATATTGCGGTCGGCAGAGCAGGAGAGCGCCATTGCGATGGGGCAGGAGCCGCCGTGACGCGGCAGGCGGATAACGCGGATATCATGAGCGAAATATTTGCCGCCAAACTGTGCTCCGATGCCAAACTCGCGGCTGGCATTGAGCAGGATTGTTTCCAGCGCCGTGTCGCGAAACGCCTGGCCCAGCTCGTTTCCGCTGGTCGGCAGGGTGTCGTAATATTTGGTTGAGGCCAGCTTCGCCACTTTCAGCGCCTGGTCGGCAGACAATCCGCCAACCACAAAAGCGATATGGTAAGGCGGGCAGGCTGCTGTTCCCAGCGAACGCATTTTTTCGATCAGGAAAGCGGTGAGTTTTTCGGGTTGCAGAATAGATTTGGTTTCCTGAAACAGCGCCGCTTTGTTGGCGGAACCGCCGCCTTTATTGACGAAGAGAAACCGGTATTCGTCACCCGGCGTCGCGCTGATATCAATCTGGGCGGGCAGGTTGGTTTGGGTATTTACCTCGGTGTACATGTCCAGCGGGGCGTTCTGGGAGTAGCGTAAGTTATTTTCCTGGAAAGTGATGTACACGCCTTTGCTCAGGGCTTCGGCATCGTCGCCGCCTGTCCAGACGTGCTGACCTTTGCTCGCCACAATGGTTGCCGTTCCCGTGTCCTGGCAGTTTGGCAGTACGCCTTTCGCCGAGACTTCGGCATTGCGTAACAGTTGCAGCGCGACGTACTTATCATTACTGCTGGCCTGCGGATCGTGCAGGATGCTGGCAATCTGTTTCAGATGCGCGGTGCGCAGGAAAAACGAGGCTTCATAAAATGCCTGTTGGGCCAGCAGAGTCAGCGCTTCAGGCGCAACTTTGATAACCTCTTCACCGTCTAACTCCGTTACCGTAATGTGCTTGTCGCTGAGTAATTCATATTCCGTCGTATCTTTGCTTTGAACAAACGGTTCCTGCCAGACAAATGGTTTAGACATATTAACTTCTCACCTTTAAGTTATTTTTGCCGGACGGCTGTCCGGCCTACAACAATGCGCAAACCGTAGGCCGGATAAGCGTTAGCGCCATCCGGCATCGCTGTGGTATCAGGACATCGCCACTTCTGAGTGTTCGGTTGCCGGGCGCTCCTGTTCCGGGGTTTTGACCGGTGCTTTGCCACGGCAGCCTGCGCCGAAGTGCTCGCCTTCCCAACGACCGACAATCGCCGCACCCATCGCATTACTCATCACGTTGGTGGCAGAACGGCCCATATCGAGGAACGGATCGACGCCCATCAGCAGGATCAGACCGGCTTCTGGAATGTTGAACTGGTTGAGAGTGGCGGCGATAACCACCATTGACGCACGCGGCACGCCTGCCATTCCTTTGGAGGTCAGCATCAGAATCAGCAGCATGGTGATCTGCTCGCCCATGCTCAGTTCAATGTTGCACGCCTGGGCGATAAACACGGTGGCAAACGAGCAGTAGGCCATTGAGCCGACGAGGTTAAAGGAGTAACCGATAGGCAGTACGAAGCTGGCAATCTTGGAAGAGACGCCAAACTTCTCCAGCTTGTCCAGCGTACCGGGGAAAGCCGCTTCCGAGCTGGACGTGGTAAAGGCCAGCAGCGCGGGTTCGAAGATTGCTTTGGTCAGACGACTGATGCACGGCCCGACAATCATTGTTGACAGGCCAATCAGGATCGCCCACAGCATCCCCAGCGTCAGGTAGAACTCGCCCATGAAGATCCCGGCGCTGACCATCACGCCCAGACCGCGTTCAGCAATCAAACCGGAGATGGCGGCAAAGACGGTCAGCGGCGCAAACAGCATCACGTAACCTGTCAGCTTCAGCATGACGTGCACCAGTGAGTCGAGCACTTTAACGATGGCGGCGCCTTTTTCACCAACGGCGGCCAGGCTGCAACCGAGGAAAATGGAGAACACCACAATTTGCAGGATCTCGTTGCGCGCCATCGCATCGATAATGCTGGTGGGCACGGCGTGCGAGATAAAGACTTTCAGCGTGAAGGGTTCAGACTGCACGGCGGCAACCGCGCCTGCATCGTGTGCTACAAAGTTAATGCCTGCGCCTGGCTGGAACATATTGACGATGACCAGACCCAACGCAATAGACAACAATGAGGCGCAAATAAACAGGAAAAAGGTTTTAGAGAATATACGCCCCAGCGTTTTGGCATCGCCCATTTTGGCGATCCCCACCACTAACGTTGAAATAACGAGGGGGGCAATAATCATTTTTACCATGCGCAAAAATATGGTGGTAAAAATAGAGATGTCCTGGGCGTACGATTTTGCTGTTTCAGCCGATGCCATATTATTAATGGCCACCCCGGCAATCATGCCGAGTATCAGGCCTAATATGATCATTTTGGTTAAACTTATTTTTTTCATGTTTGCTCCATCGGATAATGGTTGGAGAATAATGTGTAGGGCAGCGCATACCCGAACGCAGACAACCGCTCAGGTACGCGCTTGTTATGACCAACCGCATGAATAATCAGGAAAACAGTGATACAGCAAAATCCTGTATCCTGATGGCTGTTGTTGTATTGTTATGACTACAAGTCGAAGGTAATACTTAATAGCGGCGCGTGTTGCTGTGCGCCATAAACATCATTGTCACCAACGTTGCCGGAAATAATATCGCGCGGCATGACAATTTTTACCGCATTTGCCGGATCAAACCAGACAATGCGATGAATAAAATCAGGCTCGACGTTATATAAACGGGCAATAAGCTGCGGCGTTAATTGTTCCGATGCTTTTACCCGCTGATAGTCTTCCCGGGTTTTAAACAAAATATCTAAAACCAGTTCGTACGGTCCGGCGTTTTTGGAACGGATCACCTGCGCCAGTGAGCAAATTGAGTGTTTCATGCCTGAACTCCTTCCGGCGTCACCTGTTCGAGGTGGAAATCAAATTGCAGCGCGTCGCTTGCTTCAATCAGGTGATAGATTGAAAACTCATACACTGGCCCGCTTTGAATGTCGGAAGGCGAGAACGGGAAGGCGAGGTTGCCCGCCGTCGCAATCCGGTTTTCATAGCCATAGTGCAGGAGGGTGGAACGCACCAGCGAACAGACGCTGTTGGCGATATCCTGCGTCGGCGCGACCACGTCGAGCAATATGCCCAGTTCGTGCCCGGCGCTCTGCATCGGTTCGTGATTGCCCATCACCCCGTTCTTACCGTACAGGTGGAACGTCATGCGGATGCTGTCATCATTCAGCGAGAGGTTACGCGCCACGCTGGTTTTCACCTCTTCGAGAATGGTGTCAATGCTGGCAATCATGATCGGGTCGCGCGTCCCGGCGATGGTCAGACAGCGGAAGCCCACCTGACGCGCGCCTTCCAGCTTCAGCGCGTACGGCGTCTCTTCGTGACGGGAACCGCTGACGTAGACCTCGCCCTCGTTGACCGCTTTGAAGCTGCACCCTTTCAGATTCAGCACGCCGCCCGGCCCCGGCAGGTAGTACGGATCGGATTTCTCATACAGGGTGTGCGCCGCCGCAGAGGTTTCGGTGAACTTGCGCTTTGGATTGAACGTTTTGAGCGTAAAGCCGTTATCGTCAATGATCCCCATCGCGCAGTCGGAACCGGAACCCGGCGTCGCGGCGATGGCCGCGCACTCAAGGATCTTACCGCAGTGCAGCGCCAGACCTTCATCAAAGCCCTGCATGATCGGCAGCGCCGCGAAGCAGGCCGGATCGTAAGCGCGTCCGCCCAGCACCACCTGCGCACCGGCTTTCAGCGCCCGCTGGAAAGGTTCGATGCCCATTTGCGCGACGATATAGGTGCTTTGGTCGATCGCGTCGTGGGTCAGTTCCGGGACGAAATCCAGCGCGGTGATTTTGCCGTTATCCAGCGCCTGGTGAACGATCGCTTTATCAACATCTGACGGGATAAGCGCCATCGAAAACGACAGCTTCTCTTCCTGAGCAATCTCAAGGATTATCTGGCGACACCACTCCAGATGCGGCGCCGCGCCGGAGCCTCCGGCAGTGCCGATCACCACCGGGATATCGTTTTTTACGCCAGCGGTGATCATATAGCGCAGATCGCGTTTCACTCCCGCCCTGTCGGTAAAGGGTTTCCCTGCCCCCAGGTAGTGGGGGCCAGGATCGGAGGAACCGGCGTCAACGGCGATCAGATCCGGCGACTCCTCCATCGCTTTGCGAAAGCTCTCTTCCGGGAAGCCATAACCCAGAATGGCCGTCGGCGATAAGATCTTAAATGTGCGTGCCATTTCTCAATCCTTTGTCTGCAACAGCGCGATGGTACGGTTCATCTCGTTAAACACGATGTTGAGACCTTCATCGAAGCCCATACCCGGTTTCACCAGCATCCGCATCGGGCGCGCGGCCAGCGCGACATGTACGCAGGTGCGGGCGCTGATCTCGGTTTCGTTACAGGTGCCGCCCTGATAGGCTTCCATCCCGTGTTTGTTGCAATAGAGCACGGCGTCAACGATGTTGTGAATGCCGCCGAGATCCGGGGTTTTGATCTGCACCATGTGGCAACTGCCCGCGTCAGTGAAATCGACGATGTCCTGATAGGTGTTACACCATTCGTCAGCGACAATTTTCACGCCGGAACCGAGGCGGGTCAGCTCTTTGGTGATCGCGGTCAGCAGACGGATCTGATCCGGTTTGTTACCGGCATCCACCGGGCCTTCAATGTACAACGGCAGACCCTGCGCTTCTTTCTCCAGGCTGGCGATGTACTCCGCGCAGCGTACCGGGTCCATATCGAAGATCAGGCCGATGGTGCCGTAGACATCAATATGCAGCGTCGGGTGATAGCGTGGGCTGGTGCGCAGGCTCAGGATGCGATCGGACAGCCAGCGTACATACTCACGCAGTTTCTCGCCCTGAAAGCCCAGTTTCTCTTCCACGTTGTTGATCAGCGCATGCGGCAGCACGTCAACGCCTTTGAGGATCATCTTATCGACGGCGATATAGCGATCGTCGCCGCTCTGACCAAATAACGGAATCGCTTCCGGGACGCACGGCAACTGCCATTCATCGCAAACCACTTCTGCTTTCAGACGACCGGACGCCAGCGCGGTGGCGTCGAGCAGCGCCTGCGACAGGCCGTAACGCACGGCGGTGTGCAGCAGATTGCCGTCAATGCGCAGCTTGTCGAAGAAGCGGGCGTTCGGCAGGAACGCATCGACATCACGACCTTCCAGCAGTGGTTTAATGTGATCGTTCAGGAACGGAATAAAGTGCTCCGCCAGGAACAGCGGGTCACGACCGCCAGCGCCGGAATACTGCACGGCGGCGCAGTCACCGACCGCTACCGCGCCATTTTCCAGAATCAGCTGTACCGAGATGCACTCGCCCGCCTGACGCACAGAGGTAAAGCCGGGCGTGACCGGCGCGCCGGTATAAATGAATCCATCATGACCCGCGCCGTTTTTAATCGCCTGCTGATCGTCGAAATAGAATGAGGAGTAGCCAGCGGTGAAAAGGGCCTGTTTAATTTTCATTATGGTCTTCCTATTAATTGACTGTGGGATACCGCGTTGATGTCATCAACAACCATCTGGAATGAGGGCTTGCGTCCTTCAAAATGGGCGCGCTCAGCGACGTAATCGTGGTGCAGGGCGAGGATATCTTTCGGCAGCGGAACCGCACCGGCTTCAAGGATGCGAATGGCGCCGGAGTTATCGCGAACCGGCAGGATTTTGCCTGCGTTACAGGAGGCCGGGGCGAAAGGTACGTCCAGCACGCCGGCTTCAAAAGCCAGCACCGTGCCGCGCGCCACATCGCCGTTACCCAGCTCAAAGACTTTTTTCAGCACCGCACGGACTTCGCACTTAATCAGTTCGACTTCCTGTTCCACGGCCGCGCACGGCGGGAATTTCTGGTCGCTGACCATATTGAGCATCTGGCGAGAGGCTTTAAGCCCCTGGGCGTTTGCGGCGGCCGTTGGGATACCGAAGGCTTCGTGCGGACTCTTGGTGATCACTTTGGTCGCGCCGGACATACCCGCCACCGCTGCGCCCCAGGAGATAATGGCGAACGCTTTGGATTCATCTTCCGGGAAGCCGCCCATCCACTGGTGGAAGACGGTGCTCAGTTCGTAATCATCAAAGCCGTAGTTCTGGAAATATTCGTGGGACAGTTCGCGCAGTGACTGAATGGCGGCGATATCCTGCGTCAGGCTGCCCACCTGGCCATAGCCGACGGTAATCGACTTCACGCCCTGTTCCAGCGCCAGCAGACCTTCGATGATGGCGACCGCGTGGGACATAAACGGCGGGATCAGCGTGCCGGTCAGCGGGCCGAACGGCTCGCGGTTAATGCGGATGCCGTGTTCTTCATACATTCCCATCAGACGGTCACAGTACTGCCAGTCGCGGATTGATTTTTCCAGCGTGACGCGCTTGGCGTAAGGAATGTTGTAGGAGATGCCGCCGCCTTCATAGCTGGTGAAGCCGCTGGCCATCGCGATTTCCGCCAGCAGTCGCGCATCCGGCGTACCGTGACGAACCTGAATGGGTTTTTCCAGTGCTTCCGTCATCCGGCGGCAGGCAGCAACGCCGTGGTTGACAACCGGCAGGCCGTTCAGCTTAGAGGTGCCTGCTTCGATGGATTTTTGAATACCGATCGCCGCTTCTTCGTAACGGTTCAGACGGGTATAGGCATCGATGGTGCTGGGAAGCAGATCGCACTCTTCCTGCAACGTTTTGAGCAGCGCGATGTGTTCATCCATCAGCGCCACGCCCGCGCGCGGCTGGCTGAGCGTTTTGCCTTCCTGATCGGCTTTTAACAGGGCATGAGAAAAGCGTTTTTTCTCTGGAATGGTTTGCTGATACTTCACGCCATCTTCAAAATTCTCGACGTCCTTGCCGGTATGCCAGGTTTGCAATACCTGATGCCGCTCGGTCATGAATTCGTCATGGGTTAATTTTTTATTTCGGAGTTCCATTCGTAGCTGCCTTAGGTTTTATAGGGTTAAACATTGAATACTGGTGCGAGCGGCGAGCTGCGGGTACAGCCTGGCGACGTTCGCCAGCAGAGGAAGCAAGCCTTTTGAATCGCGGTAATAGTCAAACTGCCCGGGTAAGAGAATGCGTCTGCCGTCATCGTCCAGCTCGCGGTATTTCAACCAGCGATGGATGTCGAACTGACTGGCGCGGGAGAGCCATCCGCCGGAACCGACAACTTTGCGAACGGTGGTGAGGTCGCGCCCCATCTGTAAGTCGACGTTGCCCACGCAGGTGCAGACCTGCTTTTTGGTGCCCGCGTGACGTTCGCTGGCATAACCCACGCACAGTCCTGCCAGCAGGGCGTCGAAGAATTTCTCTTCGTCGCTGCGGGGGAGATAATCGGGGTGGGACACCAGGTGGCGCAGATAGCCGTAGAACGCCTCCTGACGCTCAGGCTGTTGGGCAAACACGACGTTTACCATCTCCTGGGTGCTTTCTCCGACCACAAGGGCAGAGACGCGCATCCCGAGATCGCCTTCAACGGTGCGTTTGACGAACGGTTCCGGCACGCCATGCAGCACGGTATCGGGAGAGAGCATATTGGCGCAGGCGGAGTACACGTCGGTGGTGGCGCCGCCCATATCGATCAGCATGAACTCTTTCCATGCGCTGTCGATGTCGCTGATGGCTTTAACCAGCTCGTAGACGGTCCACGGCGTTGGCATCGGCTCTTCGCCGGTTTCGCCAACAATCACGTCCAGCCCTTTGCCTTTCACGATGCGGGACAGGAACAGATCGCAAATGGCCTGGCGGGCGGCATACGGATTCGGGTGATCGAGGTCGGGCAGAATGTTGTCTACCGTGGTCAGATCTTTGTGCCCCAGAATGGCCTGTACCTCATCCTGAATGTCACGGTTTCCGGCATAAATAATCGCGCAATCCAGATTTGAGTTCGCCAGCGCGCGCGCATTCGCCAGACCGTAGCTTTCTTCGCCGCCATCCGTACCGCCGGTAAACAGCAGGATGTCCGGCGGCGAGTTTTCTAACGCCTGGATGTCATGGCGGTTGAGCTTATACGCGTAATATTGCGCGATCTTCGCCCCCGCTGAGTGGGCAGTAACTTTTGCGGATTCCAGCGTGATAGACGGCACCAGCCCCATAGCGGCGACGGCGAGCCCGCCTTTTGCCGATGAGGAGTATTTCAACTGCACTTCGCCGCTTTTCAGCAACGGACGAGCATCGGCGACATTCAGCACCTGATTCAGACTGGCAAAAAAACCGTCTGCCAGATGGTATGTGGTGGTTGGCGTCAGGACATGGTTCACCAGGGTTAACGCATCCCCCTCCCTGGCGAAGAGGGCGGCTTTGGTCCATGTCGAGCCGATATCGACAGAGACGATTTGCATCAGATGGCCTCTTCAAGGCAGCGCTGTTCAACACCATGACGCCGGTTAATGTCCCCGGCCATTAACCGGCACACATCTTCCAGATCATGACTTGGCGCAAAGACGCGGTTAAAGCCCATCTCTTTAAACTTCGCTTCCACGTCGGCAAAGTCATGTTTACCCACCACCAGATTGCCGCCGACATAGAGCAGAATGTCACCAATACCGCGTTCGATGCAGCGTTCACGTAAACCGAGGCAGTCGATATCGCCGTGGCCGTAAATGGATGACACGACAATCGCATCGGCGCCGGTTTCGATTGCGGCATCAATATATTCATCCTGGCTTACCATGACCCCCAGATTGATTACGCGAAAATCATGGGCAGTAAAAACGCGATCCAAAACTTTATTGCCTACTGCATGGCAGTCAGCACCAATGACGCCAATAACAAGTGTTGATTTTTTCATGAGTAATCCTCTGTAGAGCTGATGAACAAAAGGTAAGAGTCTTCGTTTAATATTGCGCACTCAGGTTTCTGCAACCTTTTAATAGTCATGGAGTGTCTGTGCAGGCGGGAAGGGATGCAATTGATCTATTTTCAAAATATCTTTCTTAAAACTAATGTTCTTAATTAATCATTGGAAGGGTGTTTGTTATCAATGAGTTATTATTGATTGTCCAGCTCTGGTTAATTTAATTGGAACAGGGGGTTAATAAATAATATGCTGTGTTTGTGATCGCGGTCTTATTTATTTTTGCAAACGGTTATTGAGAGATAAATATAATACAAAGGCAAAACTGTGAGTTAAATAACGGAACGGAAATGGATGTTTCTATAGGAACACGGTTCATTGTTAATGAAAGGATAAATATGATAATAATTTGTTCTTTCTTGCCGGGCGGATTATTTGTGAGCCCGGTAGCATATTGTCACAATACCGTGAACAGAAAACATGATCAGCGCTGTTTTCTGCGCGCGATCAACGTAAATTTATAATCATCGGTATTAAACGCATTACGGCTATATTCAAATACCTGACCGTCTTTTAGAAATCCGCGAGAGACCTTTTCCAGAATCGGTTTATTTGCGCTGATCGCCAGCGTGCGGCTCATTTCTTCGGTTGGCATGATTGGGATCAGCTCCTGCTCGCTGCGATCAATGACCATCTGCTTCACCTCTTCAATAAAGTGATACTTGGAATTTTCCATCACCTGCCAGGTCAGGTCGGGAAAGAGCGCCAGCGGCATCCATGTCTCTTCGAGGGCGACGGGTTTTTGCTTAATGTAACGCACGCGTTTTACGTGCCAGACCCGGTTGTTCTCCGCCAGTTGTAACTGGTTGCGCAGAAAGTCGTCCGCCGGGATCACTTCAAAAACCAAAACGTCACTGTGGGTGTCAACATGGCGATCGGCGAGTTTTTCGTAAAAGCTGGTTAACTGGTAAATGTCGTAATTGACCCGCTCTTCTTTCACATAGGTCCCGCTGCCCTGAATGCTTTCGATGATCTGCTGTTCGGTCAGTTGCTTGAGCGCCTGACGTACCGTGACCCGGCTCACGCCAAACGCATGCTGCAATGCCTGCTCGGTGGGTAACGCGTCGCCTGCTTTCAGTTCGCCACGTTCAATCTGCTCGCGGATTCGGTCGGCAATCTGTCGGTATAACGGTTTTTGGCTCATCTTTTTACTTTTGTATGAATGAATTAATACGACTTCGTTGATTATGCCCGATCAATAGCTCTTGTAAACAATACAAATTAAATACAAATTATTTTGCGTAAGTGAAAATGATCACATAAATGTATTGTTTCATCTGGCACAATTTCTGAAACATACAATGACAGTGTGAGGACTATGATGAACCTGACGACGTTAACCCACCGCGATGCGTTATGCCTGAACGCCCGGTTTGGCAGTCGTGAAGAGGCTATTCACGCGTTAACCCAGCGGCTCGTGCAACTGGGGAAAATTTCAGATTCCGATGCTTACCTTGAAGAAGTCTTTTTGCGTGAAAGCCAGGGGCCAACGGCGTTGGGAGAAGGGCTGGCGGTGCCGCATGGTAAAACGTCGGCGGTTAAAGAAGCGGCATTTGCCGTGGCCACCCTGCGCGAACCCATGATGTGGGAAGGGGTTGACGGGCCGGAAGCGGTGACGCTGATTTTTCTGCTCGCCATTCCGCCAGGCGAAGCGGGAAGCACCCATATGCAGTTGCTGACCGCACTCACCACGCGACTGGCGGATGATGACACCCGCGCAAGGATTCTGGCAGCGACCACGGCGGATGAGCTACTGTCGGCGCTGGACGACCAATATCAGGAAAGCGCTTTTCAGCCCTTACGGGATGCGCCGACCATCGTTTGCGTAACGGCGTGCCCGGCAGGGATTGCGCACACCTATATGGCGGCGGAGTATCTGGAAAAAGCGGGACGCAAACTGGGCGTGAACGTGTATGTGGAAAAGCAGGGCGCTAACGGAATTGAAGGCCGTCTTACCGCTCAGCAGCTCAACGCGGCAAAAGCCTGCATTTTCGCCGCAGAGGTGGCGATAAAAGAGAGTGAGCGCTTTGCGGGCATTCCTGCGCTGTCGGTGCCCGTCGCCGAACCTATCCGCCACGCCGAAGCATTGATCCAACAAGCGCTGGCGCTGGAGCCCGCGCAGGGCGATCGCGCGGTTTACCAGGAAACGACAGCGCCTAAGCGTCTGAAAACGGAGTTAAAACAGGCGCTGTTGAGCGGCATCTCGTTCGCCGTGCCGCTGATTGTCGCCGGGGGAACCGTACTGGCCGTGTCGGTGCTGCTGGCGCAAATGCTCGGCTTGCAGCATCTCTTCGATCAGGAGAACTCCTGGCTGTGGATGTACCGCAAGCTGGGCGGCGGGATGCTCGGCATCCTGATGGTGCCGGTGCTCGCCGCCTATACCGCCTATTCGCTGGCGGATAAACCCGCGCTGGCTCCCGGATTCGCCGCCGGCCTTGCCGCCAATATGATTGGCTCCGGCTTTCTCGGCGCGATCGCGGGTGGCTTGATCGCCGGATATCTGATGCGCTGGGTGAAAAACCATCTTCGCCTGAGCAGCAAATTCAACGGCTTCCTGACCTTCTATCTGTATCCGGTCATCGGCACCTTAGGCGCGGGCAGCCTGATGCTGTTTGTGGTGGGCGAGCCCGTTGCGTGGATCAACAACGCGCTGACCGCCTGGCTTAATGGGCTGAGCGGCGCCAATGCGCTGCTGCTTGGCGCGATTCTCGGCTTTATGTGTTCTTTCGATTTGGGCGGGCCGGTCAATAAAGCGTCTTACGCGTTCTGCCTTGGGGCGATGGCGAACGGCGTCTACGGCCCGTATGCCATTTTCGCCTCGGTCAAAATGGTGTCCGCCTTCACCGTAACGGCATCAACGATGCTGGCGCCGAGGCTGTTCAAAGAGTTTGAGATCGAAACAGGAAAGTCGACCTGGCTACTGGGGCTGGCGGGCATTACGGAAGGGGCAATCCCGATGGCGATTGAAGATCCGCTGCGGGTTATCGGTTCTTTTGTTCTGGGGTCAATGGTGACGGGCGCGATTGTCGGCGCGATGAACATTGGTCTTTCGACGCCGGGCGCAGGCATTTTCTCACTCTTTCTTTTGCATGACGCCGGATACGGCGGTTTCGTCGCCGCCGCAGGCTGGTTTGGCGCAGCGTTAGTGGGGACAGCGATATCGACCACCATCCTGCTGTTCTGGCGTCGTCATGCGGTAAAGCAGGGCAAGTATCTGACTAACAATGTGTTGCCATAAACGAACTAACAGGAAACGAAGATGAAAGCAGTATCTCGCGTTCACATTACGCCGCACATGCACTGGGATCGTGAATGGTATTTCACCACGGAAGCGTCACGTATTTTGCTAGTCAACAATATGGAGGAGATCCTGACCCGCCTGGAGCAGGATGCAGAGTATAAATACTATGTCCTTGACGGGCAGACGGCGGTGCTGGAGGACTATTTCGCCGTCAAAGCGGAAAATAAAGCGCGGGTAAGAAAACTGGTGCAGGCCGGAAAACTGATCATCGGCCCGTGGTATACCCAAACGGATACCACGCTGGTATCCGGGGAGTCGATCGTGCGTAATCTGATGTACGGTATGCGCGACTGCCTGGCGTTTGGCGAACCGATGAAAATTGGCTATCTGCCAGATTCGTTCGGCATGTCGGGGCAGCTTCCGCATATCTATAACGGTTTCGGTATTACCCGCGCCATGTTCTGGCGTGGTTGTTCGGAACGCCACGGCACCGATAAAACCGAATTTTTATGGCAAAGCGCGGATGGCAGTGAAGTGACGGCGCAGGTGCTGCCGCTGGGCTACGCGATTGGTAAGTACTTACCGGAGGACGAGGCCGGGCTGCGTAAACGTCTTGACAGCTACTTCGATGTGCTGGAGCGCGCGTCGCTGACCAAAGAAATTTTGCTGCCGAATGGCCACGATCAGATGCCGTTGCAGCAAAATATCTTTGCGGTGATGGATAAACTGCGCGAAATCTACCCGCAGCGTAAGTTTGTGATGAGCCGCTTTGAAGAGGTGTTTGAACACATAGAAGCCCGCCGCGAGCAGCTTGCCACGCTGAAAGGCGAGTTTATTGATGGCAAATATATGCGCGTTCATCGCACCATTGGTTCGACGCGGATGGACATCAAAATCGCCCATGCGCGCATCGAGAACAAAATCGTCAACATTCTTGAGCCGCTGGCGACGCTGGCCTGGACGCTGGGGTTTGAGTATCACCACGGCCTGCTGGAGAAAATGTGGAAAGAGATTCTGAAGAATCACGCCCACGACAGCATCGGCTGCTGTTGCAGTGACAAAGTACACCGCGAAATTGCGTCCCGTTTCGAGCTGGCTGAGGATATGGCCGACAACCTGATCTGTTTTTATCAGCGCAAAATTGCCGACAACATGCCGCAGAGCGATGCCGACAAACTGGTGCTGTTTAACCTGATGCCGTGGCCGCGTGAAGAGGTAATTAACACCACGGTACGCCTGCGCGCCAGCCAGTTCTCTCTGCGGGATGATCGGGGCAACACCATTCCTTATTGCATTCGCCAGGCCCGGGAGATCGATCCCGGTTTAATTGACCGCCAGATTGTGCATTACGGTAACTACGAGCCGTTTATGGAATTTGATATCCAGATCCAGCAGATTATCCCTTCAATGGGCTATCGCACGCTTTATATCGAACCGAACGCAGCGGGCAATGTGGTGAGCCCGACGGTTTCATCAGACGCGCTGCTGGAGAACGCGTTCTGGCAGATTACGGCGAATGATGACGGTACGCTGAACCTGCGCGATAAAGACAGCGGCGTGCGTTATCAACGCATACTGGCGCTGGAAGAGGGGTCAGACGATGGCGATGAGTACGATTACTCCCCCGCCAGAGAAGAGTGGCTGCTTACTTCGACGACGGCAAAACCGGAATATGAAGTGATTCATGACGCGTGGCAGAGCAGGGTTGTCATTCGCTATACCCTGGCGGTTCCGGCGAATCTTGCCGAACGCAGCGCGCGGCAGCGCAACGGAACGTTAGGCGTGGAGATCGCCGTCACCCTGAGCCATAACAGCAGACGCATTGATGTTGAGGTGGCGCTGGATAATCAGGCTGACGATCACCGCGTGCGGGTGTTAATCCCCACGCCGTTCACGACGGATGTTGTGCTGGCGGACACCCAGTTTGGCGCAGTGACGCGTCCGGTACAGGACAGCGCGATGGAAAACTGGCAGGAAGAGGGGTGGAAAGAGGCGCCGGTTCCGGTCTGGAATATGCTGAACTATGCGGCGCTTCAGGAAGAGAGAAATGGCCTTGCGCTTTTCACGGAGGGATTACGTGAATTTGAAGTTATCGGCGAAGGGAAGAAAACGTTCGCCTTAACGCTCCTGCGTGGGGTGGGGCTGCTGGGGAAAGAGGATCTACTGCTGCGGCCAGGGCGGCCTTCCGGCATCAAAATGGCGGTGCCGGATTCACAAATGCGCGGAATGCTGCGCAGTCGGTTTAGCCTGTTCAGCTATAGCGGAATGCCTTTTAGCGCCGGTGTCGCGCAACAGGCGAAGGCGTGGCTGACGCCTGTTCAGTGCTATAACAAAATTCCCTGGGATGCGATGAAACTCAACAAGGCCGATGTTTGCGTACCGGAACATTACAGCCTGTTAACGATGTCGCCGGTGGGCTGCCTGTTAAGCGCGCTGAAAAAAGCAGAGGATCGCGATGATGTCATCCTGCGCCTGTACAATCCGTCCGAAACAACCTCATGTGATGCCACCGTTGCCTTCGGCAGAGCCGTTAGCGCATGTACAGAGACCATGATGGATGAACAGACGTGCCCTGCGAAAGGAGAGGGCACAAGTGGGGCTGGCCTCTTTCTGCCGGGGCAGTCCCGAACGTTTAGCTACACGCTTGCCTGAATCTCAGACAAACAGATTAAAGCCACGCTTAGCGTGGCTTTATTGTTAACGGAATAATAACAATCCGGTGTTAATTTCAATGGGGTTAAAAGTAAAATATTTGTGATTATTTTCATGGCAAATTGACCCTGTGGAAAATTACGCTGAAGCGTCTACGCTAAATAGTTGCAGACGGCAAAAGAATGTCGTCGATGATAACGTTAAATGAAATGCTGTTTTTTTATATATACCTTTCTATTAGATAACCGCCAACACCCTCAGAGATACATATGCGCAACATTGTTTTCACTGTGTTTACGCATTGTATACACCGTTAACGAATTTTGGTGTTTTTGATTTAAATCAATGTTTAATGCTTGGAAAAAGATGTCAAAACACGATAAATTGTCGCCGATCAAATTGGCCTGAAACTGGTAAATTAGCTATAAATTGATCAATGTCGAAAAATGCAAATTTGACTCAATAAAAACCTGTTTATTGTAGGGATTTTACGGCGTAATATATTTGCGGGATCAATTTAGGATTTTTATTAACATGTTTGTAACTTTTTATCATTGCTGTTTCCTCTGATGATGAAACGGCAACGGTGAAGGGGAGCAAATAAATTTTATTGGGGCATGCGTGTGACCCTTTCTAACGGGGTTCACTCTCGGAGTCTTCATGCGATGAGCAAGGAGTCATGATGTTAGATATAGTCGAACTGTCGCGCTTACAGTTTGCCTTGACCGCGATGTACCACTTCCTGTTTGTGCCGCTGACGCTCGGTATGGCGTTCCTGCTGGCCATTATGGAAACGGTATACGTCCTTTCCGGCAAACAGATTTATAAAGATATGACCAAGTTCTGGGGCAAGTTGTTTGGTATCAACTTCGCTCTGGGTGTGGCTACCGGTCTGACCATGGAGTTCCAGTTCGGGACTAACTGGTCTTACTATTCCCACTATGTAGGGGATATCTTCGGTGCGCCTCTGGCAATCGAAGGTTTGATGGCCTTCTTCCTCGAATCCACCTTTGTAGGTCTGTTCTTCTTTGGCTGGGACCGTCTGGGTAAAGTCCAGCATATGTGTGTTACCTGGCTGGTGGCGCTGGGTTCCAACCTGTCTGCGCTGTGGATACTTGTGGCGAACGGCTGGATGCAGAACCCTATCGCATCGGATTTCAACTTCGAAACCATGCGTATGGAGATGGTGAGCTTCTCCGAACTGGTGCTTAACCCGGTTGCGCAGGTGAAATTCGTTCACACTGTGGCGTCTGGCTATGTGACCGGTGCAATGTTCATCCTCGGTATCAGTGCTTACTACCTGCTGAAAGGCCGCGACATCGCGTTCGCTAAACGCTCCTTTGCTATCGCCGCCAGCTTCGGTATGGCTGCTGTGCTGTCTGTTATCGTGCTGGGTGACGAATCCGGCTACGAAATGGGCGACGTGCAGAAAACCAAACTCGCCGCGATTGAAGCGGAATGGGAAACCCAGCCAGCGCCTGCTTCCTTCACCCTGTTCGGTATCCCGGATCAGGAGACGCAGGAAAACAAACTGGCTATCCAGATCCCTTACGCGCTGGGTATTATCGCGACTCGCTCCGTCGATACGCCGGTCATCGGTCTGAAAGACCTGATGGTGCAGCATGAAGAACGTATCCGTAGCGGGATGAAAGCCTACGCGCTGCTGGAAGAACTGCGTGCCGGTTCTACCGACCAGGCCGTTCGCGACCAGTTCAATAACGTGAAGAAAGATCTGGGCTACGGTCTGCTGCTTAAACGCTATACGCCGAACGTCACTGACGCGACCGAAGCGCAAATTGAGATGGCGACCAAAGACTCCATCCCACGCGTTGCGCCGCTGTACTTTGCGTTCCGTATCATGGTTGCGTGCGGCTTCCTGCTGCTGGCGATCATCGCGCTCTCCTTCTGGAGCGTCATTCGTAACCGCATCGGTGAGAAAAAATGGCTGCTGCGCGCGGCGCTGTACGGCATCCCGCTGCCGTGGATTGCTGTAGAAGCAGGCTGGTTCGTTGCCGAATATGGTCGTCAGCCGTGGGCGATCGGTGAGGTGCTGCCAACCGCCGTGGCGAACTCGTCACTGACGGTCGGTGACCTGCTGTTCTCCATGATCCTGATTTGCGGCCTGTATACCCTGTTCCTGGTGGCGGAGCTGTACTTAATGTTCAAGTTTGCACGCCGTGGCCCAAGCAGCCTGAAAACCGGTCGCTATCACTTTGAGCAGCCCAATGTGGCCTCTCAGCCGGCACGCTAAGACAGGAGTCGTCAAATGATCGATTATGAAGTATTGCGTTTTATCTGGTGGCTGCTGGTTGGCATTCTGCTGATCGGTTTTGCGGTTACCGATGGCTTCGACATGGGGGTGGGCATGCTCACCCGTTTCCTCGGTCGTAACGACACCGAGCGTCGAATTATGATCAACTCCATCGCCCCGCACTGGGACGGTAACCAGGTGTGGCTGATCACCGCCGGTGGCGCGCTGTTCGCCGCCTGGCCGATGGTTTACGCTGCGGCGTTTTCTGGTTTCTATGTGGCGATGATCCTCGTGCTGGCGTCCTTGTTCTTCCGTCCGGTCGGTTTTGACTACCGTTCCAAGATTGAAGACACCCGCTGGCGCAACATGTGGGACTGGGGCATCTTCGTGGGGAGCTTTGTGCCGCCGCTGGTTATCGGCGTGGCGTTCGGCAACCTGTTACAGGGCGTACCGTTCCATATCGACGAGTATCTGCGTCTGTACTACACCGGTAACTTCTTCCAGTTGCTGAACCCGTTTGGCCTGCTGGCAGGTATCGTCAGCGTAGGGATGATCATTACCCAGGGCGCGACCTATCTGCAAATGCGTACCGTGGGTGAGCTGCACCTGCGTTCCCGCACGACGGCACAGGTAGCCGCGCTGGTTACGCTGGTGTGCTTCGCGCTGGCGGGCGTATGGGTGGTTTACGGTATTGATGGTTATGTCGTGACTTCCGCGATGGATCATCACGCCGCATCTAACCCGCTGACCAAAGAAGTCGCGCGTGAAGCCGGTGCGTGGATGGTGAACTTCAACAGTACGCCGATCCTGTGGCTGGTTCCGGCGCTGGGCGTGGTTCTGCCGCTGCTGACTATCCTGACCTCCCGTATGGAGAAAGGAGCATGGGCATTCCTGTTCTCTTCTCTGACCCTGGCCTGCATCATCCTGACTGCCGGTATCGCAATGTTCCCGTTTGTGATGCCTTCCAGCACCATGATGAATGCGAGCCTGACCATGTGGGATGCGACCTCCAGCCAGAGAACGCTGAACCTGATGACCTGGGTTGCGTTGGTGTTTGTACCGATCATTCTGATCTACACCAGCTGGTGTTACTGGAAAATGTTCGGCCGCATCACTAAAGAACATATTGAAAGCAACACCCACTCTCTGTACTAAGTAAGGAGCTAAAAATGTGGTATTTCGCATGGATTCTGGGAACGCTTCTTGCCTGTGCATTTGGGATAATCACTGCGCTGGCGCTTGAGCACGTAGAATCAGGTAAAGCCGGACAAGAAGACAGCTAATGACCAGTATTATCGCAACGTTGTATGCGGTAATGGATAAGCGCCCATTACGGGCGCTTTCCTTTATGCTGGCGTTAGTGTTGGCAGGCTGCATCTTCTGGGACCCGACGCGTTTCGCGGCGAAAACAAGCGAGCTGGAAATCTGGCATGGTTTTCTGCTGATGTGGGCCGTCTGTACGGGCGTGATTCATGGCGTAGGATTTCGTCCTCGCGCCGTTCACTGGCAGGGGATCTTTTGCCCGCTGCTCGCCGATATCGTGCTTATTGTTGGTCTGATTTTCTTCTTCTTTTGAATAAGAAGTATCCTTAAAAATTTATGGGTTTTCATAAGCCCATAAATTTTTACTCTCCCTTAACTTCCCCCCATTCCCAAGCCTCATCCGCGCGCGTATAGTAGCAACGTTTAAAAGCGTTAACTTTTTTTGCATTACCGGGATGTACAGTGAATATATTTCGATGGCCGGTTCGTGTCTATTATGAGGATACCGACGCCGGTGGTGTGGTTTACCACGCCAGTTACGTCGCTTTTTATGAAAGAGCACGCACAGAGATGCTGCGTCATCATCACTTCAGTCAGCAGGTGCTGTTGGCTGAACGGGTTGCCTTCGTGGTGCGTAAAATGACGCTGGAATATTATGCGCCTGCGCGACTCGACGATATGCTCGAAGTCCAAACTGAAATTACGTCAATGCGTGGCACCTCTTTGGTTTTCACGCAACGCATTGTCAACGCAGAGAACAACGTGCTCAACGAAGCGGAAGTTCTGATTGTTTGCGTTGATCCACTCAAAATGAAGCCTCGTGCGCTTCCCAAGTCTATTGTCGCGGAGTTTAAGCAGTGACTGACATGAATATCCTTGATTTGTTCCTGAAGGCAAGCCTTCTGGTTAAACTTATCATGTTGATTTTGATTGGTTTTTCAATCGCATCCTGGGCTATCATCATCCAGCGGACTCGTATTCTTAACGCTGCGGCGCGCGAAGCGGAAGCGTTCGAAGATAAATTCTGGTCTGGAATCGAACTGTCTCGCCTGTATCAGGAGAGCCAGGGGCGTCGTGATAGCCTCGCGGGTTCGGAACAAATCTTCTATAGCGGGTTCAAAGAGTTTGTGCGACTGCATCGTGCAAACAACCATGCGCCGGAAGCGGTTGTTGAGGGGGCGTCCCGTGCGATGCGTATCTCCATGAACCGTGAGCTGGAAACATTAGAGACGCACATTCCTTTCCTCGGCACCGTGGGTTCCATCAGTCCGTATATTGGTCTGTTTGGTACGGTATGGGGGATTATGCACGCGTTTATCGCCCTCGGTGCGGTGAAACAGGCGACGCTGCAAATGGTGGCGCCGGGTATCGCGGAAGCGCTGATTGCAACGGCTATCGGTCTGTTTGCGGCGATTCCAGCGGTTATGGCCTACAACCGTCTGAATCAGCGCGTGAACAAGCTGGAACTGAATTACGACAACTTTATGGAAGAGTTCACCGCCATTCTGCACCGTCAGGCGTTTACCAGTAGCGAGAGCAACAAGGGGTAAGCCATGGCCAGAACGCGTGGACGAGGTCGTCGCGATCTCAAGTCCGAAATCAACATTGTACCGTTGCTCGACGTACTGTTGGTGCTGCTGCTGATTTTCATGGCGACGGCGCCGATCATTACCCAGAGTGTGGAAGTCGATCTGCCGGACGCGACCGAGTCGCAGGCCGTCAGCACCAATGACGATCCGCCGGTCATTATTGAAGTTTCCGGTATTGGGCAATACAGCGTGGTGGTTGAGAAAGACAGGATGGATCAGTTGCCGCCAGAGCAGGTTATTGCCGAAGCGAAAAGTCGCCTGGAGTCCAATCCGAAAACGGTCTTCTTAATCGGTGGCGCGAAAGACGTGCCTTACGATGAAATAATTAAAGCGCTGAACTTGTTACACAGTGCGGGCGTGAAATCGGTTGGCTTGATGACGCAGCCTATCTGATCTTCTGCGTCTCCGGGACGTAAAGATAGCAAGTAACAGGCGCACAGTTTTTGGGAACCGAGAGTGTCAAAGGCAACCGAACAAAACGACAAGCTCAAACGGGCGATAATTATTTCAGCGGTACTGCATGTCATCTTATTTGCAGTGCTGATCTGGAGTTCGTTCGATGAGCATATAGAGGCTTCAGCCGGGGGCGGCGGTGGTTCTTCCATCGACGCCGTCATGGTCGATCCCGGCGCAGTTGTTCAGCAGTACGATCGTCAGCAGCAGCAACAGGCGAGCGCGAAGCGTGCGGCGGAACAGCGTGAGAAACAGGCGCAGCAGCAAGCTGAAGAGCTTCGCGAGAAGCAGGCGGCTGAACAGGAACGACTGAAGCAACTTGAGAAAGAACGTTTAGCCGCGCAGGAACAGGCGCGCGAGCAGGCGGAACAGCAGAAACAAGCGGAAGCGGCCGCGAAGAAAGCGCAGGAGCAGCAGAAACAGGCTGAAGAAGCGGCGGCGAAAGCCGCAGCGGATGCGAAAGCGAAAGCGGACGCGCAGGCTAAAGCAGCGGCGGAAGCGCAGAAGAAAGCGGAAGCTGAAGCGGTAAAAGCGGCTGCTGATGCGAAGAAGAAAGCCGAAGCTGAAGCGGCAAAAGCCGCCGCCGACGCGAAGAAAAAAGCGGAAGCCGAGGCGGCTAAGCAGGCTCAGGCAGAGGCCGCGAAGAAAGCCGCAGCAGAAAAGGCTGCTGCTGAAAAAGCGGCCGCAGAGAAGAAAGCTGCCGCCGACAAAGCCGCCGCTGAGAAAGCGGCAGCAGCAAAAAAAGCTGCTGCTGAGAAGGCTGCTGCCGATAAGAAAGCTGCGGCAGATAAAGCGGCTGCCGCGAAGAAAGCCGCAGCCGAAAAAGCCGCTGCCGCATCTGGCGTCGACGACCTGTTGGGCGATTTAAGCTCCGGTAAGAATGCGCCGAAAACCGGTGGCGGAGCGGCAGGAAGCAATGCTTCTCCTGCGGGGAGTGGTAATACTAAAAACAATGGCGCATCAGGCGCGGATATCAGCAACTATGCCGGGCAGATTAAATCGGCCATTGAAAGTAAGTTTTACGACGCATCGTCCTATGCAGGTAAAACCTGTACGCTGCGTATAAAACTGGCGCCAGACGGCCTGTTGCTGGATATTCAGTCTGAAGGTGGCGATCCCGCGCTTTGTCAGGCAGCGCTTGCTGCGGCCCGACAGGCGAAGATTCCAAAACCACCAAGCCAGGCGGTATACGAAGTGTTTAAAAACGCACCTCTGGACTTTAAACCGTAAGCTAAACTTTCCCCGTCACGGCGGGGAAAGAAACGCTACGGGAGTCGCTGGGTTCTGGTAGTTTTGTGTATTTGAGTTTGTTAACATTCTGCTAAATTATCGTGGGCTTTCCGCCCGGATAAGGGAGATATGATGAAGCAGGCATTACGAGTAGCATTTGGTTTCTTAATGCTGTGGGCAGCGGTGCTGCACGCAGAAGTACGTATCGAGATCACCCAGGGGGTGGACTCGGCGCGCCCGATTGGCGTTGTGCCATTCCAGTGGGCAGGGCCGGGAGCTGCGCCTGAAGATATTGGCGGCATCGTTGGCGCTGACCTGCGCAACAGCGGTAAATTCAATCCGTTGGATCGTTCTCGTCTGCCGCAGCAGCCGGGTACGGCGCAAGAAGTTCAGCCGGCGGCATGGTCTGCGCTGGGTATTGATGCGGTTGTTGTCGGCCAGGTGACTCCGAATCCTGACGGTTCCTACAATGTTGCTTATCAGCTGGTTGACACCGGCGGCGCACCGGGTACTGTACTGGCGCAGAACTCTTACAAAGTGAACAAGCAGTGGCTGCGTTATGCTGGCCATACTGCAAGTGATGAAGTGTTTGAGAAGCTGACCGGCATCAAGGGCGCATTCCGCACCCGTATCGCTTACGTTGTGCAGACTAACGGCGGCCAGTTCCCGTATGAGTTGCGCGTGTCTGACTACGATGGTTACAACCAGTTCGTGGTTCACCGTTCTCCGCAGCCGCTGATGTCTCCGGCGTGGTCTCCTGACGGCTCTAAACTGGCCTACGTGACCTTCGAAAGCGGTCGTTCCGCGCTGGTTATCCAGACGCTGGCTAACGGGGCTGTGCGTCAGGTTGCGTCGTTCCCGCGTCACAACGGCGCGCCTGCGTTCTCGCCGGATGGCAGCAAACTGGCGTTTGCGTTGTCTAAAACCGGTAGCCTGAACCTGTATGTGATGGACATTGGTTCTGGTCAGATTCGTCAGGTGACGGATGGTCGCAGCAACAACACCGAACCAACGTGGTTCCCGGACAGCCAGAACCTGGCCTTTACCTCTGACCAGGCCGGTCGTCCGCAGGTGTATAAAGTTAACGTGAACGGCGGTGCTCCGCAGCGTATCACCTGGGAAGGTTCGCAAAACCAGGATGCGGATGTGAGCAGCGACGGTAAATTTATGGTAATGGTAAGCTCGGCGAATGGTCAGCAGCACATTGCCAAACAAGATCTGGTAGCGGGTGGCGTACAGGTTCTGTCGTCAACGTTCCTGGATGAAACGCCAAGTCTGGCACCTAACGGCACTATGGTAATCTACAGCTCTTCTCAGGGGATGGGATCCGTGCTGAATTTGGTTTCTACAGATGGGCGTTTCAAGGCGCGTCTTCCGGCAACCGATGGTCAGGTTAAATTCCCTGCCTGGTCGCCGTATCTGTGATAATAATTAATTGATTAGTAAAGGAATCATTGAAATGCAACTGAACAAAGTGCTGAAAGGGCTGATGATCGCTCTGCCTGTTATGGCAATTGCTGCATGTTCTTCCAACAAGAACGCCAGCAATGACGGCAGCGAAGGCATGCTGGGTGCAGGCACTGGTATGGATGCGAACGGCAGCGGCAACATGTCTTCTGAAGAGCAAGCGCGTTTGCAGATGCAGCAATTGCAGCAGAACAACATCGTTTACTTCGATCTGGACAAGTACGATATCCGTTCTGACTTCGCGGCAATGCTGGATGCGCACGCTAACTTCCTGCGTAGCAACCCGTCTTACAAAGTCACCGTAGAAGGTCATGCGGACGAACGTGGTACTCCTGAGTACAACATCTCCCTGGGCGAACGCCGTGCTAACGCTGTTAAGATGTACTTGCAGGGTAAAGGCGTTTCTGCTGACCAGATCTCCATCGTTTCTTACGGTAAAGAAAAACCCGCAGTACTGGGTCACGACGAAGCGGCTTACGCTAAAAACCGTCGCGCCGTACTGGTTTACTAAGAGAATTGCATGAGCAGTAACTTCAGACATCACCTGTTGAGTCTGTCGTTACTGGTTGGCATAGCGGCCCCCTGGGCCGCTTTTGCTCAGGCGCCAATCAGTAGTGTCGGCTCAGGCTCGGTCGAAGACCGCGTCACTCAACTCGAGCGTATTTCGAATGCTCACAGCCAGCTTTTAACCCAACTCCAGCAACAACTCTCTGATAATCAGTCCGATATTGATTCCCTGCGTGGTCAAATCCAGGAAAGCCAGTATCAGTTGAATCAGGTTGTTGAACGGCAGAAGCAGATCCTGCTACAGATGGACAGTCTGAGCAGCGGTAGCGCAGCGACGCCGTCGGCGGGCGGCGAGCAAAGCGGGGCGGCAACCGCAACACCTGCGCCTGGCGCGGGTGCGGCGACGTCAGGCGCGCCGGTACAAAGCGGAGACGCCAATACCGATTACAATGCGGCAATTGCTCTGGTGCAGGATAAGTCCCGCCAGGATGATGCGATTGTGGCGTTTCAGAACTTCATCAAAAAATACCCGGACTCAACTTATCAGCCGAATGCCAATTACTGGCTTGGCCAGTTGAATTACAACAAGGGTAAAAAAGATGATGCCGCATTTTATTTTGCCTCGGTAGTCAAAAACTACCCGAAGTCACCAAAAGCGGCTGACGCGATGTACAAAGTCGGCGTCATCATGCAGGACAAAGGCGACGCGGCAAAAGCCAAAGCGGTTTATCAGCAGGTTATCAGTAAATACCCTGGCACTGATGGCGCAAAACAAGCGCAAAAACGTCTTAACGCGATGTAATGCACACCACGTGACCAGAAATCGCGTTATTTCTGGTCTCGTCGTGCGATTCCTAAGCAGTTGAGTGATCTACATCGAAATTTTTGTTGCGCTGAAATCTGAAATCAGTAATATATGCCGCCGTTGCCAGGGGATATCAAACAAACCGAAAGCAGCGCAAAAGTGGGTCGTTAGCTCAGTTGGTAGAGCAGTTGACTTTTAATCAATTGGTCGCAGGTTCGAATCCTGCACGACCCACCACTAATTTAGTTAGTAAGCAGTATCCAGCGTAGTATCGGGTGATTAGCTCAGCTGGGAGAGCACCTCCCTTACAAGGAGGGGGTCGGCGGTTCGATCCCGTCATCACCCACCACTCGGGTCGTTAGCTCAGTTGGTAGAGCAGTTGACTTTTAATCAATTGGTCGCAGGTTCGAATCCTGCACGACCCACCAGTTTTAGCATCACACTCAGATGTTAAGCGTGAAGGATAACGTTGCATCAGCAACGGCCCGAAGGGCGAGGCGAAGCCGAGTCATCCTGCACGACCCACCAATTTTAAATTGGTGCCGAGTAAAATCTTTCAGGTAACACCCGTATGGGTCGTTAGCTCAGTTGGTAGAGCAGTTGACTTTTAATCAATTGGTCGCAGGTTCGAATCCTGCACGACCCACCATCCTGAATGATTAAGCAGTAAAATCCCGCAAGGGGTCGTTAGCTCAGTTGGTAGAGCAGTTGACTTTTAATCAATTGGTCGCAGGTTCGAATCCTGCACGACCCACCAATTTTAACATTGCACTCAGATGTTAAACGTGAAGGATAACGTTGCGTCAGCAACGGCCCGAAGGGCGAGGCGAAGCCGAGTCATCCTGCACGACCCACCAATGTAAAAAGGCGCCCTAAAGGCGCCTTTTTGCTATGCGCAGAATTTGTGCCTGATGGCGCTGCGCTTATCAGGCCTACAGCGATACACTCGTTCAGGTCGGATAAGACGTCAGTCGGCGACCCGTAGGCCGGATAAGGCGCTTGCGCCGCCATCCGGCATTATCAAGCGCAATTGTTGTGACTTTTGCCAACCAATCGGCTATCTTGTTTAGCATATAAAACAAATTTAACCGATTGTGGCGTGGGTTACGCTTTATATCGGTTATTTCGTTAAGCCAGTAAAACGAGAAAGCATGATGAGCGTAATGTTTGACCCGGAAGCCGCAATCTATCCGTTTCCGCCGAAACCGACCCCGCTAAGCGTGGATGAAAAGCAATTCTACCGCGAGAAAATCAAACGTCTGCTGAAAGCGCGCGATGCCGTCATGGTGGCGCACTATTACACCGATCCCGAAATTCAGCAACTGGCTGAAGAAACCGGAGGATGCATTTCCGACTCGCTGGAGATGGCGCGATTTGGCGCGAAACATCCTGCCTCCACGTTGCTGGTCGCTGGCGTCCGTTTTATGGGCGAGACGGCCAAAATTCTCAGCCCGGAAAAAACCATCCTGATGCCGACTCTACAGGCGGAATGCTCGCTGGATCTGGGCTGTCCGATTGACGAATTTAGCGCGTTTTGCGACGCCCACCCGGATCGCACGGTAGTGGTTTACGCCAACACGTCTGCTGCCGTCAAAGCCCGCGCTGACTGGGTTGTTACCTCCAGTATCGCCGTTGAACTGATTGAACATCTGGACAGTCTGGGCGAGAAAATTATCTGGGCGCCGGATCGTCACCTGGGAAATTACGTGCAAAAGCAGACCGGCGCGGATGTGCTCTGCTGGCAGGGGGCCTGTATCGTTCATGATGAATTTAAAACCCAGGCGTTGACCCGGATGAAAGGTTTGTACCCGGATGCCGCCGTGCTGGTGCATCCTGAGTCGCCACAATCGATTGTCGATATGGCGGATGCCGTCGGGTCTACCAGCCAGCTGATTAATGCCGCCCGCACGCTGCCGCATAAGCAGCTTATTGTGGCGACCGACCGGGGCATTTTCTATAAAATGCAGCAGGCGGTGCCTGATAAAGAGTTGCTTGAAGCGCCGACAGCCGGAGAAGGGGCGACCTGCCGTAGCTGCGCGCATTGTCCGTGGATGGCGATGAACGGCCTTAAGGCAATTGCTGAGGGGTTAGAGCAGGGCGGGCAGGCCCATGAGATTCACGTTGACCAGGCGTTGCGAGAAGGGGCGCTGCTGCCGCTCAACCGTATGCTGGAATTTGCGGCTACACTACGAGCGTAAAACATAAAACGCTCTGGGGGAAAGATGGATTTTTTTAGCACACAGAACATTCTGGTTCATATTCCAATTGGCGCTGGCGGTTACGACCTGTCATGGATTGAAGCTGTTGGCACCGTTGCGGGGTTGCTGTGTATCGGGCTTGCCAGCCTGGAAAAGATCAGCAACTATTTTTTCGGCCTGATTAACGTGACGCTATTCGCGATCATCTTTTTTCAGATCCAACTCTACGCCAGCCTGTTGCTTCAGGTATTTTTCTTTGCCGCCAATATTTACGGCTGGTATGCCTGGTCCCGCAAAACAAGCCAGCATGAGATTGAATTGAAAATTCGCTGGCTGCCGCTGCCAAAAGCGCTGGCCTGGCTGGCGGTATGCGTGGTGGCGATAGGTCTGATGACCGCGTATATCGATCCGGTATTTGCTTTCCTGACTCGCGTCGCCGTCAACCTGATGCAGGCGCTGGGATTGTCGGTCGCCGTACCGGAATTGCAGCCTGATGCCTTCCCGTTCTGGGACTCCTGCATGATGGTGCTGTCGATTGTGGCGATGATCCTGATGACGCGCAAGTATGTCGAAAACTGGCTGCTGTGGGTGATTATCAACGTGATAAGCGTGGTGATCTTCGCACTGCAAGGCGTCTATGCGATGTCGCTGGAGTATCTGATCCTGACCTTCATCGCCCTGAATGGCAGCCGGATGTGGATCAACAGCGCGCGCGAACGAGGCTCACACGCGCTTTCCAGTTAGTGGTGATGATGCGAATGGCCGGATAGCCCCTGATTCAGGTGGCAGTCCGGCCCGTTGCACGGCTGATATTCCATCTGAATGGTGGCGTGCTCAATCTGGTAATGGTGAATCAGGAAATGCTGGATGCGCGCCAGCAACGCGTCATGATCGTGCGGCGGGATCACCTGCACATGCAGCGTCATCACGGGTTTTTCTCCTATCATCCAGACATGGACGTGATGCACATTGCGTACTTCGGGAATATCCCGGCTGAGATGGCGACGCAACGCCGCGATATCCAGCGAAACCGGCGCGCCTTCCAGTAATTCATTTACGCTGTCTTTTAACAGACGCCAGGCGCTGCGTAACACCAGTATGGAAACCAGGATCGAGAGAATCGGGTCCGCTGGCGTCCAGCCTGTCCAGATGATAATCAGTGCGGCAAAAATGGCGCCGACCGATCCCAGTAAATCCCCCATCACATGCAGCGCGGCGGCACGCACATTGAGGTTTTTTTCTTCATTCCCCCGGTGCAGGAGCCAGAACGCGAACACGTTGGCGAGCAAGCCCGCCACTGCGATAGTCATCATCATGCCGCCTGCGACAGGTCGTGGCGTATAGAAGCGCTGAATGGCTTCCCAGACGATTAAAAGGGTAATCACCACTAATGCGATGGCGTTAACAAACGCGGCCAGCGTTGTCAGCCTCAGCCAGCCGAAAGTGTGGCGAATGGTTGGAGGACGACGGGAAAACTGTACGGCCATCAGAGCGAACAACAGGGCTGCGGCATCGGTAAGCATATGCCCGGCGTCGGCCAGCAGCGCCAGCGATCCTGAAAGAATGCCGCCCACCACTTCAACCAGCATAAATCCGGCGGTGACACAAAATGCGAACAGCAACCGACGGGCGTTCTTATCTTCCGGCAGATGCGAAGCAGTATGAGAGTGTGAATGTGCCATCGTGTCATCCCTTTGTTATTTTCATTATTACTGTATGACATCATACAAGTTTTGGGCTGACAAAATAAAAAGGAGAGCGTCAGCTCTCCCGTTACCTGGCCTTTTTTCAGGCTTACTGCGTGGTGCCATCGGTTTTAGTATCAACGTCGTTGTTGATGCCGTCGCCGGTCTCCACTTTCTTATTCACGTCCGGGCAGCGGCCGTCCTTACACATGGTGTTTTTATGCACTTCATCGGAGGTCATGTCGTCGTGGTTCATTGATGAGCCATCCGGGTGAAGCATGGTGCCGCCGGAATTAATCTGGCTGTTGTCCACATTGTTTGGCGCGATGTTTTCGCGGGCGTCAGGGGCGACCTGTCCGGCATCCGCCGAAGAGTTTGCCTGTCCGTTGTTGGACTGCGTATTCGCGTCAGCGGCCAACGCTGCGCCACTGGCAAGGCTGAGTATGGCAGTAAGAAAAAGTGTGGCCAGTTTTGTCATTTTCATAAGATGCTCCTGTTATGGTCGATATGTCGGATAACTCTTCCAACAGTGCATGTGCCAGTAAAATCTCAGAGAGGGGTTAAAGATCCCGCACTGGCGATTTAGCCCAGCAGAGAATCTTGAAAAAACTCACAAAAATAGTGTTTGCAGTTAAAAATTGTAGGTTAGATCTCGTTTTTCGCTACTTTCTGGCGTTTTTTTTTCCTAATTCCAGGATTAGTCCGTTCGAAGTGTAAAAGTCAGTTTACACTTTTTAGCCAAAGAGATAGATTGAAGGGATTGCATTTAATTAGATAAGTATGGCAACACTGGAATAATCATGAATTATCAGAACGACGATTTACGTATTAAAGAGATCAACGAGTTATTACCGCCAGTCGCACTCCTTGAAAAATTTCCCGCTACAGAGAATGCAGCAAACACCGTTGCCCATGCCCGCAAAGCGATTCATAAAATCCTGAAAGGGAATGACGATCGCCTGCTGGTGGTGATTGGGCCGTGCTCAATTCATGATCCGGTTGCCGCCAAAGAGTATGCCGCTCGTTTAATGACGCTGCGTGAAGAGCTAAAAGGCGAGCTTGAAATTGTCATGCGCGTCTATTTTGAAAAACCGCGCACCACGGTGGGCTGGAAAGGGCTGATCAACGATCCGCATATGGATAACAGCTTCCAGATTAACGATGGTCTGCGTATTGCCCGCAAGCTATTGCTCGACATTAACGACAGCGGATTACCCGCTGCGGGTGAGTTCCTTGATATGATTACCCCGCAATATCTGGCGGATCTGATGAGCTGGGGCGCGATTGGCGCACGTACCACGGAGTCTCAGGTACACCGCGAGCTGGCCTCCGGTCTTTCCTGCCCGGTCGGCTTTAAAAATGGCACCGACGGCACCATCAAAGTGGCGATTGACGCCATCAATGCCGCCGGTGCGCCTCACTGCTTCCTCTCCGTCACTAAGTGGGGGCACTCCGCCATTGTGAATACCAGCGGCAACGGCGACTGCCACATTATTCTGCGTGGAGGCAAAGAGCCAAACTACAGCGCGCAACATGTGGCAGAAGTAAAAGAAGGTCTTGCTAAAGCGGGGCTTGCGCCGCAGGTTATGATCGATTTCAGCCATGCGAACTCCTCCAAACAGTTTAAAAAGCAGATGGACGTTTGTGCGGATGTTTGCCAGCAGATTGCGCGTGGCGAAAACGCGATCATTGGCGTGATGGTGGAAAGCCATCTGGTGGAAGGTAATCAGAGCCTGGAAAGCGGCGAACCGCTGACCTACGGTAAGAGCGTTACCGACGCCTGCATCGGCTGGGAAGATACGGATGCGCTGCTGCGTCAGTTGTCGAATGCGGTGAAAGCCCGTCGCGGATAATTTCTCCTGCCAACGCACGTTGCGCAATTGAAAAACCGGCAAATCAGGCCGGTTTTTTTCTACTAACTGTTTGTAATCCAAAAGAGTTAGTTCTTTGTTTAAAAGTTTTGATGTGATCGTGATCAACTTTTTACACTTATATCGGTCGTAATATAAATTTTTACATAACGATTGATAATACAAATGAATAAGCCCACTCAACTGGCAACGCTGTTGCCTCTTCTCATTTCCCTGGCGCCGCACAGCGCACATGCGGCAAACACCTCTGAAGATGAAATTATCGTCACCAGCCAGCCTTCTGCCGATACCACGCATGCCGCTTCCGGCGCTGGATTCAAAACCAATGATATCGATGTCGGGCCGCTGGGCAATAAAGCCTGGGTTGATACACCGTATTCGACCACGACCGTCACCAAAGAGATGATTGAGAACCAGCAGGCGCAAAGCGTGAGCGAACTGCTGAAATACTCGCCCAGCACACAAATGCAGGCGCGCGGCGGCATGGATGTCGGCAGACCGCAGAGCCGGGGGATGCAGGGCAGCGTGGTTGCCAACAGCCGCCTGGATGGGTTGAACATCGTCTCAACCACCGCTTTCCCCGTTGAGATGCTGGAACGCCTGGATGTGCTCAACAGCCTGACCGGCGCGCTGTACGGCCCGGCAAGTCCGGCCGGGCAGTTTAATTTTGTCGCCAAACGCCCAACGGAAGAGACGCTGCGCAAAGTCACTCTGGGTTATCAAAGCCGGAGCGCCTTTACCGGGCATGTCGATTTGGGCGGACACATTGATGATGACAACCGTTTTGGCTATCGCGTGAATGTGCTGAATCAGGAAGGTGAAGGGAATCTGGATGACAGTACGCTGCGCCGTAAGTTGCTTTCCGTGGCGCTGGACTGGAATATTCAGCCAGGAACGCAATTGCAGTTGGATGCCAGCCACTATGAGTTTATTCAGAAAGGCTATCCAGGTAGCTTCAGCTATGGCCCGAACATTAAATTACCTTCCGCACCCGATCCCAAAGATAAAAATCTGGCGCTCAGCACGGCCGGGAACGATCTGACAACCGACACGGTGAGCACGCGTCTTATTCATTATCTCAATGATGACTGGTCCGTAACGGCGGGCGTTGGCTGGCAGCAGGCGGATCGTGCGATGCGTAACGTATCCAGCAAAATTATCAATAACCAGGGCGATATCAGCCGTTCGCTGAAAGACTCTACTGCCGCAGGACGTTTTCGCGTACTGAGCAATACCGCCACGCTTAACGGTCATGTTGATACTGGTTCTGTCGGGCATGATATTGCGCTCTCGACCACCGGTTATGTCTGGTCGCTGTACAGTGCGAAAGGGACGGGGCCGTCTTATAGCTGGGACACCACCAATATGTATCACCCCTCTGAGATGTACGAAAAGGGCGATGGCAAAATCATAACCGGTGGGGATCGTTATAAATCCAGCGTCAACACGCAACAGAGCATTACCCTTGGGGATACCGTGACTTTCACGCCGAAATGGTCGGCGATGTTCTACTTGAGCCAGAGCTGGATTCAGTCGCAGAACTACAATAAAAGCGGTCATAAAACCGGCCAGATTGATGAGAACGGTTTAAGCCCGAATGCGGCGTTGATGTATAAAATCACCCCGAATGTGATGGCCTACGTCAGCTATGCGGAGTCGCTGGAACAGGGCGGGACGGCGCCAACCAATAGCGACGTGAAAAATGCCGGGCAAACCCTCGACCCGTATCGCAGCAAACAATATGAGATGGGGCTAAAAGCCGATGTCTCCGGGATGAATCTGGGGGCGGCGCTGTTCCGTCTTGAGCGTCCATTTGCCTATGTCGATCCCGGCGACAACGTCTATAAGGAACAGGGGAACCAGGTCAATAACGGTCTGGAGCTGACGGCCTCCGGTAATGTCTGGCAAGGGCTGAATATCTACAGCGGCGTGACGCTCCTCGATCCGAAACTGAAAGATACGGTGAGCGATACCACCAGCGATAAACGGGTGGTAGGCGTACCGAAAGTACAGGCGAACGTGCTGGCGGAGTACAGCTTACCGTCGATGCCGGAATGGGTATACAGCGCTAACGTTCATTATACCGGCAAGCGTGCCGCCAACGATACCAACACCGCATGGGCCAGCAGCTACACCACCTGGGACCTGGGCACCCGCTACACCACGAAAATCAGCAACGTGCCGACCACCTTCCGCGTGGTGGTTAACAACGTGTTCGATAAGCACTACTGGGCATCAATCTTCCCGTCAGGCACCGATGGCGATAACGGTTCACCCAGCGCCTTTATCGGCAGCGGGCGTGAAGTTCGCGCCTCCGTCACGTTTGATTTTTAAAGGATGGAGTCATGACGCTAACCCGCATTTTCCCCGCGCTGGCCTGGCTGGTGGCGGGGAGCCTGTTTGCCGCGCAGCCGCACAGCGATGTGCGCATCGCTTCGCCGTGGCCGGCGCAAAACACCATCATCACCATGCTGGGGTATGGCGATAATATTGTTGGCACGTCGATGATTGCAAAGACGATTCCGCTTTTTCGCCAGAGTCTGCCGCGTATTGAGAATGTCGCCGTTGTCAGCGTCAACAGCGGTCACGAACTGGACCCGGAGCAGATCATCTCGCTCGGTACACAACTGCTGTTTGTGCCGAAATCGATGACGGTGCCGAGGGCGTCGCTGCTCCAGCAGGCGGGGGTGCGCGTACTGGCGTTTGAGGCGAACTCCATGCAGGCGCTGACCGCCAGGGTGCATAAAACAGCGGAGGTGCTGGGGCCGGATGCGCAGGATAAAGCGCAGCGGTATCAGCAGTATTTTGACCGCAATGTGGCGCGGGTAAAGGCGCGCTTAAGCGATCTTCCTGAAGATCAGCGAATGACCCTCTATCACAGCATGGGCAATCCGCTGACCACTTCCGGCAGGCCGTCGCTTAATCAGGACTGGATGGATCTGGCCGGTGCAAAAAATGTCGCCGAGCGCTGGTTTAGCCACAAGCAAAACCGGACGGGGGAAGTCGCTCTTGAGCAGATCGTCGCGGCAAATCCGGCGGTGATTGTCGCCATGAATAAGCGGGATGCGGATGCCATCCTGACTTCTCCCCAGTGGGCGCAGGTGGACGCCGTGATTCATCATCGCGTGTATGTGAACCCGAAAGGGATGTTCTGGTGGTGTCGGGAGACCAGCGAAGAGGCGTTACAATTCCTCTGGCTGGCAAAAACGCTCTACCCGCAGCGCTTTGCCGATGTGGATATGCGCAAGGAGACCCGCCGCTTTTACCAGGACTTTTTTGGCATTACACTCAGCGACGCGCAGATTAGCGATGTGCTCAATCCGCCGAAATGACTCTACAGGTAAGGAACGTTATGTCGCTATCCGCTAATGCTCCGTCGATCGACGATCGCTACCGTCTTGTGGTACGCAAGCGGTTGATGCTGGCGCTGCTGATTATTGCGGCGATAGTCGCCTCGCTGGTGCTGGACTCTACGCTTGGCCCGTCTGGTCTGTCGCTCGGCGAGCTCTGGCAAACGCTGCTGCACCCGGCAAGCGTTAATGCGGGGACGCGCGTTATCGTCTGGGATATCCGTTTACCCTATGCGCTGATGGCGTTACTGGTGGGAATGGCTTTGGGGTTGGCGGGCGCCGAAATGCAGACGATCCTGAACAACCCGCTGGCGAGTCCGTTCACGCTGGGCGTTTCTTCCGCAGCGGCCTTTGGCGCTGCGCTGGCGATCGTGTTGGGTATCGGCATTCCCGGCGTTCCTGCCGCCTGGTTTATTCCCGCGAATGCCTTTGCTTTTGCGCTGCTGTCTGCCCTGCTGCTGGACGGGATTACTCGCTGGACGCGCGTGGCGACCTCTGGCGTGGTGCTGTTCGGTATCGCGCTGGTGTTTACTTTTAATGCGCTGGTGTCGATGATGCAGTTCGTTGCCGATGAGGACACGCTACAGGGGCTGGTGTTCTGGACGATGGGCAGCCTGGCGCGCGCGTCGTGGGAAAAGCTCGGCGTGCTGGCGTTGGTGTTTGCCATTGTGCTGCCGTGGTCGATGCGTAGCGCCTGGCAATTGACGGCGCTGCGGTTGGGGGAAGATCGGGCGATGAGTTTTGGCATTGACGTGCGGCGCCTGCGCCTGTCATCGCTGCTGCGCATCAGCCTGCTATCGGCGCTGTCGGTGGCGTTTGTCGGGCCAATCGGTTTTATCGGTCTGGTCGCGCCGCACATTGCGCGAATGCTGTTTGGTGAAGATCACCGGTTCTATCTGCCGGGCAGCGTGTTGACGGGGGGGCTGGTGCTGTCGCTGGCCTCGATCGCGTCGAAGAATATTGTTCCTGGGGTGATCATTCCGGTAGGCATCGTAACGTCGCTGGTGGGTGTGCCGTTCTTCCTGAGCATTATTTTGCGCCACCGGGGGAGCATGTCATGAGCGGGTTGATCCTCAAGGGAATAAGCGCCGGTTATCCGAAACATCCGGTTATCCGCGATCTCAGCGTGCCTGAGCTGCCGCGCGGTAAAATTACCGTTCTGCTGGGGCCGAACGGCTGCGGGAAATCAACGTTATTACGCGCGCTGGCCGGGCTGAATAAAGCCCGTGGCGAGGTCATGCTGGACGGTGAGAACCTGATGTCGCTGCCGTTTGCCCGACGTGCGGAAAAGGTGGTGTTTTTACCGCAGTCGCTGCCGCAGGGCGTACATCTGCATGTGCTGGAGTCGATTATCGTGGCGCAGCGGGCGTCCGGCGGGCGGGATGGCGCGAACAGTCACTCGCAGGTGCTGGCAATCCTGGATCAACTCGGCATTGCACATCTGGCGCTGCACTATCTTGACCAGCTTTCCGGCGGCCAGCGGCAACTGGTGGGGCTTGCGCAGTCGCTGATTCGCTACCCGGAACTTTTGTTGCTGGACGAGCCGCTTAGCGCGCTGGATCTGAACTATCAGTTTCACGTTATGGATCTGATCGCGCGGGAAACGCGGGCGCGCAATATGGTGACGGTTGTGGTGGTGCATGACATTAATATCGCGCTACGTCACAGCGAACATGTGCTGATGCTGAAGGAGGGCAAACTGGTGGCCAGCGGCGCGCCGGAAGCGGTTATTACCGCAGAAAGCCTGGCGGAAGTGTATAACGTTCGGGGTCGTGTGGAACGTTGTTCACAGGGCAGGGCGCAGGTGGTGCTCGACGGGGTTATCGGGGTTTAAGTGCATGTATTGCCGGATGGCGGCTTACGCCTTATCCGGCCTACAGGACGCATATTGCCAACCCGTAGGCCCGATAAGCGAAGCGCCATCAGGCAAATCAGATTACTTCGCTTTACCCTGGTTCGCTACGGCCGCCGCTTTTGCCGCGATCTCGTCAGCGTTACCCAGATAGTAATGTTTGATCGGTTTGAAGTTTTCGTCGAACTCGTACACCAGCGGTACACCGGTCGGGATGTTCAGTTCGAGAATCTCTTCTTCGCTCATGTTATCCAGGTATTTCACCAGCGCACGCAGAGAGTTACCGTGAGCGGCGATGATGATGCGCTCACCGCTTTTCATGCGCGGCAGAATGGTTTCGTTCCAGTAAGGGATCACGCGATCGATAGTCAGCGCCAGGCTTTCAGTCAGCGGCAGCTCTTTCTCGGTCAGTTGCGCATAACGCGGATCGTGGCCCGGATAACGCTCGTCATCTTTGGTCAGCTCCGGCGGGGTCACGGCAAAACCACGACGCCACTGTTTAACCTGCTCATCACCGTATTTTTCAGCGGTTTCCGCTTTGTTCAGACCCTGTAGTGCGCCGTAGTGACGTTCGTTCAGCTTCCAGGATTTCTCAACCGGCAGCCAGGCCTGATCCAGTTCGTCCAGGACGTTCCACAGCGTGTGGATGGCACGTTTCAGCACGGAGGTATAAGCAAAATCGAAGCTATAGCCTTCCTCTTTCAGCAGTTTACCTGCCGCTTTTGCTTCACCCACGCCTTTCTCGGACAGGTCAACATCGTACCAACCGGTGAAACGGTTTTCGTTGTTCCACTGACTTTCGCCGTGACGTACCAGAACCAGCTTAGTTACAGCCATACTCTCACTCCTCAAGCTTTATTGAATGATAATAATTCTCATTATATTGCCGTGACAGGTCAGCGGCAACGCTTACGCATAACCATAGCGAAAATAGTGACGCAGTGTAAGGTTCTTGTGAACCCGGAGTTGCGATTTTGTCTTTGAGTGGTGGGGATTTGAGCAAAGCGACGCGCCACAGGCCCGATAGCTGGCACCATCGGGCCTGTTATGGCTCATCGTCAGGCCGGAATAAACTGATATTCCGTCAGGCTGGCGTACTCGTCGCCGGGATGCAACACGCAGTCAGGTTGCGGCCATTCCGGGTGGTTCGGGCTGTCTGGCAGAAATTCGCTTTCCAGCGCCAGGCCTTGCCAGTCGGCATAAGGTTCAGGCCCGCGCGACGGCGTGCCGCCCAGATAGTTGCCGGAATAGAATTGCAGCGCCGGAGCGGAGGTATAAACCTTCATCTGCAATTTCTCATCCTGCGACCACAGATGTGCGGCTGGCTGGCTGGCATCACCTTTGGTCTGCAATAAGAAGGCGTGATCGTAACCTTTTACCTTGCGCTGATCGTCATCGGCAAGAAACGCGCTGGCGATGGTTTTTGCGCTACGGAAGTCGAACGAGGTTCCGGTAACGGATTTCAGCCCGTCGCGTGGAATACCGCTTTCATCAACCGGCAGGTACGTATCAGCCAGAATCTGTAACTTGTGCTGGCGTACGTCTGACTGCTCGCCGTCCAGGTTAAAGTAAACGTGGTTGGTCAGGTTCACCGGGCAGGGCTTATCTACCGTCGCTCGATAGGTAATGGAGATTCGGTTATCGTTGGTGAGACGATACTGCGCGGTGGCGCAGAGATGGCCGGGGAAGCCCTGATCGCCATCGTCAGACGTCAGTGCGAACAGCACCTGACGATCGTTCTGGTTGACTATCTGCCAGCGACGTTTGTCAAAGCCGTCCGGCCCGCCGTGCAGTTGGTTTTCACCCTGGCTCGGCAGCAGACTGACGGTTTCACCCGCCCAGGTGTAACGGCTGTTGGCAATGCGATTGGCGTAGCGGCCAATCGATGCGCCAAGAAAGGCGGCCTGATCCTGGTAATATTCCGGGCTGGCGCACCCCAGCAACGCTTCACGGACGCTGCCATCGGTTAGCGGGATACGGGCGGAAAGTAGTGTGGCGCCCCAGTCCATCAGCGTGACCACCATCCCTGCATCGTTGCGCAGGGTGAGCAGGCGGTACGGCTGACCATCGGGCGCCAGTGCGGGCGTTTCGTTTAGCACTGTCCGGCTCCTTGTGAGGGTTTGCATACGTAAAACGTTTCTTTGATTCCGGTTTTCGCTTCATACTGCGTGGCTACGGCCTGCTGTACGGCAGGAACCAGCGCTTCCGGGATCAACGCGACGACGCAGCCGCCGAAGCCGCCGCCGGTCATGCGTACGCCGCCTTTATCGCCGATGGTCGCTTTCACAATTTCGACCAGCGTGTCGATCTGCGGGACGGTGATTTCGAAGTCATCGCGCATTGAGGCGTGAGATTCCGCCATCAATTCACCCATGCGTTTCAGGTCGCCTTTCTCCAGCGCGCTGGCGGCTTCAACGGTACGGGCGTTTTCGGTCAGTACGTGGCGAACACGTTTGGCGACAATCGGGTCCAGCTCGCTGGCCACCGCGTTGAACGCCGCAAGGCTGACATCGCGCAACGCCGGTTGCTGGAAGAAACGCGCGCCCGTTTCACACTGCTCGCGGCGGGTATTGTACTCGCTGCCCACCAGCGTACGTTTAAAGTTACTGTTGATGATCACCACCGCCACGCCTTCCGGCATGGAAACCGCTTTCGTACCCAGCGTGCGGCAGTCAATCAGCAGGGCATGATCTTTTTTACCCAGCGCGGAGATCAGCTGATCCATAATGCCGCAGTTGCAGCCGACGAACTGATTCTCCGCTTCCTGGCCGTTGAGCGCGATTTGCGCGCCATCCAGCGGCAGGTGGTACAACTGCTGGAATACGGTGCCGACCGCGACTTCCAGCGACGCAGAAGAACTGAGTCCCGCGCCCTGCGGCACATTGCCGCTGATAACCAGATCCGCGCCGCCAAATGCGTTATTTCGTTTTTGCAGATGCTTCACCACGCCGCGCACGTAGTTTGACCACTGCTGGCTGTCGTGGGTAACGATCGGCGCATCAAGGGAGAATTCATCAACCTGGTTGTCGTAGTCAGCCGCAATCACGCGCACTTTGCGATCGTCACGCGTGGCGTAGCTAATCACCGTCTGGTAGTCGATAGCGCAAGGCAGCACGAAGCCGTCGTTGTAATCGGTGTGCTCGCCGATCAGATTGACGCGACCAGGCGCCTGAATGGTGTGGGTAGCAGGGTAGCCGAAAATTTCTGCAAACAGAGATTGTGTTTTCTCTTTCAGACTCATTATTTAAACTCCTGATTCGCGAAAATGAATGTCGCTGACCGCGCGCAGACGCTCCGCCGCTTGTTCTGCCGTCAGATCGCGCTGGGTCTCCGCCAGCATTTCATAACCGACCATAAATTTACGGACGGTCGCGGAACGCAGCAGCGGTGGATAAAAGTGCGCGTGCAGCTGCCAGTGCCCGTTCTCTTCACCGTTAAACGGCGCGCCGTGCCAGCCCATGGAGTAGGGGAAGGAGCACTGGAACAGGTTGTCATAACGACTGGTCAGCTTTTTCAGCGCCAGCGCCAGGGAGTCGCGCTGATCGTCGGTCAAATCGGTAATGCGCAGCACATGCGCTTTGGGCAGCAGCAGCGTTTCAAACGGCCAGGCCGCCCAGTAAGGCACGACCGCCAGCCAGTGCTCGGTTTCAACCACCGTACGGCTGCCGTCCGCCAGTTCGCGCTGCACATAATCCACCAGCATTGGGGAGTGCTGTTCGGCGAAGTAGGCTTTTTGCAAACGATCTTCACGCTCGGCTTCGTTCGGCAGGAAGCTGTTGGCCCAAATCTGGCCGTGCGGATGCGGGTTGGAGCAGCCCATCGCCGCGCCTTTATTCTCAAAAACCTGCACCCAGGGGTAGGTTTTTCCCAGATCGGCAGTCTGTTCTTGCCAGGTTTTGATGATGTCGGTCAGCGCGGGGAGGCTCAGTTCCGGCAGCGTCTTGCTGTGATCGGGAGAAAAGCAGATCACGCGGCTGGTGCCGCGGGCGCTCTGGCAACGCATTAACGGGTCATGGCTGTCCGGCGCGTCCGGGGTGTCAGACATCAGCGCGGCAAAGTCATTTGTAAAGACATAGGTGCCGGTGTAATCCGGGTTTTTATCTCCGGTTACCCGCGTATTGCCCGCGCACAGGAAGCAGTCAGGGTCATGGGCGGGAAGCGCCTGCTGAGATGGCGTTTCCTGCGCCCCCTGCCAGGGGCGCTTTGCGCGATGCGGTGAAACCAGAATCCACTGTCCGGTTAGCGGGTTAAAACGGCGATGTGGATGATCGACAGGATTAAATTGCGTCATGACATGTCCTTAGTCTGGATATCCCTGCGGATGGCGTGACTGCCAACGCCAGGTGTCCTGCGCCATTTCGTCAAGAGTGCGGGTTACGCGCCAGTCCAGTTCGCGGTCGGCTTTGCTGGCGTCCGCCCAGTAGGCCGGAAGGTCGCCTTCACGGCGTGGGGCAAAATGATAAGCAACGGGTTTACCGCAGGCTTTGCTGAAGGCGTTAACCACATCCAGCACGCTGTTGCCAACACCAGCGCCAAGGTTGTAAATATGCACGCCTTGTTTGCCAGCCAGTTTTTCCATCGCGGTTACGTGGCCGTCGGCAAGATCCATCACATGGATGTAATCGCGCACGCCGGTGCCGTCTTCGGTAGGGTAGTCGTTGCCAAAGACCGCGAGCGATTCGCGACGGCCAACGGCGACCTGGGCGATGTACGGCATCAGGTTGTTAGGAATGCCCTGCGGATCTTCGCCCATATCACCTGACGGATGCGCGCCGACCGGGTTGAAGTAGCGCAGCAGGGCGATGCTCCAGTCCGGCTGCGCTTTTTGCAGGTCGGTCAGGATCTGTTCGACCATCAGTTTACTTTTGCCATATGGGCTCTGCGGCGTGCCGGTCGGGAAGCTTTCGACATAAGGAATTTTGGGCTGATCGCCGTAGACGGTGGCGGAGGAGCTGAAGATGAAGTTTTTGACATTGGCGGCGCGCATGGCGCTGATTAAACGCAGCGTACCGTTGACGTTGTTGTCATAGTATTCCAGCGGTTTGGCGACGGATTCGCCCACGGCTTTCAGACCGGCAAAGTGAATGACGGCGTCAATCGCGTGGTCATGCAGAATTTCAGTCATCAGCGCTTCGTTACGAATATCGCCTTCAACGAAAGTTGGGTGCTTACCACTTAATCGCTCGATAACAGGCAGTACGCTGCGCTTACTGTTGCAGAGGTTATCAAGGATGATGACATCGTGACCGTTTTTCAGTAACTGTACACAAGTATGACTTCCAATGTAACCGCTACCACCGGTGACCAGTACTCTCATAATTCGCTCCGTTAAGCCTATGGTATGGAATAACCATAGCATAACAAAGATGCGAAAAGTGTGACATGGAATATATTAGTGGAATCGTTTACACTTCGGTTTTTTCACCCGCCGACGACTGTTATTTAATGATAAATCATATGCTTTAAGAATGATTGCGCCTTTTATCTGAAAAAGCAGTGAAAAAAGGGACGTGGTCGCACGCCCCCAGTGAACCGCTAACGCAGCGTCGTCTGTTGATAGCGGTAACTCTCGCCTTCCGGTACAAATTCCAGCCGATGGGTAATGCAGCCTGGGGCGTCTTCCGCGTGATGGGAGACAAACAGCAACTGCGTTTCTCCCTCGCTAATCAGTACATCGACAAAGCGGCGAACGAGTTGACGATTCAACGGGTCCAGCCCTTGTAATGGCTCGTCAAGAATCAGCAGCGTAGGGTGTTTGACCAGCGCACGGGCAATCAGCGCCAGTCGTTGTTGCCCCCAGGACAGGCTGTGGAAAGGCGCATCCGCAGTGCGTTTGTCCATTCCCAGAATATCCAGCCATTGCTGCGCCAGCTTGTGCTGTCTGTCGGAAACCGCCTGGTAGATGCCAATCGAGTCAAAGTAACCGGAGAGAATGACATTACGCACCGTGGTGCTGACGCGGTAATCCAGATGCAGGCTGCTGCTGACATAGCCGATATGTTTTTTGATATCCCAGATTGTTTCACCACTCCCGCGACGGCGGCCAAACAGCGTCAGGTCGTTGCTGTATCCCTGCGGATGGTCGCCGGTGATTAAACTTAGCAGGGTGGATTTTCCCGCGCCGTTAGGCCCGACAATCTGCCAGTGTTCACCCGGATTCACCTGCCAGCTCAGATGATTAAGAATAGGGCGGTCGTTATAGGAGACGACGCCATCGTTGAGAATAATGCGCGCCGCGCCGTCCGGCAGGGCGTGACGGGCAGAAGGTTCATCCGGCTCGGGCAACTTTACGCCTTCCAGTCGTTCGCTATGCGCGAGTTGGGCAATCAGCGCCCGCTGGAGCAAATCCGCTTTTTCCCCCGTTTCCGTTAACGTGCAGTCGGCAAGGACTCCCGCATACTGAACGAATTCGGGGATCTCATCGAAGCGGTTTAACACCAGCACCAGCGTATAGCCCGACTGGTGCAGCGTGGCGAGAAGATTCGCCAGTTGCTGGCGGGAGGCGACATCCAGCCCGTCAAACGGCTCATCGAGGATTAATAAATCCGGTTCTGACATCAGCGCCTGACAAAGCAGCGTTTTGCGCGTTTCGCCCGTAGAAAGGTATTTAAAACGTCTGTCGAGCAGAGAAGAAATGCCAAACTGCTGCGCCAGTTCGGCACAGCGGGCGGGATCGCTCACCTCATCCTGAATGATTTCTGCCGTAGTTCGTCCGGTGTCGTCTTCGCCAGGGCTGAGCAGGTCGGTGTTGTTGCGCTGCCATTCATCGCTGACCAGTTTTTGCAACTGTTCGAATGAGAGGCGGGTGACGCGCGCGAACTGAGACTGGCGCTCGCCTTTCAGTAGCGTCAGTTCTCCCGCCAGCGCGCGGGCCAGCGCCGATTTCCCGCTTCCATTGGTGCCGACAAAAGCCCAGCTATCCCCCGCCTGCAATGTCAGCGCACTTAACTGAAGCGTTTTTGTGTCGCTCAGGCGAAACGTACCTTGCGAAATATGCAATGATGACATTTTGTATCCCATTTTTTGCAGCGATGAATGACAGGGATACGTGTTCAAAGAACAGATGTCAATGCACTTAGCACAACGTAGCGATAATCACTCTGTCAGCATTAAAATATGCCGTCACGTTAGCACCTTCTTCCAGCGTGGCGGTCTCTTCAACGGGCAGGGTGGCGCATAACGTCTGGCCGTCAGGTAATGTCATGAGGACTTCGCACTGCTCGGCGCCGCGTTCAATATGGCTGATGGTTCCCTGAAGCTGGTTGTCGGCAGCCCGGGCAATCGCCTCGTCCTGGGTAATGCCAACCCACGGTGCTTTCAGCAGGATCAGGACTTCTTTACCTTCATCAAGGCCAAGACGCTCGCCGCTTTGCGCAGTGATGGCGACCTTCAGTCGCGTTTCGCCGTCGGCCAGCAGCACATCGACATGCTGTTGAACCTGATCGTGATCGCGTGCGGTAATGGTGCCGAACCACTGGTTACGGGCGCTGGTTTGCAAAGAGAAACGGGAAATGGCGGCCAGCAGGCTGTCGAGCGGCAGGGCGTCGTCGTCGCTCAGCACGTCGAACGCTTTTTGCTGAATCTGGGCGAGCAAATCGTAAAGCTGGATCAGGCGCTGACCGTAGCGGGTCAGTATCGCGCCGCCGCCGCCTTTGCCGCCCGTTGCGCGCTCGACGAGCGTCTGCTCGCTGAGTTGGTTCATCTCGTTAATGGCATCCCAGGCGCTTTTGTAGCTGATGCCCGCATCTTTCGCCCCCTGGCTGATGGAGCCGGAAAGCGCGATATGCTTGAGCAGCGAAATGCGGCGGGGGTCCGCAAACAATTTTTGTTGAAGTTTGAGTGTAAGGAGGATTTCGGCCTGCATAACAAGATCCTGGCAAAAGGGTTATTGTGACGGAAAACCGCTTCCGCGCAAAGTCGACCGCACAAAAGGGGAGTGCTTTTCTCATTTATGCAGTTAGAATATCAAAAGAATCCTATCTGGAGTTGACCATGTTAGAGTTATTGAAAAGTCTGGTATTCGCCGTAGTCATGGTTCCGGTGGTCATGGCCATCATTCTGGGGCTGATTTACGGTCTGGGTGAAGTGTTCAACATTTTCTCCGGTATCGGTCAGAAAGACCAGTCCAGACAGAACCATTGATTTTTAAACGCCCGCTCAGTCGGGCGTTTTACTTTCTTCGACTTTCAGGCCGCATTTTTGTTGGCTGTGCCTGTGAGTCTCAGCGCAACCCGAAATCCATTGGGTAGCGCCCCTCAAGATCCTGCTTTTCCTGCCGATATTTTCTTTGCGTAACCTCAATTGGGTATCAATAACTTCTGGGAAAAACCTTATTTTCTCGCTATATTTGCGCCTACATAACGACACTCAAAGGAGTTACAGATGGCACGTACATGGTTACGCCTGTTTGCTGGGGCAACATTATCTCTGACTGTTGCCGGACATGCGCTGGCGGATGAAGGGAAAATCACCGTATTCGCGGCGGCTTCGCTGACCAACGCAATGCAGGATATTGCGGTTGAATACAAAAAAGAGAAGAACGTTGACGTTGTCTCTTCATTTGCCTCTTCTTCTACGCTGGCTCGCCAGATTGAAGCGGGAGCGCCAGCGGATCTGTTTATCTCTGCTGACCAGAAATGGATGGACTACGCGGTAGACAAAAAAGCGATTGATACCGCAACGCGTGAAACGCTGCTTGGCAACAGCCTGGTTGTGGTCGCGCCAAAAGCCAGTGAACAGAAAGACATCACCATCGACAGCAAAACCAACTGGACGACTCTGCTGAATGGCGGTCGTCTGGCGGTGGGCGACCCGGAACACGTTCCGGCTGGCATTTATGCAAAAGAAGCGCTGCAAAAACTGGGCGCATGGGATACCCTGGCACCGAAACTTGCTCCTGCGGAAGACGTGCGTGGCGCACTGGCGCTGGTGGAGCGTAGCGAAGCGCCGCTGGGCATCGTTTACGGTTCTGATGCCGTTGCCAGCAAAGGCGTGAAAGTGGTTGGCACGTTCCCGGAAGATTCCCATAAGAAAGTGGAATACCCGATCGCGATTGTTGATGGACACAAAAACGCAACGGTCAGCGCGTTCTATGACTACCTGAAAGGACCGCAGGCTTCCGAAATCTTTAAACGTTATGGATTTACGACGAAGTAATGATACTGACTGATCCAGAATGGCAGGCCGTTCTACTGAGCCTGAAAGTTTCTTCCCTGGCCGTGTTGTTTAGTCTGCCGTTTGGGATCTTTTTTGCCTGGTTACTTGTGCGATGCAAGTTTCCAGGCAAAGCGTTGCTTGACAGCGTACTGCATCTGCCGCTGGTTTTACCGCCCGTGGTGGTCGGTTATCTGCTGCTTATCGCGATGGGCCGACGCGGATTTATTGGTCAGTGGCTTTATGACTGGTTCGGCATTACCTTTGCCTTTAGCTGGCGAGGCGCCGTGCTGGCGGCGGCGGTGATGTCTTTCCCGTTAATGGTTCGCGCTATTCGTCTGGCGCTTGAAGGGGTCGACATTAAGCTGGAGCAGGCCGCCAGAACGCTGGGCGCAGGACGCTGGCGTGTTTTCCTCACCATTACGCTACCGCTGACATTGCCTGGCATCATCGTCGGGACCGTGCTGGCGTTTGCCCGTTCGCTCGGCGAGTTCGGCGCTACCATCACTTTCGTGTCTAACATTCCGGGTGAAACCCGCACCATTCCTTCCGCGATGTATACCCTGATCCAGACCCCTGGCGGCGAAAGCGCGGCGGCGAGATTGTGCATTATTTCTATTGTGCTGGCGCTGATCTCATTGTTGATTTCGGAATGGCTGGCGCGTATCAGCCGTGAGCGCGCGGGGAGATAAACATGCTGGAACTCAATTTCTCCCAGACGCTGGGCACCCACTGTCTGACGCTCAATGAAACGCTACCTGCCAATGGGATCACCGCTATTTTTGGCGTTTCCGGCGCCGGGAAAACATCGCTGATCAATGCCATCAGCGGACTGACGCGCCCACAAAAAGGGCGCATTGTGCTCAATGGTCGCGTGCTTAATGATGTTGAAAATGGCATCTGCCTGACGCCGGAAAAACGGCGCGTTGGTTATGTGTTCCAGGATGCCCGACTGTTTCCGCATTACAAAGTGCGCGGCAATCTGCGCTATGGCATGGCGAAAAGCATGGCTGGACAGTTCGACAAGCTGGTGGATCTGCTCGGTATCGAACCTTTGTTGGAGCGTTTGCCAGGCAGCCTTTCCGGCGGGGAAAAACAGCGTGTGGCGATTGGCCGCGCGTTGCTGACCGCGCCGGAGCTACTGTTGCTTGATGAGCCGCTGGCTTCGCTGGATATTCCGCGCAAACGCGAACTGCTGCCGTATCTGCAACGCCTGGCGCGCGAAATTAATATCCCCCTGCTGTACGTCAGCCACTCGCTGGACGAGATTTTACATCTGGCGGACAGAGTCATGGTGCTGGAAAACGGGCAGGTGAAAGCGTTTGGCGCGCTGGAAGAGGTCTGGGGCAGCAGTGTGATGCACCCGTGGCTGCCGAAAGAGCAGCAGAGCAGCATCCTGAAAGTGAGCGTGCTGGAGCATCATCCGCATTATGCAATGACCGCGCTGGCGCTGGGCGATCAGCACCTGTGGGTCAACAAACTGGAAGAGCCGCTGCAAACCGTACTGCGTATTCGTATTCAGGCCTCGGACGTGTCGCTGGTATTACAACCACCGATGCAAACCAGTATCCGTAATATCCTGCGGGCAAAAGTGGCAAACTGTTATGACGATAACGGGCAGGTGGAAGTCCAGCTTGAAGTCGGCGGGAAAACGCTGTGGGCGAGAATCAGCCCATGGGCCAGGGATGAGCTGGGCATCAAACCTGGCCTGTGGCTGTACGCGCAAATCAAGAGTGTTTCAATTACCGCCTGATTACAGCAGGTGGGTATAAATAAACTTCGCAATGCTGTCCGTGGTGTTATCGCCGATCACGATATTCGCCCGCGTTTTTACCGCGTCGTCAGCATTGCCCATCGCGACGCCGGTGCCTGCCGCTTCCAGCATACTGATATCATTGTAGTTATCGCCAAACGCCACCACATTCTCCATCGACCAGCCCTGTGCTTCAATCCACTGGGTAAGGCGCTTCCCTTTGCTGTTCCCTTTACGCGCAATATCCACCTGATCGTGCCAGGACCATTCGCACTCCAGACCCAGCTGATGCTCAACCTGCTGCACGAACTGTTGCAGTTTTGGCAGATTTTCATCGGTCAGCGCGAATTTCCATACGGCGTTGACGTCGCGTGCCGACTGCGCCAGCGACGGCACCTGAGTAAAGGTCGGGCGCTGTTCCGGCGGCAGCGTCTGCGCCCAGTTAGCGGTACGGATCACATGGCCGGTCGGGCGTTCATAAACCATCGCGTCATCAACGTACATCAGACCGTGAATCTGATGCGCATCCAGCAGATCAATCAGTTGCAATGCCTGATCGACAGGCAGCGGATCGGCCTCAAGAACATTTTTTGCTTGATAATCATACAAGTAAGTGCCGTTACAGCAAATTGCAGGTGTATCCAGCGCCAGTGCCTGATAAAAAGGATGAATCGCAACGTGATGACGGCCAGTGACGATGATAAGTTGGTAGCCTGCCTCTCTGGCGCGAGAAAGCGCCTCAAGCGAGGAGGGGAGCAATGTTTTTTTCGGCGTCAGTAAGGTGCCGTCTAAATCCAGGGCAATCACACGAGCGGTCATAGGGAGTTCCAGATTAAGGTTGAGAATTTTGCCTGTGGGAATGGTACACCGAGACGGTTGGCCGGACAAAATTCTGAGCGTTAATTCAGCATTCACCGTTAAAAGCGTCTACGTTAAGCTGTATTCCGCAATTGCAGACAGTTGCCATAAGGAAGGAGTAGTCATGAAGCAAACCGTTTATACCGCCAGCCCTGAGAGCCAGCAAATTCACGTCTGGAGCCTGAATCATGACGGCTCGCTGAAGCTGGTGCAGGTGGTTGATGTACCGGGGCAGGTTCAGCCGATGGTGGTCAGCCCTGATAAGCGCTATCTCTATGTTGGCGTCCGTCCTGAGTTCCGCGTGCTGGCTTACCGTATTGCGCCGGATGACGGCGCGCTGACCTTCGCGGCGGAGTCCGCTCTGCCGGGTAGCCCAACCCATATCTCTACCGATCATCAGGGCCGTTTTGTGTTTGTTGGCTCGTACAATGCCGGTAACGTCAGCGTGACCCGTCTGGATGATGGCCTGCCGGCTGGCGTGGTGGATGTCGTTGAAGGGCTGGAAGGGTGCCACTCAGCGAATATCTCGCCGGATAACCGGACGCTGTGGGTGCCTGCGCTGAAGCAGGATCGCATTTGCCTGTTTACGCTCAGCGACGACGGCAAACTGGTCGCCCAGGAACCGGCGGAAGTCACCACCGTTGAGGGGGCCGGGCCGCGCCATATGGCGTTCCACCCGAACCAGCAATATGCCTACTGCGTGAATGAACTGAACAGCTCTGTTGATGTCTGGGAGCTGAAAGATCCGCACGGCAATATTGAATGCGTGCAGACGCTGGATATGATGCCTGCCGATTTTTCTGACACGCGTTGGGCGGCGGATATCCACATTACGCCGGATGGCCGTCATCTGTATGCCTGCGACCGTACCGCCAGCCTGATTACCGTTTTTAGCGTTTCTGAAGACGGCAGCGTACTGACGAAAGAGGGCTTCCAGCCGACCGAAACGCAGCCGCGCGGCTTTAACGTCGATCATAGCGGTAAGTACCTGATTGCCGCCGGGCAGAAGTCACATCATATTGCGGTGTATGCCATTGCCGGTGAGCAGGGGCTGCTGACGGAGAAAGGCCGTTATGCGGTAGGCCAGGGGCCAATGTGGGTCGTGGTTAACGCGTATTAATATTCCGTGAGTTGTGCCCGGTGGCGCTCGCTTACCGGGCCGTCGGCCGGATACGGCGTTATTGTTGCCGCTGTGGTTCAGCAAAGGGCGTCCACAGCGTGTCTTTATCATCGGCCCAGACATTCAAAAGCAGAGAGAAAAAACGCTCTGCCGGAGGAGAGAGAACGGCGTCTTTGCGCCGGATAATCCCTAACGTGCGTCTGATAACGGGTTCGATCAACGGGATTCCGATAAGCGTGGGATGCACTGTCTGAGGCATTGCCAGCCCCGGCAGCGCAGAAATACCCAGCCCGGCCTCAACCAGCCCAAGCGAGGTCGATAAATGACGAACCTCGTAAAACCAGTCCAGCTTCCAGGGTTTATCCGCCAGATTGTGCTCAATAAGCAGCCTGTTACCGCTGGATGACCGCACGCCAATCAATTTGTAGCCCACCAACTCCTGCCATTCGACCAGTTGCTTACTGGCTAAGGGATGGTTTCGTCGACAGGCCAGAACAAACGGTTCATTCACCAGCGGGGTGAAGTCAATAGCAGAATTTGTGATGCTGTTCATATTTATGCCGAAATCAGCTTCGTTACCCAACACCGATTCCATGCAGTTGTTCGTACCTTTTTCAAGAATTCGTATTTTGATATTGGGGTACAACTCATTAAATTTTCCGATAGCAAGGGGTAGAAAATAGAAAACAGCGGTCGGAATACAGGACAATGTGATCGTGCCGTGGTGATAAGCATTCATTTCGCGAACATTAAAAAGAGCTTCATCCAGTTTTCTTATTAATTCTCTGGCTTCCGGTAACAGCATCCTCCCCGCTTTTGTTAATTCTACTTTACGTGTTGTTCTCTCAAAAAGCAGGGTATGTAAATCATCTTCCATCTTTTTTATTCTGCGAGTTAATGCAGGTTGCGTAATGTTAAGTAATTTAGCGGCTTTGTTAAATGATCCTGCTTCTGCCAGTGTGACAAATGCCTTCATACTTGATAATTCGTGTTTCATCATAACTCCAGAAAATAGAATCCAGGGATTCCCTGATTTGCTGCCCCAGGAGAGAAAAACGTAGTTTATATGTAAATTATCCGTCTTGATTAATGCAAATAAATTATCAATCATAAATTTAAAGTCATTAGCCTCTCTATTCTGCGCGTGCAACCATGTCCTCATTAACGCTAATGTTTTTTAATTGAGGGCAATGTTATGAAAAAAATTCCCTGCACGTTGATGCGAGGGGGAACATCCAGAGGGGCGTTTTTATTAGCAGAACACCTTCCTGAGGAGAGACAGCGGCGCGATGCCATATTGATGGCAATTATGGGATCGGGGAATGAGCTGGAAATAGATGGCATTGGCGGCGGTAATCCGTTGACCAGTAAAGTGGCCATTATCCGTCGTTCGGATGACTCAAAAGCAGATATCGACTATTTATTTGCTCAGGTTCTGGTACATGAACACCGCGTTGATACCACGCCGAACTGTGGAAATATGCTTTCCGCGGTAGGCGCATTTGCGATTGAACATGGCTTAATTGAGACTACGCCGCCCGTCACGCGCGTGCGTATACGTAATGTAAATACAAATACGTATATCGAAGCGGACGTGCAGACGCCGGACGGCGCCGTTGAGTACGAAGGCCAGGCAAAAATCGATGGCGTACCGGGAACGGCCGCGCCCGTGGCACTCACGTTTTTGAACGCTGCTGGCGCCAAAACCGGGCAAATTTTTCCGACCGGTCATCGTGTCGATCATTTTGATTCCGTTGCCGTCACCTGTATTGATATGGCGATGCCGGTGGTTATTATCGCTGCCGAAGATGTCGGTAAAACGGGTTATGAATCCCCTGCGGAACTTGATGCCGATACTGAATTATTGCGCCGCATTGAATCCATCCGTTTGCAGGCGGGTAAAGCGATGGGGTTAGGCGACGTCAGCAATATGGTTATTCCTAAACCGGTGCTTATTTCCCCGGCCAGACGGGGCGGGACGATCAATGTGCGCTATTTTATGCCGCACTCCTGCCATAAGGCGCTGGCGATTACTGGTGCTATCGCGCTTGCCAGTAGTTGTGCGACAGAAGGGACGGTCGCACACCGGATGACGCAATTGACGGACTATGGCGATATAAATATCGAACACCCGGGCGGGTGCCTTGATATTCATTTAACAAATGAAGGTAATGAGCCTTCTTCAATACGCGCTTCTGTTATTCGCACAGCAAGAAAGATTTTTGCAGGTGAAGTTTATATTCCTGAATGATGTTGATCTCATTTCGCTGTGATTAAGGAAAATTAAACAATGCCTTTTCTGTATAACGAATACAGATAAATCAGGGTGCAAAAAATGAATAAAAAATCCATATGGAAGCTAATTATTATATTAGCGATCCCGTGTATTATTGGCTTAATTCCCGCGCCAGCCGGTCTGAGTGAACTCGCCTGGGTTCTCTTTGGCATCTATCTTGCGGCAATCGTGGGGCTGGTGATAAAACCGTTTCCCGAACCCGTTGTATTATTGATTGCCGTCGCGGCATCGATGGTCGTGGTCGGAAATTTAAGTGAAGGGGCGTTTAAAACGACCAGCGTGCTCAGCGGTTATGCCTCTGGAACGACGTGGCTGGTATTTTCTGCGTTTACGTTAAGCGCCGCGTTTGTCACTACTGGCCTTGGCAAACGCATTGCGTATATTCTGATTGGTAAGATTGGGAATACCACGCTGGGGCTGGGCTACGTCACGGTTTTTCTCGATCTGGTTCTCTCTCCGGCAACGCCGTCAAACACGGCGCGCGCAGGCGGCATTGTTTTACCTATTATCAACAGTGTGGCCGTCGCGCTGGGTTCTGAGCCTGAAAAAAGCCCCCGTCGTGTCGGTCATTACTTAATGATGTCCGTGTATATGGTCACGAAAACGACCAGTTATATGTTTTTTACCGCAATGGCAGGGAACATACTGGCGCTGAAAATGATCAACGATATTTGCCATCTGCAATTAAGCTGGGGAGGATGGGCGCTGGCAGCAATGGTGCCGGGTATCATTATGTTGCTGGTGACGCCGCTGGTGATTTATACCATGTACCCGCCGGAAATTAAAAAGGTTGATAATAAGACGATCGCGAAAGCCGGGCTTCAGGATCTCGGGCCAATGAAAGGCCGTGAGAAATTACTGCTGGGTATTTTTGTCCTCGCGCTGTCAGGCTGGATTTTCAGTAAACAGCTTGGCGTGGATGAATCAACCGTTGCGATTGTGGTGATGGGCGCGATGTTGCTACTGGGCGTGGTGAGCTGGGATGATGTCGTTAAAAATAAGGGCGGCTGGAATACATTAATCTGGTACGGCGGTATCATTGGCTTAAGCTCTTTATTATCGAAAGTGAAGTTTTTTGACTGGCTGGCTGAACTGTTTAAAAACAATCTCTCTTTTGATAATCATGGTAACGTGGCGTTCTTCGTCATTTTGTTCCTGAGTATTATTGTCCGTTATTTCTTTGCCTCCGGTAGCGCTTATATTGTGGCGATGATGCCGGTATTCGCCATGCTGGCGAATGTCTCTGGCGCGCCATTAATGCTAACCGCGCTGGCCTTATTATTCTCCAACTCTTATGGCGGAATGGTCACGCACTATGGCGGTGCCGCTGGCCCGGTTATTTTCGGGGTCGGTTATAACGATATTAAGTCCTGGTGGCTCGTCGGCGCGGTTCTGACCATTTTAACGTTCCTGGTACATATCACGGTTGGTATCTGGTGGTGGAACATGTTGATTGACTGGAACATGCTGTAATCAACCGTCAGCGTTCATTTTTATTATTAATGACATTGTCTGTTGTCCGTGCATGGAAACATGCATGGCAATGTGGAGTAATGAATGATTAAGTTATATGACAAAGGGATTTATCTCTCCGGTAACAATGAGATAATTGCAGAAGAACAGTATTGCGGTAATGTACAAAAAGAGGAAGCCAAAAAAGGTACCATAGCATGGTCCATTCTTGCGTCTCATAATACGTCAGGAAATATGGATAAACTTAAAATCAAGTTTGATTCGTTAACCTCCCACGATATTACCTATGTAGGCATAATTCAGACCGCGAAAGCGTCCGGGATGGCGCGTTTTCCATTACCTTATGTTCTCACAAACTGTCATAACTCATTATGCGCCGTTGGTGGAACCATTAATGGCGATGATCATCTTTTTGGACTTTCCGCCGCGCAGCGCTATGGCGGTATTTATGTGCCGCCCCATATTGCGGTCATCCACCAATATATGCGCGAGATGATGGCGGGCGGTGGAAAAATGATTTTAGGCTCAGACAGCCACACGCGCTATGGTGCGCTGGGGACGATGGCCGTAGGGGAGGGCGGAGGTGAACTCGTCAAGCAACTGTTGAATGATAGCTGGGATATCGATTATCCGGGCGTCGTGGCGGTATATCTGACGGGAAAACTGGCGCCAGGCGTTGGCCCGCAGGATGTGGCGTTAGCCATCATTGGCGCCGTATTTAAAAATGGCTATGTCAAAAATAAGGTCATGGAATTTGTGGGGCCGGGCATTAGCGCAATGTCCACGGACTTCCGTAACAGTGTTGATGTCATGACCACGGAGACGACCTGCCTGAGTTCGGTGTGGCAAACGGATGATGAGACCCGTAGCTGGCTGGCGTTACACGGCCGTGAACCGGATTATCGACAGCTGAATCCGCAGCCAATGGCCTGGTACGATGGCTGTATTTATGTTGATTTGAGCACAATTAAACCGATGATCGCGCTACCTTTCCATCCGAGCAATGTGTATGAAATCGACACGTTAAATGAGAATTTGACGGATATTCTGCACCAGGTAGAAATTGAGTCTGCGCGCATTGCCCGTGGGAAAGCCAAAATCTCGCTGCTGGATAAAGTTGAGAAGGGAAGATTAAAGGTTCAGCAGGGAATTATTGCCGGATGCTCAGGCGGTAACTATGAGAACGTCATTGCGGCGGCGAATGCGTTGCGCGGAAAATCGTGTGGTAACGAGACGTTCTCACTCGCGGTTTACCCCTCTTCACAGCCTGTATTTATGGATCTGGCGAAAAAAGGCGTGGTGGCCGATTTAACTGGCGCGGGCGCAATCATCAGAACCGCTTTCTGCGGCCCATGCTTTGGCGCTGGCGATACGCCCGTTAACAACGGGCTGAGCATTCGCCACACCACCCGTAACTTCCCGAACCGTGAAGGTTCGAAACCGGGTAATGGTCAAATGTCCGCGGTTGCGCTGATGGATGCGCGTTCTATTGCGGCGACGGCAATAAATGGGGGCTATCTGACCTCCGCCGCTGAACTGGACTGCTGGGAAAACGTTCCTGACTATGCGTTTGATCCCACTCCGTACAAAAACCGTGTCTATCAGGGTTTTGTTAAAGGGGCGACGCAGCAATCGCTCATCTATGGCCCGAATATTAAAGACTGGCCGGCGCTGGGGGCGCTGACGGAAAATATTCTGCTCAAGGTGGCGTCAAAAATTCTTGATGAAGTCACAACGACGGATGAGCTGATCCCGTCCGGGGAGACCTCGTCTTTCCGCTCAAACCCGGTTGGTCTGGCGGAGTTCACCCTGTCACGCCGCGATCCAGACTATGTTGGCCGAAGCAAAGCAACCGCGACGCTGGAAAAACAGCGTCTGGCAGGCGAGGTGAGTGAGCTGGAGCCGGTCTTTGCCCGTATTCGCACAATTGCGGGCCAGGAAACCACCGATCCGTTAGCCACCGGGATTGGCAGCATGATTTATGCCGTTAAGCCGGGAGACGGTTCCGCGCGTGAACAGGCGGCAAGCTGTCAGCGCGTGATTGGCGGTCTGGCGAATATTGCCCAGGAGTATGCGACGAAACGCTACCGTTCGAATGTGATCAACTGGGGAATGTTGCCGCTGCAAATGGCGGGTGAGCCTGGGTTTGACGTCGGGGATTATATTTACATTCCTGGCGTCCGTACGGCGCTGGATCAATGCGCAACCACCTTAAAAGGCTATGTGATTCATGACGATGAAATCACGGAAATCAGTCTGTATCTGGAAAGCCTGACCGCCGAGGAACGTGAAATTATCAAAGCGGGAAGTCTGATTAATTTCAATAAAAATCGTCAGATGTAAAAAAAGGTCGTCACGCCTGGCGTGACGACCTTTTCTCTTTTATCTGGCCTGAAGAATAATCGTCAGCAGATATTATTGCTTCGGTTCGGCAACCACTTTACTGCCCAAACCCCGGTTGTTGTATTCCCACATCCGGTTAAAGTTCGTGTCGTTCAGGTTACGCTGTACCTCGTCTTTATCATCCTTCGCGCCAGTATTCCCGGCAAAAGGACGTTTGGAGATAACGGCGTCAGCCCACGGTTTCGCCATATTGAACCCTTCGTTAATCACGCTATCGCGGATAACGACCTGACCGTTGGTGTTGGCATCCACATCCAGCGAACGCCCCAGTTGTGCGACGCCATCACCTGCGGCGGTAAAGCGGCTGTTGGTGGCGAGGAAACCGTAATAAATATTCGACAGCGTTGCCGGAGCGAAAACATACGCTTCCTGCTGGGTACGGGAGTTCACCACGCGGAAATCGGTGTTATCGAACACCACTGCGCCGCGACCGGAAACCATATCCACATCCCCTTCAATGTAACTGTTCGTCACCAGTGTGCGTGGTTGGCGATCGTTTTGCAGACGGTTCTGCACGCCGCTGTTGGTCACGAAGAAGGTATTCTGGCGACCCAGAATGTTCACTTTATTAATCTGCACTTTGTCGCCGTCAGTGCGTAAGGCCACTGCCGGATGGTTGCCGGCGTCAACGCTGTCACCGAGATTGTTTTCGATGGTCAGATTTTGTAACTGCAAGCCGTCATTCTGTGACCAGACCACCGCAGAACACATCACGCCAATGCTGGCGCCGCGTTTGCTCTGGCAGTTATCAAACATATACCACGCAGGTTTGCCCGGCATGTATTTACCGCCCGGGTTCACTGAACGACGCCAGTCGGTCGTGCTCATTTCGCCGTCAATCGCCTGGCCGATTTTCACATCAATCGCGTTCTCGCCCGTGCCGTACAGCGTCAGGCTGCCAGGCGCCGCCGGGATATACACGGTTCCCTGATACTCGCCCGGCATAATGGCGATGTACAGACGCTTGCTGCTGCGCTGCGTAATTGCTGCATCTACCGCCGCCTGAATGGTGGTGTGCGTCACGCCTGGCGTGCCAGCCGGGCCGACAACGAAGTCAGGTTGCGCAGGCAGCGTAATGGCGGAAGGCGTCCACGGCGCCGTATTCGGCGTCAGTGACGAGAAATAGTGTGCAGCAACGAAATTCTGCGCTTCGTTCGCCGACAGGATCGGACGCGAGGAGGTGCCTGGCGCGGTCTGATCGGATGGGATTTGATCGGGCGGCGTAGAGCTACAGGCGGTCAGCGTCACGCCAAAAGCCAGTGCCAGCGCCAGACGGGAAACCGAAAATGTGTTCACAGGTTGCTCCGGGCTTTGAAAGTTAAATTAATTCCATTGAAGCCTGCTTTTTTATACTAAGTTGAGCGAAACGGGAAGGTGAAAAGGTAAAAAGTTCTTTTTTAGACGCCGCGCACCCGATGTTCCAGGCAAGTACATCACAAATAAATAACATTCATGGCCTGTAAGATTGACAACCCCGGCAGAATAAAAAATAAATGTATAGACAACCCATGACAAGTGATGAACCCAATGGCGCAACTTTTACCTGATGACACGATCTGGCGGAATGGCCGACTGGCGACGATGGACCCTGAACGCGGTAGCCCTTATGGGATGGTGGACGATCATGCGCTTGTCGTCCGCCAGGGCCGGATACTGGATATTGTGCCTGCGTCGTCGCTCAACGCCGCGCACCGCAATACCGTGGATCTGCAAGGCCGACTGGTCACGCCCGGATTGATTGACTGTCACACCCACCTGATTTTTGGCGGCACGCGCGCCGGGGAGTGGGAGCAGCGGCTTAACGGCGTGTCGTACCAGCAGATCAGCGCGCAGGGCGGCGGTATCAACGCGACCGTCGCCGCGACCCGGACGGCTTCTGAAGATGAACTTTTAGCCGTTGCGCGTGCGCGGATGGCGCGATTGCTGCAAGAAGGCGTTACGTTGCTGGAGGTGAAATCCGGCTATGGCCTGAATTTCGCCACGGAAGAGAAAATGTTGCGCGTTGCCGCTGCGCTGGCGCATGAAAACAGGGTGGAAATCAGTCCTACCCTGCTGGCGGCACATGCGACGCCAGCAGAATACCGCGACGATCCCGACGGCTATATCACGCTAGTTTGCGAAAGTATTCTGCCCGGATTATGGGCAAAAGGGCTGTTTGAGTCGGTGGATCTTTTCTGTGAAAGCGTGGGGTTTAACCTGGCGCAGAGCGAGCGGGTATTTCAGGCCGCTCAGGCGTTGGGCATTCCGGTAAAAGGGCACGTTGAGCAGCTCTCCTTGCTGGGGGGCGCACAACTGGTGAGTCGTTATCAGGGGTTATCCGCCGACCATATTGAGTATCTGGATGAGGCTGGCGTGGCGGCGATGAGTCGCAGCGGCACCGTGGGCGTTCTGCTGCCGGGGGCGTTTTATTTCCTCAAAGAGACGCAGCGCCCGCCGGTGGCGTTGCTCCGCCACTATGGCGTGCCGATGGCGATTGCAACGGATTTTAACCCCGGCACCAGTCCGTTTATCAGTTTGCATCTGGCGATGAACATGGCTTGCGTACAGTTTGGCTTAACGCCGGAAGAGGCGTGGGCGGGCGTGACGCGGCATGCTGCGCGCGCGCTGGGGCGGCAGACGACGCATGGGCAATTGAAAGCGGGATATGTCGCTGACTTTGCCGTATGGGACGCTGAGCTTCCGGTTGAAATCCTTTATGAACCGGGGCGTAACCCGCTCTGTCACCGTGTATTCAGAGGAGAAGTAACATGACGCAATGGCAACCCGCATCCCCCACGCTCTGGCAGGGGCGTGATGACAGCGCCGAGGCGGCTAACGCGCTGCGTCTCTTTCAGACGGTGACGCGCAGCCCGACGTTTTCTCCCGAAATGTATCGTGAAAAAATCGCCTTACTCGGCTTTGCCTGTGACGAAGGCGTGAAGCGAAACCAGGGGCGGCCTGGCGCTGCTGGCGCGCCGGATGCCCTGCGCCGGGCGCTGGCGAACCTGGCCTCTCACCACGGCCACGATCGGCTGGTGGATTTAGGCAACATTATTGCGCAAGCCCCCGATCTGGAAGGCGCGCAGCAGGCGCTTCGCGATGCGGTACGGCGCTGCCAGCAGGCGGATATGCGCACGTTTGTGCTAGGCGGCGGACATGAAACGGCGTTTGGGCATGGCGCGGGGCTGCTTGATGCGCTCCCGCATGCCAGAGTCGGCATTATTAATCTTGATGCGCATCTGGATCTGCGCCGGGCTGACCACGCCACCTCCGGTACGCCGTTTCGCCAGTTGGCGCAATTATGCGATGAACAACAGCGTGAGTTTCATTACGCCTGCTTTGGCGTCAGTCGGGCGGCAAATACGCAGGCGTTATGGGATGAGGCGCAACAACGCGGAGTGACCATCGTAGAAGACGTGGATTGTGATACCGCTCAGGCGCCGTTGGCGCAGGTTATCGACAGCGTGGATAAGATCTACCTGACCATCGATCTTGATGTGCTGCCCGCCTGGGAGATGCCCGCAGTGTCTGCGCCCGCAGCGCTCGGTGTGCCGTTGGCGACGGTGATGCGGCTTGTCGATGCCGTTTGTCGCAGCGGTAAGTTACAGGCGGTGGATATGGTTGAATTTAATCCGCGCTTTGACGATGATGGCAACGCCGCGCGTGTTGCGGCACGCCTCGGCTGGCAAATCGCACACGGGTGGCGTTAATCGCGATGTTTGTCCGGCCCAGAATCGCGTTACAGGCCGGATAATGCCATCCGGCAAATAAAATCATACGCTTAAGGAAGGCTTACGCATGCTCCCATCCCGTTCTGCCCCTGTGCCTTTCTATGAAAAGGTCAAACAGATGATCAGCGACAACATCGCCAGCGGCGTCTGGCGCCCGCATGACCGTATTCCCTCGGAAGCGGAACTGGTGGCGCAATTTGGCTTCAGCCGGATGACAATCAACCGGGCGTTGCGGGAATTAACGGATGAAGGGCTGCTGGTGCGTTTACAGGGCGTCGGCACATTTGTGGCGGAACCGAAAGGGCAGTCCGCGCTGTTTGAAATTCGCAGCATTGCCGATGAAATCGCCGCTCGTCACCATCAGCACCGCTGTGAGGTGCTGACGCTGGAACAGACGCAGGCGAATGCGCTTCAGGCCACGGCCCTGAATGTGCGTGAAGGCACGCTGATTTTTCATTCGGTGATGGTGCACTATGAAAACGATCTGCCGGTGCAGATTGAGGATCGCTGTGTGAATGCCGGCGTTGTACCGGATTATCTGGCGCAGGATTACAGTCAGACCACGCCTCATGCATACCTGTCGCTGATCGCCCCGCTAACGGAAGGGGAGCACATTGTGGAAGCCGTGCGCGCCACGGCGGAAGAGTGCGCGCTGCTGAACATTAAGGAGCACGATCCCTGCCTGTTAATTCATCGACGCACCTGGTCTGCGTCGCACATTGTTTCTCACGCTCGCCTGCTTTTCCCCGGTTCTCGCTACCGGTTGCAGGGCCATTTTATGTCCTGAATGACGGCGCGATAAAAAGCGTGATTGCTGACGCAATATAACAAAAATGTATCTCAGTTGTTAAAATCAGCCTTGCGACAAGTTGTATAGACAAGTATATGTTACTTATCTGTCCGATCATCGTAAGGAGTCTGGTGTCATGCCTCAAAGCAAGTATCGTCAGCAGGATATTCGCGCCCCGAGGGGAACAACCCTGACGGCAAAAAGCTGGTTAACCGAAGCGCCGCTGCGCATGTTAATGAACAACCTCGATCCCGATGTTGCCGAGAATCCGCATGAACTGGTGGTTTATGGCGGCATTGGCCGCGCAGCGCGCGACTGGGAGTGCTATGACGCCATCATCAATGCGCTGACCAAACTGGAGGCCGATGAAACCCTGCTGGTGCAGTCCGGTAAACCGGTCGGCGTGTTTAAGACCCACGAAAACGCGCCGCGTGTCCTGATCGCTAACTCCAACCTGGTGCCGCACTGGGCGACCTGGGAACATTTCAATGAGTTGGACGCCAAAGGGCTGGCGATGTACGGCCAGATGACCGCCGGAAGCTGGATCTACATCGGCAGTCAGGGCATCGTGCAGGGTACCTATGAAACCTTCGTTGAAGCAGGACGGCAGCACTATCAGGGGAATTTGTCCGGGCGCTGGGTGCTGACCGCCGGGCTTGGCGGTATGGGCGGCGCACAGCCGCTGGCCGCGACGCTGGCGGGGGCGTGTTCGCTGAATATCGAATGCCAGCAAAGCCGTATCGATTTCCGTCTGCGTACCCGCTACGTCGATGAACAGGCCACCTCGCTGGACGACGCGCTGGCGCGAATTGAAAAATATACCCGCGAAGGTAAAGCCGTCTCCGTTGCGCTGTGCGCCAACGCGGCGGACGTCGTGCCGGAACTGGTAAAACGCGGCGTTCGCCCGGATCTGGTGACCGACCAGACCAGCGCGCACGATCCGCTGCACGGTTATCTGCCCTCTGGCTGGTGTTGGGAGGAGTATCAGGCGAAAGCGGCGTCAGATCCACAGGGCACGGTACAGGCGGCGAAACGCTCAATGGCGAAGCACGTACAGGCGATGCTGGCGTTCAGTGAAATGGGCGTCCCGACCTTCGATTACGGCAACAATATCCGCCAGATGGCGAAAGAGATGGGCGTAGAGAACGCCTTTGATTTTCCTGGGTTCGTTCCGGCCTATATCCGCCCGCTTTTCTGTCGGGGGATCGGCCCATTCCGTTGGGTAGCGCTTTCCGGCGATCCAGAAGATATTTATAAAACCGATGCCAAAGTCAAAGAGATTGTGGCGGATGACAAACATCTGCATCACTGGCTGGATATGGCGCGCGAACGTATTAACTTCCAGGGCTTACCGGCGCGTATTTGCTGGGTGGGGCTGGCGTGGCGGCAAAAACTGGGTCTGGCGTTTAACGAAATGGTACGCCGTGGAGAGGTCTCCGCGCCGATCGTCATTGGCCGCGATCATCTGGATTCCGGCTCCGTCGCCAGTCCAAACCGGGAGACGGAAGCGATGCGCGACGGTTCTGATGCGGTATCCGACTGGCCGTTACTGAACGCGCTGCTCAATACCGCCAGCGGTGCGACCTGGGTTTCGCTGCATCATGGCGGCGGCGTCGGCATGGGGTTCTCGCAACATGCCGGAATGGTGATTGTCTGCGACGGCACCGACGAGGCGGCGGCGCGTATCGCCAGAGTGCTGCATAACGATCCGGCGACAGGCGTGATGCGTCATGCTGACGCCGGGTATGAGATTGCGGTTGAATGCGCCGCAGAACAAGGGCTGAACTTGCCGATGATCGCGGCTACTCAAGGAAAACGCTGATATGAATACGCTTACGTTAACGCCGGGTCATCTGAGTTTTGCGCAGCTTCGCGCCGTCTGGCAGCAGCCAGTGCAACTGCGTCTTGATAGCAGCGCGGTTGACGGTATTAATGCCAGCGTCGACTGCGTGAACAATATCGTCGCCGAGGGGCGCACGGCCTACGGTATCAATACCGGTTTTGGTCTGCTGGCGCAGACGCGCATCGCCACGGAGGATCTGCAAAACCTGCAACGTTCGCTGGTGCTCTCCCACGCGGCGGGTATTGGCGAGCCGCTGGACGACGCGATGGTGCGTCTGATCATGGTGCTGAAAATCAATAGCCTGGCGCGTGGTTTCTCGGGCATCCGCCTGAGCGTGATTGAAGCGCTGATTGCGCTGGTCAACGCAGAAGTCTGGCCGCTGATCCCGGCGAAAGGTTCTGTAGGGGCATCGGGCGATCTGGCGCCGCTGGCGCATATGTCGTTGACGCTGCTTGGCGAAGGGAAAGCCCGCTGGCAGGGGGAGTGGCTTCCGGCGAAAGAGGCGTTGAAAAAGGCCGGACTGGAACCGATCACGCTGGCGGCGAAAGAGGGACTGGCGCTGCTGAATGGCACCCAGGCCTCCACCGCCTTTGCGCTGCGTGGGCTGTTCGAAGCGCAGGCGCTGTTCGCCTCTGCGGTGGTCTGCGGGGCGTTAACCACCGAAGCCGTTCTGGGGTCGCGCCGACCGTTTGATGCGCGCATTCATGCCGCGCGCGGTCAGCGTGGGCAGATCGACGCCGCTGGGCTGTTCCGCCACGTTCTGACGGAGACCAGCGCGATAGCACAGTCGCACCATAACTGCGAAAAGGTGCAGGACCCGTACTCGCTGCGCTGTCAGCCGCAGGTGATGGGCGCGTGCCTCACACAACTGCGTCAGGCGATGGAGGTGCTGCTCGTTGAAGCCAACGCCGTTTCGGATAACCCACTGGTGTTTGCCGAAGAGGGGGATGTGATTTCCGGCGGTAACTTCCATGCCGAACCGGTGGCGATGGCGGCGGATAATCTGGCGCTGGCGATTGCGGAAATCGGCGCGTTGTCGGAAAGGCGCATCGCGCTGATGATGGATAAACATATGTCGCAGTTGCCGCCTTTCCTGGTGAAAAACGGCGGCGTCAACTCCGGTTTTATGATTGCGCAGGTGACCGCTGCGGCGCTGGCCAGCGAGAACAAAGCGCTGGCGCATCCGCACAGCGTGGACAGCCTGCCGACGTCGGCCAATCAGGAAGATCATGTGTCGATGGCGCCCGCTGCGGGTCGGCGACTATGGGAAATGGCGGCAAACACGCGTGGGGTCATTGCGGTAGAGTGGCTGGCGGCCTGTCAGGGTATCGACCTCCGGGAAGGATTAACCTCAAGCCCGCTGCTGGAGCAGGCGCGAAAAGCGCTGCGCGAGCAGGTGCCGCATTATACTCAGGACCGTTTCTTCGCGCCGGATATTGAGTGCGCGACCGAACTGCTGGCGCGTGGGGACTTGTTCCGGTTATTACCTGATTTCTTGTAAAAAAATGCCGGATGGCGCTGACGCTTATCCGGCCTACGGCACTTAGCTGAACATTGCGGTAATCGACGCGCTGGCGAGCGAATGGAAATGGACGTTAAAGCCCACCATCGCGCCGCTGGCGCCTGCATCGACATCAATACGCTCCACATCCAGCGCGTGAACGGTAAAGATGTAGCGGTGCGTTTCCCCTTTTGGCGGAGCTGCGCCGCCGTAGCCTGCTTTACCAAAATCGGTGCGCGTCTGGAGAGTCCCTTCCGGCATCGCCACCAGGCCGGAACCAAACCCTTGCGGCAGTACGCGGGTATCGGCTGGCAGGTTGGCGACAATCCAGTGCCACCAGCCTGAGCCGGTTGGCGCATCGGGATCGTAGCAGGTCACGACAAAGCTTTTCGTACCGGCGGGCACCTCGTCCCAGGCCAGGTGCGGGGAGATGTTGTCCCCGTCATAGCCCATGCCGTTAAACACATGGCGATGGGGCAGTTTTTCCCCGTCGCGCAGGTCGTTGCTGATAAGTTTCATACCGCCTCCATTAATCTACTGATTAGCAAGGAAGTGTAGCCAGAACCGCTACAGCTTACCGCTGATTAATGGATAAAAAATGTTTCATTGCGCACAGCGTCGTTCACCGCCTGCGTCAGACGATGCAATTGTTCCGGCTGGATGATATAGGGCGGCATCAGGTAGATAAGTTTACCGAACGGGCGCACCCAGACGCCTTGCCCGACAAAGAAACGCTGCAACGCCGCCATATTGACCGGGTGCGTGGTTTCCACGACGCCGATGGCGCCGAGTACGCGCACGTCAGCAACCCAGGACGATGCGCGCGCGGGCGCTAATTCCTGGCGTAACTGCGTTTCAATCGCCGCCACCTGCTGCTGCCACTCGCCCGTTTCCAGCAGAGAAAGACTGGCGCAAGCCACGGCACATGCCAGCGGATTGCCCATAAAAGTCGGGCCATGCATAAAGCAACCGGCTTCGCCGTTGCTGATGGTTTCAGCGACCAGACGGGTGGTTAGCGTGGCGGAAAGCGTCATCGTGCCGCCGGTGATGGCCTTACCGAGACACAAAATATCCGGCGTAATGTCCGCATGTTCACAGGCAAACAGTTTACCTGTGCGGCCAAATCCGGTGGCGATCTCATCGGCAATCAGCAGAATCCCTTCGCGATCGCACATCTTGCGGATGCGGCGAAGCCACTCCGGGTGATATATCCGCATCCCGCCTGCGCCCTGGACAATGGGCTCCAGAATCACCGCCGCAATCTCATGCCGGTGCGCCGCCATCAGGCGGGCAAAGGCCACCATATCCCGCTCGTCCCATTCGCCATCCATCCGGCTTTGCGGGGCGGGGGCAAAGAGGTTTTCCGGCAGATAGCCCTTCCACAGGCTGTGCATTGAGTTATCTGGATCGCATACCGACATCGCGCCGAAGGTGTCTCCGTGATAGCCGTTGCGAAAGGTCAGAAAACGCTGACGAGACTCGCCTTTCGCCTGCCAGTATTGCAGCGCCATTTTCATCGCCACTTCCACCGCCACCGAACCGGAGTCCGCCAGGAACACGCACTCCAGCGCTTGCGGCGTCATCGCCACCAGCTTGCGACACAGGTTGACCGCAGGGGCATGGGTAATGCCGCCAAACATCACATGCGACATGGCGTCAATTTGCGTTTTCATCGCGGCGTTGAGCTGTGGATGGTTGTAACCGTGGATCGCCGCCCACCATGACGACATGCCGTCGATCAGACGGTCGCCGTTGGCCAAAATCAGTTCGCAACCCTCGGCGCGCGCAACCGGATAAACCGGGAGCGGGGAGGTCATGGAGGTATAGGGATGCCAGATATGGCGTTGGTCAAAGGCAAGATCGTCCGTTGTCATAATCGACTTGTAAACCAAATTAAAAACATTTAGGTTTACGAGTCTACACCGAATCAAGAATTAACAACACCCTTTGGAGAGGCCCTATGGCTCACCACCCACGCTGGACATTGTCGCAAGTTACCGAATTATTTAATAAACCGCTGCTGGATCTGCTGTTTGACGCGCAGCAAATCCATCGTCAGCATTTCGATCCGCAACAGGTGCAGGTCAGCACGCTGCTGTCGATTAAAACCGGCGCCTGCCCGGAAGACTGCAAATATTGCCCGCAGAGTTCCCGCTATAAGACGGGGCTGGAAGCGGAGCGTCTGATGGAAGTGGAACAGGTGCTGGACTCCGCGCGCAAAGCGAAGAACGCCGGTTCAACCCGTTTCTGCATGGGCGCGGCATGGAAAAACCCGCACGAGCGCGATATGCCGTATCTGGAACAGATGGTGCAGGGCGTGAAGGCGATGGGGCTGGAAGCCTGTATGACCCTCGGCACGCTCAATGAATCTCAGGCGCAGCGCCTCGCCAACGCCGGGCTGGACTACTACAACCACAACCTGGATACCTCCCCGGAATTTTACGGCAACATCATCACGACCCGCTCGTATCAGGAACGTCTTGATACGCTGGACAAAGTGCGTGAAGCAGGGATTAAAGTCTGCTCTGGCGGTATCGTTGGCTTAGGCGAAACGGTTAAAGATCGCGCCGGGCTGCTGTTGCAACTGGCGAATTTGCCGACCCCGCCGGAGAGCGTGCCTATCAACATGCTGGTGAAGGTCAAAGGTACGCCGCTGGCGGATAATGAGGATGTGGATGCGTTTGATTTCATCCGCACGATCGCTGTTGCGCGCATTATGATGCCAACCTCATACGTGCGTCTTTCTGCGGGTCGCGAACAGATGAACGAACAGACGCAGGCGATGTGCTTTATGGCGGGGGCGAACTCCATCTTCTACGGCTGTAAGCTGCTGACCACGCCGAACCCGGAAGAAGACAAAGATCTCCAGCTGTTCCGCAAACTGGGGCTGAATCCGCAGCAAACGTCGGTGCTGGCTGGCGACAACGAACAGCAACAGCGTCTGGAACAGGCGCTGATGACCCCGGATACCGACGACTATTACAACGCGGCAGCAGTATGACCTGGCAGCAAAAAATCGACGATGCGCTTACGGCGCGTCGTTATGCCGATGCGTTGCGTCGCCGCTATGCGGTGACGCAGGGGGCAGGGCGTTGGCTGGTGGCTAACGAACGCCAGTATCTGAATTTCTCCAGCAATGACTACCTCGGTTTAAGTCACCATCCGCAGATTATTCGCGCCTGGCAACAGGGTGCGGAGCGCTTTGGCGTCGGCAGCGGCGGCTCCGGCCACGTCAGCGGCTACTCCGTGGCGCATCAGGCGCTTGAGGAGGCGCTGGCAGGCTGGCTTGGCTATTCGCGGGCGCTGCTGTTTATCTCTGGCTTTGCGGCGAATCAGGCGGTTATCGCCGCGCTGATGGCGAAAGACGATCGGATTGTTGCGGACCGTCTCAGCCACGCCTCATTGCTGGAAGCGGCAAACCTCAGCCCGGCGACGCTTCGCCGCTTTACCCACAACGATCCTCAACACCTGGCGCGCCTGCTGGACGCCCCGTGCGGCGGGCAGCAACTGGTGGTGACAGAGGGCATATTCAGTATGGACGGCGACGGCGCGCCGCTGGCGGAGATCCACCGTGTCGCACGGCGGCGTAACGCCTGGCTGCTGGTGGATGATGCGCACGGTATTGGCGTTACGGGCGATGAGGGGCGCGGAAGCTGCTGGCGACAGCAGGTCAAACCTGAGCTACTGATTGTGACGTTTGGCAAAGGCTTTGGCGTCAGCGGGGCGGCGATTCTCTGCTCTGAAAGCGTTGCGGATTATCTGTTGCAGTTTGCCCGCCATCTGATCTACAGCACCAGTATGCCACCGGCCCAGGCGCAGGCGCTGAGCGCGGCGCTGGCGGTGATCCGAAGCCCGGAAGGCGCAGATCGCCGGGAAAAACTGGCTGCGTTAATTCAGCGCTTCCGTTCGGGCGTTAAGGCCAGCGATTTTACGCTGGCAAATTCGCACAGTGCGATTCAGCCGCTGATTGTCGGAGACAATGCGCGCGCGTTACGGCTGGCGGATACTCTGCGGGAGCAGGGATGCTGGGTGAGCGCGATCCGACCGCCTACCGTTCCGGCCGGTACTGCCCGATTGCGCCTGACGCTCACTCAGGCGCACGAAACGCAGGATATTGATCGCTTACTGGAGGTGCTGGATGGCGCAGGTTGATAAGCAGGCGATTGCAGCCGCGTTTGGGCGCGCCGCGTCGCATTATGAACAGCACGCTGAACTGCAACGCCAGAGTGCGGACGCGCTGTTGGCGCTGCTGGCAGGGCGCGAATGTGCGCACGTTCTGGACGCCGGTTGTGGGCCAGGGCGGATGAGCCGCTTCTGGCGAGAGCAGGGATGCGAGGTCACGGCGCTCGATCTCTCGGCGCAAATGCTGGATGAGGCGCGTCGTCAGCAGGCTGCTCACCATTACCTTGCGGCGGATATCGAAGCCATCCCGCTGGCGGCGGCGCGGTTTGATTTGGCATGGAGCAACCTGGCGGTGCAGTGGTGCGGCGACTTGCGCGGCGCGCTAAGCGAACTGTATCGCGTGGTGCGTCCTGGCGGCGTGGTGGCGTTTACCTCGCTGGCGCACGGATCGCTGCCGGAACTGCGTCAGGCCTGGCAGGCGGTAGATAACCGGGGGCATGCCAACCATTTTTTGTCGCCGGAGACGATCGGCAATGCAATGCGCGGCTGGCGCGTCCGTCAGCAGATCCAGGCGATCACTCTGTGGTTTGATGATGCGCTCAGCGCGATGCGTTCGCTTAAAGGTATTGGGGCGACGCATCTGCACGAGGGGCGTGAACCGCGCGTGTTAACGCGTTCGCAGTTGCGACAGTTGCAGTTGGCCTGGCCGCAGCAGCAGGGGAAATATCCGCTGACGTATCAGCTTTTTTTAGGAGTCATTGAACGTGATTAAACGGTATTTTGTCACCGGGACGGACACTGAAGTTGGAAAAACGGTCGCCAGTTGCGCCCTGTTGCAGGCTGCCGCGCAGAGCGGCTTTCGGACGGCAGGCTACAAACCCGTGGCGTCGGGCAGCGAGATGACGGCGCAGGGGCTGCGCAATAGCGATGCCCTGGCGCTACAGCGCAACAGTACGCTGACGCTGGCCTATGAAGCGATCAATCCCTACACCTTTGCGGAACCGACCTCGCCGCACATTGTGAGCGCAGAGGAGGGGAGACCCGTTCAGGCCTCGGTGATGTCCGCCGGTTTACGCACGCTGGAACGGCAGGCCGACTGGGTGTTAGTGGAAGGGGCGGGCGGCTGGTTTACTCCGCTTGGCGAAACGCTGACGTTTGCCGACTGGGTCGCGGCGGAGCACCTGCCGGTGATTCTGGTGGTGGGCGTGAAGCTTGGGTGTATCAATCATGCCATGCTGACGGCGCAGGCCGTGCAGCAAGCCGGGCTGACGCTTGCCGGGTGGGTAGCCAATGACGTGACGCCGCCCGGAAAGCGCCATGCGGAATACATGGCGACGCTAACGCGGGTGATTACGGCTCCTCTGCTGGGCGAAATCCCCTGGCTTTCCGGGAAGGCGGAAAGTGCATCAACAGGACAATATCTCGACCTGACGCGCCTGAAGGCGGTGTAAAACAGGTGAAAATGCGAGCAGGATCTCGCCTGCCGCCCGCGTTTCGTTAGCTGATAAAAATCAAAAAAAAGCGATAATTTTTTTTTAGCCCCTCATCAAAGGGCGTCCGCGCGATTTTGCCAGGCGGCAGTCCATACGGGCTGGACGCAGTTATCCACCATTCCTGTGGATAACCTTGTGTATTAGAGTTAGAAAACACAACGTAAGCGAGAGAAGACGCGGCCTGCGACTAAATTGATGCGAAAGGCGTCTTAAGTAAATAGTGCTTATGAAACAATTTGTTAGATAAAAGCAATGGCTGTAAGGAAAGTGTCACGGGTTGCCACAAATCTTTCATCACACATCTTGACAAGTGTTAAAAAAGTCTTTGGTTTGGGGATAACCGCATCTCACTGGTTTTTTATCTCGTCAGGGTCTACATTTTACGTCGCAATGCCGGGTGTTATCCCTTATTTGAGTAATACCTTAAGTCGCCACTGTTTTTTCATCCAGTATATTTTGCTGGCAATATTAGCGGCTCCGGGTAAAATTAGTGTCCTGCCCGCCCATTCCTTCAGGTAGCTGCCCATGAGTAAACCGTTCAAACTGAATTCCGCTTTTAAACCTTCAGGCGATCAGCCGGAGGCGATACGTCGTCTGGAGGAAGGTCTTGAAGATGGTCTGGCGCACCAGACGCTGTTGGGCGTAACGGGGTCAGGGAAAACGTTCACCATCGCCAATGTGATTGCCGATTTACAGCGCCCGACGATGGTGCTTGCGCCCAATAAAACGCTGGCGGCCCAGTTATACGGCGAAATGAAAGAGTTCTTCCCTGACAACGCGGTGGAATATTTCGTCTCTTACTATGACTACTATCAGCCAGAGGCGTATGTGCCCAGCTCCGACACCTTTATCGAAAAAGATGCGTCGGTGAACGAACACATAGAACAGATGCGACTGTCGGCGACCAAGGCACTGCTTGAGCGGCGGGACGTTGTGGTCGTGGCTTCGGTTTCCGCTATCTACGGTCTGGGCGATCCCGATTTATACCTGAAGATGATGCTGCACCTGACGGTGGGGATGATCATCGATCAGCGCGCTATCCTGCGCCGTCTGGCGGAGTTGCAATATACCCGCAACGATCAGGCCTTCCAGCGCGGCACTTTCCGCGTACGCGGCGAGGTCATCGACATCTTCCCGGCGGAGTCTGACGATATTGCGCTGCGGGTTGAGCTGTTTGACGAAGAGGTTGAACGTCTGTCGCTGTTTGACCCGCTGACCGGGCAGGTTGAATCGACTATCCAGCGCTACACCATCTACCCGAAAACGCACTACGTTACGCCGCGCGAGCGCATCGTACAGGCGATGGAGGAGATCAAAGACGAACTGGTGGACAGACGCAGGATCATGCTGGAAAACAATAAGCTGCTGGAAGAACAGCGCTTAACCCAGCGTACGCAGTTCGATCTGGAAATGATGAACGAACTGGGATATTGCTCGGGGATTGAAAACTACTCCCGCTACCTTTCCGGGCGCGGGCCTGGCGAGCCGCCGCCGACGCTGTTTGATTATCTGCCAGCCGATGGCCTGTTAGTCGTGGATGAATCTCACGTCACGATTCCGCAAATCGGCGGGATGTTTCGTGGGGACAGGGCGCGCAAAGAGACGCTGGTGGAGTACGGTTTCCGTCTGCCGTCGGCGCTGGATAACCGTCCGCTAAAATTTGAAGAGTTTGAAGCGCTGGCCCCGCAAACCATCTACGTTTCCGCCACGCCGGGCAACTATGAGCTGGAGAAATCCGGCGGCGAGGTGGTGGATCAGGTGGTGCGTCCCACCGGGCTGCTGGACCCGATCATTGAAGTTCGGCCGGTGGCGACGCAGGTTGATGATCTGCTCTCTGAGATCCGCCTGCGGGCGGCGATTAACGAACGTGTGCTGGTGACGACGCTGACCAAGCGAATGGCGGAAGATCTTACCGAATATCTCGAAGAACACGGCGAGCGTGTACGTTACCTGCACTCGGACATCGATACCGTTGAACGTATGGAAATCATTCGTGATTTGCGTCTGGGCGAGTTTGACGTGCTGGTGGGGATCAACCTGTTGCGAGAAGGGCTGGACATGCCTGAGGTCTCGCTGGTGGCGATTCTGGACGCAGACAAAGAAGGGTTCCTGCGTTCAGAGCGTTCGCTGATTCAGACCATTGGCCGTGCGGCGCGTAACGTCAACGGGAAGGCGATCCTCTATGGCGATAAGATCACCCCGTCGATGGCGAAAGCGATAGGCGAAACCGAACGTCGTCGCGAGAAACAGCAGTTATACAACGAAGAGCACGGTATCGTTCCGCAGGGGCTGAATAAGAAAGTGGTCGATATTCTGGCGTTGGGTCAGAACATCGCGAAAACCAAAGCGAAGGGCAAAGGGAAGTCCCGCGCAGCGGCGAAATCGGGTGTGGTTGAGATGGATATGACGCCGAAAGCGTTGCAGCAGAAAATTCATGAGCTGGAAGGCCAGATGATGCAGCATGCGCAAAACCTGGAGTTTGAAGAAGCCGCAGAGATCCGCGACCAGTTGCATCAGCTACGTGAGCTGTTTATCGCGGCGTCCTGACGATGCCGGATGGCGACGTAAAGCGTCTTATCCGGCCTACGGTTGTGCCGCCTGTTGTGTGTAGGCCCGGTAAGCGAAGCGCCACCGGGCAAATCTGAATACGTTTACCCCAACGCCTGTATCGCTTTCTCCAGCGCGTTATGCAGCAGCTGTCGGTCATGGCGATACGGAATATCGCTGGCTTCCAGCACTTCCTGAATCACAATCCGGCCCGTCACCGCCGAGGCATCCACTTTCGGGCCAACCACAATGGCGTCGATAACCTGTTTCCCGACGTATTGCTCCATAATCGCCAGTTTGTCGACAAGCGTTAAGCTGGCGGCGGGCAGACTCAATTCGCGCCCCAGATTACCGATATAGACCATCGGTGCCGGAGTACGGCGCAGCGCCTGCGCCAGCTCATCAAGCAGCAGAATCGGCATCAAACTGGTGTAGAAACTTCCGGGGCCAATCAGAATCAAATCGGCTTCGCTAATGGCCTGCACCGCTTCCCGGGTAGTGGGGACTTTCGGTGACAGCATCAGCTCCTGCGGCGGGGTCGCCAGTTGATCGATATTCACCTCGCCGTATACTTCATGCCCCTGATCGTCGATGGCCATCAGGTCTACCGGCAGCTCCGACATAGGGATTAAATGCGCATCCACCTTCAATAAGTTGCGAATTAAATTTATCGCTTCGAGAGGCCGCACGCTCAGGTGATCCAGCGCCTTTAACATCAGATTTCCGAGGTTATGGCCGGAAAGTTCACCATTACCGCCAAAACGATACTCAAACATCGCCGACGCGACGCTGGGTTCGGTAATTAACTGGTTCAGACAGTTGCGCATATCGCCCCAGGCGATGCCCCCTTCAGAGCGGCGAATACGGCCTGTGGAACCCCCGTTATCGGTAGTGGTGACAATACCGGTCAGGCGTGAGCCTAATGAAGAGAGTGAAGAGAGAACGCGTCCTAATCCATGCCCTCCGCCGAGAGCGACAACACGATCCAGGTCTGCCAGCGTACGATTGCGCATACAAATTCCTAATATCAGAGGTACTGCGCTACAGTAGCGCAAATAGCGCCTTTTCAGCAATTAGCCAACGAACAACGATGGAAAATAAATCCATCCCCTCTACCTCTTTCGGATAGGGTTAGCCTGATGGCTAACTGATGTATATCAATGCAAAAGTGTGATTTTTGCTTATTCTGTAGCGAAATAGCACGATCATGACGCTATATACATGATTATATAGCGTAAAGTGGGAATGGCAAAAATGCTATTTACACGCTAGTATCGGCATAACCACCTTTTTAAGCGATGCTTAAAAAGACACTCTAGCCTCTACGCCTGTGTCAAATTGATATGGTGTTTTGGCCGTGACAAGCCTCGAAAGAGTTTGCCACCAGGGCGCAGGAAGAAATGACTCCGCCTCCCGTATTTGGAAAGGTGTACATGGCCTCACAACTTACCGATGCTTTCGCACGTAAGTTTTATTACTTACGTCTGTCGATTACTGATGTGTGTAACTTTCGTTGCACATACTGCCTGCCGGATGGCTACAAGCCTGGCGGTGTTACTAATAACGGCTTTCTGACCGTCGATGAAATTCGCCGTGTGACGCGCGCGTTTGCCAGTCTGGGCACCGAAAAAGTGCGCCTTACCGGCGGTGAACCGTCGCTGCGTCGCGACTTTACCGACATCATTGCCGCCGTGCGTGAAAACGACGCGATTCGCCAGATTGCGGTGACCACTAATGGGTATCGTCTGGCGCGTGATGCGGCGAACTGGCGCGACGCGGGTCTGACGGGCATCAACGTCAGCGTCGATAGCCTTGACGCCCGTCAGTTTCACGCCATTACCGGGCAGGATAAATTCCAGCAGGTGATGGCGGGCATTGACGCCGCGTTTGACGCCGGTTTCGCAAAGGTCAAAGTGAACACCGTGTTGATGCGCGATGTGAACCATCATCAACTGGACACCTTTCTCGCCTGGATTCAGGCACGCCCTATTCAACTGCGCTTCATTGAACTGATGGAGACGGGAGAGGGGAGCGAACTCTTTCGTAAACACCATATTTCTGGACAGGTGCTGCGTGATGAACTGCTGCGTCGCGGTTGGATTCATCAGCTGCGCCAGCGCAGCGACGGCCCGGCGCAGGTTTTTTGTCATCCTGACTATGCCGGTGAAATCGGTCTCATCATGCCGTATGAAAAAGATTTCTGCGCCACCTGCAACCGTCTGCGCGTTTCCTCGGTCGGTAAACTCCATCTTTGCCTGTTTGGCGAAGGCGGCGTAAGCCTGCGCGACCTGCTGGAAGACGATGCACAGCAACATGCGCTGGAAGAACGCATTTCAGCCGCGCTGCTGGAGAAAAAGCAGACCCACTTCCTGCACCAGAACAATACCGGTATTACGCAAAATCTATCGTACATAGGCGGTTAACGCCTTAACGGACAAGGAGTTTTTATGAGTCAGGTAAGCGCTGAGTTTATCCCTACCCGCATTGCTATTCTTACGGTTTCCAGTCGTCGCGGCGAAGAAGACGACACTTCCGGTCATTTTCTGCGCGACGCCGCGCTGGAAGCAGGGCATCAGGTTGTGGACAAAGCCATCGTTAAAGAGAGCCGCTACGCCATTCGCGCGCAGGTTTCCGCGTGGATCGCCAGCGATGACGTTCAGGTGGTGCTCATCACCGGCGGCACCGGGCTGACCGATGGCGATCAGGCGCCGGAAGCGTTACTGCCGCTCTTTGATCGCGAAGTCGAAGGGTTTGGCGAAGTGTTCCGCATGTTGTCGTTTGAAGAGATTGGCACATCGACCCTGCAATCGCGCGCGGTGGCCGGCGTTGCCAACAAGACGCTGATTTTTGCGATGCCGGGCTCCACAAAAGCGTGCCGCACCGCCTGGGACAACATCATCGCGCCGCAGCTTGATGCTCGCACACGCCCGTGTAACTTCCACCCACATTTGAAGAAATAAGTATGTCGCAACTGACCCATATTAATGCCGCTGGCGAAGCGCACATGGTGGACGTCTCCGCCAAAGCGGAAACCGTACGTGAGGCGCGCGCCGAAGCGTTTGTGACGATGCGCAGTGAAACGCTGGCGATGATTATCGACGGCAGTCACCATAAGGGCGATGTTTTCGCGACCGCGCGTATCGCCGGTATTCAGGCGGCTAAACGTACCTGGGAGCTGATCCCGCTGTGCCATCCGCTGTTGTTGAGTAAGGTCGAAGTGCAATTGCAGGCGGAGCCTGAACACAACCGGGTACGCATTGAATCGCTGTGCCGCCTGACGGGGAAAACCGGCGTGGAGATGGAAGCGCTGACTGCCGCTTCCGTGGCAGCATTGACGATCTACGACATGTGCAAAGCGGTGCAAAAAGATATGGTGATTGGCCCGGTGCGCTTGCTGGCGAAAAGCGGCGGTAAATCTGGCGATTTTAAGGTGGATGCGCATGATTAAGGTTCTGTTTTTCGCTCAGGTGCGTGAACTGGTGGGAACGGATGCGTTAGAGGTCGCCGCCGATTTCCCAACCGTAGAAGCGCTGCGTCAGCATCTGGCGGCGCAAAGCGATCGCTGGGCGCTGGCGCTGGAAGACGGCAAGCTGCTGGCCGCCGTCAATCAGACGCTGGTCAGTTTTGAACATCCGCTGACGGCGGGTGATGAAGTGGCCTTTTTCCCACCGGTGACAGGAGGCTGAGATGGCTGAAACGCGAGTGATCGTTGGCCATGCGCCGTTCAGCGTCGGGGAGGTGTACCCCTGGCTGGCGGAGCGTGATGAAGATGGCGCGGTTGTGACCTTTACCGGTAAAGTCCGCAATCATAATCTGGGCGACAGCGTTAAAGCGCTGACGCTGGAACATTACCCGGGGATGACGGAAAAAGCGCTGGCGGATATCGTGGACGAGGCGCGCTCGCGCTGGCCGCTGGGGCGCGTGACGGTGATCCATCGCATTGGTGAACTGTGGCCGGGCGATGAGATTGTCTTTGTCGGCGTAACCAGCGCGCACCGCAGCAGCGCGTTCGAGGCCGGGCAATTCATTATGGATTATCTGAAAACCCGCGCGCCGTTCTGGAAGCGTGAAGCGACGCCGGAAGGCGACCGCTGGGTGGAAGCGCGCGATAGCGATCGGCAGGCGGCAAAACGCTGGTAGCAGAATGTGATACCCTTATTCAGGGGTATCACTTTTAATCAGGAGATCATCATGGACCGATTCCCACGATCCGATTCTATCGTACAGACCCGTTCCGGCCTGCAAACGTATATGGCGCAGGTATATGGCTGGATGACGGTTGGGCTGCTGCTGACCGCATTTATCGCCTGGTATGCGGCGAATACGCCTGCGGTGATGATGTTTGTCTTTTCCAGCAAAATCACCTTCTTTGGCTTGATTATCGCCCAGCTTGCGCTGGTTATTGCGCTGTCGGCAATGGTGCAAAAACTTAGCGCCGGGATGGCGACCACGCTGTTTATGCTCTATTCGGCGCTGACGGGCCTGACGCTGTCGAGCATTTTTATCGTTTATACCTATTCGTCTATCGCCAGCACGTTTGTCGTGACCGGCGGGATGTTTGGCGTGATGAGCCTGTATGGCTACACCACGAAACGCGATCTCAGCGGCTGGGGCAGTATGCTGTTTATGGCGCTGATCGGCATCATTCTGGCATCGTTGGTCAACTTCTGGCTCAAAAGCGAAGCGTTGATGTGGGCGGTGACCTATATCGGGGTGGTTGTCTTTGTTGGCCTGACCGCCTATGACACGCAGAAGCTGAAAAACATTGGCGAGCAGATTGATGTTCGTGACAGCTCGACGCTGCGGAAATACGCGATTCTCGGCGCGTTAACGCTGTATCTGGACTTCATCAACCTGTTCCTGATGCTGCTGCGTATTTTCGGTAATCGCCGTTAATTGGCGTGAACGCTGTATCCGGCCTACAGGTTAGGCCGGTAATACACCTGATAAGCAGCAAATAACCCGTCACTTCGCTAAGGCTTTCTCGTTTTTCGCCCGCAGCTTCTTTGCCCGACTTTCCAGCAGCAGATAGCAAATCAACGCCAGCAATAGCGGAATAAAATAATAAAGCACACGCCAGGCGAGCAGGGCGGCGATAATGGTGCCTTGCGACGTATGCTCACCCGCCAGCAGCGCCATAAACACGGCCTCCAGAACGCCGATCCCGGCCGGGATATGCACGATCACTCCGGCAATACTGCTCACCAGCAGCACGCCAAGTACAAAGAAATAATTAACGTCTTGCCCCATCAGCAGCCAGATAATGGCGCCCATCACCATCCAGTTAGCGCTGGAAATCCCCATCTGCGCGAGGGCGAATTTCCATGACGGAAGCATCAGCTTTTGGCCTTTAATCGTGATATGACGCCGTTTCGCAAAGGCGCAAAACCACAGGTAGACGGCTATCACCAGCAACAACACAATACCGAGAATGCGCAGCGTATTTTCATCGATATACCAGTGGGCCGGGAGTTGCACGACGCCGAAGGTAAAAATAATTCCGCCCAGCAGAATATATCCCAGCCAGTTGGTGGTAATGCTCAGCGAAAAAATACGCGTGATGGTGCTCCCCGGTAAGCCGAGGCGGGAGTACAGACGGTAGCGCATACCGATTCCGCCGACCCAGGTGCTTAACGTCAGATTGAAGGCGTAACAGATAAACGACACCAGCATGACCTGCCGCTTCGCCAGCTTGTGGCCGCAGTAAAAACGTCCCAGCAGATCGTAGCAACCGTAAAGAAGGTAGCTGACAATCACCAGCCCAACCGCGCTCAACAGCGCAATCCGGTTGTAATCCCGGATCACCGTCCAGACATCTTCCCAGTTGACCTTTCCGGCATAAATGACCAGCAGGACAATCACCGCGATAAAAAACAGCCAGGTGAGGATCTTTTTCGCCAGCCGCCATCGCGGGTGTGATGTTGACATCAGGGCTTCACCCCCGTGTTTTCCGCTTCGACCCGATCCTGCGTTTCCATCGTCGGTTGGGCGGGCGGTTCAACCTGCGCCAGATGCGGCGTGTGCGCCGGCAGCCAACCGACCAGCGCCGGGAAGTGGCGCAGGAAGTGGAACGCCAGCACGCTTTTGCTCAGATTCCACCAGGTGCGCTTCGGTAGCATAGACTCGTCCACCTGCTTGCAATCATTGGCGATAATGGCGTTCAGGTTGTCGCGCAGCGTCTGGTTAAACGTGCGGTCATGAATAATGACGTTTGCTTCAAGGTTAAGCGACAGACTGAGCGGATCGAGGTTGCTGGAGCCGACGGTCGCCCAGTGATCGTCCATCAACGCCACTTTGCCGTGCAGCGGGCGACGGCGATATTCATAGACATGGACGCCGCCTTTCACCAGATAGTTGTACAGCAGACGCGCGCCGACTTTGACGATGGGCATATCGGGTTCCCCCTGGATTACCAGTTTTACCCGCACGCCGCGTCGGGCGGCTTTGCGCATGGCATGCAGCAGGCGATAGCCGGGAAAGAAATAGGCATTGGCGATGATCACTTCACGTTTCGCCTGCGTAAGCATCTTCAGATAGTGACGTTCAATATCGTTGCGATGTTCATCATTATCGCGCCAGATAAACAGCACCTGCGCTTCGCCGGGTTTCCGGTTTTCTTCGGCGCGATGATGGCGTCGCCACCAGCGGCGCGCGGCGCTTTGCCCCGGCAGGTTTTCCAGCTCAAACTGCAAAATATCCTCCACGACCGGCCCTTCGACGCGAACGGCGTAATCCTGTTTGGCTTCCGGGCCGTAATCGGACATATGTTCTGCGGAGTAATTCAGCCCGCCGACAAACGCAACCCGATCGTCAATAACCACGATTTTACGGTGCATACGGCGAAAGAGGTTGGTGCGCATGCCGAACAGGGGAGGACGCGGATCGTAATAGCGGAAGATTATCCCCGCTGCGGTCAGCTCCCCGACGAACGCCTCGCTGAGGTCGGGTGAGCCGTAGCCGTCTAACAGCACTTCCGCTTTTACGCCGCGTCTGGCCGCTTTAAGCAGCGCCGCGTGTAGCTGCTTACCTACGTCATCTTCAAACCAGATGAAGGTTTCCAGGATGATCCTCTGCTGTGCCTGCGCGATAGCGTCAAACACGGCGGGATAGAACTGGTCGCCGTTTTCCAGTAGCTGAATCTGATTGCCTTCACGCCATCCACATTTCATAGATGTATCTCCGCGCTAAGAGGGGCATGGTCAGATAAATGTCGCCAGTTACGCAACGGCAACGCCGCAGGAGAGCTGGCATTGGCATTCTTGACGTATATACGATCGAGTCGCAGTATCGGCAGCCTGACCGGAAAGGTGCGCGCCGGGCGGCCATGCGCGCGGGTGAAGATCTCCTCCAGCCCCGCAGACGCTTTTAACGGATAGTTGGCTTTCTGCCGCCAGTCGTTGAAATCCCCGGCGACCACCACGGGTTCGGATTCGGGAAGGGCGTTAACCCATTCAACCAGCATATCCAGCTGTGCCTGGCGGTGGCCTTCCCGTAAGCCGAGATGCACGCACATCACATGAATTGGCTGAGCCAGCATCGGCGGAACAATACGGCAATACAGCACGCCGCGTTTTTCACTGCCGCCGACGGAGACATCGCGATTTTCATAGTGTTCAATCGGATAGCGCGACAGCACCGCGTTGCCGTGATGCCCTTCCGGGTAGACGGCATTACGACCATAGGCGAAATCGCTCCACATGGTGTCGGCAAGAAATTCGTAATGGGTGGTATCAGGCCAGTTCTCGACGTGCAGCGGATGAACTTCATGCGCGCCCATCACTTCCTGTAGGCAGACAATATCCGCGCTGACGGTTCTGACGGCGTCGCGCAGCTCCGGCAGAATAAAGCGCTTATTAAAGGCGGTAAAACCCTTATGCGTGTTAATTGTGAGCACTTTGAATGAAAAATTTCGCGTTTGTTGGATCATTTTCTTCCTGTCCGCGTCACTATCCTGATTGAAATAGTGTAGTCGTCGTCACAAAAAGATGCGGTCTTACGGAATTTTCCGTAAAGTTCGGTACTCTGAATAATTAGATAAAAATCCTTCAGGAGAAAAAGCCATGAGGTGGCAACAACGTGTTCGTGTCGCAACGGGTCTTAGTTGCTGGCAGATAATGTTGCATTTACTGGTAGTGGCGCTGCTGGTAATGGGCTGGATGAGCGGCGCTTTAGTCCGCGTCGGCCTGGGATTATGCGTGCTTTATGGCGTGACGGTGCTGCTGATGCTGGCGTTACAACGCCACCACGAACAGCGCTGGCGCGACGTTGCGGATGTGCTGGAAGAGCTGACGACCACCTGGTATTTCGGCGCCGCGATGATTGCCCTGTGGCTGCTGTCCCGCGTACTGCACAACAACCTGCTGCTGGCGCTGGCTGGGCTGGCGATCCTTGCCGGGCCTGCTGTGGTTTCGCTGCTGGCGAAGGAGAAAAAGCTACATCACTTTGCGTCTAAACATCGCATACGCCGCTGACCCCGTTGTGGCCGTGATCACCAGTAGCGGCCACAAACTCCCCCAGACGATCTTCAGACTCGCATCTTTCAAATAAATCTGCTTGGTGATGTCCGTAAAATGGCGGATAGGGTTTATCCACGTCAGATTTTGTAGCCATACCGGCATGTTCTCGACCGGAGAAACATATCCTGATAGCAGGATAGCAGGCATCATAAAGACGAATACGCCGATGAAGGCCTGCTGTTGGGTGGAGCAGAGCGACGAGATTAACAAGCCAAATCCAACCAGCGACAGCCCGTAAATCACCATTGTGAAGTAGAACAGCGCCAGCGAACCGGCAAAGGGGATGTGGTACGCCCAGATGCCAATAGCCAGTACGATCGTGGCCTGAAAAGTGGCGACAATCAGCGCGGGTACCGCTTTGCCGATGAAAATTTGCCAGGTGGTGAGAGGGGAAACCAGCAGTTGATCCAGCGTACCCTGTTCACGCTCGCGGGCAACGGAAAGCGAGGTGACGATCATGACGCCTATCGTGGTGATCATGGCGATCAGGGACGGCACCACAAACCACTTATAGTCCAGATTCGGGTTGTACCAGTTGCGCACCACCAGCTCACTGTTGTTGGGCTTGGGTTTGCCCTCTATCAGCTCCTGCTGATAATCCTTGACGATCTGCTGGAGATAATTGGCGGCGATTTGCGCGCTGTTGGAGTTACGGCCATCAAGAATGAGCTGTAGCGGCGCGGGCTGGAGGTTATCCAGGTGACGGGAAAAATCGGCCGGAAAGCGCACCAGCAGCAGCGCTTTTTGCGTGTCGATCGTCGGCTGGATTTCCTGCGGGCTTTTCAGCAGCAGGATATGGGTAAACGCTTTGGCGCGCGCGAACCGTTGCGTCAGCTCGACGGCATGTTTGCCATTATCTTCGTTATAAATGGCAATGGTGGCATTGGTCACTTCCAGCGTGGCGGCAAAGGGAAACAGCAGCACCTGGATCAGCACCGGTAAGATCAGGATCGCGCGGGTCTGCGGCTCGCGTAACAGCGATTGCAGCTCTTTGCGGATTAATGTCCACAGGCGATGAAACATGTTTCTCTCCCTTATGCATGCCATGCCGGATGACGGCGGCGCCTTATCCGGCCTACAAACTTAACGTCTTTGCCGGATGGCGGCGTAAATGCCTTATCCGGCCTACAAATTTAATGTCTTTGTCGGATTGCGGCGTAAACGCCTTATTCGGCCTACAAACTTAACGTCTTCGCCGGATGGCGGCGTAAATGCCTTATTCGGCCTACAAACTTAACGTCTTCGCCGGATGGCGGCGTAAACGCCTTATCCGGCCTACAAACTTAATGTCTTTGCCGGATGGCGGCGTAAATGCCTTATCCGGCCTACAAACTTAACGTCTTTGCCGGATGGCGGCGTAAATGCCTTATTCGGCCTACAAAATATGTGGTCGTAGGCCTGATAAGCGAAGCGCCATCAGGCAGAAAACCTAATCCAACCGGCGTTTGGTCTTCATCCACGTCAGGCCGATAAACATGGCTGCCGAAGCGATTAAAAATAACGTATTAACGATCAACACAATGGGGATGTTCCCCGCCAGAAACAGGCTTTGCAGGGTGCTGACGAAATAGCGCGCCGGAATAATGTAAGTCACCGCGCGGATGACGGCAGGCATACTGTCTATCTGGAAAATAAAGCCTGACAGCATAATCGACGGTAAAAAAGCGGCGTTCAGCGCGACCTGCGCGGCGTTAAACTGGTTACGGGTAATGGTGGAAATCAGCAATCCCATTCCCAGCGTACTGAGCAGAAACAGGCTGGTGATAAGAAACAGAATCACCAGCGAGCCGCGCCAGGGCACGCCAAGAATAAACACCGACACCAGCATACACAGCAGCATCGCCAGCATACCGAGGAAGTAGTAGGGGATCAGTTTGCACAGCAGCAACTCTGCGCGCGTCACCTCGGTCGAGAGCAGGGCCTCCATCGTTCCGCGTTCCCACTCGCGCGCAACCACCAGCGAAGTGAGAATGGCGCCAATCACCGTCATGATAATGGTGACTGCGCCGGGAATGATAAAGTGCTGGCTGATGGCCGCCGGGTTAAACCAGTAGCGGGTCTGCACGTCGATCAGCGGTTCAAATTCCTCCCCACGATCTTCAGCCCGCTGCATTTGCCAGATCTGCCAGACCCCCTCCACGTAACCCTGCACGAAGTTGGCGGTGTTCGGTTCGCTGCCGTCGGTGATAACCTGTATCGGCGCGGTGTCATTCTCTCGCGCCATCTTTTGCGCAAAATCGACCGGGATCACCACCAGCCCGCGAATGCGCCCGGCCTGCATTTTCTCAATAAGCTCATGGCGGCTATCGCTGATGGTGGCGTCGATATACGGCGAACCGGTCATGGCGTGGGTGAAATCCAGCGCCTCCTCGCTCTGTTGTTCGAGCAGAATGCCGACCCGCAGCTTGCTGGAGTCGAGGTTAATCCCGTAGCCAAAAATAAACAGCAACAGCAGCGGGATCACCACGGCGATCAGCCAGCTACTGGGATCGCGGATAATCTGACGCGTCTCTTTCACGCACAGCGCGCGTACGCGCCGCCAGGAGAGCAGGGCGTTACTCATGAGTATGCTCCTTATCCCAGTCGTGAATGAGCGTGATGAAGGCCTGCTCCATCGTCGGGTCCGGCGTGTCGTCGTCTGCCGCCTGTGCTTTCAGATCGTCCGGCGTCCCGCTGGCGATCAGCTTGCCGCGATAAACCAGCCCGATACGGTCGCAGTATTCCGCTTCGTCCATAAAGTGGGTGGTGACCATCACCGTGACCCCTTTTTCTACCATGCTGTTGATGTGCAGCCAGAACTCACGGCGGGTGAGGGGATCGACGCCGGAGGTGGGTTCGTCGAGAAACAGAATGTCGGGCTCATGCATCAGCGAACAGGCCAGCGCCAGACGCTGTTTAAAACCGAGCGGCAGCGCATCCGTCGCATGAGAGGCGATGCTTTTCAGGCCGAAGGCTTCGCTCATGCGGGTGATTTTTTCGTTTTGCGCCCGGCCTCGCAGGCCATAAACCCCGGAGAAAAAGCGCAGGTTTTGCTCTACCGTCAGGTTGCCGTACAGGGAAAATTTTTGCGCCATATACCCTAAATGCTGGCGCGCCTTGCCGGAGCTGACTTTCAAATCCATATCCAGCACCAGCGCTTTGCCGGAAGTTGGCACCAGCAAACCGCACATCATCTTGAACGTGGTGGATTTCCCCGCGCCGTTGGGGCCGAGCAGACCGAAGATTTCTCCGCGCTCAACGGCGAAGTTAACGTGGTCGGTGGCGGCGAAGTCGCCGAATTTTTTGGTCAGTTCTTTGGCCTCAATGACCGTCTCACCCGGCGTGCCGTCAACGGTATGCAGGATCGCGCCGAGCGGAGATTCCGACGTACCCGCGCCGCCAAGCAGGTCGATAAAGGCATCTTCAAAGCGCGGCGTGGTGTCGTTAATCGTTATCTCCGGCATCCCTTCGGCCCGGCGGATATCCTCTGCGGTAGCCTCTTTTTTCAGGATCAGCCGTACCGATTTCCCCTGAATCATGCCGTCGCTGACCTGCGGCAGTTTCAACGCGCGTTGCAGGAGCTTGCGGTTATTCTCCTGCGGGCTGCTCATTAAGAAACTGCGTCCTGCCATGGTCTGCGTCAGCTTAGTCGGTTCGCCCTGATACAGCAGCTCTCCTTCGTTCATCAGCAGCACGTCGCGACACTGTTCGGCTTCGTCCAGGTATGACGTACTCCACAGGATAAGCATGCCGTCACCCGCCAGTTCATGCACCATTTGCCACAGCTCGCGACGGGAGATGGGGTCAACGCCGACGCCCGGTTCGTCAAGCAGCAGCACTTTCGGCTCGCCGACCAGCGTACAGGCCAGCCCGAGTTTTTGTTTCATCCCGCCCGAGAGCTTGCCTGCCAGCCGTTTGGTGAAGGGGCCGAGGGCGGTAAATTCCAGCAGGCGGGCAAACGTTTTTTGCCGTTCTTCGCCCGTTACGCTGCGTAAGTCCGCATAGAGATTGAGATTCTCCATCACGGTCAGATCTTCATACAGACCAAATTTTTGCGGCATGTAACCGAGTACCGCATGCAATTCACTGTCGTTTTTGATCGGATCGAACCCGATCACCGACGCGCTGCCGCTATCGGGCTTGAGCAGCCCTGCCAGCATCCGCATCAGCGTGGTTTTGCCTGCGCCATCCGGCCCGACCAGACCCGTGACATAACCGGCGTGGATAGTACAGTCGAGCGGGGCGACCGCCGGTTTTTCCATTCCGGCGAAGCGCTTCACCAGGCCGTTTAACGTAATGACGGCGTCATTCATGCCGCGCCTCGTCGCTGAACGTCAGCGTCACCGGCATTCCCTGGCGCAGCGCATCGTCCGCGTCAGTCACCACAATGCGCAGTCGATAGACCAGGTCTGTGCGCAGATCCGGCGTTTCAACGGTTTTCGGGGTGAATTCAGCGGTCGGCGATACGAAGCCGATTTTGCCGTGGTAAGGCTTGTCAGGGCGGCCATCGGTGTAGAGTAAAATTTCGCGGCCGAGCTGCGCCTGGCTGAGGTTGCGTTCATCCACGTAGGCGCGAACCCATACCGGACGAGTCAGCGACAGCGTCAGCACGGTGCTGCCTGCGTTGAGCATACTGCCGGGCTCTACCGCGCGGGTTAACAGCGTACCGTCAGAGGGGGCGATCAGCGTTGTATCCTGTAAATCGAGTTCTGATTGCGCCAGCTGCGCCTGCGCCTGTTCGAGGCTGGCTTTTGCCTGGGCGATATCCTGCTGGCGGTTACCGGTACGGTACTGGCTCAATTTGTCCTGTGCGGATTTCAGCTGCGCCTGCGCCTGATCGCGGGATGAGCGAGCGTTTTCCAGGTCGTTGGCGGAAATCGTGCGGCTTTTCCACAATCCCTGCTGGCGCTGATAAAAGTTCTGCGCATAGTCAAATGCGGCCTGCGCCTGTTTCACGGCGGCAGCGGCCTGGGCTATCTCTTCATCGCGATACCCCGCGAGCATCAGATCATACTGCGCCTGGGCGACGGAGACGCCTGCTTTAGCCTGCATCAACGCGTTCTCGTACGGGGCTTTACCCAGCACGCCCAATACCTGCCCGGACGTAATGGCGTCGCCTTCGTCAACGGCCAGCGAAGCCAGCCGGCCTCCGACGCGAAAACTCATATTGACGGTGCGAATATCCACATTGCCGTAGAGCGTCAGCCCGTTATCCTGCCGACTCTGATACCACCATGTACCACCGGCAAGCACGGCGGCCAGCGCCGCGACAGCCAGTGCGATAACGACAGGTTTTTTCATTGCTCCTGACTCCTTTGCGTTAAGCCTTGCAGAATGAGATCGATATGACAGGTGATCGTCTGGTAAATCTGTTCTGTTTTCTCTTCATCAAACGTTGACCAGCCGGTACGCAGCAAAATGGTTTCTTTTCCCAGGCGGAAGGCCAGCACTTCGCCCAGCAGCGCGTGCGTGTGGAGAATGGTTTGCGTATCTCCCGGATCGCGGCCGGTATACCCCGCAATCAGGCGCGTCAGATGCGTGTGAAGGGGGTTGAGAACCTGATCGTGTACCCGTTGATAAGCCGCCGTCGGGGAGAGCTGCTCGCGCGAAATAAATTTGCTCAGGTTGACCGTGTCGTCCTGGGTTAACAGCATGATCATATTTTTGCAGGCGCGCAGGATCAGCTCGCGCATTGCGGCGCGATCGGGCTGCGGCTGGGCGAACAGTCGTTCCGCTTCCTCGGCATGAGGGCGAAACTGGGCGCCGATGAAATCGGCTATCCACTGGGCGCAGGCGAGGTATAAATCCTCTTTGGAGCCAAAATAGTAAGTGATGGCGGCGATATTTTGTCCGGCCTGGGCGGCAATGTCGCGCGTGGTGGCATGGAGGCCGTATTCGCCAAACTGCGCCAGCGCAGCGGCGATAAGCTGGCTTTTGGCCTGTTCGCCTTTCGTCGTCATGGTTGGGGTATTCATCGCGCAACCCAATTCTTAATCAATCGATTGATTAAGATTATGACCGATAATTGTTCTTGTCCAGTGTGGTGGTTTATTTTGTTTTTTCCAGTCACGGGGATAATTTATGCGGTATGTCACAAAAACTGCTACACTCCGCCCCTTCATGACATTGTGGTTTTTGTCATCCCTCTTGTGAGTATCTCCCTGAAAACTACACCGGTAACGGTCGGGGCGGTTCGGAGTAGTTATGTCTTTTGATTCCCTTGGGTTGAATTCTGATATTTTGCGCGCGATTGCCGAGCAGGGTTACCGTGAACCTACCCCTATTCAGCAGCAGGCGATCCCTGCGGTGCTGGAAGGCCGCGACCTGATGGCCAGCGCCCAGACGGGGACGGGTAAAACAGCCGGTTTTACGCTGCCGCTGTTACAACATCTGATCACGCAGCAGCCGCACGCGAAGGGCCGTCGCCCGGTACGCGCGTTGATTCTGACGCCGACCCGTGAGCTGGCGGCGCAAATTGGTGAGAACGTCCGGGATTACAGTAAATACCTGAACATTCGCTCTCTGGTCGTGTTTGGCGGCGTCAGCATTAACCCGCAGATGATGAAACTGCGCGGCGGCGTTGACGTGCTGGTGGCAACGCCGGGGCGTTTGCTCGACCTGGAACATCAAAACGCGGTGAAGCTGGATCAGATTGAGATTCTGGTGCTGGATGAAGCTGACCGTATGCTCGACATGGGCTTTATCCACGATATTCGCCGCGTGCTGGCAAAACTGCCGCCGAAGCGCCAGAACCTGCTGTTCTCCGCCACATTCTCCGATGACATTAAAGCGCTTGCTGAGAAGCTGTTGCATAACCCGCTGGAAATTGAAGTGGCGCGCCGTAATACCGCTTCTGAGCAGGTGACCCAGCACGTTCATTTCGTGGATAAAAAACGCAAGCGCGAACTGTTGTCGCAGATGATTGGCAAAGGCAACTGGCAGCAGGTGCTGGTCTTTACCCGAACCAAACACGGCGCCAACCATCTGGCGGAACAGCTGAATAAAGACGGTATTCGCAGTGCGGCGATCCACGGTAATAAATCTCAGGGCGCGCGTACCCGTGCACTGGCTGATTTCAAATCCGGCGATATCCGCGTCCTGGTGGCGACCGACATCGCGGCGCGCGGGCTGGATATCGAAGAGCTGCCGCATGTGGTGAACTATGAGCTGCCAAACGTCCCGGAAGATTACGTGCACCGTATCGGCCGTACCGGTCGTGCCGCCGCGACCGGCGAAGCGTTATCGCTGGTCTGCGTTGATGAACACAAACTGCTGCGCGATATCGAGAAGCTGCTGAAAAAAGAGATCCCGCGCATCACCACGCCGGGTTATGAACCGGACCCGTCAATTAAAGCGGAGCCGATTCAGAACGGTCGCCAGCAGCAGCGTGGCGGCGGTGGTCGCGGCCGAGGCCAGGGTCAGGGGCAGGGTGGAGCAGGCCGTGCCCAGCAACCGCGTCGCAATGATGGCGGGGCGCCGAAAGCCAAACCGCGCAGCGGAGAAGGTAAGCCAGGCGGCGATAAACCACGTCCGCCGCGCCGCCCGCGCAGACTGGCGGATTAATTGCGAGCCCGGCCGAAAGGTCGGGCTTTTCTTTTTGCGACCCGCGCCAGAAAGTGCCACAATAGTGGCTGTTTATACAGTATTTCAGGTTTTCTCATGGCATTGACCGCTGCGCTTAAAGCGCAAATCGCCGCCTGGTATAAGGCGCTTCAGGAGCAGATCCCCGACTTTATCCCCCGTGCGCCGCAGCGGCAGATGATTGCCGATGTCGCCAAAACGCTGGCGGGTGAAGAAGGTCGTCATCTGGCGATTGAGGCGCCGACCGGGGTCGGGAAAACCCTCTCTTACCTTATTCCCGGTATCGCCATCGCCCGCGAAGAACAAAAAACGCTGGTGGTGAGCACCGCCAACGTGGCGTTGCAGGATCAGATCTACAGCAAAGATCTCCCGCTGCTGCGCAAAATCATTCCTGACTTGCGGTTTACCGCCGCGTTTGGTCGTGGGCGCTACGTTTGCCCGCGTAATCTGGCGGCGCTGGCCAGCAGCGAACCGAATCAACAGGATCTGCTCGCGTTTCTGGATGACGAACTGACGCCGAATAATCAGGAAGAGCAAAAGCGCTGCGCCAGGTTAAAGGGCGATCTTGACAGCTACAAGTGGGACGGGTTGCGCGATCATACCGATATCGCCATTGACGACGCGCTCTGGAAGCGCCTGAGCACCGATAAAGCCAGTTGCCTGAACCGCAATTGCCATTACTACCGTGAATGCCCTTTTTTTGTCGCCCGACGGGAAATTCAGGAAGCTGAAGTGGTGGTGGCAAACCATGCGCTGGTGATGGCGGCGATGGAGAGTGAAGCGGTGCTGCCGGAGCCGAAAAATCTTCTGCTGGTGCTGGACGAAGGCCACCATCTGCCGGATGTCGCGCGCGACGCGCTGGAGATGAGCGCTGAGATCTCCGCCCCCTGGTATCGCCTGCAACTGGATCTGTTCACTAAGCTGGTGGTGACCTGCCTGGAACAGTTCCGCCCGAAAACCACGCCGCCGCTGGCGAATCCTGAGCGCCTGAATGCGCACTGCGAAGAGTTGTACGAGCTGATTGCCTCGCTCAACAACACCCTGAATCTGTATATGCCCGCGACGCAGAATGCTGAGCACCGCTTTGCGATGGGCGAGTTACCGGATGAGATCATGGCGATCTGCCAGCGACTGGCGAAGCTGACGGAAATGCTGCGTGGGCTGGCGGAGCTGTTCCTTAACGATCTCAGCGAGAAAACCGGCTCGCACGATATTGTGCGCCTGCACCGGGTGATTTTGCAGATGAACCGCGCGCTGGGCATGTTTGAGGCGCAAAGCAAGCTCTGGCGGCTGGCGTCGCTGGCGCAGTCTTCCGGTGCGCCGGTCTCGAAGTGGGCCACGCGGGAGGCGCGCGATGGGCAGATACACGTCTGGTTCCACTGTGTGGGCATTCGCGTCAGCGATCAGCTTGAAAGGCTGCTCTGGCGCAGCGTGCCGCATATTATTGTAACGTCGGCGACCCTGCGTTCGCTTAACAGCTTCTCGCGCTTGCAGGAGATGAGCGGCCTGAAGGAGAAAGCGGGCGATCGCTTTGTGGCGCTGGACTCCCCCTTTAATCATGTGGAACAGGGTAAAATTGTCATTCCGCAGATGCGCTATGAACCGTTGATTGATAACGAAGAGCAGCATATTGCGGAGATGGCGGCCTATTTCCGTCAGGCGCTGGAAAGCAAAAAACACCACGGCATGCTGGTTTTGTTTGCCAGCGGACGGGCGATGCAGCGCTTTCTGGAGCATGTGACCGATTTGCGTCTTTTGCTGCTGGTTCAGGGCGATCAGCCGCGCTATCGCCTGGTGGAACTGCACCGTAAGCGGGTGGCGAACGGCGAGCGCAGCGTGCTGATTGGCCTGCAATCTTTTGCCGAGGGGTTGGATCTGAAAGGCGACCTGCTGACTCAGGTGCATATTCACAAGATTGCGTTTCCTCCCATCGACAGCCCGGTGGTGATCACCGAAGGCGAGTGGCTGAAAAGCCTGAATCGCTACCCGTTTGAAGTGCAGAGCCTGCCAAGCGCGTCGTTTAACCTGATCCAGCAGGTGGGCCGTTTGATTCGTAGCCACGGCTGCTGGGGAGAGGTGGTGATTTACGACAAGCGTCTGTTAACCAAAAGCTACGGGCAACGTTTGCTGAATGCGCTCCCGGTATTTCCGATTGAACGCCCGGAAGTGCCGGAGGTAAAAAAACGCCCGACAAAAGTGGTTGCCGGGCGTAAAAAAAGCATCCGTGCGAAGGGGCGCGCTCCTACTGATAGGTAAACGTGACCTGTATGACGCTATCGAACGAGCCCGCGCTGACGGGAATGGACGTGGCGTAATAGCGGGCGGCTAACGGGAAAGTGGCCGTGTGATCGCTTTGGTTGATCAGCACGTTAAAACTTGCCTGCGGGGCGATGAGAATATTGTCCTGCCGATCGGCCAGCTCCAGCGCAAGCCCTTTCGCGCTGCCGCTGTTGGCAAATTTGGTCGGGTGTACGCTATCGGCCTGTCCGTAAAAAAACGCGTTGGCCAGCGTGAGTGTTTTTGGGCAATGCGTTACTTTCAGGGAAAACGCTTTCCATTCGCCGGTATCGCCTACGTCTTTGAAATCACTGGATGACGCCTGCCCCAAATCGACGGTTAAATCTTTACTGGCGCTGTCCACGGAGCAGGTGTTGGCATAGATGTTACCCACCATTTGCACCTGGATATCATCTGCGCAGGCATACGCCATCAGACCTGCGGTGAGTAAGAAAACCATTTTTTTCATCGCGATCACTTATAGGCCAGCGTAATCGTGGCGACGGTATTTGCCGGGCCTGGTGTAACGTCGTCGCTGATTTGCTCATAGCGGACCTGGAACGGAATATCCAGCGTTTCGTTGGCTTTTGCCTCGCTTTGCGTGTTGATGTAGTTGTCGAAGGTGGCGATATTGCCATCAAACAGCATTCTGACGCCGACGCCGGTCGCCATCCCGCTTTGCTGAGTCAGTTTCATCACGCCGGCAAAACCCGATTCGTAGCCATTCGCACTGGTGATCTTCACTTCAGGCTGTACGGTGGAATTACAATTGACCGTAACGTTAAAATTCTGTGCTGGCATCGAGAGGGTGCCTACTCCCATAAAATCACTGATCGGAAAGTCGCCCAGATTGACGGTCAGGTTTTTCGGTAACACGGAGCAGGTTACGGTTTCGAGATCCACATTGCCGGCATAGGCAATGTGGTTAGGACTCCCGATACCTTCGTGACCAAACACGCCAATCCCAAACTCTGTTTGCGCCTGCACCAGTGTACCGGAGGTCACGTCACTGCCGGTTTTCACCAGCTCAAGCGTGACGTTGAAGTTAAATGACTGCTGCCCATCGCTGGATACATAACCGATCGGCGTGCCGCGTGAATCGCACTGTACGCCGCCTGCGCCGCTGATCCGCTGGCCTTGCTCGTTCATCAGCGCGATGCCAACGCCGGGCACCCCGGAGTCGTACACCCCTCTCAGGCCTGGTATCTCAGCGCCTGTTCCGTAATAGCAGGAGACAATTTCCAGACCGCTATCAATACTTTGATCGCACTGTCCGGCAACGTGTACGGTTTGCTCTGTTCCTGGAATGGTCTCACCAATCGCCAGCGTCGTCGGTACGGAAACAGATGCCACGTTGATCATTTTGGGCATATCCGGCGTTGTGCAGGCCGCCTTTGCATGCGGCATAAACAAGGCTGCGCTGGCCAAAATCAGGAGGAAAAAACACTGTTTAATCATTTGCATAATGTTGAGTCTGCATGGTGAATCAATGACACTGCGCGGCAGCGTTAATGATGCTGGTTTTATGTCTCTCATCCGTTAACGTGTACTCTGCGACGCAGTGTTCGCTGGCATCCTGACCCCACGACACGAAGAGCGTTCCGTGCTGAGGTAAACCGGAGAGATAAGTCTGACCGCCGTTGCCAACAATAAACTCGCTGTCTTTATCGTCGGTGGTGACGGTTGCGCCAAAGGGCAACGGCTTACCGTTTTGCGTGAGCATCATTAAAACCCTGCTGCCCACGCGGGTGTTAAAACTGGCGCGGACTACCGCGCCGCGCGTTGGGGTTACTATTCGCGCGGCATGGGTTACGTCGGCATCGTCTGGCAGTGTTTCTGTGTCCAGGGCAATCGTGTTGTGACGGTAGGCTGATACAAATGGCACAACGGTATAGCCGCGAAAATCGGTTTTGACGCCGGTCTGATTGGTAATGTGCGTGCCATGTGTTCCCGGTGCTTTTACCAGCGCGATGGTTTCACCGAGCGGTTGCGTCAGAGTGATGCCGTTGGCGTGCGCCACAACGCCGCCTTGCAGACCCACATTAACGCTCCGTTGATGGCTGTCCTGGTTGACGCCGCCGCTCACTTCGCCATAGGTTCCTTTGTAATCGGCATTCATACTGGTTGAGTTGCCGCTTCCGGTATTGCTCACGCCTTCCTGGATATTCCAGTTCAGGTTGTCTTCGGCCAGAGCAGTACCGTTAAGGCCAATGTTTTGCGTGGCGCCGTCTTGACTGTTGTTCAGGTTGTACGTCGCCCAGGTGTTGTGCATCCAGTGGTCGAGTGGAACCGAAACGCTCAGCGCGAACTGGTTGTCATGGGTAACGGACTCACCGTTTTCATCGCTGTCGCTGGTGTTTTTGTTCATGCTGTAACTCAGGCTATAGCTCACGCCATGCCAGCTGTTGTTGTAGCTGAGGCTCATGGAGGTCATATCCTGGCGCTGGCTCCAGTAGGTCTCTTTGACCAGACTCAGCGTAAAAGACCCCCAACTTTCGCCGAGCGTCTGATCGACAGTGGCTTCGGTACGCGCGCGGCGCTGCTGCGGGGCGGACCAGTCGCTGGCGCGGGTATAGGACTCCATTGTGTCTTCCAGGGTGTAAAAACCCTTACTGTTATAGCGATACCCGGCCAGGGAAAAGTTGGTGCCTGCGCCTGCAAAATCTTTGCTGTAACGCACGCGCCATGACTGCCCCGTGCTGGCCTGTTGCTGTTTCAGCAATGCTTTGGCCCGCGTGACGTCGACAGAAAACGCGCCTAAATCCCCCAGGTTTTTCCCGGTGCCGATCGCCTGCGACTGGTAATGGCGGCTTTGCTGTACGCCGCCATAGGCGGTAAAACCATAAGGTAGACCGTAGATTGCGCTCCCCTGAGCAAATGGAGTTTGCTCGACGTCTTTGTCATAGGCGCGATAGCGACCGGCAGTCACGCTGTAGCGCAGATTTTTTTCACGCTGCAACACGGGTACGGAGGCGTAGGGCACCACGAAATGGCTTTCGCTACCGTCCGTCTCTTTGACGGTGACCTGCAAGTCGCCGCTGCTGCCCGTCGGGTAGAGATCGTTAATTTCAAATGCGCCTGGCGCTACGGTGTTCTGATAAATGACGTAGCCGTTCTGACGAACCATCACCAGGGCGTTACTGTGTGCGGTGCCACGGATAATCGGCGCATAGCCTTTTTCGCTATCCGGCAGCATGTCGCTGTCGGAATTGAGTTGTACGCCGGTATAAGGCACGCTGTCGAACACGTCCGCCGGAGAGGCGCTTTGCCCTACCGTGAGATCGCTTTTCATCGCCACGATATCGCGCTGCGCGTAGGTATAAACCGACGAGAATTTCTGCTGTTCGTCATGGCCCGTGACGTTACGATTCCAGGTTGAGTAATTGCGCACGCGCCAGGCGCCGATGTTGAACCCGGGACGCAGGTTGACATACTGGCTGCTGTTATCCTGTTCACCCTGCCGGCGGGCGTCGCTCTGACTGGCGTTGGCGCTGTAGTTCAGTAGACCGGCGGTAATGCCTTCATCGAACGTTTTTGGGTCGATATAACCGCGCGGAATCTGGCCCAGTGCTGACTGGGGAATACTGAGCAATAGCTGCTGGTTGCGCACGCGGAACGTGGCGGAGGCGGCGGGAATGACGCTTAAATCTGCACATTTTCCTAGTGCCATGAGCTTCGGAAACGCCTTCGTTTTAATGCCGAGACTCTTTAAATCATCCAGGCTGAAACAGGGCTGGAGTGAACGGTTGCCCTTAACATCTTTCTGTAATTTAAATGTGACATCGCGGGTGTCGACTTTATTATTATCAATAAAGATTGATACCTGGTATTTTCCTGGTGCTTGTCCTGGACCTTTTTCATATACCGATAAATCGGTTTTTTCCTGTCGGGGATTATCAATATCCAGGAGCGCCGGGTTAAAATAATCATCTGCCCGCGTTTGCTGCGCAAAACAGAACACTGCCAGGCCACATAACAGGGGCAGCAGTGTGAATAATTTGCAGGAAAATGGCTTTTTATCGCGGTACATGATTATTTTAGTTGCCTGTGCGCCGTTATCTTAATGGACAGGCTTAGACCAGGTTCGGCTGATGCTGCCGTAATCAGTAATAATGGAATAGGTCACGGTGTTACCGTCAGTATTGGTGGGCAGAGCCATGTGGGTTGCCGTTTCAGGTACTGCCCAGGTCGCTTTACTGATTTTATGACCATTAATCATCACGCTCTGGAAATTCATATAAAACGGCGTCGGGTTATTGACGACCAGATCGTGACCTTCACGATGCCATTCCAGTTTGTCAGCAACCTCTTCTGGCTTACCTTTCACGGAGGATGGGCGATACAATAATTTAATACGCGTGTTGATCGCGATTTGCAGGGTATTTACCCCCTCAACGTGTTTTGAAGATGGAATAGCCTTGATATTCAGCCAGTACAGCGATTCACGATCCTCGGGCAGATTGCCGCCTGTGCGAATAACCCGCAGAACGTTGTCTTCTTTCGCATTCAGGCGAAACAGCGGCGGCGTAATCAGAAAGGGGGTGTTGCCCGGATTTTTACTGCCGGAATCGACCCAGGATTGTACCAGATAGTCCGTTGAATCTGGGTTTGAAAGACCAAGCGAGGATTCCTTTTTGTCTCCCTGGTAAACAAGACGGGTGCCGTTAATAATAACGCCAGCATGCGCTGTCGCTGCTACCAGAAAAAGAGTGCCCAGTAAATAACCGTGACGCATAAATATTTCTCAGCATGAATAAAAGATATTAGCCCTGAAGAAAGGGCTAATATCTTCGGATGGATAATATCAGTTATAGATAACGGTAAAGGTAGATACGGAATTTGCCGGGCCGGCCGTAACGGCAGCCTGAGTCTGAATATAACGCGCTGCAAATTCCAGATCGTTTACCGTGCTTCCTGCCGTCAGTGGATATTGACGGGAAGGGGTATATAAGCTGACGGGTTGCTCTGACGAGTCGAGCAACTGAATTGCCACACCGGTAGCCGTCTCCGTGTCTGGCGTTAATGCCAGGGTCGTGCTGTTATCCGTATCCGGCGTACCGCCAAAATTAATGGCGGCAGAGGTCACCGTTTCCGGGCAGTCTTTTAGCTGAATATCGAATTTCGTTGGTGTGCTGGTAGAGCCTGCGCCAGAAAATACGGTTTTAGACACTCTGCCCAACTCGACATTTAGCGGGTTACTTAACCCATTAACGACCTGACAAGCGGAGTCAATGATTTCACCCGTAAAGTTAATCTGACCTTCGCCATTTGTTGCCGCAAATGCGGATGCGGAACATCCTACTGTTGCAGCGATGAATAAACCTAAAGCAACCTTGTTCATCATAAATCCTGGTGTATAAGTGGTGAAAACCAGCCTGAACGTTTTCACCGTGGACCCTCAATAACTCTTCGCCGGATATTTAATCAGATTGTTTACGGATTAGAATCGTGTATAAAAATCACAAATATTTGAACTAATGCTTGCGTTTTAATAATTACTACAAAAACAGGTGATTGATGACTGAGATAAAAAACTAACGGCCGGGTCTCCAGAGGGGCTATATTGTTAAAAAAATGTCGCAGTGGAGAATGTCATGGATTATCGCAAAATCATCAAAGAGGTCGGTCGAGGTAAAAATCACGCCCGCGACCTGGATCAGGATACCGCGCGCGGCCTGTATACCCATATGTTGAATGGCGATGTGCCCGAACTGGAAATGGGCGGCGTGTTGATCGCGTTGCGTATTAAAGGGGAAGGCGAAGCGGAGATGCTGGGCTTTTATGAAGCCATGCAGAACCACACGATTACGCTTACGCCGCCGGTCGCCAAACCGATGCCGATTGTCATCCCCAGCTACAACGGGGCGCGCAAACAGGCGAACCTGACGCCGTTGCTGGCGATTCTGCTGCATAAACTGGGCTTTCCGGTGGTGGTACATGGCGTAAGCGAAGATCCGACGCGCGTACTGACGGAGACCATTTTCGAACTGATGGGGATTGCGCCGACGCTGCACGCCGGTCAGGCTCAGGCGAAACTGGATGGGCACGAGCCGGTGTTTATTCCTGTTGGTACGCTGTGCCCACCGCTGGAAAAACAGCTGGCAATGCGCTGGCGGCTGGGCGTGCGTAACAGCGCGCACACGCTGGCGAAGTTAGCGACGCCGTTTGCGGAAGATGCCGCCTTGCGGTTGTCCAGCGTCTCGCACCCGGAGTACGTTCCGCGCGTCGCGAAATTTTTTGCCGACATCGGCGGGCGCGGTTTGCTGATGCACGGCACGGAAGGGGAGGTGTATGCCAATCCACAGCGTTGCCCGCAAATCAGCCTGATCGACCGTTCCGGCGTGCAGGTGCTTCAGGATCGCCAGAGCGAGATGCCCGACGAGCCGGTGCCGCTGCCTGCGGCAAAAGACCCGGAAACCACCGCTCGCTGGATTGAGCGCTGCCTGGCGGGAAGCGAGCCGATCCCGGCTTCCCTGAAAATTCAGATGGCGTGCTGTCTGGTGGCTACGGGAGAAGCGGCGACGTTAACGGAAGGGCTTGCGCGGGTAGCGCAGCATTTTTAAACGTCAGGCAAAAAAAAGCCCGTCCAGTGGCGGACGGGCGAACAAGGGTAACACAGGTTCAATGAGGGTTGGAGCAGTGTGTCTGTCGGCAAACAGACGGGTATAACAGAAACGTGTGAAATTATTTGTAGATAACAGCAGTGCCGCTCATTTTGTTGTTGTTGGTTGCGGAAGTGATGCTATAACCGGTTGCGCCGGCAGCTGCCGCTTTCTCAGCCAGTTTCGCTTCCAGGCCATCCAGAGTGGTGGCGCCTTCCGCAGAAACAACACCGATTTTATTCATGCTTTGCGCCTGGGAAGCCGTTACCGGCTCGGCAGCGAAAACGCCAAATGACAGGGTAGACAGAGCGATAGCAGCAACAGCATATTTGATATTTTTCATGATTAATCTCTCGCAGGTTATTCTTGTGTAGTAAGACGTTGTTCCGTCGATGTGATAAGTATCACGGTTTTTTGCGGGAGATAAAATCGAATAGAATTGACGTCATCCATCAAATAATTTGAATGACAAATAACTTATTGATTATTAATAAATTCAAAACATGGATTTACGCTTCTTGCCGTTTCACTTTACAGAAGAGAGAGTAACGGCACATTTTGCCACGCAGAAGGTGAAAAAGCATGAGAGTAAAAGAACATGCTTACGCTGTTGTTTTACGTAAAGAAAAGTTAGCGTAACTGGCTATCTTTCGATCCTCTGCGATTATATCCTGAGAATGTTGCGTTATGTAAATCTTTCTCCTGCTGGCAGGCAATGCATAGCCTTACTCCCGGAACGGCTTTACGCCGCGCTTCCGGGATAGGATCGCCGCACTCTTCACATTCATACAGGCTTTCGCCTTGAGGAATTTCGCCGCGAGCGCGGGCGACAGCATCTTCAATGGTATTGTTGATTTGTTCATTAACGGCGTCGTCGTTCGCCCACCCGGATGCCATATACCGGTTCCTCCCCCTTTATTCCACACGGTAAGTGTAGTGAATATGGGGTCAAAAATCGTACAGTCAATAGCGCAGAAGCAGGCCGGTATATCAGTCAGCGAAAAACATCAGCGAATGAAAGAGACGGGGGAAGTTTTCCATGCTAAGGAAAACTGCATTCGGTGGGAATGCAGTTACCTGGTAGGGGGTTATTTGTAGATAGTGGCAGTGCCATACATTTGGTTATCGCCACCGGCAGAATTGACGACAAAACCTTTGGCGCCTTGTTCACGCGCTTTTTCTGCCAGTTTATTTTCAAGTTCGCTCAGCGTCGTCGCGCCCGTCGCCGAGACGGTTCCGGCGGGTCTGAGCTGGCCTGCTTCTGAGCTGCTAAGCGGCTGCGCGGCGAATGCACTAAAACTCATGCCAGTGAGCAGAGCAGCAGCCAGTACGGTGAGGCATTTTTTCATAACGGCATCCTCTTAGAAACAACAGGTGGTGCCTCATAAGTTTAGGACGTTGATGACGCAAAATTAACGCAAAAAATTGATTATGATGTGCTTGTTTTTTGAACGATATTTTTTGACGAATATTGACAAATCAATGACATACAGATTATTGATTTTCCAGGATTTTGTCGCTAAGCCTGCGGAGCGACCCGTGTTCGTTTGCGGTATAAGCGGGCTTTCTCCGTCAGGTTTGTTTACCGCGTTGCGTTATGCGAGTATCTTACGCCGCTGCTAAAAGGAGAATGCCATGTCTGCCCAGAAACCGGGATTGCACCCACGTAATCGCCATCATCATCGTTACGATCTCGCGACGTTATGCCAGGTCACGCCAGAACTGGCGCAATTTCTTACCCGTACGCCTGCGGGTGAGCAAAGCGTTGATTTCGCGAATCCTCTGGCAGTCAAGGCGCTCAATAAAGCGCTGCTGGCGTATTTCTATCAGGTGGCAAACTGGGATATTCCCGAAGGCTTTCTGTGCCCGCCGGTGCCAGGCCGCGCCGATTATATTCACCATCTGGCGGATCTGCTGGGCGAAACCACAGGCGCGATTCCGGCGGATGCGAGCGTGCTGGATGTGGGGACAGGAGCGAACTGCATTTACCCGCTTATCGGCGTGCATGAATACGGCTGGCGCTTTACCGGCAGCGAAGTCCATGCGCAGGCGCTGGCCAGCGCCCAGACGATCATCAGCGGCAACCCAGGATTAACCCGATCGATTCGTCTGCGTCGGCAGAAAGATCCTGCGGCAATCTTCAACGGCATCATTCATAAGAATGAACAGTATGACGCTACGCTGTGCAATCCGCCGTTCCACGATTCGGCAGCTTCTGCCCGTGCGGGAAGCGAGCGCAAACGTCGCAATCTGGGGCAGGATAAAAACGATGCCCTGAATTTTGGCGGCCAGCAGCAGGAACTCTGGTGCGAAGGTGGGGAAGTGGCGTTTATCAAAACGATGATCGCGGAAAGCCAGGCCTTTGGCCGCCAGGTGATGTGGTTCACCACGTTAGTGTCGCGCGGCGAAAATTTGCCGCCGCTGTACCGCGCGCTGACGGACGTCGGGGCGGTAAAAGTGGTCAAAAAGGAGATGGCCCAGGGGCAAAAGCAGAGCCGCTTTATTGCCTGGACCTTTATGGATGACGATCAGCGTCGCCGTTTTATGGCGCGTAAGCGCTAAAGCGTGGGTTCGCTCGGCGGCAGGGGGTCTGTCGCTGGCGCCTGACCGATCGTCGGTGCGGGCAGTACCTGATACGTTTGCACCGGCGCGCGAACGCCTGCCAGATCGAAATGTTTTTTCACCTGGCTGTCGAGCGCGAAGCGTACCGTCCACTGTTTTAAGGGCAAGGTGGTAAAGGAGACCCGCAGCGTAAAAGCGGTATTGGTCAGCCCGACGATCCCGGAGAATGACGGTTCTCCGATAATCAACCCGCGAATATCTTCCGTCTCCATCACCGCAGCCACCGCGTCCTTCAATGCCTGATTGGCTTTATCCGCATCTTCATGGCGATCCACGTCATAGTTAGCCACGACCGAACCAATGCCGCGCACAAAGTTCGCGAAGGTGGTAATCGAAGACCACGGAATAATGTGGTACGCCCCGGTATCCTGACGCACGCCTACCGAGCGAATCGACATTCGTTCCACCGTACCGGTCAGCGGGCCGATAGTCACCAGATCGCCGGTATTCATCCCATTTTCAAACTGGATGAATACGCCGGTAATTATATCTTTCACCAGCGTTTGCGAACCGAACGAAATCGCCAGCCCCAGCGCCCCGGCGCCGGCCAGTAAGGGGGCAATGTTCACGCCAATCTCTGACAGCACGATCATGATAGTGATTGTACTGATGATCACCGCCAGGGCGTTACGAAACAGCGTAAGCAGGGTTCGGGTACGCGCGCTGGGCAAGGGGCGGCCGTGAATATCTGACGCCAGGCGGTTCTCAATCAGGCTGGCGAGGATGGTCCATCCGACCGCAGAGAAAAAGAGGATCAGCGCAATGCGGATCAGAATATCGACGGTTTTTTCTCCCGCGCCGTTGTGCAGCCAGTTCCAGAAGTCGAATAACCCCCAGGCGTTGAGCAACAGCATGATCGCCACGCAAACCGTCAAGATTCGCGCGGCTTTCAGGGCGGTTGACAGCCAGCCGTTCAGCCGTTTTTGCAGCTCAGGATAGTTGCGCTGCGTAGGGGGCGACAGCGTAATGGTTTTGGCTATCCAGCGTGAGAACATGCCGGAAACAAACGCGGCGACACCGATAATGAGCAGGCTGCGTACCGTCGCGCCCATCATAAACTTCAGGCTGTTGCCCGGGTCGAACAATGAGAAGAAAAACAGCACGATAAAATAGGCGCTGGCCAGCCAGTGCCACACCAGCGCGAAGGCGCGAATAAACAGACTGAAAAAGGCCAGCGACCGTTCCGCGAGATTCAGCAGATGTTGGGTGATCTCTTTTTTGTTTTTGAAGATCAGATACAGCGCCCACAGCGTAATGCACAGCATGATGATGACGTTTGCCATCGCGCCGACCTGGACGTTGACCTGGTTGGAGATAATCGGCACGGCGACGATCAGACCATAGCCGATCAGGCTACTGAGCGAACTCAGACGGCGATTCCAGTAGCGTGCGCTGGCGTCCTGAATCGTGAACGGACGCAACTCCGCTACGTTAGGGCAAAAGATCAGGCGCAGAATGGCTTTGAAAAACTCAATCAGGGCAAACGCGTTCAGGAACAGACTTTGTTGAAAGGCGATGGTTCGGCTGCCGGCGTTCATTCTGTCGCTCAGTATCTGCCCGACAAACAGGGTCAGCGCCAGCAGGAGCAGATCGATGATAAATGCGCCGATAATCATTGCGGGAAGCTGTAGCCAGTTGCTGCGGTCGCGATTTTTTTTGCGCGCCCACTGACCCATTTTGCGATACAGCGGCAGCGCGCAAAGCCGTATCAGCCAGTAAAAGACAAATACCGAAGCTGCCAGCATCAGGAAGTGGGTCAGGGCATTGGTAAATGTCTGCGTGTTAAACGGCTTATGCGGCGAGTCGGTGATGTTACGATAAAGCTGGGCAAAGCGCCCGGAGAGGGCTTCTCCGTAACGCCGGCTGATGTCGGTTACTTTCTCCAGTACCGTTTTTTCTTCCGTAACCGTGGGCGGTGTTATCGTGGGGACGGGCTCTGGCGGCGGCGTGGCGGCGACTTTTCGTAGCTGGTCGATGAGCTCCTTGCGAGAGGTCTCGTTTTCCAGCACATCCGCCAGCGCTGCGTAGGCGGCTTTCTTTTGTTCGACATCGGGTTCAGCCGCAGGCGCGGCCTCCTGACTGCCTGAGGCGTCCGTTGTGACGCCGGGGATCGCGACCGCATGCGCGGGGGCGCCCAGCAGTAAAAAGAGGATGAACAGGATCCGCCGCATGACTCCTCCTGTGAGAAATATAAGCAAAAAGATAAGTATAGATGCTTAAAGAGGAGGGATTTGAAATGGGAGGATTCCGGGGAAACCCTCCCTTCCGGGCGGAAGGGAGGGGCGTGCCTCAGGAAACGTGCTGCAAGAACTCCTGCAAACGCTGGCTGGGCGGATTTTCAATCAGGGTTTGCGGATTACCGTCTTCCGCAATGCGCCCTTTATCGATGAAAATCAGACGGGAGGCCACTTTCTCGGCAAAGCCGATTTCGTGGGTCACAATGACCATTGTCATCCCTTCTTCCGCCAGATCCTGCATGACTTTCAGCACTTCGTGACGCAGTTCCGGGTCCAGCGCGGAGGTCGGTTCGTCAAACAGCATCATTTTCGGCTTCACCGCCAGCGCGCGGGCAATCGCCACACGCTGCTGCTGACCGCCGGAAAGTTCGGAAGGGTAGTGATGCGCGCGCTCTGCCAGCCCGACTTTCGCTAATAACTCTTTGGCCTGCTTTTCGGCATCTTCTTTCTTCGCGCCGCGCACGCGCAGCGGCCCGAACATGACGTTTTCTAGCGCCGTCAGATGCGGGAAGAGATAGAACTGCTGGAACACCATGCCGGCTTCCTGACGGATTAACCGCTCATCCACCTTCGGATCGTTCACTTTCAGACCATCAACAATCAACTCGCCGGACGTGATCTCTTCCAGTTTGTTGATGCAGCGCAGCAGAGTGGACTTCCCGGAGCCGGATGGCCCGATGATGACCACCACTTCACCCTGTTTGATGTTCAGATCAATATTGTGCAGCACCTGGGTTGGCCCAAAATGCTTGGAGACGTTTTTAAATTCAATCACAGGATTTTCATCCTTCTTTCCAGACGACGCAGAATGAAGCTCAGCACCAGCGTAATGATCAGATAGAACACCGCAACGGCACTCCAGATTTCCAGCGCGCGGAAGTTACCGGCGATGATTTCCTGCCCCTGACGAGTCAGTTCAGCGACGCCGATAACAATAAACAGCGAGGTATCTTTGATGCTGATAATCCACTGATTACCGAGCGGCGGCAGCATACGGCGCAGCGCGAGCGGTAAAATAACGTGGCGAATGGTTTCGCCGCGAGACAGCCCTAACGCCAGGCCCGCTTCGCGAAAACCTTTGTGGATAGACAGCACCGCACCGCGCGTGATTTCTGCAATGTACGCGCCCGAGTTAATCATGATGGTGACAACGGCGGCGCTGAAGGGATCAATTCGCAGATCGTTAAACGCCATCGGCAACGCGAAGTAGATAAACATCACCTGCACAACGATAGGCGTACCGCGAATCACTTCGATAAAGACCAGCGCAACGTGGTTGGCGATCCAACCACCAAAGGTGCGCGCAAAACCCGCAAGCAGCCCGATGACCAGGCCGCCAGCCAGACCAAGGATTGAAATCCACAGGGTCATTTTGGCGCCTTCAATCAATAGCGGGATGGCGGGCCAGATGGCACTCCAGTCAAACTCCATAAATTGTTCCTGTTACCGTGGTGAAAATACTCAAAGGCCTGTACGCCCGGTAAGCGCAAGCGCCACCGGGCGTAACGAGCTAAAATACAGCGTTATTATTTAGGTTCAGTACCGAACCATTTTTTGTAGATTTCGTTATAGGTGCCGTTTTCACGCAGCGTTTTCAGCGCGCCGTTCACTTTCTCACGCAGTTCGTCGCTGCCTTTCGGGAAGGCGATGCCGTATTGCTGCGCTTCCAGAGACTCACCTACCGCTTTAAACTGACCATTGCCCGCGGTTTTGATGAAATAGAGGATGTTTGGCGTATCGTGCAGAACGGCGTCTGCGCGGTTGGTGCCCAGTTCCATGTAGGCGTTATCGATGTTCGGGAACTGACGCAGATCTTTGGTTTTGATGTTTGCTTTCGCGTAATCGACAGAACCGGTGCCGCTCTTCACCGCAACCACTTTGCCGTCGAGGTCTTTCACGCTTTTCACATCGTTGTTATTGGCTTTCACCATGACCAACAGACCGCTTTTGTAATAGCCGTCAGAGAAGTCGATCGCTTTTTTACGTTCGTCGGTGATCGTGATGCCTGCCAGCGCCAGGTCGACGTTTTTGGTTTGCAGCGCCGGGATGATGCCGCTGAAATCCATCGGTTTCAGGGTGTAGTCCAGATTCAGCTCTTTCGCGACAGCGGCCCACAGATCCACATCAAAGCCAACGTATTTGTCGCCCTGTTTGAATTCAAACGGAACGAACGCCGTGTCGGTTGCCACGACGAGTTTCTTATCCGCGGCGTGAGAAGACACCGCAAAAGCCAGGGTAAGTGCAGCCAGTGAAACTTTTAATACAGACTTCATAGCATTTCCTTTTATATCCACGGGGCGATCCCCTGCGAGAACATATGGCGTAATGAAAGAATCGTGCCAATTATGCAACTCATTGTTTTAAAAAGAAGGTGTTTCATTTTAATGCACAATAAGCGTGGCAAAACTGACGGATTGCACCGTTTTGGGGCACTGATTTAGTGCAGACCGAATCGGGTGCAAACGGTATGACTATTTAGCGCAAAAAATGTTGCTAAAACAATCTCTCGTTAACGATTGTGTGAGGTGATTATTACAAATATTTTACTTTACGGCAGGGCGGAAGAAATTTGATGCACTATAAAAGTGCAAAACCCCCGCCGAAGCGAGGGTTCATAGGTCTTACTTATCATGCTGCTTATTCGATGTTGGCTTCGATGAACCACAGGAATTTATCGAGGTCGCGGGAAGCAGCGGTAAAGATATCAGCAGTGTCTTCGTCTTTGGCTTCGCTGATGGCTTTACGAACATCATTGGCGACAACAGAGTAACGATCCGCCAGCTCTTTCAGGTGATCCTGAACGCTATGGATATCCAGCGGGTAGCTTTTCAGCGGTGTTTTGCTGTTAATCACTTGCGTTGTCCCTAATGCCACGCCACCCAGCTGTACGGCACGTTCTGCCATGGTATCAAGGTGGTCGGTCAGCGCTGTACGGAAGCCATCCAGCATCTCATGTACGGCAATAAAGTTAGCACCGCGCATATTCCAGTGAGCCTGCTTAGTGATCAGTGACAGGTCAATGAACTGGATCACCTGACGATTCAGCAACTCAACCGTCGCTTTCTTATCGCTGTCTGATACATCGTTGCGGGTATAAAGCAGATTAGACGCTTTCGTTTTTACCAGTTTAGCGGTACTCATAATCTCATATCCTCTTGATGTTTTGTGTCCCAGGTAATTAACGAAACTAAGTATAGCACCGGTTTTTCATTTTGCTTTTCTGTCTGTGCCTATCACTTTAATAGTGCAGAAAGTGTTTAATATTGAAAATGATTAAAAATCAATATGTTATTAAATTAAGTGTCAGCATGTTAATAATTCTCATTCACTGTGAGCGATAAACATAAATAGGTTTGCAGGCAGCAGAAAAATAGCGGAGATAATAATAATGAGAAGGATGAAAGCAATATTCTGCATGATTATGCAAATCATGCAGAATTGTAACGTTAATTAATGTCGACTTGCTGAATTTTCGTTTCCCGCCGGATGGTGAGCGTGGACCCCATCGAGGCGGCAATGATGGCGGCCAGGGCCAGAAGCTGCACCAGCGTCAGCGTTTCTCCCAGGAAAATCATCCCCGAAACGGCAGCCAGCGCGGGCTCCATGCTCATCAGCGTCCCAAACGTTCGCGTGGGCAGTCGCGTCAGCGCGATCATTTCCAGCGAGTAGGGCAGCGCCGTTGACAGCACGGCGACAGCCAGACCCAGTGGGAGAATCGACCAGTGCCATAATGCCTCTCCCGCCTGTAGCGCGCCAACCGGAACGAAAACGATCGCCGCAATGAGCGAGCCTACCGCCACGGTCGCGGGGCCGTGTTCTTCACCCGCCCGCTGCCCGGTCAGAATATAGATAGCCCAGCAGGCGCCTGCGCCGAGCGCCAGCGCGGCACCCGTTAAATCAACATGCGATACGCCCTGACCAAGCGGCAACAGGAACCAGAGTCCAAGCACGGCCAGCACAACCCAGATGAAATCGACAGGCCGTCTGGACGAGAACAGCGCGACCGCCAGCGGCCCGGTGAACTCCAGCGCAACGGCGATGCCGAGCGGCACCGTCTGAATCGACAGGTAAAACAGGTAGTTCATCCCGCCAAGCGACAGACCGTAAAACAGGAGCGGCAGCCGCTGTTCTCTGGCAAAGCGCAGACGCCAGGGCTTAAAGAACGCAATCAGGATTAGCGTGCCTAATGCCAGACGCAGTGCGGTAACGCCCGGCGCCCCGACGAGAGGGAACAGCGATTTCGCCAGTGAGGCTCCGCTCTGAATAGAGGACATCGCAATGAGCAAAACCAAAATAGGCAGCCAGACTGGCTTACGTGACGACCCCGGCATCCTTTCTCCTGTCAATTAATGTCAATAGAAGTAAAAAAGGCAGTGTAATAGAAATAACCTCTGACGGTTGAGTATTCGTTGAAAAAAAATCCCGGAGAATCCGTAAAATATCGATGAATTGATGGATTAATAAACTGCGTAATTAGGAATTATCTGGATGAATGTACCATATTGTGCGCGTAATAATGGTGCGCTTCACCGGAAAAGTGATGTTATTTGAAAGAGATAGCGGGTTATGGAAATGTTCTGTTACACGAAAAGACCCGTTAGACATCGCGAATCGCAAAGAGTTTCTCATCAATTTTTGATATATTTATAACTTAGGATTTACTTGAAGCACATTTGAGGTGGTTATGAAAAAAATTGCATGTCTTTCAGCACTGGCCGCTGTTCTGGCTATTTCCGCAGGTACTGCTGTAGCTGCTACTTCTACCGTTACGGGTGGTTACGCTCAGAGCGATGCTCAGGGCGCAGCGAACAAAATGAACGGTTTTAACCTGAAGTATCGCTACGAGCAGGACAACAACCCGCTGGGCGTAATCGGTTCCTTCACCTACACAGAAAAAGATCGTACTAACGGTGCTGGCGATTACAACAAAACTCAGTACTACGGCCTCACCGCCGGTCCTGCTTACCGTCTGAACGACTGGGCAAGCATCTACGGTGTTGTTGGTGTGGGTTACGGTAAATTCCAGACTGCTGCCACCCCGGCTGACAAACACGACACCAGCGACTACGGTTTCTCCTACGGTGCCGGTTTGCAGTTCAACCCGATCGAAAACGTTGCGCTGGACTTCTCCTATGAGCAGAGCCGTATCCGTAACGTGGACGTCGGCACCTGGATCGCCGGTGTTGGTTACCGCTTCTAATCACTTCGGTGATATGAAAAATCCGCCCCTCGGGGCGGATTTTTTTTGTCTGATGTGTAGGCCGGATAAGGTATTTATGCCGCCATCCGGCAATGCCTGATGGCGACGCTGAGGCGTCTTATCAGGCCTATAACATTACAGGACTACAGGTTAGCGCTGTTTGGTACTAAAAATATCCGTACCCAGATGATTGTAATCCACCTTCTGCAACTTGAAGTTGGTGATGAAGACCTGCCCGGCTTTCTGCTCAGAGATAAAACGGTATTTGGTTTTAATCTCTTTCGCGCTGATCCCCGTCCATTGCGAGAAAAAGCCTAAGAAATCATTTGCCGAGCGGCGCGCTTTAATCACGTGATGCGCTTTGTCATCGCTGGAAAGCACCATAAACGGCACCTGAAAATTCTGCTGATACCTGTCGTCATGCGCCAGATACTGCACCTCTTTCCCGCGCTCTTTAAATGCGAGACCATGATCCGAGAAGTAGACCATAGAGAAGCTGTCGCCGCTGTTACGCAACTGCGCGTACAGTTTTCCCAGCAGCGCGTCCGTTTGGGTCATGGTGTACAGGTAGCAAGAGGTCTCTTTCGACTGCACGAAAACGTCGTATTTTCCCTGCGTGCGATCGCAGGCCTGCGGATGCGAGCCCATCAGGTGCAGCACAATTAACTGCGGCTGCGTGCGTTCTGTCTCCAGTACCTGAGCGGTCATTTTTAACAGCGCATCGTCACGCGTATTCTTGTCGGCTTCGAAGTCTCCGCTTTTCAGGAAGTGCGCTTCATCGGCACGTTTCGCGATACTGGCGATAGCCGTATCGTATTCGCCGATTTGCCCCTGATTCGAGAACCACCAGGTCTGGAAACCGGCACGGTTGGCCAGCGTCACGAAGTTATCCTGGAATTGCGGCTTGTTGTCGACCACGCGGTTGAGCGTTAAACCGAGCGATTTTTGCGTTGAGCCGCTGGCGGCAACGTAATCCATGAAAAAATAACCGTTGGCGGTACTGGCGAACGGGGTGTTATCCCAGTGACCGCCGAATGCGCCCATTGCGTCACGCCGCGCACTTTCACCGATCACCACCACGTAGGTATGGTATCGGGGCTTAACCGCAGTGACCGTCCAGGTATCCTTCATCCCGGACAGCTTCGCCATCCGCTCTTGCTCCTCAATCACCTCATTGTTGTTGACGATGACATCCTTCACGAAGCGAAAAACCGGGTAGCCGGTGTCTTTTAATTTAAACACGCCGCCCCACGCCAGGTTTTGCACCGGCGCGACAAAAAAGGCGATGACGCTGAACAGCAGACACACGCTGTCCACAACGCGCCAGGCTTTTTTCTCCGTCTCTTGCTTACGGCGAACGGCAATCACGCCCAGTGCAAAGATAAAGAGGCCTACCAGATAGTTGTACCACGGGAAGATGGTCAGGATTTCGGTGGACTCTTCCACGTTGGTCGAATGCAGCGCCAGCAGCGTATTAAAGTTTGGCGAGCCGTAGGCCTGGCCGAACGGGAAATACATGGCGGCGATCAGCGAGCATAGCCCGATCAACACCTTTTGCGCGCGCGGCGAGGTGCGCCAGAGCAACAGCAATAGGCAGGTAAAGGCCGCTGTATAGAACAGGCTAAACGGGTAGCCCGACGCGAGGTTAATCAGCAGCGACTGTAAAAAGTAGAAGCCAGTCCACGGGCTAATGGCCCTGCTGCGGGCAATAAGCGAGTCTTTGAGGGTTAAATTCATATGCCACTATTGCAAAAACGCCATGTGCTCACCCTGGCGTTAAGGGTCAATACCTGCCGGAAAGTGCGTGAAGAGGGGATGGGGTCCGCATCTGCGAGCCGCAATATATGCAGGGCTGCGCAACGATAGAGCGTGTGTATAAGAAGGTCAACTACTACAAGGAAAATGTTTTGCGAAGGGGGCAGCAAAACCGACAAAAAGAAAGGGTATTGAGATAAAACACAGCGCGAGCGCGCCTTGATGGCCGCGAAGATGGCGTCAAAATGGAGCGGCGTACCGCGACGCCGCGTTATTTTGACGAGGGCTGATCCTGCTCGGGTTTGCCGTTGATCATGTCACACAGCATGGACAGCAGCATTAACCGTACTTTAAAGGGAGAGTGGCTAAACACGCGCATACACCTCTTAAATTCGTTCATAGAAACCTCCTGACTTTACGATCCCATCGATCCGTGAGGGATGCCTGCATTACATACAGATATAGCACAGGCTATATTATAAAGCATCAACTATCTACGAAAAACAATAACTTAGAGTTTTATCAATAGGTTACGTTAGTTAATGTTCGTCATTATTCGGCAGTATTTCTAAGTTGTCGCGACAATTTTGCGACATTTTAGTGGGTTAAGCCGCACGGCATCTTCAAGGTGGCTTGGGGCGAAATGCGCATAACGCATCGTCATAGTGATATCGGCATGACCGAGTATTTTTTGCAGGACGAGTATATTCCCACCGTTCATCATAAAGTGGCTTGCAAATGTATGGCGCAGTACATGAGTAAGCTGGCCGGAGGGGAGTTCAATGCTTGCGCGTTCCAGCGCAGAGCGGAACGCGTTATAGCAGGGCTTAGGGAACAGAGCTCCTTTCGTTTCAGGCAATTCGGATAGAAGTTCATCATCAAGGGGGATCGTTCTGTTACGCTTCCCTTTGGTTTTGACGAATGTGACTTTACCGCCAGCGATCTGAGAGCTTTTAAGCGTTGCCGCTTCATTCCATCTTGCGCCGGTAGCAAGACAGATTTTCACGACTAGCTCTAAGTATTTTACTTTGCTTCGTTTGCATTCCAGCAAAAGCCGATCAATTTCTTCAGCTGTGAGGAAAGCCATTTCGGTTTCATCTGTGCGGTATTGTCTGACGTTCTCCAGTGGGTTAGGTGCTGACCACTCACCGATCCGTTTCAGCTCATTGAACATAGCTAGGAAATAAGCGTGTTCAAGGTTCATTGTTTTAGGTGAAACCTTAGAAACACGGTTAGTACGGGCATAATGCCCTTCAAGCCTTTTGGCGCGGTATGCTGTAAACAGCTGGGCATTAAACTCAGTGGCCAGCGGAAAACCCATACACTCCGCTGCCCAGGTCATTGCGTCTTTACGCTTTTCACCATTGCGCAGGGCAACGCCGTGGCGCTCGTACCACATTGTAATCAGGTCGATTAAAGTTCGTTTATCTTTCCCTTCACCTAACCACGGCGCACTATCTACCTTTTGAAGCGTGTGATTCTCAAATGCCAGGGCTTCCCCCTTCGTGGCAAATTTTTTACGTATACGCTTCCCGCTCTTACCATTACTACGGTTGACGGTGTAGAAGTCGGCGATCCACTGTCCATTGGGAGTTTTTCGTACTGACATATTTTTCCCACGAAATAATTATTTATTGTTGGTTGTCTGATTTTCTTTTATTAATTTAAGATATTCATATTTGAAAATACATATTGAATGATCTTTCAATGATAGGGCAAATGCTTTGTCTGCAAAAGCGTCAATATATCTGTAATTGTTATTAGCGCTGCTGCTACATATGGAGTTGGACTCTATTAAAAAGGTGTCCTTCCCCGACTTGATTCTCTCTCCTTCGAATACACCGCGTGAAAGAAAAAGTATAGGAAGAACACAGATTATGCTATAAGAAAGGGATTTGTTTTTGAACGGAATATACTCCATCAAGGCACTGTTTCTACTGGTTGTAAAATAAAAAATAGTGGATAGCGCCCAGCCAAAGGAAACGTACCTTTGCATTTTACTGCCAGTAATAAAATTGTATAGAATAGCACCAATAGTTATAGCAGCCATTAGTAATATGTAGCTAAAACGAATTATTATATCAATTTTCTCACCTTTTGTTTTTGAAGAGAAATTTTCAGTAGAGTTAGCTTTGGGGCCATTGAATATATTTAAGGCAACTTGCGTAAGATACATCACAATAGCTATTATCATTGGCCATATAGCAGATTTTATTATATCTGACACACCAATGTAATTAAGGATGTTAATATCAAAATGTCCCCAGAATCCCCATAGATAGGCGGTACTCAACATTAAGAGATATGCTGAAATGACAGTACTGTTTAGAATTGTTTTTTTTTCCATTGTAGTGATATTCCTTTAAATTAATTATTTAATTTTAAGTACCACTCGGCCAATAACGGTTATATCGTCAATTCCACAATCAAAAGCCATTCCTACGCCGCTAACTCTAACTTTCCGTACAGGTATACGCGTAAGGGTTCTGATGCTGTGCTTGCCCTCAACATTAACCAGCCAATCATCATCATAAATTTCAGTGAAATTTTGTTCGACAATGAATTGCGTGGCGTTATCAATAACGCAGATAGGATTTTGCGGTAATGGTTTTCCCGGTAAAAAAGTAACCTTGTCTAACAGGAGTATTCCTGATTCGTACAGTTGCCCATCCACTATTTTACGGCGTGGAATCTTTAATATGTCTAATTCTTCGTCGTTATACTTGCGCCCGTTGCCGGTTGCTAGCCACTCCAGGTTAACACCGGTTTCAGCGACACATCTCACAACCATATCCGCAGGAAAGCCGCCGCGTTTGTACCTTCCCGCCAAACTGCTGGAGGCCATATCAAAATGGTCTGCGAGCATCAATTTCGAAGTAAAACCATATGCCTCAATGACCCGGTCTAAAACTTCACTGCTATGTCCGATTTGTTCTAAAGGGAATTTGCTCATTACATCAATGGCGACTCGTAAAATGCGAAAAAAAACTTGATTTGTCGCTTTTTGCGATATAGCCTCTCCGGTGTTGTAGTTTTTTACGAATATTGACGTTTTTAGACCTGTATTGCCGTACAGGTTAACTTGTGGAGTTTGCCTTATGCGTCCAAATATTACAATCATCATCCCAGAACCATACCTGCCTTTAGACGAGTATTGCCGCCGTACTGGCACCAACAAAGAAACCGCCAGGAACCTGATCGAATACGGGAAATTACCTATCAAGCCGAAGGGTAAGCAAAAGAAAGGTCTGGTCGAAGTCAATATGGCAGCGCTCACCGTTCAGGCGTTAAGCGAATGTGATATTTCGCTTAACGCGTAATCCATCCTACGGATTAGGGAGAGGCAAACAATGTTTGATTACCAGACCTCTAAACATGCGCACTTTGATGCGGCTTGCCGAGCATTTGCAATTGAGCACAATCTTGAAGATGTGGCCGCTGCCGTTGGTATGAGGTCGCAGATCCTGCGCAACAAACTGAACCCAGCGCAACCGCACCGCCTAACCTGTGATGAGCTTTTGGCTATCACGGATTACACCGAAGATGCGCGTTTACTTGATGGGATGTTAGGTCAGATTAACTGCCTTCCATCCGTGCCGGTGAACAATGCCACTGAAGCCAATATGCAACTGTGTGCGCTTAGCGCCACTGCGTGTGTGGGCGCGATTGCTGGGGAAGCCGTATCAACTGGCCATATGACCGCCGCCCGCCGTACACAAATTCTTGATCGCGCCCGCGATGCTATCCGTAGCCTTTCTGTGCTGGCTTATACCGTTGAAACCCGCATTCACTCTGCGCCGGTTCTGGCCGCTGCGGTGGATCTGGTGACAACCAGCGCCACAGGCATGATGTGAGGAACAACATGAAAGCATTTGTTACTTACCTGAAAAAAGAATCACCCGCCATGCAACGGCCAAGCGGTTCAACGGGCTGGATAGAACTGCCGAACGGTCAGCGCTGGAACCCTGGCCACACGTATAAATTCAATGCGCATGAGCCTGTTCGAATGAAAGGCGGGGTGGTTTTACGTTTCTTGTCTACAAAAGCCCGTCGCCTGGTTGGGTGTATAGGGGGGCGCTATGGCGATTAGCCAGGAACAACAAAAGCGCGGACTGGAACATTTAAAACAGATTCGCCGCAAATATTTCAGCAATAGCAGCGAAGCCGCTGACTGGTGGGACAAATTAACTCCTGAATGGCGGGGTGTTGTTCTTCATGCAGCCGCAGTGACTTCTGGAACTGGGGTGTTTAAAGCCCACTTAAGTAAATGCTGCTGGCGAGAGCTTTTTGAACGCCTGGACTACAGAGCAATGATCCAACTGCGTCAGGGCATAGCCCGCGCGCGTCTTACGCTTGATGGTTTTGGGTCGTTGCGTGACAGCGATTTTTCCACCCGGTCAGCAAGCCGTCCAATCAAAAAGGCACACCCGATCAGCAGTCGTAACGGGGTGCAGATGATTATTGCTCCTCACATCGTTAATAAGTTACAGCAACAGGGGAATCACTAATGACCATTATTTCAGTTGAAGGAAAAATGTTGGGGGCGGAGCTGGCCGCGTGGGGTGTCCCACATAATTACGCTGTTACCTTTGCAGCGAAAAGCACTGCGAAAGATGGGCGTATCGCGTTGCATCCGTTCTTCTTTAACGACACAGAACACATGACAAGTCCGCGCCACTGGCTGGCCATTAATGCGGCTTTCTGGTGCTGCGTTTACCGCGAGGCGGAAAACAAAGAAGCGCAGATTGAAGCACTGGCCGGAATCCGTGCACTTTTCTATGCAGCTGGTGCGTTGGGCGTTGGCGAAATTAAGGCGCTGATCCAGGAGTGGTGGCGACACACTTACGAGTTGCACCAGGTTCCTGCGCCGAACTATTCAGCCGTCACTGTTCAACCCATTTTTCACTAATTAACTACCAGAAATTTTTGGCCACAGCTCAAGTGGCCGGGGATTCTTTTGCCTTAAGGAAACCAAAATGCACATGACACGTCAGGATTTACCTGCAACAAAATCAGGCGCTGACCTGCTGGCCATGCTCACCAAAGCCACGCAGGAAGGTAAAGCCGCAGCAGCTGATCTGTGTTCCATTCGTCTGGAAAAGCTGGCCACCCATGCAGCCAATGAAGGTTTAAGCGCAACGGAAATCGTTGAGTTAATCCGCGAAGAAGCCGCAGCGATTTGCAGCAAAGGCGGTGCAGCATGGAACTGAATAGCCAATTCACCAAAGAGCAGTTAATAGGACATGCGCAGCGGCGTTGCGAGGTGATAGAGGAAATTATTGCTGATCCAAGCACTGATCCCGTTTCGCGCGACTACTACAGACGTGAGGTGGTTATGGGCAAAATAGCGCTGGCATCGCTGACGGCTGAGCCGATTGGAGCTTTCCACATTGCCGATCAGCAGGTGGAAGGAACCACGGATTACATCAGGGATGGCGAGTGGCCTATTGATAACGGCGTCATTGAGGTCTATGCCGCCCAGCCAGTATCGGTAGTTCCTGCAACTCTTCCGTGCTCCGTGGAATTAAAGCCAGGCCTTATTATCGGCAAGGGCTGTAAAACAGAGACTTTGCTTACTGCGCTTCAACGTCGCGCCGACTATTACGCTGAAATTGACGCTATGACACGGGAAGAACGTGCAGAACATGAAGCCAATATCGAAGCATTCAAAGCCATGTTGCCGCAGCCAGCCCAGCCAGATATTGAAATGCTGTCCTCTGCACTGAGAAATGCACCTTTAGCGCCATCGGATAGCCAGGGCAGACCGAGAGTGCCGATAGTACCGGATGAAATCCCACCCGGATTAACTAGCAGGATTATTAATTTATTATCATCCGGTTTGAGAGATCACGCATTAACTCAGGAAATCTGGAACATCTGCCGTGCCGCCATGCTCAAAGGTGGTGCCAAATGACCATCAAAATTCACACGATAAAAATTGCGCCCAAGTACCTTAACGCAGTAGTCGCTGGCCAGAAAAAAGCAGAACTGCGTAAGAATGATCGTAACTATAAAACAGGTGATGTTCTTTCGCTGTGTGAGTGGAAGCACGGGAAATACACCGGGCGAGAGTGGGCGGCGGTTATCACTCATGTTTTGCCGGTGAATGAAATTATCGCTGGTGTAGACCGCTGGGTAGTTCTGTCCATTCGTTCAATGTCACCGCTTGAAGTGATGGAGTACATCATTTCTAACGGCGTATCAGGGCTGCTTTTAAACGGGGTTGAATATGGCCATTAAAACTCCGCTTAAATGGGTGGGCAGTAAAGCCCGCCTTATGCCAAAGCTACGTCCTCATTTACCAAAGGGAAAGCGTCTGGTTGAGCCGTTCGCTGGTTCGTGCGCCGTCATGATGAATACGGATTATGACGAGTATCTGATCGCTGATGTAAATCCTGATCTGGTTAATCTGTATAAGACGATGGCTTATCACACTGATGCGTTGCTCATTGAGCTGGAGGGTTTATTTTCTGCCGGTTCACTAGGCGATGAAGAAAGCCGGGCAATTTTCTATTACGCGGTGCGTGATGCCTTCAACCAGTCCGGCAAATCCTTTGGTTCTGAATCTGTGGAAGCTGCTGCGCGTTTCCTGTTCCTGAACCGGCACTGCTTCAATGGCCTGTGCCGATACAATCGCCGTGGCCAGTTTAATGTCCCGTTTGGGAAGTATAAAAAGCCCTATTTCCCAGTTGATGAGATCCGCGCGTTTGCAGATAAAGCCAAACGAGCAACGTTTATCACTGCCAATTATTCAGAAACGCTTGATTTGGTGCGGCCTGGCGATGTGGTGTATTGCGATCCGCCATATCTGACCGATGCCGATAATTTCACGGCTTACCATGAGCGTGGTTTTTCGCATATGGATCATGGTCGGCTGGCGCGTAAGTTGCGAAAGCTGGCGATGAAGGGTGTTAGTGTCGTCGCATCAAATAGCGATCTTGAAATGGTGCATTACCTTTACGCCGGTTTTAAATCAGTGCGTATTAATGCGCCGCGCAGTGTTGGTGCAGCGGCTACAAGTCAGAAATCAGCAGCTGAATTGATTATTAAGTCCCCCATCAACGTAACGAACGATGTTCAGGTGGTGGGGGCATGATGATGGAAATCCTGATCGGCGTTTATGCCTTATTTGCCTGTATTACCTTTGTTTTTCTCTTATGGGATGAACAGCAGGATGACTTCAGTCATGATGTTGATGACTTTTTGCTGATCACTTTAAGTGCAGTTTTCTGGCTACCACTGGTCGCGGCCGTGCTGGTGGCATTCCTGATTGATTTCTGGAAAAAATGGGTTAATCGTGGCTGATATGCTGGATATTGGCCAACATCACGCCGTCGATGCCTGGCGGCGTGAAACCTTTGCGCCGGGAACGCCAGCAGATGCCACCATCACAGAGCGCCGTTTATGGGCTGTTAATCCAGAGGATTATGAATGGCGCTCCCAGTACCTGCATGAGATACCCGACTGGTTAGCCGGGTATTTTGGCAACCGTTATGAAAAGCTGCTGGCTGGTCGTGACGGGCGTCGCCGTGCCAATACATTTCTGCGTCAGACTATCGGCGGGAATGTATTGCCACGTCTGCGCAAAGTGGCCGCACGTTACAAGCTGGCCGCTGATGCACTTGATCTTCCTTTTGGTAAGTCGCTGGAGCGACTGCCATCACTTGACCGTCCAGATCTTAAAAAACTGTCTGGACAGATATCTGGCTGGATCTCCCAGTCACTGTATGACTTCACCGATCAGTTTATGGGCAGCACTGAAGATGCCGCAGAGCTGCGCCGCCGTACGCTGGAGTCTTATCGCCATTTGTGCGCCTGTTCACTGATGCTGAATAATCAGCCTCCGTACTGGGCGGAACATGAAGCCAGTGACGGCCAACTGGAAACGCGCAAGGCTGAATCCGGCATCCTGCGCATGATGGCGCCAGAGTGGTGGTATCAGCGCCTTAAGCGTGCGCGTGATGTACAGCGTGAGCATCTGGCTATAGCTGTGGGGCAGGTACAGAAAGCAGCCAGTGCTTATGTGTCCCGTAAAACTCTGGGCGAATGGATAGAACAGAAAAAGCGCAACGCTGAGTTTTTTAAAAAATTCGACCTGATAAATGAGCATGGGGATCGCGTAGCGCTGGCTGATATGGTTCATGGTAGCGTGGCCAATCCAGCGATACGTCGCTGTGAATTGATGGTTCGTATGCGCGGATTTGAAGATATTGCCAATGACGAACGGCTGGCCGGTGAGTTTTATACCATCACCGCACCATCACGTTTCCATGCAGTGCACAGTAAAGGCGGCTTTGTTTCTCAATGGAATGGATACACGCCGCAGGATACCCAGCGCTATCTATGTGGTGTATGGGCAAAAGCCCGCGCAGCGCTCTCCCGCGCGGGTATCCATGTCTTTGGGTTTCGGGTTGTAGAGCCTCACCATGATGGGACACCCCACTGGCATATGTTGCTTTTTATGCGCCCACAGGATGTGGACACGGTACGCGATATTCTTTGCTATCACGCACGTATCACTGATTCTGAAGAACTACAAACCCCCCACGCGCTTAAGGCGCGTTTTCATGTTGAGCCTATCGATCCTAAAAAGGGGTCGGCCACTGGCTATATCGCTAAATACATATCAAAGAATATTGATGGCTTTTCGCTCGATGGCGAAAAAGATGATGAGACCGGGGAAAACCTGCGCGATATGGCTAAAGCCGTTTCAGCATGGGCATCACGCTGGCGCATTAGACAGTTCCAGCAGATAGGCGGTGCGCCGGTGACGGTATGGCGTGAGCTGCGCCGTCTGCCAGGTGATGGACAGATTTTACCAACTGAAGATATGGATAACGTGCGTTTTGCAGCAGACGTGGGCGACTGGCGAGCTTATACCGAGTGCCAGGGGGGCGCGTTTGTTATGCGTAAGGATCTGACCGTCCGCCTGGCGTATGAGGTAACTGAGCAGGGTAACGAATACGCAGAGGACGTGCAGCGCGTACAGGGCATCTACTCGCCACATATTCCAGATTCTGAGGTATGTACGCGTCTGGTGAAGTGGCAGAAGGTTACGAAGTTGGCCGAAGCGTCAGCGGAGGCGGGTTTTGACCTTGACCTTAAACACCCTTGGAGTTCTGTCAATAACTGTACTGAGGGGGGAACCCGCAGACGGTTAAAACTGGAGTTACGCAGTCGTGGTTTTGATGGTTCTGATGAGGAAATCACCATACTGACGCGGGGGAGTGGTTTAAGGTTTGGCCATACAGCCCTGATTTATCGTAATGGCAGGTTGCAGGAAGCGCGAAAAGAGCCAGTCCAGGAGTTATGGCCGGGATGGGTATAGTGTTGTAAGTCTGTGAAACACCTTCTTTTTGTCGGTAGATAGCAGGAAATTAAATTTCACAATTTGTGCTTAAAGGTGTACTGTATGTATATCCAGTTATTTTATGTTTTTGGGGGCTAAATGGATCTTTTGGAAGCGTCGGCACAGCTGGAGCGCATTGAGTTATTGGCCAAAATTGCCCATGTTTACGAAAGTGACCAGAGAGAGAAAACGATCGCTTTGGCCTGGATTGGTGAAATCGCGGGAGAAATGCGGGAAATGGTCAGGAAAGAAGTGAAAAGCCCCCAGTCAGGGGGCTTAGGCGGCGGGTGTCGCTTTCAGTAGGTCTAATGCCATCTGACGCTGATCGGGTGAAAGTGCACCCAGTATTTTTTGCACCATTGCATCACCCGTTTTAGCGCTGGGGCTGAGAGTGTGGGAGAACGTCAGATTCATGACAAACGTATGACCACACTCCACATCTGAACAGGCGCAGTAAATATCGGCAATCTGTCGGTGTTTCCGGTTTGTTTTACGAATAACAGCCTTTGAGCCGCATTCCGGGCATTCGATTTTCAGAACTCGCATATTCCATGCTCCAGCTGTTAAATAATGCCTGGATTTTAGCCTTTTTCGTCTCATACCGCATCCTTATCTGTTGATTCTGCGTAACTTAAATCAAAGTTAAGGTGCAGTCTTTCCGGTATTTCGGGATCGTTGTTAACGGCCAGCATGAACCGGCGCTGAATGGGTGCAACTTCGCTTTTCTTGTAAATACGTTCAGCCTTTTCAACGTCGCCCAGTCCGGCAGTGTTCTGCGGAACGATTCCGGCAAGGCCAGCAGGAAAGCGGTGTGCATTCAGAATGTCCTGGGCGCTGATATTCTTGACGTTTGCAAACTCATCCTTTGCGGAAATATCACCCATTTCAATGAATTTGATAGCGTCACCGTCGCCACCAGGAATATTTACCAGAATGGTGGAGAAGTTGCCGATCCCTTTACTGTCGCGCAGCTGCTGTTCAATCTCTTCTTCCATTTCGTCCGTCATGCTGGGGTCGCGGGTGTATAGAATACCGCCCGTGTGCGCACCGTTGTGGTAATAACGGCGCCGGAAAATGACAGCTTCACTGTTGAGTAACGCAGAATGCACACCGCCGATGTAATCCGGTAGCCCGTAGATGTGCTGTTGCGGGTCGTACATCTTAATGAAAATAATATCTTCCTGCGGCCATACCTCCGGTTCCCCTTCCTGTAATACCACGTAATCGCCAGGCTGATCCGTGGCATTGTCCCTGACCTTCCGGCGACGGATATACAGTCCGGGGAGAGGTTCAAGGCCGATCACGTCTCCCCAGCCATTGCGGATTTTACCAATTGCGATATCACCAAACGTTATATAGTCGAATGCTGCCGCCTCAAGCTGGTCATGAATCAGGCCACCTCCTTTGTAGTCGGAGATAATCATATTCTTGCGGGCGTGGATGATGCCGCCATGCTGCCCGTTAAGGTTAATCAGCTGTGCCAGCGCCAGCCGGTCAATCGGTTGTGTGAAATGATCGGCGGCGTTGTCGTACCAGATATCACGGTAGTCTGTGCCGGTAGTCAGTACCGGTTCAGGCTTGCCGAATGTGATAATGCTCATTTTTTTGGACTTATCGCCGCGCTGGTCGCGCTTAATGAAGCGTTTCTTTTTACTCATGCTGCCTTTTTCCTTACGCCCCAGCGGGACTGCGGTTTGTTTTCATAGTTAAGAGGTTCGTTATGTAGCGCGTGGGTAATTGCCCAGAATGCTTCCGCATGTCCGGTATCCTGACTGCGGTCAGCGACAAATGTCATCGCGTTACCGCTTTGGGTTGTTGTACGGCGCACGGCCATGAAGCTGGCCGGGATCTCCTTAAGGTTTTTGTCCCATTCGATACGCTGGCTTTCCACCACGTCCGCTGCTTTCAGTACCAGCTTATTTTTGGTGTTCAGGTCGTAACGAATTGCGACGGCCACGCGCATGGCAAAGTGCTGGATGTTGTCAAAAACACCCTGGCCAATGCCGGTCACGTCAACGCCCAGATAAGAAAAGTTGTACTGGCTGAACAGTTTTTCTATCTGCTTTGCCTGGTATCGGAAGTTCATGCCCTTCCAGTAAATAACTCTCAGAACGCGGAATTTCTCCACGGCGAGCAGTGGCGGAGCGATAATCACAAAACAGGACAAATCCCCGCTGCGTGCCGGGTCAAAACCTCCCCATACCGGGCGATCACCGAATGGCCGCGCCGCATCGGGGTTGTGATCCTGCCAGGTGTCCACCTCCACGCCGCAGGCTTCCAGGTCGGAAAAGCTGAAAACGGAATCCTTGCTGTCAACGAACACGCACATGTAGAGCATGTTGAATGTGGCGGTGTTGTAGCGGTTGCGCAGTTTCTCTATGTTGGCCAGGTTGAAGCCGCCCGCAATGGCATCCTCCATCGTAATGACATAGCGCCACTGTCCATCCGGGCAGAGTCGCCCGCCATCACGCATTTCGTCAAAGGACGGGAACTTAATGGCCGCACGTTTCTTGCTGCCCTGTTTCCATTCATCGCCTGTCCAGAACGGGTACGCCTGGTGTGTCTTTGCTGACGGTGTTGAAAAATAGGTGGTACGCCACTTGTCATGTGTGGCCATTGCGCTGGCCACTTCGTTAAGTCTGGCGAAGTTTGGCACCCAAAAATATTCATCGCAGTACAGGTGGCCGCTGTAGGACTGTGCAGTGTTTTTGTTGGTGGACAGAAAGCGCAGTTCTGCGCCGTTGCTTAAACGGATCGGGTTGCCGGTCAGCGTGATACCGAAATACTGCTCTGCAATGTTCACGATGTAAGACCGGAACACTTCAGCCTGAGCCTTTGATGCCGACAGAAATATTTGCGGATCGCCGGTCATCACCGCGTTTTCAAACGCTTCAAACGCAAAATACCAGGTCGCACCGATCTGACGGCTTTTCAGTATGTTCCTGACTTGCTGGCCAATGTTATTGCGCAGGTGCTTCTGATATTCAAAAAGATGTTCATCAGCCCATGCGTCAAAGTCCTCCTGCGTCAGCGATGAGATATCATTTTTCTTGTATTTGCGTTTCCCTTTCCGGCTTTCGTCGTGAACAGCGTATTCTCCTGTTTGTTCGCTGTTCTGATTTCCCCCCTGGCTGTTGGCCATCTTCTCTTTATGCTTATTACTTTGCGCACGCAGTTTCGTGGCATGTGCGATAAGCATGTCCATTTCTTTCAGGTCGAGATCGGTTTTGTTGTCGCGGCTGGCCAGCAGCTGGTAACGGCGTTCAATTGCTTCCTCTGTGCTTTCAAAACTGAGCAAATCCGCCCAGCTATATTTCTCCGCCCAGTAGTAAACGATCCGCGCATTCGGCAGATTTAATTCAGATGCAATTTCCTTTGGCGTATAGCGGCGCAGATAAAGTGCGCGGACAACGCCTTTTAATTCTTCAGAGTATTTAGCCATGCGGATAATTATGCCGTGGCTGTAATGAAAAAACGGTGGTGTTAATTCGTGTCTGTTCGGTAAAGCGTTATAACCGAACTGAACAGAATAAAGCGTAATGCGGTGGCGGTATTTATTGGCAATAATTGATTTGCAGCGTCAGGGAGTGGAGCAGGGGGGATATGTCACATTTAAAAACTGACTGGCTGTGTGTTGCTACCGAAGGTGATACCGTTGATGGCAGAGTAATTAAACGGCAGTGGATTATAGATATGGGTGAAACCTATGACTATAACCACTGGGTTGCTTTAATCTGGCCAGAACATGAGGACGATTGCGGTAATTTCGGTGAGGTGCTGGAAGCCACCTGGAGTGATGGTGATGATGGTCTGGCGCGGTTATATGTCAGCCTTTGCCCGAATATGCGCCTGATTTTCGCCAACCATGAAGATCAGCTTTTATTTTTCTCCATTGAGCCGGAAGAGAACTGGCGCGGTAGCGGACGGACTTACCTGAAAGGGCTGGCGGTAACAGACACGCCAGCCAGTATTGGCACCACACGGCTGCGCTTTAGTAGTCGGCGTAAAAAATTATCTGAACAGGGCTATTACAGCTGTGTAATTTCCCGTGACGGAAAAATAAAACAGGAAGGAAAAATGAAGAACTGGCAAAAATTGTTTGGTATCAAGCCGAAATTTGAAGATGAAACCACGCAGGATAATCCTGCGCCGGATGATGATAAGTTGCAGGCGCTTGCTAATGTGGTAAACGATCTGGAAGCGCGTGTCGCAAAAATTGAAAGTCAGATTAATGACGTTCAGGATGATGTTGATACCATTTCCGAAGTGGTTGACACGGAAGAATTTGCCGCTATTCGTGATAATGCGAAAGATATCGTTAAACGTTTTAACGATTTAGGTAGTAAATCAACCCGTTCACCTGGGCGTAAAATTTCGGAAAAAGCCGGGAAGTTTAATTTTCTGTAATCCGCTTTAACGCTGAATAACGCAGGTTAATTTTTATTATCGCTTAATTGCGAGGGAGTTTTATGCACCTTAATAATCGTGCGCGGGATTTACTCGATAAATATTCGGTGGGAATGGCCGAGCAAATGGGTACTCGTGATCCAAGCCGCTTTTTCTCACTAAATGACCCGCAGGAAAATGCGCTGCGTCTGGCCATGCTGGAATCAGTTGAATTTCTGGAAATGATTACCTGTCTTGACGTAGACCAGCTTTCTGGCCAGGTGATTTCTGTGGGCGCATCGCGGCTTCATACTGGCCGTAATGCAGCAGGGCGCTTTGTTCGTCAGGTTGGTGTGGATGGTAATACCTACGATCTGGTTGAAACGGACAGCTGCGCCGCATTGCGCTGGGATTTGCTTTCCGTATGGGCTAACGCCGGTAAAGAAGAAAATGAGTTCTTCAATCTGGTGCAATCCTTTTCAACCCAGATTTTCGCTCTGGACATGTTGCGCATTGGTTTCAACGGTACGCATCGTGCGGCCACTACTGATGCTGAAGCCAACCCAAACGGTGAGGATGTGAACATCGGTTGGCATGAACGCATGAAAACACTGCTCGACGGTAATCAGATTATGAATGATGAAGTCGTACTGGATCAGGCCGGTGACTACAAATCACTGGATGCTATGGCGCAGGATTTGATTAACGCCAAAATTCCGGCGCAGTACCGTAATGATCCGCGTCTGGTTGTGCTGGTTGGTGCAGACCTGGTTGCTGCTGAACAGTACCGGTTGTATCAGGCAGCTGACCGTCCAACAGAGAAAATTGCAGCGCAGATGCTGGGTAGCACCATTGCCGGGCGCAAAGCGATTATTCCGCCATTCATGCCGGGTAAACGTATGGTGGTTACGCCACTGAGTAACCTGCACATCTATACCCAGCGTAATACGCGCCAGCGTAAAGCCCGCTTTGAGGATGATCGCAAACAATACGAAAACAGTTACCTGCGCAACGAAGGTTACGCCATTGAAGTGCCGGAACTGTATGCAGCCATTGATGAATCGGCGGTGACCATCGGCGCAGTATCTGAACCAGCGGAGGGTTGATAAATGGCACTTTCTCCCGCACAGCGTCATAGCCAGCGCATTCTGGCTGAACAGCAACTGAAAAAGCGCCGGGCGATTGAAACGCTGGAGAGTCTGCATGTGCAAATCCAGATCCTGAATCAGGATATCGCGTTTTTACGTGGACTCCCGACGATTGCAGATCGTGTGACATACAAGCGCGATGAGCTGATTCCACGCTGGAAGCCGACTGTTGATGAATATCTGACAGGTGAAAGCGTGTATGAAAACCCGGTCTTTGCCTGGTTCGTTGTGTGGATGTTCGATGTTGGTGAGCTTGATGAGGCGTTGCGCCTGGCTGATATCGCGATTGAGCAGCAACAGCCAACGCCGGAGAACATTAAGAGCCGCTTTCCGGTATTTGTCGCTGATACGGTGATGGAGTGGGCGGAAAGCACGGCAGCAGCGGGGGAAAGTGTCGAGCCATATTTTTCACAGGTTTTTGAGAAAGTGACTCAGCGCTGGCGGCTTCATGAAGAGATTACCGCCAAGTGGTTTAAATTTGCCGGATTGATGCTGTTACGCGACGACAACGGCCAGCCACGCGCTACGGCAGTGGAAGATGTTGACACGTTGTTAAAGGCCAATGAACTGCTGGCCTGTGCTGAAAATCTCTATAAGCGCATAGGTGTAACTACTATGCGAGCACAGATTGCGGCACGCATTCGCAGTCTGACGAAATAAAAACGACTACCGCAAGCCAGGCGGACGCGGTGGAGGGCAGAACACCTTGTGTGTAACTGCGCCGTGGAAACCGGTCAGTCCGCCTTTTTCGGGGGAATTATGTTTAGCGGAAAGCCGCTGGATTATCAGGATGAGCCGCTGACAAATAACGGCTTCTGGCCGGATCTGAACCTGAAAGACTTTCAGGCGCAGCGGTCACTGCCGCCAGATATTGACGCGGACACAATCAGCCAGGCGCTGCTTGCAGCTGTAGCGGAGGTCAATGCGGAGCTGGAGAACGTGGAAGCCATCTGGAAAACAAAAGGATATGTGCTGGCTGCGGATGTGCCGGGCGTAAAAATGGGCGGGCTTAACAGTCTGTGCGCTCAGTACATGAAAGCTGTATTTGCCAGGGCAAAAGCGGATCTGCTGGGGGAGTTTGCCACAATCGGGCGGCGTGATTCTCATCCTGGACAGGAAAGCCAGGAAACCCGCGCCGGATTACTTGCTGAGGCTTCAGTGGTGATCCGCCGTATGAAAGGGCTGAAAAGGGCAACGGTGAAAAAAGTATGAGCCAGACGCAGATTCAAAGCCTGACCGAATTTTTTAAAGAGAACGTCCCGCCCCGCGCGATGCAGTCGTTTGACAGCGTGCTGGATGAGATGAAGTTCATTCCTGCGGCGAAGGATTACGGGTTGGGACAATACCGCCAGGCTGTGATCCGGTATGACGCGGTGCTGAGCTGGGGGCGTTTCCCTTATCGCCTGTGTCCTCCGCAGTTGCTTATGTCCTTACTGGCGGCGTGGCTGGATGATGCTGACAGGGAACTACTGGATGAAGTGGGGCTGAGTGAGGCGGAACCAGACTGGGATGTATCGGTAGAGGATGAGGAAACGGCCACTGTTGTGCTGACCGTGCCGATGGTGGAAGAACTGGTGATCAGGCGGGACGATAACGGAGCTATTCCGTGGCAGGGGGAGCGCTGGTCACTGGTTGAGCCTGAAATCTGGACGGCGCTGACTGCCAGCATTTACAGCGTGGATGAGGCTGGTGCGCCGGTAGGTGAGGGGGAATGATTGTCGGTGGCGAGCTGAATAAAAAGCAGCTGGCCGAATTGCGCAAGGCGCTGGCCAGCATGGATCTGCCGCCGAGAAAACGGCAGCGTCTGATCTGGCGTCTGGCCAAATATGGCGTGATCGCTGCGGCGAAACGGCATGTGCGCAATCAGGAATCACCGGATGGTCAGAAGTGGCCAGGGCGTAAGACAAAACGCAAAGGGAAAATGCTGCGTAACCTGCCAAAGCTGCTGCATATCCGTGAAATGCCAGAAATTCAGGCTGTGCGGATCTATTTGCAGGGTGGTGGCTACCGGAACGGGGAAACACCGGTTCCGGCCGGGACAGTAGGTTACGCACAGCAAAACGGAATGCGCGTGACTGTCAGTCGTCGCAATCAGTCACGGAAGGCAGAGGCCGGGAAAATGGCCACGCCAGCACAGGCCAAAAAACTGAGGGCGCTGGGCTATCGGGTACGAACTGGCAAGCGCTGGAAAAAGCCCACACTGGGTGAGATTACGCAGACGATGCCTTACAACCAGGCGGGGCTGTTGATTCGGAAGTTAAGCGGTAAAGCGGTGAAAACAAGCTGGACAGTGGAACTTCCTGCCCGTGTATTCCTGGGCATGAATGACGATGAATTTGATAAAGCGCTGGCGCGTCAGCTTCAGGCCATTGGCTTTGGCTGGAATGTTAAGGCGCAGGATATTAAGGGGAAAACATGACCTGGCCAAATGTGACAGTGAACCAGGTAAATCAGCTTCTGGGCGAAACCAATGAAGTGGAACGCACGCTGCTGTTTATCGGTACGGGTACCAAAAATGTAGGGAAAACGCTGGCGGTGAATGCCCAGAGTGATTTTGATTCACTGCTGGGTGAGGAGGCCAGCCCGCTGAAAAATGATGTTCTGGCTGCGCTGGCGAATGCTGGCCAGAACTGGTGGGGATTCATTCACGTCCTGTCAGCTGAAGCGGAGGAGGACGCCTGGGTTAAAGCGGTTCTGGCCGCGCAGGTGGTGTGCTCTGTGGAAGGCGTGGTGTTGTCTGATGATGTAGCCACTAAAGCGCAGGTAAATCAGGCCGTGACGTTACGATCCACGCTGATTTCAAAGTATAGCCGCTGGGTGTGGTTCATTCTGGCCGCGCAGGGGATGCAGAACGAAGAAGCACAGGCGGATTATCTGGTACGCATGGCCACCCTTCAGGATGGTATTGCCGAAAAGTCAGTACAGCTGGTTCCGCGTCTGTGGGGGAATGAACCGGGTGTGCTGGCGGGGCGTCTGTGTAGCCGTGCAGTGACTATCGCAGACAGTCCAGCCCGTGTGAAAACCGGGGCGCTGCTGAACCTGGGCAGTGATGAAATGCCGGTTGATGGTGCCGGAGTTGTGCTGGAACTGGCCACACTTCAGGCACTGGAAGCGCAGCGCTTTAGTGTGCCGATGTGGTACCCGGACTATGACGGCTTTTATTGGTCTGACGGGCGCACGCTTGATGTGGAAGGGGGTGATTACCAGTCAATTGAAACCCTGCGTGTTGCCGATAAAGCGGCGCGTCGTGTGCGTTTGCTGGCTATCAGCAAAATCGCAGATCGTTCACTGAACAGCACGCCGGGCAGCATTGCTGCACACCAGACGCTGTTTGCACGTCCGCTGCGTGAAATGTCTACTGCCGCCAGTATTAATGGGGTGTCATTTCCGGGGGAAGTGAAGCCGCCGCAGGATGGTGATGTGACCATTGTCTGGAAGAACAAAAAGACGGTGGATATTTATCTGGTGGTGCGCACCTGGGAAGTTCCGCTGCAAATCACTATCAGTCTGTTACTTGATGCCAGTCTGGAGGCCGCTGCATGAGTAAACGTATTTCGGGCATGTCCTTTGATACCTACCTTGACGGTGATCTGATCCATATCGAGAAAATCACACTTGATATCACGGATAACAGCACCGCCGCCCAGACCCGTGGTGTGCCGGATGGTCATGTTGATGGTGATGTGGCCGCAGAGGGAGAAATTGAGGTCAGTTCAAAGGTGCTGGGCGTACTGACAGCTAAAGCCCGCGCCGCAGGTTCGTGGCGTGGTATTGAACCACTGGATTTTCTTTTTTATGCCAAAGCGGGTAGCGAGGAAATGAAAGTGGAATCGTTTGGCAACAAACTCCAGCTAAGTAATCTTCTGGATATTGATCCGAAGGGGGGCGGTGTGGCGACGCACAAAATCAAATATTTTGTGACCAGCCCCAAGTTCGTGAACATCAACGGCGTGCCGTATCTGGAAGCGGAAGCCACGGAAAATCTGATCGGATAAGGAAGCCATAATGCAGGAGTATGAAAAGGGGTTCATTGCACTGGTAGTCATGGGGGCGGTGATTGCACTGGGTAAGTTGCTCAATAGTGACGAGCCGATCACTTTTCGCCTGGTTGCCGGGCGCGTTATTGTCGGCAGCGGGTTGACGTTGATCGCCGGGGTGGCGTTGTATTTTGTCCCGGATATCCATCCTCTGGCAATTGCCGGTTTTGGTTCTGCTTTGGGTATTCTCGGCCAGAACGTGGTTGAGGCATGGCTGCGCAAGCGTGGTTTTTCAGGGATTTTTGATAAAGGGGCAGGAAGATGACACTAAGTGAAAAACAACAACGTTTTACGTCGATGATTGCGTTGTTAATTCAGTATGCAAATGCGAATGGCATGTGGTTGACGTTTGGTGAAGCGTACCGCACACCAGAACAGGCTGCGCTGAATGCGAAGAAAGGCAGCGGTATTTCAAACAGTCTGCACACCCTGCGGCTGGCTGTAGATTTTAATCTGTTCGTGAAAGGGGAATACAAAACCCGTACTGAAGATTATCTGCCGCTGGGGGAATACTGGGAATCTTTAGGCGGCAGCTGGGGCGGGCGCTTCAAATCAAGGCCGGATGGTAATCATTTCAGCCTGGAACATAACGGGGTGCGCTGATGAGCAGCGGGCAGTGGCTGGTTGTGGTGGCGCTGGCGTTTGTCTGGGGCTGGCTGACTGCGGACTGGCGGCGCGACAGTCTGGAGCTGGCAATCAACACAGCTGCACAGGTGGCGGGCGATAAATCGCGGAAGGTGATGCAGGATGTTGCCAGTGATTCCGCCAGAACGCTGGAAGATAAACTGGAGGCGTTGAAAGATGCGCAACCGCGCGAAATTCGCACTGAGGTGCTTAAGCCTGTTTTTACCAATGTTTGTCTGTCTGATGAGTTTGTCAGCATGTACAACAGCGCCGCAGCCAGTACCGAACGTGCGCTATCAGGAAAACCTGAAAACTAAATGTGCCACGCAGCTACCACGCCTGAATGGTGCAACAGGTAAAGACGCAGCAGAATTACTGACGATTTATCTTGAAATTTATGGCCAGTGTGCCGCGCGTCATAATCAGTTAGTAGACGAAATTAATTTAAGAGAGAGTATTAACTATGGAAAAAATTAAATTGTGTGTTTGTGGTGTGGATATTGTTTTTGAACCGAACCAGACCGCATACAATAAATTTATTAATGAAATGGCAATGGATAATAAAATTGCCCCTGCGCATAATTATCTGACGCGTATTGTTTCGACTGAAAGTAAAGATGCGCTTACGGAAGTATTGAAACGACCGGGCGCCGCACTTCAACTGGTCAGTAAAGTAAATGATATTTACGCGCCAGAACTGGAGATTGAAGTAAAAAACTGACAAAGCGAGTCCATGACATTGAACGAAATGGACTCGAACAGTATTTAATTCTCCGTCGTCATTATTTGCCACATGGTCAGGATTCCGTTGACGATATTGCCGCAGCTATATGGCTGGATAACCGTCACTGGGAATATACGGGAATAGCCGTGGCTAATGGCGTGGCTAAAGCATTTAAAGGCACTGAATGAAGCAATTAGATTTTACATTAAGCCTGATTGATAAATTGTCCCGCCCGTTAAAACAGGCGCAGGGTAACGTAACGGGCTTTGCTGAAAAATCAAAAGCAGCCTTTATGCAGATTGGCGGAGGCGGGCTGGCACTGGCGGGTACAGGTATGGCCATTAAAGGTGCGCTGATGCCCGCCATTGAAATGTATGACGCGCTGAATGATGCGGCTGCAAAAGGGATTGATGATTCTGCGCTTAAAACTGTTCAGCGTGATGCGCTGCGCTTCAGTACAACATATGGTGCCAGCTCGGTGGAGTTTGTTAAGTCCACTGAAAATATTAACGCTTCTATTGCCGGGCTGACGGGCAATGAGCTGCCGAAAGTGACGAAAGTCGCCAATATTCTGGCTTTTGCGCTGAAGTCTACCGCTGCGGATACAGCGGAGTTTATGGGGCAAATGTTCGGTAACTTTTCCGCCGATGCTCAAAGGCTGGGCAAGGTTGAATTTGCTGAACAACTGGCCGGGAAAATGGTGTACATGCGTAAAACCTTTGGCACAGAAATGGCCACTATCAAAGACTTGATGGAAGGTGCACGCGGAGTCGGGACTAACTACGGCGTGGGGCTGGATGAACAGCTGGCCGTACTGGGTCAGTTAAACCGTACGCTGGGTACGGAGGCAAGTAGCGCTTACGAGGGCTTTATGACAGGCGCTATTGACGGGGCTAAAAAGTTGGGGCTGTCCTTCACTGACTCAACCGGAAAAATGCTCTCGATGCCGGAAATGCTGATCAAGTTGCAGGGCAAATACGGGAAAAGCCTGGAAGGGAACCTGAAAGCACAGGCGGAGCTTGATGCGGCATTTGGTGACAGTTCGGCCGTGGTGAAGCACCTTTACGGCAATGTAGCGTTGCTACAGCGGAATATCACAGAGCTGGGAGGGGCGGACGGGCTGAAGCGTACCCAGGAAATGGCGCAGAAAATGGTTAAGCCGTGGGATCGCTTTGTCGAAATCCTTAAAGCTATCCAGCTCGTCATTGGACTGACGCTGATCCCGGTGCTGTATCCGTTGCTCAACCGCCTGGCGGATATGGGACAGACTTTTGCCCGCTGGATGCAACTGTTTCCCAACATTGCGCGTGTCGTTGGTTATGCAGCATTGGCCTTACTCAGCTTTGCCGCAGTGGGGGCTGTGGCAAATATCGTGATGGGTGTATCCAAATTTATCATGATGGGGTTACGTGGGATCTGGTCTGCGCTGACGGCTGTTACGAAGGTATATACCGCCACGGTATGGCTGGCTAATATGGCCGTGATTGCCTGGAACGCCACGCTGAAATTTCTGCGTGGTGCGTTGCTGGCGGTTCGTATGGCGGCAATGATGGCCGGGATTGGTATCAATCTGATGAGCTGGCCGATTCTGCTTGTGATTGGTGCGATAGCCCTGCTTGCTGCCGGTTGTTATCTGTTGATTAAGCACTGGGATGCGGTTAAAGCCGCAGTGATGAATACTGAAGCATTTCAGGCATGTGCGTCGGTTGTTGAGTGGCTTGCCGGGGTGTTTGCTTCAGCCTGGCAGTTTATCAGTGAGGGCTGGAATAGTTTTATTTCATTGCTGACCAGTTTTTCTCCTTCTCAGGCATTAAGCGGGCTGGCCACGGGTATCGTGTCGCTGTTTGATAATGTCTGGCTATCCGTTAAAAACGGTTTTTTGAAATCATGGAACTGGATTATAGAAAAAATAAATAAAATTCCCGGAGTGGATATATCATTGGCGACAGATACCGCACCATCTTTGACAGGTAACACTCTTTCTACTGGTGGGGAATTAAAGGGCGTTGACAGGGGCGGCATTAATAAAGCTATCAGCAGTAATTCAAAATCTGTGACTGATAACAGCCGGAAAATTGGTGTGGTGAATGTTTATCCAAAAGAAATGGTAACGCCTGGTCAGTTAATGGAGTTTCAGGAGCTTGGCGCATGAATGAGAGTCTTTATATTGATTTACTTATTCAGAATGGTGATTTTGTTCTGAATACTGGCCGCGAACCTGAATTGTGTAATAACCGTCAAAGTATAGGACAGGATATTACTCATTCTATTATCGAAAGTGGATTAGCAACGGAACTAATTGCTGAACGTAGCCCAACTATGCGGGCTGATATTTTTACTCGCATGGAATTACTGATTGAAGATGATGAGCGTATTGTGCCTGGAACGGTAGAAATCAGTGAGGAAAGTCAGAAGCGATTATGGATCACTGCCAGCACATATGATTTTGGCGGAATTTCTGCGCAGGTGGATTTATGACGGAAAAACCACAGGTTGATTTTGAAGAGGTGGTGAAAGCCAGCGGAATGCCGGTGACGGAATCTGAGGTGCGAGACCGATTTAATGCGATTGCAGATGATGAGGGCATGATCACCAACACTTCAAAAATGTCACCGTTCTGGAAGTTGATTACAGCTATTGTGGTTGCACCGGTGATGTGGCTGAAGGACGTCATAGTGTCCACTGTGCTGGCAAATATGTTTGTGGCCACAGCCAGTGGGAGTATGTTGCGGCTGCTTGCCTGGGCTGTGAACGTTACGCCAAAACCAGCCAGCGCTGCGCAGGGTGTGATCCGGTTCTTTAAGGAAGATGCAAAAGCTGTGGTGACGGTGAAGGCCGGGACGCTTATTCAGACAGAACGCATCAACGGTAAAGTTTATGGAGTGGCCACAACACAGGATGTGGTTATTCCTTCAGGGACGGCCAGTGCGCTACTGCCGGTAAAGGCGACGGGAACGGGAGGCGCTTACAATCTTGCGCCGGGATATTACCGCATTCTGCCAGTTGCCGTTGATGGTATCAGCCACGCCGCCAGTGAAGAGGACTGGCTGACTGTACCAGGGGCGGATGAGGAAAGTGATGATGAATTGCGTGAACGCTGCCGGAATCAGTTCAACCTTGTGGGGAATTACCATACTGATGCCGTATACCGGTCAATGATTGCCGGAGTTGCCGGGTTGAGTATTGATCGGATTTTCTTCGAGCATGAAGCACCGAGGGGGCCGGGAACCGCCAATGCGTATCTGCTGCTTGATAGCGGGGTGGCATCTGCGCCGTTCGTTGATGCCGTCAATGACTATATCAATAGCCAGGGGCACCACGGTCACGGTGACGATATGCAGTGCTACGCAATGCCGGAAACGCTTCACGATCTGTCCGTCACTGTTTACGTCAAAAACCTGAGCAATTTAAGCGATGACGAAATAAAAACGCTGAAGGATGGCGTTGAAAACATGATTCGCTGCGCATTTCGTGAAAATGCTGATTTCGACGTCAGAAAGACGTGGCCGTATTCGCGTTTTTCATTTTCCCAGCTTGGGCGGGAGATTCACAAAACATTTTCGCTGACGGAATCACTGACGTTTTCTCTTGGTGACATTACCAGTGATCTGAGTGTTCCGCGTCTGAAATCACTGGTTGTGAGCATAGAAAATGAATGAGTTCCTGAAAAAGCTGGCGGGGATGGTGCTTCCGTCATGGATGAATAAAGGTGAACCCGCAAAGCTGCTTAGAGTTGCTCGCCGGTACTGGACGGAAGTTTACGGCTGGATCACATGGCCGTTGAATCAGTTTGATCCGCTGACGTGTGCACCGGCATTACTGAACCTGCTGGCATATGATCGCGATATAACCCGTTTTGACGGGGAACCGCTGGCGCTGTTTCGTAAGCGCGTGGCGTATGCCTTTGTTAATGCCCGTGATGCCGGTTCTGTAGAGGGATTCATCAATATTTTTGATCGGCTGGGGATTGGGTATGTGGAGTTACAGGAGCGTCAGCCGGATATTGACTGGGACGTGATTCTTGTTCGCGTCACAGACAGTCAGATAGCGGACAACACGCAGCTGTTGATCCAGATTATCCGGCAGTACGGCCGTACATGTCGCCGTTATCAGTTTGAAGTGATTACGTCTGAAAGCCTGGTTATCCGGGCAGGATGGGATCAGGGGGAATACGTTGTTTATCCGGCACGGCTGGTCGATGCGGAAAACAACGGCGCAACATTCAGCGCGAGTTTATAGGGAGTAAGTATGTCACAGACAGTTATCACTCTGGCGTTTGAGCAGTGGAAAACCAGCCAGGCCGTGACGGGTGAATCCGTACTGCTGGATGAGTTTGTTTTTGCGAATGTACCAGGGCTTGATCCTGCTATGCCGATTGACCGTAGCGAGACATTGCCGCCTGTGGCGCAGATTGTTCACCGACAGGCTGTAAGCCGTAAAGGTGTTGTGAGTGAAAATGCGGTGGTGCATTCCGTTGTTTTGGGTGCAGATGTTGGTGATTTCTCGTTTAACTGGATTGGACTCATTAACAAAGCTAGTGGCACGCTGGCTATGATCGTACATGCCCCGGAACAGCAAAAGCTGAAAACAGCGGAAGGACAGCAGGGCAACGTGCTGACGCGCTCATTCCTAATGGAATACAACGGCGCACAGGCTGAGACAGGAATTAATACGCCTGCGGAAACATGGCAGATTGATTTCACTGCCCGCATGGCGGGGATTGATGAGCGTCAGCGCTTGGAAAATATTGATCTTTACGGTGCGGCTGCGTTCTTCGGTGACGGTTATCTGGTAGCGAAAACCGGCAATCAGTTTTTTGTCACCAAAGGCACCGGTTATGTTGCCGGATTACGCACATCACTGGCCGCAAATCAGAATATTACTGTGACAACTAAGCCAGTAAAAATCTGGCTTGATGTGTGCTGGACTGGGACGCTGACAAGCGCATGGGGCGTTCAGAGCAAGATTACGGTAGCTGCAAATATGGCTGATTATGTACAAAATGGCGTACAGCATTACGTATTTGCAGTGGCTTCTATTGATGCGAATGGCGTTATTACAGATTTGCGACCAAAAGGTACCTTGGGGGAACAACAGGCAAATAGTGATTTTGTCCGTAAAGACAAGAATCTTTCTGATATTAACGATAAGGCAAAGTCTTTATCAAATATCGGTGGAGTCCCGAAAACAACAAAAATTAATGGCTATTCGTTATCTGATGATATTGATTTATCGTTTGATGATGTTAGTGCAATGCCCGTTGAGGTCGTTGGGGTAATTAATGACAATAAGACAATTGCTTCTGCAAATAAAACGGGGTGGTGGCGTGTAGCTGTTTCAAATACAGCAACTATTTCTGATTTTCCTGCTTTTCCCAGCGGTGAGAAGCTGTATGGATATGGATATTTATTTGTCGATTTGTCATCCGGGTCGTGGCTTCAGCATTACTACAGTCATCGCGGGCAGAACGCTAAGCGTCAGGGATGGGATGGGCCTTTGCCGACGCAAGGCACTTCATGGGTCATTGAATATAACACGGCCAATAAACCCACTCCTGGTGATATCGGCGCTTTACCTATTTCAGGTGGTCAACTTACTGGCGGTCTGTCGCTTCATCGCGGAATCCTTTTCTTTCCTGAGTCAGCTTATAAAAATAAAGCCGAGGGATTAACGGGAACGTATGCGACCGATACTCTGGATTATCGCTGGGAACTGTATGCGCGTAGTAAGGCAAACAGCAGTATTCGCTCTAATATCTTCACTGTTGATATTTCCGACATTTCGAAAGGTTCTACTGCTTCCGGTGGTGGTTCGAATAATACAACAACAATTACAATTCATGGCCGTATTGTCACGCCCTTTGCGATTCAACCGGGGGACTGGTCAAACTTTGATGCGCGTTACCAGGCAAAAGGAAATTACACGCCAGCAGGTCAGGCTTATACAAAAGCGGAAAGCGATGGCAGGTATTACACAAAATCGCAGTCTGATTCACGCTATTTGCAGGGGATTCGCGTAAGCGCAACGCAAGTCAGGGAGTTCCGCGACGGTGGAGGATATTCTTCTAACGATGCGGCATTTGCAACCGCGATACAGATGGTGGGCGGTAGCTCAAACGTTGGTTCTCTGCTTGTCAGGTATCTCCAGCGGAATATTAACGGCACTTGGGTAAATGTAGCTACGTAATCAGGGGAATAAAATGCAGCATCTTAAGAATTTAAAAAAATATACTCCAGACGACGCATATAAACTGTTCTTAATGGATGAGCATGGCGCAGAGTTTTTTATCTCTGACGATGGTCGGGACTGGTACGAATCACAAGCCGCTTTTCTTACAGATACATTGAAAGTGGCATATGATGCAGCGGGAATTATTCGTTGTATCAGCAATGATGTGACAGCTATTTATCCGCGAGATTTTAGCATCGTGGAAGTTAAAGCCACGGCAAAAAATAAAATGGCGGATATTTCAGGTGAATGGGTATTTAAAGACGGAGAAATCCAGCCGCGCCAGTATTCGCAAAATGAATTAGTTGAACAGGCGGAGGCAAAGAAAGCTGAATTATTGTCAGCCGCAGCAGCTGCAATCGCGCCGTTGCAGGATGCCGTCGATATTGGTGAGGCAACAGAAGAAGAGTCCGCGCTTTTACTTGAGTGGAGAAAGTACCGGGTTCAGCTTAATCGCATTAAGCCAGCCGATACGCCAGATATTCACTGGCCGGAGGTGCCTGATGTGGCGTGAAGCGCGTCTGGCTTTCACTGATTCTCTGGCCGCGCTGAATTGCTCCATCGTTCCGGCGCATCCGTGGGTTTATGGACTGGGTCAACTGACTGAAAGCGGGGCGTATTTGAGTCCCGTTAACGCAGTATCTTACCTTGCTGAAAAACTGGCCGGAACTGGTGGTGTGGCTGATGTAGTGATCTTCATGGTGACCGGGCAGACACATGAAAATTTCATGGCCAGTCTGGGTGGCTTGGTAGATGTATTCCCCGCCCCGGCATTCACACAGGTAAAGAGGCTGGCGCAATCAGCGGCGGAGCTGGCTATTGAAAAAATGCAGATCCCGGCAAAATCAACTGCGGGTTTACCTGCACCTGTTCCGTTGTCTGTTCCTACCAGCAGGATGGCGTTATCAGCTGCTGCAATCAGTGCGGCGCAACAGGCGGCTGGTGCCGGATTTGATATAAGTGAATTAAAGCAACAACTGGGAGAGTTCACGCAGCTACGCGACAAACTGATCGGTGATGTGGCCAGTGGACTGAATGAATTGCAGGGAAAAAGTGCCAGAGCGTGGGTTTTTACAGCCAGTGGAGACACCGCCACCACGTTGCTGGAACTGGTAAAAGGGATTCCGCAGCAGTCCGCTGTTTACACGGCGGCGATGATGCTGGTTGGCGATAATCTTGATGGAATAAAGGGAATGATTCATGACTTCGATCCCAACACTGGCGCTTAACGGCGAGGCGATACAGCTAAAAAATATGCGCGTGACTGTTTCACAGCAGTTTCAGGACAAAGACCAGTCCGGCCAGACCAGCGCGACGTCCAAATCAGAGCAGGGCGCAAAGGGTAAAGAGCTGCGCATTAGTGGAGAGATCCCCTTTAAAAACCCGGAGATCCTTAAACGCATCTTTGAGCTGGCCAGCGCCACCGACAGCGGCGGTAAGCGCCAGAAATACCGCGTTGCGCATGAGGTTGCCAGGGCGGTGAATTTTCGTGAAGCCACCTTCACAGGCACGCTCGATGCCCCGCAGCAGGATGGGAAAATGGCCTGGCTGGTGACATTCACGCTGACAGAACATATCAGCGTGCAGGAAAAGCGGGAAGCGAGGGCGACGGGCAAAACAACGGCGAAAAAACAGACTGCCGGAAGCGCCGGGAAGTCAGGCGGTCAGAATGCCGGTGAGGATGAAGAAAAACTGACGTGGTTTGAGCGTAAAGTGCTGAAGCCCGTAAATGATGCACTGGGGTAATGATGAAACCAGTAAAACGCCTTTACCTTTCAACGGATGAAGTGCATCTGACGGATGCAAGTCTGGTTCTGGAGTTGAACAGTTGCGGACGCGGTTTTATTACTGCTGAGACGACAAACGATTACACAGGGAAACTAGTGCGGCTGGATGTGGGGTATTCCGATCTGCTTTTGCGCTGGTTTACCGGCTATGTGGAACGCTCACAACCTGCCGAAAATGGTTTTCAGCGCCTGTTTGTACGCGAGCTGGTCGGCATATTTGAGAGAATGTGGTCATGTTCGTTTCAGCACCCAACTTTACGCCAGATCTCCAGCTGGCTGGAGGAAAACAGTGGAATTGCTGTCAGTGTGTCGGATGCCCCTTACAGCGATAAGCCGATCCCGCACTTCACCCATAACGGCACGGGCTATCAGCTGCTGAATAATCTGGGTAGGGCGTTCAGTATCCCGGATTACATCTGGTATCAGTTGCCTGATGGTTCCCTGTATGTGGGCGGCGCGGAAAAAGCGATGTTTGCTGATCGCCCGGTAGATATCCCGGCTGAGTTCAGTCAGGGGGCTGCGGGCGGTAATTCCATGACGTTGCCAGTGATCCAGAGTCTGCGTCCGGGTGTGGAGATGAACGGGGAACGCGTGACCAAAGTTCATCTGACCAATGACACAATGGCCATCACCTGGACACCCAGAAACCGCGCAACAGGTCAGCCATTACAGAAAACACCGGCACAGCGTCAGATTGAAAGCCATTACCCGGAACTGGCTTCCGGGCTGCATCTGCCAAAACAGGCCAGAGTGGTGGCACACAGTGAAGCCGTGAAAAGTGGTAATTTTGCCGATCCGTTCCGGCCGCGCTATGCCGTGGATGTGCAACTGCTTGACGCAGACGGAAACCCGGACAACAAGACGCCGGTTTATTCTGCTGTGCCGCTGCCGGTTCCTATGGCCGGTAATGATTCGGGCATGTTTCAGTTTCCGCCTGAAGGGACGCTGGTTGAAGTGGCATTTACTGGCGGGAGGCCGGATAAGCCTTTCATTCGGCAGACGCTACCGGATGGCACCAGTTTGCCCGATGTTAAGCCTGGCGAACAATTACAGCAGCAGCGCGAGGAAGTGTCACAGCGGGTTACTCAGGCTGGCGACTGGGTACGGCAGACCGATCAGACTATCAGTGAAAAATCGATGGTGCGAAGCGTTAAAGCTGATACAGAACAGCGCGAACTGGTCAGCCGTGAAACCACGGTAAAGGCCACGGATAAAATCACGGTACTGGGAACCGCCACGCTGCTGGCTGGGGCTATCCAGCAGGTAAGCGCCGGTGATTACAGCCAGGCGGTGAAAGGTAACAGGCTGGCCAGTATTGAAGGGAACGAAGAAACGGACATAACAGGACGGCAGTCCACCAAAGTGGGCGGAGCCGTGGATATTGAAGTGGGGGAATCCCTGACAGAAAAAATTGCCGCACTGCGTAAATCTGTAGCTGCTGGCGGCCAGCAGGTTATGGGGGCAACCGTTCATATTGGCAGTGAGAGTATCAACGCCCTGACCATGATGCTGGACACCATTGATTTACTGGCAGAACTGGCGCAGCAATGTGCGAGCCATTCGCACCCCAGTGTTGGTACGCCAACCAATGCCGGAGCATTTACCCAGACGGCAGCGAAAGCCGGACAGACCCGCAGCAAATACCAGAGCATAATCGCCTGACCATCCCCATCAGCCCGCGCATATTGCGGGCTTTTTTTGTACTCACTCTCAGGCCTCACCAGACGCATTCTAAGCGCCTCTTTTATCTGACCACTACCGCGCAACACCGTAAAAGGATCTGTGCTGTCACGTTACGCTGGCGGCGCTACACACTGACAAAATAAATCTTTCGCAGACAAAAACGGCACTACACCGCACCCGCCTGCGGTTTTTGGATCGTAGAAATTTTTCAGTTTTATTTTTCTTCAAATCAGACCGCCAGACCGCGCCAGCGCTGGCGGATTGCGGGAAACACTAAACTGAAAACGTTGAAAAGAATTTCACTTTTTTTCAGTAAAAAGGATCTGTAGTGGATCTGATGAAATTGTTAACTTACAGATAAATAAGGGAAAAATAAATTTTATGTGGCTTTTGGGGATCTAATTACTCCGTGTGCTGTAGACAGCAAAAAGCCCGCGCTTCTAGGAATGGCGCGGGCTACGGTGTTCAGTTTGCAATTTTTAAAACTGAAAAACAGCGGTTAAAGTTTTCCTTCCGAAATATTGAAATCCACGACTTCTTTGGTTTTCAGATCCAGTGTACAGGCATAGGTCATGTTCATTTTTGCGTTGAAGCCGTTTGTAAATTTGACCTTATCACCGATGAAGGTTAACTGGTTCTTTTTGCTGTCAATCCTGCCATGAGAAAACATTGGATCTAACATTCCGTCAGTCCATTCAAATTCATACTTCGCGGAACGCTCAACCAATGGTTTGCATTTGGTCACAGCATCTACCAGGTTCTTATCAAAGTTGCACTGGGTGTCAGTGTTAGAGCATACCTTTGGAGTTTCAGCTGCTTTTTCATCGTCACCACTACCAACGAAATACATGATTATTCCCACAATAATAATCAGTATCAGACAGCCGCTAAGTTTCTGCTTAGCACCAAAGCCCGGATCTTTTACGCCACAGTGTGGGCAAGTCTTTGCAGAGGTTGATACTTCTTTTTTGCATTCTTTGCATTTAGTGAGTGCCATAAACAATTCCTTATTAATTAAGCAGCTAGATGATAACCAGCTAAACCGTATGCTTACAAGGAACAAATGGCCATTGATAAATACTGTTGTGGATAGTGGTAAAGGAAGTTGTGCGACATTTTTGCGACACTTGGCAGTTGTTATTACCTTTAATGCGCCTATTTATAAGGGTTTTCATGTGTTACGAAAGTTATATTATATAGCTATTGCTAAAACGTTAAATTTTTGAGCCTGTGCAACTCTGGTTTACAATGGGCCCACTCCAGCCAGATGCAATTAACGCGTCACAGTAACGAGGAAGCAGAATGAGTCGTCGCGCAGGTACGCCAACAACAAAAAAAGTGACGCAATTAGTGAATGTCGAAGAACACGTCGAAGGGTTCCGCCAGGTCAGGGAAGCGCATCGCCGTGAACTGATTGATGACTACGTTGAGCTGATTTCCGATTTAATTATCGAGGTCGGTGAAGCGCGTCAGGTTGATATGGCGGCGCGACTTGGCGTTTCCCAGCCGACGGTCGCCAAGATGCTCAAGCGTCTGGCGTCGGTAGGGCTTATCGAAATGATCCCCTGGCGCGGGGTATTCCTGACCGCAGAAGGCGAGAAGCTGGCGCAGGAAAGCCGTGAACGCCACCAGATCGTGGAAAACTTTTTACTGGTGCTGGGCGTCAGCCCGGAAATCGCACGCCGCGATGCGGAAGGGATGGAACACCATGTAAGCCAGGAAACGCTTGAGGCTTTCCGCCTGTTTACGCAAAAGCACGGAACGCCTTCTGAATGAGTTTTCCTTTTCTGCGGTCATTAAGACGCGATCGTTTCCTGCTGTTATTACTCCTTGTCGGGGCCGGACTCAGTCTGTTCGTCCCGTTTACTCCCCGCACCTGGCCGGGTGCAATTGACTGGCACACCATTATTACGCTGAGCGGTTTGATGCTGCTGACCAAAGGCGTTGAGCTGAGCGGATATTTTGATGTGCTGGGCCGCAGAATGGTTCGTCGTTTTAAAACGGAACGCCGTCTGGCAATGTTTATGGTGCTGGCGGCGGCGGTGCTGTCAACGTTCCTGACCAACGATGTGGCGCTGTTTATCGTCGTTCCGCTGACTATTACCCTGAAAAGACTGTGTGCGATTCCGGTAAACCGGCTGATTATCTTTGAGGCGCTGGCGGTCAACGCCGGTTCGCTGCTCACGCCGATTGGCAATCCGCAAAATATTTTGTTGTGGGGGCGTTCTGGTCTTTCATTTGCGGCTTTTGTCTGGCAGATGGCGCCGCTTGCCGCCGTGATGATGCTGACGCTGTTGGTGCTGTGCGGCCTTTGTTTTCCGGGGCAGGCGTTGCAATACCATACCGGTACGCGCGCCCCTGAGTGGCAACCGCGCCTGGTGTGGAGCTGCCTTGGGTTGTATATCGTGTTTCTGACCGCGCTTGAACTGAAGCAGGAACTCTGGGGGCTGGCGATTGTGGCGGCAGGATTCATCGTCCTGGCGCGCCGCGTGGTACTGAGCGTCGACTGGACGTTGCTGCTGGTGTTTATGGCGATGTTTATCGACGTGCATTTATTGATACAGCTACCGGTGTTACAGGGCGTACTGCGCCATGTTGAAACGCTCTCTGCGCCGGGGCTTTGGCTGACTGCGCTCGGTCTGTCGCAGTTTATCAGCAATGTGCCCGCCACGATTTTATTGCTCAACTACGTTCCGCCGACCGCGTTGCTGGCCTGGGCGGTCAATATCGGTGGTTTTGGTTTGCTACCGGGATCGCTGGCGAATCTGATTGCATTGCGGATGGCAAATGATCGGCGTATCTGGTGGCGGTTTCATTGGTATTCGTTGCCGATGCTGCTCTGGGCGGCGCTGGTGGGATATGGATTGTTGCTGCTGAAGTGATGGCCCGATGGCGCTACGCTTATCGGGCCGATGCGGTAGGCCGGGTAAGGCGAGAGTCGCCATCCGGCACATGGCTCTGATCAGTTCAGACGAACCGGCATACCGGAACGGTTCTGAACGGCCTGCTCAACCACAGACTGATCGACATCAGGCTGGCTGGTGACGCTCTGAACGCTTTTGTTCAGGTTAATCGGTACGATCTCGCCGCCTTCGAACTGCGCTTCCGTGGTAGACAGAGGGTTATGAACTTCAATGTAACGGCTGCCATCTGGCTCAGTGGTCGCTTTCACCGGCTCGTCGATAAACTGTACGCGGGTGCCGACCGGCACATTTTCAAACAGGAACTTGATGTCGTCGTTACGCAGACGGACGCAGCCGTGGCTGACGCGCAGGCCGATACCGAAGTTAGCGTTGGTGCCATGAATCGCATACAGACGACCAATGTACAGCGCGTACAGACCCATCGGGTTATCCGGGCCAGCTGGCACGACGGCAGGCAGCGGTTCGCCCGCCGCGCGGTATTCGGCATGCATTTTCGCCGTCGGCGTCCAGGTCGGGCCTGCTTTCTTACGCTCAACTTTCGTTGTCCAGTTGATTGGCGTGTCTTTCCCTAACTGACCGATACCAATCGGCAGAACGATCACCGTGTTGGTGCCTTTCGGGTAGTAGTACAGACGCATTTCCGCACTGTTAATGACAATGCCTTCATGCACGGTGTCCGGCAGGATCAGCTGCTGAGGAATGTTCAGCACCGTACCGCCTTTTGGCAGGAAGGTATCAACACCCGGGTTCGCTTCCAGCATGTTAGACAGCCCCATCTGGTATTCAGCCGCAAAATACTCCAGCGGTTGGGTATTGCCTTCCGGGATAGTGATCACCTGGTTTTGACCAACGACGCGACTGCCATCGGTCGGTAAAGGATAAGTCACCGCTGAGGCGGTGCTGCAAAAGCCAACTACAGCGAGGGCCGCCGCGAAAAACGTTGTTAATTTCATATTCATGTTATGCGAGATTCAGTGCCTGGCAGGCTATTGGGTTGAGAATTCTGTCATGTTGGGAGCGCATTATATGTGCATTCCCGTTAAGTGGGAATTCAGATGTGTACGAAATCACATTTTTTTCCCGTGAGGACAATTTTAGCGGCTTACCGTGAGGCGCGATCTTATTTAAGACTTGTGGCATAATAAGCGGTTTGTCACATATTTTTCAGGATACGCCAGTGTTAGTTTCCAGCAACGTCACCATGCAGTTCGGCAGCAAGCCGCTGTTTGAAAATATTTCCGTCAAATTTGGCGGCGGCAACCGTTACGGCCTGATTGGCGCCAACGGTAGCGGTAAATCCACCTTTATGAAAATCCTCGGCGGCGATCTCGAACCGACGCTGGGCAACGTCTCTCTCGATCCGAACGAGCGTATCGGTAAGCTGCGCCAGGATCAGTTTGCCTTCGAAGAGTTCAGCGTACTCGACACGGTGATCATGGGGCATGTTGAGCTGTGGGAAGTGAAACAGGAACGCGACCGCATCTACGCGCTGCCGGAAATGAGCGAAGAAGATGGCTATAAAGTGGCCGATCTGGAAGTGAAATACGGCGAAATGGATGGTTACTCTGCCGAAGCGCGCGCGGGCGAACTGCTGCTGGGCGTGGGGATTCCGGTTGAGCAGCACTACGGCCCGATGAGCGAAGTCGCGCCGGGCTGGAAGCTGCGTGTCCTGTTGGCGCAGGCGCTGTTTTCCGACCCCGATATCCTGCTGCTTGATGAACCGACCAACAACCTCGACATCGACACGATCCGTTGGCTGGAGCAGGTACTGAACGAACGTGACAGCACCATGATCATCATTTCGCACGACCGTCACTTCCTGAATATGGTGTGCACCCACATGGCGGATCTGGATTACGGCGAACTGCGCATTTACCCGGGTAACTACGATGAGTATATGACTGCCGCCACCCAGGCGCGTGAACGCCTGCTGGCCGATAACGCCAAGAAAAAGGCGCAGATTGCAGACCTGCAATCTTTCGTCAGCCGCTTTAGCGCTAACGCGTCTAAGTCTCGCCAGGCAACGTCTCGTGCCCGTCAGATTGATAAAATTAAGCTTGATGAGGTGAAGGCCTCCAGCCGTCAGAACCCGTTCATCCGTTTTGAACAGGATAAGAAGCTGTTCCGTAACGCGCTGGAAGTGGAAGCGCTCGCGAAAGGCTTTGATAACGGCCCGCTGTTCAAGGGCGTTAATCTGCTGCTGGAAGTGGGCGAAAAGCTTGCGGTACTCGGGACTAACGGCGTGGGTAAATCCACGTTGCTGAAAACGCTGGTGGGCGATCTGGCGCCGGATAACGGCACCGTGAAATGGTCAGAGAACGCGCGCATTGGGTATTACGCGCAGGATCACGAATATGAGTTCGAAAATGACCTGACGGTGTTTGAATGGATGAGTCAGTGGAAGCAGGAAGGCGATGACGAGCAGGCGGTACGCAGCATTCTTGGCCGTCTGTTGTTCAGCCAGGACGATATCAGAAAACCGGCGAAGGTGCTCTCCGGTGGTGAAAAAGGGCGTATGTTGTTCGGTAAGCTGATGATGCAGAAACCGAATATCCTGGTGATGGACGAACCGACCAACCACCTGGATATGGAATCGATCGAATCGCTGAACATGGCGCTGGAGATGTATCAGGGCACCCTGATTTTCGTTTCTCACGACCGTGAGTTTGTTAGCTCGCTGGCGACGCGCGTGCTGGAAATTACGCCGCAGCGTGTGGTGGACTTCAGCGGCAACTACGAAGATTATCTGCGTAGTAAAGGGATCGACGGCTAAAAAAAAGCCCGGTGGCGCTACGCTTACCGGGCCTACGCTACAGTTTGTAGGCCGGGTAAGGCGAAGCCGCCCCCCGGCAATTTTCAGAGCACCCACTCACTCCCTTCAACGCCATTCACCCGCAGCGTGCGTTTTTCCCCCGCCGGTAACGATACCTTCAACGCGTTCCATGCCGGACGATAGTCGCCACGCGCGTTGATCTTCAGGTTGACGGTCGCCCCATCGCACACCATCTCCCATTCCACCCACAGGGCATTGCCCGTCTGATAACCCCAGCTTTCGCCATCGTCTTCAAACAGCAGACCGGACGTTGTCCCCACGCCTTTAACCGGGAACAGTTTCAGCTCGCGGGTATCGTCGCGTTCAGCGCTGACATGGGTGATCCGTTCGCTCAGCGGCAGGCCTGCACCGGCGCGTACCAGCAGCGGCAGTTTTTCCAGCGGCGCGTTCAGCGTGATCCACTGGCCGCCAGAGAACCATTCGTGGCTATCGAAATCGTACCAGCCGGTTTCGTTATCCGGCAGCCAGACGCGGCGTTCACGTTGACCGGGTTCCACCACGCTTGCCACCAGAATATCGCGGCCAAGCAGGAAGTCGTCGCACTCTGCGAAGGTTTGCGCGTCGTGCTCGTGGTCGAGGAAAGTGGGGCGCAGCATCGGCTCGTCGTCGGCGTGCGCCTGCCACAGCAGCGTGTAGAAGTAGGGCAGCAGACGGTAACGTAGCTCAATCGCGCTACGAATCGCCGGCGTCACGCCCGGGTACATCCACGGCTCATTCACCGTATGATCGTCATTCCATGAGTGGATGGTAAAGCGAGGGTGCATCACGCCATTCTGTACCCAACGCACGAACAGCTCCGCATCCGGTTTATCGCCAGAGAAACCGCCGACGTCGTGACCCACGTTATACAGCCCGGACAGACTCATCCCCAGCCCCATGCGGGTGTTGTAGCGCAGGGTATCCCAACTGGTGCGGTTATCGCCGCTCCAGGTTTGCACGTAACGCTGCATCCCGGCGCAGCCGGAACGGGAGATCAGGTACGGGCGTTTTTCCGGCGCAAAGCGCTGCTGCGCTTCCAGCGAGGCGCGCATCATCAACAGCGGCATGACCGGGCGGATATGTTTGATGGCGATTTCGCGGCCAAAGCCGTGGCAGCGGGCTTCGCCATCCCACACTTCAAACTCGTTGTTGTCGTTCCAGGTGGAGTCGATCCCCATCTCCAGCAACTGCGTGGTGACGCCTTCCTGCCACCAGGCGACGGTTTGCGGATTGGTGAAATCAAGGTTAGAACCTTCGTCATCCCAGAAACTTGAACGTTCCGGCGCGTCGGTTTCCGAATCCCGAATGAACAGCCCTCTTTCCGCGACTTCGTTGTAGCGCGGGTGATCCTGCAACAGACACGGTTTAATGTTGGCCGCCAGCTTCAACCCCGCATCGTGGAATGCCTGGGTCATCACTTTCGGCTGCGGCACCTTGTCGTAGTTCCAGTTAAAGACGTAGCGTTTGCCGTTAATGGAGGTGTAGCCAGATGAAAGCTGGAACGAATCGCACGGAATCGCGTGTTCATTGCACAGACGGATAAAGTTCATCAGCTGGTTTTGCGCGTCCGGCGCATCGGTGTAATGCATGGTCGAGCCGCTGTAACCCAGGCTCCACTTCGGCCCGAACAGGGTTTTCCCCGTCAGGCGTACAAAGGCTTTGGTGACATCCAGCACGCGCTTGCCGGTAAAGATGTAGTAATCGATATCGCCCGCTTCCGCCTGCCAGCGGCGATAGGCGGTGTGATAGTTGTCGATTTCATTGCCCAGATCCAGCCAGCAGCTGCTCAGGTTGTCGTAAAACAGACCGTAGCTGACGTCATCGCGGCGGGCGATGGTGAATGGAATATGTTTGTACAGCGGATCGGTGCTGACCGCGTTATAGCCCATTGCGTCAAGGTTGCGCATCTCATAGCGTTGGCCGTTGCGTTGCAGGTCGCCCGCTTTCTCGCCCAGGCCGTAAAAACGTTCATCTTTACGGCGGCTTAAATAGTGCGCCACGCCGTCGCCGTGAGCGTTCAGCAGATAGGCGCTGGTGGGGCGGTCGTTGACCAGCGGCTGCCAGTCGCCCGCCTCATCGCGATAGTGCCACTCCAGCCACAGCGGCTGGTGGACGGTCACGCGCAGTTGCTCAGTGGCGACAATCAGCGCGCCATTCTGCTGCGTCAGTTGCCAGGCCGGGCAGCTAAAGCCGCTGACATCCTCACGGCTGCGGCCTTCCCACGGCACATCCTGCGCCGGGGCGATACTCCAGGTTCTGTCTAATGCCAGTTCGCCTTTACGTTTGATCAGCACGCGAAACAGATTTTCTTCCAGTACGTACAGGCACAGATGGTGTTGACCATCGACCAGCAGTTCCAGATGATGGGCCGACTGTTTCTCTACAATCCAGTTTTTCAGGGTTTTCATACGCAATACATCCACTATCAGGCGCGCTTGGCGCGACGTTCAGCAATAAATGCCACCAGGAAAACAGCGCCAATCAGGTCAAAGAACCCCATGGCGATAAAGAGCGGGTTAAAGCCGATTTTGTCGGCGGTAACGCCAATTAACAGAGAGAAGAGGAAGCTGGCGATCCACGCCGCAGAGCCGCGCATTCCATTGACGGTCGCCATCTGGCCTTTATCAAACGACTCCACGACCAGCGCGCTCAGCATGCAGGAGATGATCTGATGACCGAAGCCGCCGATGGAGATCAGCACGATGGTGATATACGGATCGCGGGTAATGGCCACGATGCCGAGAGAAATCATCAGAAACGCGCCGGTCACGGAGCTTGCCACCACGGAGTTAACGCGAGAGCAGCCAAACAGACGGGTATACAAGCGGGTGAGGTAGCCGCTCGCCACGCTGCCGAGATCGGCGGCGAGGAACGGCAGCCAGGCGAACATGGCGATCTGCTTCAGATCCATACCGTGTTCCTTCGCCAGATACAGCGGCACCCAGAAGCTCAGCACCGCCCAGGCCGGTTCTGCCATAAAGGCCGGGATCGCGATACCGTAGAAACGTTTATTTTTCGACACGGTTTTCAGCGCGGTCAGGAAGGGCAGTTTCACGGCCGGAGGCTCGTTATCCTGCTTGATATACTCCAGCTCCTCTCCACTCAGGTTCGGGTGCTGTTCCGGGTTATGGTAGAACGCCCACCACAGGATCACCCACAGCAGCGCCAGCACGCCGGTAAACATAAATGCGCCCTGCCAGCCGAATGAGGCGTGCGCGAAGTAGATGATTGGCGGCGCCAGCATGGCGCCAATTGAGAAGCCGACGCCCGCCCAGCCCGCCGCGACCGGACGCTCTGATTTCGGGAACCATTCGCCGATGGTTTTGGCGTTGGCTGGCGTAGCGGCCGCTTCAGATGCGCCCATAAAGAAGCGTAAAATCGCCAGATGCAGCCAGCTTCCGGCGCCCGCATGGAAGATACACATCAGCGCCCAGATCCCGGCGCAGACCATAAAGCCAATCTTCAGGCCAATCACATCGATCAGCCAGCCGCACAGGGGCTGGAAAATGGTGTAGGCAATCTGGAACGCGCCGACAATCCAGGAGTATTGCTCGGTGGTGATCCCCAGACTCTCTTTTAGCTCCGGCGCCAGGATACCCAGCGAGTTACGCGTGATGTAGTTAACGGTCACACCCAGTAAGAACAGCACCAGCACATACCAGCGCAAATTTTTGATGACGCGGCGGGTTTTACTCGCGGCGACAGTGTTATTGATGTCCTGACTCATTTCTTTTCTCCACAAGACGGACGGTAGGGGAAATAAACGTTTGGGTGTCACACAAATATTGTTATCTCATTGAAAGTTATCTTTTTATTTATTCTTAGTTGCTATACAACTAGTATGTAAGTTGTGTGACAAGTTCAGGTTAAGTGAGAAAATGGGCGGGCAATAGCGGATTTTGTGCAAGTTTTCTCATTACTAACGGTATCGCTCTGGCAAGATGGGCATTAAGCCAGTTATTTCCCTGTTTGTGCGTTATGAAAATTTTTTCATTTAGCAAATGGAGCAAGATCACAAAATGGATAAAAGGCTCAAAATCAGCGAAATTGCCGCGCGGACGCAGCTTTCCGTCAGCACCGTTTCCCGCGTGCTGGCGGGGAAGGCAAATACCAGTGAAAAAGCGCGCAACAAAGTGCTGGAGTGCGCGCGGGAGCTGGGCGTCATGGACGGGATGGCGGCAGGCAGGCTGTTGCTGAATAGTCTGGTGGTCTTTGCGCCGCAGCGGGCGTTTGATGAGCGGTCCGACATCTTTTACTACCGCGTGATTCAGAACGTGAGTAAAGGGCTGACGGCGTATGAAGTACGGCTGCGTTATTGCGCGCTTGAGGAACTGGACAGTGACGCGCAGCTTTTCCTCGCGCGGATGAACGAAGCGGAAACGCAGGCGGCGATTTTGTTAGGGATTGACGATCCGCATATTCACGATTTGGCGGTGGACGTGGGGAAACCCTGCGTACTGATTAATTGCCGCGACCAGCGAATGCGTTTGCCAGCCGTTTCGCCCGATCACCGAGCCATTGGCGAACTTGCCGCTGATTATCTTTTTTCAATGGGGCATCGCGACGTGATGACGGTGCTCTGTCTGCGTCGCTACACGATGGAGCTGCGTCTGGCCGGCATTCGCGACGCCTGGCAAACCCATAATCTGAAATTTAACGATAAGCGGGATTTACTGGTATCGCCGAGTTTCAGTGCGAAAGAGGCGGAGCAGCGGGTCAGCGAATGGCTGGCGAATACGCCGGATAAGGCGTTGCCGACGGCGTTTTTGGTCGGCGGTGATTTTATGGCGGCGGGCGTCATCAGCGCGTTGCAAAAGCGCGGCCTTCGCGTGCCGCAGGATGTGTCAGTGATGAGTATTGACGGCTTTAATCTGGCGGAAATTCAGGATGTGCCGTTAACGGCAGTGCATGTGCCGCGCGATGAGCTGGGGACGGAGGCGGTACATATGCTGCAACAACGTCTGGTTCGTCCGAATGCGCCAATCGGTACGCTGTTGCTGAACGGCACGTTGACGGTGCGGGAGTCGGTGCGGCGGATACGTCCAGGGAAACGACGCACCGCCGTAGAGCGGGAAGGGCTGTATGACGCTTAACTCATGCCCAGCGCGCGTTTTCCGTGAACGTTCAGATCGCTCAGCGTAAAACGGCCTTCCCAGTTTGTTTCGTAATCTTCACGCGGGAAATCGCCAGGCGATGCGCCCGTTTCCAGCGCGGCTTTGACCTTGTGCGCGTAAGCCAGGTTTTTCTCGCACATCGGCGCGGCGGGGATGTACATCACGTTTCCCCAGCCTTGCTGATTTTCCACCGGCGCGACGGAGTGGATCACATCGCAATGCCACCAGACGGAGTCCCCGGCCTCCAGTTGCGGAATACTGGTCAATGCTTCAATCAGCAGCGGATGCCATTGTTGCGAAACCGGCAACACCCGGCCTGGCGCAACGCCGCACAGTTCATCTTCAGGAACGTCATCCAGCAGGGGGCGTAACAGGATATACGCCATCGCTTCTGGAATCGGCACCACATGCAGCAAGCCCTGGCCCGGCAGCATATCTGACAGCGCCGTCCACCCCTGGAAGGTGCGGAAAACCGAGCATTTGGTGGTGTTATCGACCGTATACTCTTCGACTTCGGTACGGTAGGCGGCATGCCAGGGATCGTACTTTTCCAGCTCGCCGTTAAAGATACTGGCGAAAACCCGTTGATAGGCGGGCAGCAGCCAGCGTTCCAGCGCGCCGGAATCGGTATGCGCCCCCAGACCTTTTGAGGTGGTGCCGGGTGGGCGGCGGCGGATGCGATCCGGGTAGATCACACTGATATCCGGGTTGAACCACTGTCTGCCGTCGCTTTCAAATGTCCACAGCCGATTAAGGAAAGACTGAACGTTCGCCATCTCTTCGCTCTGACGAGCCTGCATCTGCGCCAGCGACCAGTAAATCGGATAAATTTCAGGGCGGGAGGCGGTTAACGTGCCGAAGAAGTTATCGCCGGGACCTTTGTACACCTCATCAAAATGGTTGCGATCCAGATAATCCAGCATGGATTGATCCCATGCCAGCGCCTGTTCCCGTGGGAAATGGCCCTTAATGACCGCGCATCCACGCCGCTTGATCTGTTCACGCTGCGCTGCCGTGATGGCGCCGGACTGGATATCCGCGTAAGACAGCGCAGGCCAGACGGCATCGCCCTGCGCTTTGAGCGTATTGATTTCCGCCACGCGTGTGGCAATCACCTCGCTGAGCCTGTCAAAAACGCCCTGCACATCACCGAGCTGCGCCCGCAACGCCTGCTTCATCTGCCGGATCGCCGCTTTATGATCGGCCGGTAATGTATCGCTTGTGAAGGTTAAAGCCATAACTACCTCGCATTGACTTTCATTCGAAATTTAAATTAATTACAAATGACAATATAAGTTATAAATAAGTTAATGCAAGTTTAAAAGCTTGATGCGGTACGCAGAATGGAAAAGCAGGGGGAAACCGGAGCAGCGCTCCGGTATCTGGAATCAGACGTTAAAAGGCGGGGCGTTATCCAGTACGGCCTGAATCACGTTTAACGCCCCCTGATGGTTGTTATCATCGGTATGATAACGGCTGAGGGCTTTGATGTTGTCTGCGGCGTTCGCCATCGCGAAAGCGTACCGCGCCATTTTCAGCATTTCCGCATCGTTGTCGCTGTCGCCAATCGCCACCACGTTTTGCGGCGAAAGATCCCAGCGTTTCAACAGACGGCTGATGCCGTTCGCTTTGTGTAATCCCGGTATGATTAAGTCGATGAAGCCGAAGCCGCTGGTCACGGGTTTCATAATGCCGTCCAGCGACGTATGCAGCGCATCAACCACGAAGGGGATCTGCTGGTCTGGCAGGTTCAGTGAAAACTTAAACAGAACATCGTCAATGTCCTGGTAATCTTTCACGGGTTGCAGGCGGTGGTAGTGCTTCGACATCAGCGCCACAAAAGATTCCGGCGCATGTTTGCTGACATAAGCGCTTTTCAGGCCGCAGGCGACAAAATTAAGCTGCTTATCTTTTAACAGCTCGCCAATCACAATACGGGATTCATGCCGGGTCAGTTCGCCATGAAACAGCTGCTTGCCATGCTCATAAACCAGCGCGCCATTTTCCGCGACGAAGGAAATTTCGTCTTTCAGCTCGGGGAAAAAGGAAATGAGTTGGTAATACTGATTGCCGCTGGCGACGACAAATTCGATGCCGCGTTTTTTTAGTTCCTGATACTGCGCCATAAATCGTGCGTGATCGTACTTTTTGGCGTCGTCGAGAAAAGTTCCGTCCATATCAGTGACGATAACTTTAACGGTCATACATTGCTCCTGGCTCAAAACTGCGACCAGAAACATTCTAATAACAAGGTGACGGGGAGCACAAATTTAATTTCATTCGAAAGTGAAACGGCAACTGAAGTCGCCGTATTTGTAGTTGCCTGTCGGGCAAGGATATTGTTAATCCCAGTTTCCATACGGGTAGGTTTTGCCTTTAATGAAATCCTGCGTTGACTGAATGAAATTAAACGTGCCGCCGGGGACGACGTAGTCTTTGCAGAGCGTCATCTCGTTGCCTGCGAGGGTCCACATTTTCAGCGGTTTTACGGGAAGGCTGGGACGCCCGGCGACATCGGGGAACCAGACGTTGACTTTGCCACCAGGGGACAGGCCGAAAGTTATATTGTCGTACCAGACGGCATCCCCGTCCCAGGTATGATCGGCAGGGGTTTTCATCCGTAGCCAGGTTTCCGGTCCGAACACGGCGCTGGTCTCGTAAGTTTGTTTATCGATATAGGATTCCCAGCAGAAGACAATGTACTGAGGCGGCTTTTTGACTTTGTTGAAATTATTAAAGCTGACACCATGAACAGCAGTAGCCCAATTGTCGATAGAATCAGGACTTCGGGAAGTCGGATCAAGCGTATTAAAGGTATACAGATAACCATCCGTATCAATAACCCGGGCATGAAGGACTTCTGCGGGTAGTTCAGAAGGGGTGACAAAAGAAAAACTCCACTCGCCATAAGGCAGCGTCCAGTC
>NZ_JAOWGE010000027.1:0-289091 GCF_030333295.1 Citrobacter sp. CK198 | reverse complement strand
GTGGAGCGGTAGTTCAGTTGGTTAGAATACCTGCCTGTCACGCAGGGGGTCGCGGGTTCGAGTCCCGTCCGTTCCGCCACTTATTAAGAGCCCTGAGCTAACGCTCAGGGCTTTTTTCTTGCCTGCTGTTCCATTATTGCTTATTTCGCAAAAATCCTCTGCGTTCTACGATCTTTTTCCGCATAAAAACAACCGCGATAATCCCTCCTCAGTTAACGACACAACAATTAATGAGGAACTCAATGACAATCCCTGCATTTGGTTTAGGTACTTTTCGCCTGAAAGACGATGTTGTTATCGCATCGGTCAAAACAGCGCTGGAACTGGGCTATCGTGCAATTGATACTGCACAAATCTATGATAATGAAGCGGCTGTTGGTCAGGCGATTGCCGAAAGTGGCATCCCGCGTGGCGAGCTGTACATCACCACCAAGATCTGGACTGAAAATCTCAGCAAAGAGAAGCTGATCCTGAGTCTGAAAGAAAGTCTGGAAAAACTGCGCACTGATTATGTGGATCTGGCATTGATCCACTGGCCGTCACCAAACGATGCGGTATCTGTCGAAGAGTTCATGCAGGCGCTGCTGGAAGCAAAAGAGCAGGGACTGACGCGCAAAATCGGTATTTCTAACTTTACTATCCCGTTGATGGAAAAAACCATTGCCGCTGTCGGCGCAGAAAACATTGCGACTAACCAGATTGAACTGTCTCCGTATCTGCAAAACCGCAAGGTCGTGGATTGGGCAAAACAGCATGGAATTCACATCACCTCTTACATGACGTTGGCTTATGGTAAGGCACTGAAAGATGAAGTGATTGCCCGTATTGCCGCTAAGCACAATGCGACTTCGGCGCAGGTGATCCTTGCATGGGCAATGGGAGAAGGCTACTCCATAATTCCTTCTTCTACTAGACGTGAAAATCTGGCAAGCAACCTGCTGGCGCTCGATCTGCATCTGGATGCCGAAGATAAAAAGGCGATTGCCGCACTGGACTGCAACGATCGCCTTGTCAGCCCGGAAGGTCTGGCGCCAGAGTGGGACTGATCGACTAATCCTCTCTCTGTATCCTTAACCCTCTTTTACAGCTCCTTCGGGGGCTGTTTTTACATGATCGCTGAGAAAATCGATAAATGCCCGAATGCGGGTACTGACCGCACGATCGCTGTAATAAACGGCACTGAAAGGCATCTCTACCGGTAGGCGCTTATCGGCCATCAGCTCCACAAGCTCTCCCCGCGCGATTTCTTTATCAATCATATAGTCAGACAGGCAGGCGATCCCGTTACCACTCAGACAAAGCTGCTTGAGCGTCTCACCGCTATTTGACGACAGACCGCTGCTGATTTCATGGAGTTGCCCGTCGCTACATGCTACAGGCCATGTATTGAGCGAAGCCGGTTCAGTGAATCCGAGACATAGATGCTGTTTTAACTCTTCAATGGTTTCGGGTTTGCCAAAGCGGGCAATATAATCCGGCGACGCGATAATCTTTCGATAACTGGTAAAGAGCGGGCGGGCGCGCAGGCTTGAATCGGTCAGCGTCCCGGCACGTATGGCGACATCGACCTTTCGTTCAATCAGATTGATGAATGTTTCTGAGGAAACCAGTGATAGCGTCATTTCTGGATAACGCTCGCGAAAAGGCTTAACCAGCGGCATCAGAAAGTGCAGTATCACCGGCGTGGCGGCGTCAATACGCAACAGGCCGCGTGGAGTGCTTCGCGTTTCCATCACCTCCGTTTCAGCGGCGGCCATGTCTTGTAGTATCGACTGCACGCGACGAAAATAACGTTCGCCTTCTTCCGTCAGACTCAACTGGCGTGTTGTGCGATTAAGCAGACTCACGCCCAGTTTCATTTCCAGCTTTTTGACCGCCCGGCTGACCGCAGAATTCGCCTGTCCAAGTTGCTCCGCAGCGCGGCTAAAGCTACCGCTTTCGACTACGGCAACAAATATCACGAGTTCTTCTGATGTAGCTTTCATTTTTGCACCTGAAGCAAAATTACATTGATATTTTGGCTATTTTTTCATTAAAACACCCTGGGCTGTTGGTTTCAATCTGCGCGTGAGGTGTGGTGGCCGGAGAGCCTGTTCTGACGGCGTTAACCTGTGATCGATTGGATAGGCCAGTTCGCGTTGTTCCTGGTTAAATTTACGGAGGTAAGCGCTTGCTTACAAAACAATATGTAACTGCTCGTTGAAAGTGTGAGCTAAAATCCCTATAACAGAATAACCAGTCCGTGCCCGGGCTGGTTGACGTTACAGAGGTTTTAAAGTCAAACGTGCGAAAAAATACTTATGCCATGCGCTATATTGCCGGACAACCCGCCGAGCGGATTTTACCGCCTGGGTCGTTTGCGAGTATTGGCCAGGCATTACCCGCCGGAGTGCCGTTAAGCAGTGAAGACCGCATTCGGATTCTGGTGTGGAATATCTTTAAACAGCAGCGGGCCGAATGGTTATCGGTGCTGAAAAACTTTGGCAAAGATGCGCACCTGGTTTTATTACAGGAAGCGCAAACCACGCCCGAACTGGTGCAGTTTGCGACCGCTAACTATCTTGCCGCCGATCAGGTTCCCGCTTTTGTGTTACCTCAGCATCCTTCGGGCGTTATGACGCTTTCTGCTGCTCATCCCGTCTACTGCTGCCCGCTGCGCGAACGTGAGCCTATCTTACGTCTGGCGAAGTCAGCGCTGGTGACCGTTTACCCTTTGCCTGATACGCGATTGTTGATGGTGGTAAACATTCACGCCGTTAACTTCAGTCTTGGGGTGGATGTGTATAGTAAGCAGTTACTTCCTATTGGCGATCAAATTGCGCATCACAGTGGCCCGGTGATTATGGCTGGTGATTTCAATGCCTGGAGCCGACCACGAATGAACGCGCTGTATCGCTTTGCGCGCGAGATGTCCCTGCGGCAGGTGCGTTTTACTGACGATCAGCGCCGACGGGCGTTTGGCCGTCCTCTTGATTTTGTGTTTTATCGAGGTTTGAACGTTAGCGAGGCTTCCGTACTGGTCACGCGCGCCTCCGATCATAACCCGCTACTCGTTGAATTCAGTCCCGGCAAACCTGAGCAATAAGGTGTGTCAGGTCTGCCGTGGGGCAGGCCTGAAGTGGTGCTGCCCTTTATTTTGCAAACAACCAAAGGACAACACGATGACAACACACTCCCACCATGACAACGTCGAAAAGCAGTTTGGCTCTCAGGCAAATGCCTATTTAACCAGCACCGTTCATGCTTCTGGTCGTGACTTACAGCGACTGGCGGAACGGCTGTCCTCTTTTCCACATGCCAGCGTACTGGATATGGGATGTGGCGCCGGGCACGCCAGTTTTATTGCTGCGCAGAACGTAAAGCAAGTGGTGGCTTACGATTTGTCTTCGCAGATGCTTGAGGTCGTCGTACAGGCGGCGAAAGAGAAAGGTTTAGAAAATATCGCGACCCGACAGGGGTATGCTGAAAATCTGCCGTTTGAGGATCACGCCTTTGATGTTGTGATTAGCCGCTATTCTGCACACCACTGGCATGATGTTGGGCAGGCACTGCGTGAAGCCAACCGGGTCCTGAAAGCGGGCGGCGTGTTGATTATGATGGATGTGATGTCGCCTGGGCATCCGGTGCGCGATATCTGGTTACAGACTGTAGAAGCGTTACGCGACACTTCTCATGTACGTAACTATTCCAGCGGTGAGTGGCTGTCCCTGGTTAATGATGCGAATCTGATTGTCGATACGCTGTTAACGGACCGCTTACCGCTGGAGTTCAGTTCATGGGTAACGAGAATGCGTACGCCTGCGGCGCTGGTTGAGGCTATTCGTTTGTATCAGGAGAGCGCATCCGCGGAGGTAAAAGCGTATTTCGCTTTGCAGGAGGACGGTTCGTTTACCAGCGATACGATTATGGTTGAGGCGCATAAAGCGGCATAAATAAAAAAGGCACTGGGGGGAAACCAGTGCCTTTTCTGAGTCATGCTATCAGGAGTCAGGTGTGCTGCTGTTCTTCACAAACAACGTTAGCTGATCGCCTGGTTGCAGATTTGCTGTATCGCTGTTCCAGCGCATCACATCTTTGATGTTCACCCCGTGACGTTTGGCGATACTCGAAAGCGAATCACCTTTCCGCACACGATAAGTAATGCTATCGCTGTTGTTGGCCAGACGCTGTGCGCTACTGCCTGCGCCAATCGTCAGACTTTGGCCCACTTTCAGGTTAGATCCGCGCAGACTATTCCACTGCTGCAAATCTTTCGTGCTCACGCCAAGGCGTGCCGCGATGCCGGAAAGCGTATCGCCAGAGCGAACTTTGTAGCTACGGCTGTTCAGCGGCGTATTGTCTGCGACCAGCGTAGACTGTACGGCAGCAATTTCGCCTGAAGCCAGAGACTCACGCAGTTGTTCTGCATGCATCTTTGGCACCATCACGTACTGTGGACCGCTAACGCCTAGCGTAGAGCCCTTCACGCCAGCATTAAACGCCTTCAGCTTGGTGACGGACATGCCCGCCATATCTGCAACCTGCGCCATCTCAACCGGGCTGCTCAAACGAACGCGCGCCAGCGCACGGCTTTCGTCTGTGGTTGGCAGACGCACGCCATAGCGTTTGCTGTTTTTGAGAATATCGCTCAATGCCAGCATTTTTGGCACGTACAGCTTCGTTTCCTGAGGTAACGAAAGCGACCAGAAGTCGGTGGCTTTGCCACGCGCCTTATTCGCTTTGATTGCCTTCATCACGCGACCTTCGCCGCTATTATAAGCTGCAACGGTCAACAGCCAGTCGCCATCAAACATCTTATTCAGACGCTGCATCATGTCTAACGCGGCCGTTGTGGAAGCCACAACGTCACGACGCGCATCATAATTGCGGGTCTGTTTCAAACCATAATTGCGCCCTGTGCTCGGAATGATCTGCCAGATGCCTGCGGCATTGGCGCCAGACGTTGCGTGAGGGTCAAAAGCGCTCTCCACTATGGGTAGTAGTACCAGTTCCATCGGCATGTTACGTTTCTTAACCTGCCCGGCTATCCAGTACATATACGGCTCTGCCCGTAAAGTTACATCGTGGAGATAGCTCTTATTGCGTAAATACTTCTGTTTCTGTTCGCGTATCCGGTTGTTCTCCGGAATTCCCATCTTTAGCTCGTCGCCAATGAAAGCCCACAAGTCTTGATCTGGCGCGAGAGACGTCCCATCGTCCATCCATCGTGCCTGACTCGTAAACTTTCCTGCTTCCCCTTGACCAGCTGCAGAAAGGCTCTGTGCGTGCTGTTGGACGTTGCCAGTGTTCTGAGACGACTGGCACCCCACAAGCAGGACAGAGGCGAGTAATATCGCTTTTGCCTTCATGTGTGTGTCAATAGTTGCTTAAAAGACGACCGATCATAACGGCGAAGTTCGCCAATGACAAGTAGGAATTGTCAGAAGCTGTCTTTCTTTGACCTTAACCAGGCAAAACGCTCTTCAGGTTGTTGCAACTTTGTTTCTTTGTTTATTTCATTAATTAAATCAGGATCTTCCGTTCTCAAAAAAATATTATTTTTCCGCTCATTTTTCAGAATTACGGGGAGTGTAATTTGGTTTTTTGCGCGTAACTCATTAACTTTACGATAATATTCATTTATGAACGAATCGTGCGGTAGGATGCTCAATGCAAACTTCATGTTTGCTAAAGTATACTCATGTGCGCAACAAATCAGTGTATCGTCATGAAGGGCGCTGATTTTTTTAAGTGATTGATACATCTGTGATGCTGTACCTTCAAACAGGCGTCCACAGCCTCCAGAGAAAAGGGTGTCGCCGCAGAAAAGGTAAGGATGGCTAAAGTAACAGATATGTCCTAAAGTGTGACCTGGTGTGGCAAATATACTAAATTCATGCCCTAAAACGAGGGCGCTATCGCCATCTTTGACTACGCGCGTGGTTCCCTTATCTTGTGTTTCTGCCGGTCCGTAAACCACTACGTGCGGAAAATGTTGAAGAAGTTCTTTCACGCCGCCAACATGGTCGTGGTGATGGTGAGTGAGGAAAATCGCTTCCGGCTGCCAGTTCTTCTCTTTGATGGCATTTAGCACGGGAGCCGCTTCGCCAGGATCAACGATCAGGCAACGTCCTTCATTATTACTCAGAACCCAGATGTAATTGTCCTGAAATGCGGGAATACTGTTAAGATTCATAAATTACCTCTTAGTGCGTAGCGGAAGGTTGTGATGAAACCGGCAAGGATCCCTCAAACAGTCATAGCTCCCCATCGCTGGGGCGATTTGCCCTGGGGTGAATACTATCGTGAGGCGCTGGAGCATCAGCTTAACCCGTGGTTCGCCAAAATGTATGGTTTTCATTTGCTTAAAATTGGTAATTTAAGCGCAGAAATCAACTCTGAAGCGTGCGCCGTTTCTCATCAAGTCAATATTTCCCTGCAAGGCGCGCCCGTCCAGGTTCAGGCCGATCCCTTACATCTTCCCTTTGCCGATAAGTCTGTTGATGTTTGTCTGTTGGCGCATACGCTACCGTGGTGCGTCGACCCACATCGGTTACTGCGTGAAGCCGACCGGGTGTTAATTGATGATGGCTGGCTGGTTTTGAGTGGTTTTAACCCGATTAGCCTGATGGGCCTGCGTAAGCTGGTGCCCGTCTTGCGTAAATCTTCACCTTATAACAGCCGGATGTTTACGCTGATGCGCCAACTGGACTGGCTCTCATTATTGAATTTTGAAGTGCTGCACTACAGCCGTTTTCATGTTTTACCCTGGTCAAAGCAAGGTGGAAAGCTGCTGAGCACGCATATTCCGGCGTTGGGCTGCCTGCAACTGATTGTGGCGCGTAAGCGAACCATTCCGCTTACGCTTAACCCGATGAAACAAAATAAAAGCAAAGCGCGGATTCGCCAGGCCGTGGGCGCGACCCGGCAATACCGTAAGCCAGACGCTTAAGCCTCTGCCTGATAGCCAACGTCTTCCTGCGTAGGATTCATCGCTGCCGCACGCGCCAGCTCATCGCAACGTTCGTTTTCAGGATGGCCGGCATGGCCTTTTACCCATTCCCATTTGATTTGATGTTGGCCCAGCGCGGCATCAAGGCGCTTCCAGAGATCGACATTCTTTACTGGCTTTTTCTCTGCTGTTTTCCAGCCGCGCTTTTTCCAGTTGTGGATCCATTGTGTAATTCCCTGACGGACATACTGGCTGTCCGTGCTTAATGTGACTTCACAATGTTCTTTTAACGCTTCCAGCGCGACGATGGCCGCCATAAGCTCCATGCGATTGTTAGTTGTGAGGCTATATCCTTCACTAAAGGTTTTTTCATGGCCGCGATAGCGTAAAATAGCGCCATAACCACCTGGACCTGGATTTCCCAGGCAAGAGCCATCGGTGAAAATTTCTACCTGTTTAAGCATCTCTGGTAGACTTCCTGTAATTGAAATCGATCGTAAAACGACAAGTCTGACATAAATGACCGCTATGAGCACTGCAATTACACGACAGATCGTCCTCGATACCGAAACCACCGGTATGAACCAGATCGGCGCCCACTACGAAGGCCATAAGATCATTGAGATCGGTGCAGTCGAGGTCGTGAACCGCCGCCTTACCGGCAATAACTTCCACGTCTATCTAAAACCGGACCGACTGGTGGACCCGGAAGCGTTCGGCGTACACGGTATTGCGGATGAATTTCTGCTTGATAAACCCGTTTTTGCCGATGTGGTTGACGACTTCCTGGAGTATATCCGTGGCGCGGAACTGGTGATCCATAACGCATCGTTTGATATCGGCTTTATGGATTATGAGTTCGCCAAACTCAGTCGTGGTATTCCGAAAACAAGCGAGTTCTGCAAAATCACCGATAGCCTGGCGATGGCGAGGAGGATGTTCCCCGGCAAGCGTAACAGCCTTGATGCGCTTTGTTCACGCTATGAGATAGATAACAGCAAACGTACGCTGCACGGCGCATTGCTCGATGCCCAGATTCTGGCCGATGTCTATCTGGCGATGACCGGTGGGCAAACGTCGATGGCCTTCTCAATGGAAGGGGAAACGCAGCAACAGCAGGGTGAAGCGACAATCCAGCGTATTGTCCGCCAGGCCAGCAAGTTACGCGTTGTTTTAGCGACTGATGAAGAGCTGATGGCGCATGAGTCGCGTCTCGACCTGGTGCAGAAGAAAGGCGGAAGTTGCCTCTGGCGGGCGTAATTCGGGGTTTTACGACGTAAAAATAGCCGTCCGGGTGATTTTTACAGCAAACGATTCAAAACGTGAGAAAAACCGTTGACGAGGTGCGAGGCAATCCGTAATATGCGCTTCGTTCCCAAGAGGAACACAACGCGGAGCGGTAGTTCAGTTGGTTAGAATACCTGCCTGTCACGCAGGGGGTCGCGGGTTCGAGTCCCGTCCGTTCCGCCACTATTCAGAAAGCCTGAATCAGAAATGATTCAGGCTTTCGTCGTTTTAGCCTTCAACAAAAATTATCCTTCTCTGTAGAAATGCCAGAATCGTTGCAGAGAAGGATGAACAATCATCAGCGTAACGTGAATGGGTCGGCGTCCTGCCATGCCGGAAATTTCTCGCGGTATTCCCGTAACGCCGTGAGCGACAGGTCTGCATCAATACGTGTCGCCTGATGTGGCTCGGCGGTGGCGATAATCTCTCCTTGCGGGTTAATCACCCGGCTGTCCCCACGGTAATGGTGCCCGTTGCCATCAGTGCCAACACGGTTGCAGCCTGCTACATAGGCCTGGTTTTCAATCGCGCGTGCGGTGAGCAGCGCCTGCCAGTGTAGCGAACGTGGAGCAGGCCAGTTCGCTACATACAGCGCCAGGTCATAATCATTAAGATTGCGGGACCATACCGGAAAACGCAGGTCATAACACACTAACGGTAGAATACGCCAGCCGCGCCATTCAACGACAACACGTTTATCGCCCGCCTGGTAATGATGATGTTCATCCGCCATGCGGAACAGATGGCGTTTATCATAGCAATGAACGTTGCCGTCAGGTTCAACCAGTAAAAAACGGTTTACCGGGCCACGTTCGGTTTGCAACGCAGCGCTGCCCGCAATCAGGGCATCAGTCTGTTGTGCTTTGGCCTGCATCCAGTCGATCGCATCTTCTTGCGGGAGTGACTGAAGTGCGGCTTCCATTGCAAAACCGGTGGTAAACATTTCAGGTAAAACAATGACGTCACGTCCGGTGATGGTTTCCAGCAGTCTGTCAAAATGACGTAAATTGGCCGGACCGTCCATCCAGACCAGCGGTTGTTGCAACAGGGTAATTTTCAAACCAGGCACGATCGGGGCTCCTCGTTGAACAGCATTTTTACACTGTAGCATGAGCATCAACGAAAATGTGGCAATAAAAAGCCCCGCAGAAGCGGGGCTTTCAGGGGAGATGAGGATTAAGCGGCTTCTACTTTACGCACTTGCTTCTCTGGCAACTTTACCGGCTGAGTCGCCAGCGCGTCGGCATCAAAATCATCAACGTTAATGCTGCGCAGACGGCTTTCTTCCGCTTTCACCAGAATGGCGGCTTCATCGTTATCAATCAGCCCTTTTGCTAGCGCGTTATGCGCCAGTTCATCCAGACGGGTAAACGGCAGATTTTTACCCAACTCTTTGCAGATCCGCTGGTGGATAGGATCTGCTGCTATCACGTCCAGCAGCGCTTCTTCCAGCAAGCCGACCGGGTTATGCTCGCTCGGCGTCAGGTATTGACCGCGACCGATACGTGAACGGGTTGCGCTCGGTACTTGTAGAATCTGCGCGACCTTATGATCCAGCTTGTCGGAAGGGGCAAGGTAGTGACGACCGGTTGGGAAGATCACCACGTTCAGCAGACCCGCAACAAAACGGTTTGGGAAGTTTTGCAGCAGTTCATCCATCGCTTGCTCCGCCTGATACAACGCATCCTGTACGCCCCAGTGCACCAGCGGCAGATCGGCTTCGTTACGGCCTTCATCGTCATAGCGTTTCAGCACGGCGGAGGCCAGATACAGCTGGCTTAAAATATCGCCCAGGCGTGCGGAAATACGTTCACGACGTTTCAGGCTACCGCCCAACACCGCCATTGAGACATCAGACAGCAGGGCCAGGTTGGCGCTCAGTCGGTTAAGGTGCTGGTAATAACGTTTCGTTGCGTCGCTGGTCGGGGTGTAGCTGGTCAGGCCGCGGGTCAGACCGAGCCAGAAGCTGCGTACTTTGTTACTACCGACATGGCCGATATGTTTAAACAGCAGATTGTCGAACGCATTCACATCGTTGCTTTGCGCGGCGGCCATCTCTTCCAGAACATACGGATGGCAGCGAATCGCCCCCTGACCGAAGATCATCATGCTGCGGGTCAGGATATTCGCACCTTCAACGGTGATGGCGATAGGCGCTCCCTGGTAAGAACGCGCCAGGAAGTTGCTTTCGCCGAGCATAATGCCTTTACCACCGGTAATGTCCATTGCGTCGATGATGGACTGCTGGCCGCGATGGGTACAGTGGTACTTGACGATAGCTGACAGCACCGCCGGTTTTTCACCCAGCATAATGCCGTAGGTAATCAGTGACGCTGCGGCGTCCATTACGTAGGCGTTACCGGCAATGCGCGCCAGCGCCTCTTCAATACCTTCCATCTTGCCGATAGAGATTTTGAACTGGCGACGAATATGGGCATATGCCCCGGTTGCCAGCGCGACAGATTTAACCCCGCCGGTCGAGTTGGACGGCAGCGTGATACCACGGCCTACCGACAGGCATTCCACCAGCATACGCCAGCCCTGGCCTGCCATCTTCGGCCCGCCAATGATGTAGTCGATTGGCACAAAAATATCTTTGCCGTGCGTAGGTCCGTTCTGGAACGGTACGTTCAGCGGGAAGTGACGGCGACCAATTTCTACGCCAGGCGTTGAGGTCGGGATCAGCGCACAGGTGATACCCAATTCTTCTTCGCCACCCAGCAGTTTTTCCGGGTCAGAGAGTTTAAAGGCCAGGCCCAGCACGGTCGCGATAGGGGCCAGCGTAATGTAACGTTTGTTCCAGGTCAGGCGCATACCCAGCACCTGCTGGCCTTGCCATTCGCCCATGCAGACGACGCCGGTATCAGGAATTGCGCCCGCATCGGAGCCCGCTTCCGGGCTGGTCAGCGCGAAGCAAGGGATCTCCTGACCACGCGCCAGACGCGGCAGGTAATGGTTTTTCTGCTCTTCAGTACCGTAGTGTTGCAGCAGTTCACCTGGGCCTAATGAGTTAGGTACGCCCACGGTAATCGCCAGAATCCCGGAAACGCCGGAGAGTTTTTGCAGCACGCGAGACTGCGCATACGCCGAAAACTCCAGGCCGCCGTACTCTTTCTTGATGATCATCGCGAAGAAGCGATGCTCTTTCAGGTAGTCCCACAGCTCCGGCGGCAGATCGGCTAATTCGTGCGTGATCTGGAAATCATTCGCCATACGGCAGGCTTCTTCTACCGGGCCATCCAGGAACGCCTGTTCTTCAGCGGTCAGATGCGGTTGCGGATAGTTGTGCAATTTTTTCCAGTCAGGTTTGCCCTGGAAGAGATCGCCTTCCCACCATGTTGTACCGGCATCAATGGCCTCTTTCTCCGTGCGCGACATCGGCGGCATCACTTTACGGAAGCTACGAAACGCTGGCGCAGAGATCATCGACTTACGCATCGGCGTAACGTTAAACGGTACGAGGATAATGGCCAGAGGAACCAGCACCCAGATAGACCACAGGCCAGCAACGCCCAGCGCGGCTGTCCATGCGAGTAAAATCAGGCTGCTGAGGAATAAGCTCACGCGGTGATAAAACAGCGCGCCGAGCAGAACAACCGTTGCGAGAATACTCAAAATCATCATAACGAAAAGCTCCCTTGCTTGTAGGAGGTCTGACCACTTGTGATGATATGGTTGTAGTGGATGTCATTTCTTTTAGCAATGTGTTTACAAAATAATTACAACGAAGCTCACATTGTTGCCGTTTTCACCGGCACAAAAAATCAAAAGCCAGCGGCATTCCTGTGGCTTGTGCTTCTCGCTTTCTGCGCTATCCGGTACACTGCATCTGTCAATTACATTCATGCTGAAGGATATCCTCATGTACCAGGATCTTATTCGTAACGAACTGAACGAAGCGGCGGAAACGCTGGCCAATTTTTTAAAAGATGAAGCCAATATTCACGCTATTCAGCGCGCGGCGGTCCTGCTGGCAGACAGTTTTAAAGCGGGTGGCAAGGTACTTTCCTGCGGTAACGGCGGCTCTCATTGCGACGCGATGCATTTTGCCGAAGAGCTGACCGGTCGCTACCGTGAAAACCGTCCAGGCTACCCGGCGATCGCTATTTCTGACGTCAGCCATATCTCCTGTGTCAGTAATGATTTTGGTTACGACTATGTTTTCTCTCGCTACGTTGAAGCGGTTGGCCGTGAAGGGGATGTGCTGTTAGGGATCTCAACTTCGGGCAACTCTGGTAACGTGATTAAAGCGATTGCCGCAGCACGCGAGAAGGGAATGAAAGTCATCACCCTGACCGGGAAAGACGGCGGTAAAATGGCAGGGACGGCGGATATTGAAATTCGCGTGCCGCATTTCGGTTATGCTGATCGTATTCAGGAAATCCATATCAAAGTGATTCATATCCTGATCCAATTGATCGAAAAAGAGATGGTTAAGTAAGCGGATAATTCTTTACTGTGTTTTTGCCGGATGACGACGTTAAAGCGTCTTATCCGGCCTACATTTGATTTGTCCAGGCCTGATAAGCGCAGCGCCATCAGGCGGTTCAGCGTTTTAAGGTAGGTGATGTATGTGCGAACTGCTCGGGATGAGCGCCAATGTGCCAACCGATATTTGCTTTAGTTTCACCGGGCTGGTTCAGCGTGGTGGAGGAACCGGGCCGCACAAAGACGGCTGGGGCATTACGTTTTATGAAGGTAAAGGGTGTCGCACATTTAAAGATCCGCAACCCAGTTTTAATTCGCCCATCGCCAGACTGGTGCAAGACTATCCCATTAAATCCTGTTCCGTCGTCGCCCATATTCGCCAGGCGAATCGTGGGGAAGTGGCGCTGGAAAATACGCATCCGTTTACCCGTGAGCTTTGGGGGCGTAACTGGACGTATGCGCATAACGGGCAGCTCAACGGCTACAAATCGCTTGAAACCGGTAATTTTCGCCCGGTTGGTGAGACGGACAGCGAAAAAGCGTTCTGCTGGCTGCTGCATAAGCTGACGCAGCGTTATCCGCGCACGCCGGGCAATATGATGGCGGTATTTAAATATATTGCGACGCTGGCAGAAGAACTCCGTAAGAAAGGCGTCTTCAACATGCTGCTGTCAGACGGGCGCTATGTCATGGCCTATTGCTCGACCAATTTATTCTGGATCACCCGCCGCGCGCCGTTTGGCGTTGCCACGCTGTTGGACCAGGATGTGGAAATCGACTTCAGTTCACAAACCACACCGAATGATGTGGTTACCGTGATTGCAACGCAGCCGCTGACGGGAAATGAAACCTGGCAAAAGATTATGCCAGGCGAATGGCGATTATTTTGTCTCGGGGAGCGTATAGTTTGACGCCAGCTGTGGCTGAACCACTTCATGGCTCAACGGTTTGCTGACCACGTAACGGCCATCAACAACGGAAACTGTTGGTGGCTTACGGGTTTGCTCAAAGTAGTCGTAGCCCGGTTTTAGCTGCGTCCAGAAATCTTTGTAATACGAATACTTATGGCGCTGCATATTTGCATCGGTCATGCGGAAGGGATAGATGCTCACCTGTACGCTGGATTGCCCGAATACCAGGGCGCCGGTTACAAACTGGAAAATCTCATCAATGCCGCTGTCGGTCATGGCATAGCAACCGACGGAGACGCAGGCGCCGTGGATCATCAGATACTTACCTTCATAACCGTGTGCGCGGTCATAGGCGTTCGGAAAACCGATATTAATGGCCTTATAGAAACGGCTGTCCGGTTTGAGCTGATTACGCTGGACGCTGTAAAAACCTTCCGGGCTTTTAAAGTCACCCTGGCGCTGTTTGGGGCCTAAGCCACCGGAATAGTTGCAAATTTTGTAGCTGTCGAGCAATTGATATTGCTCACCCATCTTGACGTACAGATCGAGCGTACGCTCTTCTTTAAAGATCTGAATATAGACAGGCGACCCCATCAACTGCTGCTTATATTCTTTGCTGACTGGCGTGGTTGGGCTGCTACTGCTTAGCAAACTGGCAAATGAGACGCACGGGATCAGAAGCATCGCAAGAAAAAATGCGATTTTACGCATACTGCTTATTCCTTGATAAAACGGTTACACACGCCAGAACGGCAAACAAAGTCCCCAAATCAGACTAATCCGTATTTGGTGCGCTCACATTATCACCACGGCAGTTTTTCGCAAGCCCCAGGCGATGCGTTTACAATTTAGTTTCTCTTTATACTGAAATTTAGCCGTCAAGGCAGTCAGAACCCGGCGCATTCTGCTGCGGCTTAACTTCCACTCACTTCTCACAATACAAAATGCACTGTATACTTAAACAGTATTGCGGAGGTGAGTCATGCGCAAAATCATACATGTTGATATGGACTGTTTTTACGCGGCGGTTGAAATGCGCGATAACCCGGCCCTGCGTGATATTCCCATTGCTATCGGCGGCAGCCGCGAGCGCAGGGGCGTTATCAGTACGGCTAATTATCCCGCCCGCAAATTTGGCGTGCGCAGCGCGATGCCGACCGGTATGGCGCTTAAGCTTTGCCCGCACCTCACGCTATTGCCGGGGCGGTTTGAGGCGTATAAAGAAGCGTCGCAGCATATCCGTGAAATCTTCTCTCGTTATACCTCGCGTATAGAGCCGCTTTCGCTGGATGAAGCCTATCTGGACGTCACCGACAGCACTTATTGCCACGGCTCCGCCACGCTTATCGCTCAGGAAATCCGTCAGACGATTTTTAACGAACTCCAGCTCACCGCATCAGCAGGTATTGCTCCGGTTAAGTTTCTGGCAAAAATTGCTTCTGACCTTAATAAACCGAATGGGCAATATGTGATTACCCCCGCCGATGTTCCTGAGTTTCTCAAAACCTTACCGCTGGGGAAAATTCCGGGGGTGGGTAAAGTGTCTGCGGCCAGGCTGGAAACGATGGGGCTGCGTACCTGTGAAGACGTGCAAAAGTACGATCTGGCGATGTTACTCAAGCGCTTTGGTAAGTTTGGCCGCGTGTTATGGGAGCGTAGCCAGGGGATTGATGAGCGGGATGTAAACAATGAAAGACTGCGTAAATCGATAGGCGTTGAACGTACGCTGGCGGAGGATATTCACGAATGGGCGGAATGCGAGGCGATCATTGAGCGATTATATCCAGAACTGGAAAGGCGGCTGGCAAAAGTGAAGCCTGACCTGCTCATTGCCCGTCAGGGGGTTAAATTAAAATTTAACGATTTCCAGCTGACCACTCAGGAGCACGTCTGGCCGCGTTTAAGCAAGGACGATTTAATCACGACGGCGCGTAAAACCTGGAATGAGCGGCGGGGAGGGCGGGGCGTGCGGCTGGTAGGGTTACACGTTACACTACTTGACCCGCAACTGGAAAGACAGCTTCTGCTGGGGCTGTGACTTTGATGTATTGCCGGATGGCGGAGTAAATGCCTTATCCGGCCTACAAATCAGCGTGTAGGCCGGGTTAGTTGTAGGCCGGATAAGCGCAGCGCCATCCGGCATTTAGCGCAGAATTTTACTTCGCCGGAATAGACTTCAGCAGTTCAGTCAGAAGCCGCCAGTAGTGACCGACGCTTTCGATATGAACCTGCTCATCTGGAGAGTGCGGGCCGGTAATGGTTGGCCCGATAGAGACCATGTCCATATCCGGGTACGGTTTTTTGAACAGACCGCATTCCAGACCCGCGTGAATAATCTGGATGTTCGGCGTCTTATTGAACAGACGCTGGTAAGTTTCACGCACCAGGTGCATTACCGGCGAGTTCGCATCTGGCTGCCAGCCCGGATAGCCGCCTTTTGCTTCGGTTTTCGCGCCGGCCAGTTTACCCAGTGAATCCAGCATGCTCACCACGTAGTCTTTACCGCTGTCGATCAGCGAGCGGATCAGGCAGTGGATTTCCACGTTGTTGTCGGTCATGGTCACAACGCCCACGTTCAGGGACGTCTCAACCACGCCTTTCGCTACGTCGGAATTGCGAATCACGCCGTTTGGCGTGGCGTTCAGCAGACGGATAAAGCCATCGCGGGACGAGGCAGTCAGCGCCGCTTTGTCGTTAGCGGCTGCTTCCAGCAGAACCACCAGATTCTTCTCTTTCTCTGCCAGCTCGTTTTTCAGGATCTCCTGATAAGCGTTCACCCGCGTTTTCAGCGCATCGACGTTATCTGCCGCTACAGCAACGGTGGCGAAGGCTTCACGCGGGATAGCGTTACGCAGCGTACCGCCGTTGAAATCAACCAGACGCAGACCCAGTTCTTCAGCATGATCCGCCAGGAAGCGCACCAGCAGCTTGTTGGCATTGCCGAGACCGACGTGGATTTCGCCGCCGGAGTGGCCGCCTTTCAGGCCTTTCAGCGTCAGTTTAAAGCTCTGGAAGCCCGCCGGAATGGCTTCACGGGACAGCGGTAGGTTAGAGGTAAAATCGATACCGCCTGCACAGCCCATGTAGATCTCACCTTCTTCTTCGGAGTCGGTATTGATCAGAATATCGGCCTGTAGCCAGCCTGGCTGAAGGCCGAATGCGCCGTCCATACCGGCTTCTTCCGTCATGGTCAGCAGCACTTCCAGCGGGCCGTGCGCGACGTTGTCGTCAGCCAGAACGGCCAGCGCGGAAGCCATACCAATGCCGTTATCCGCGCCCAGCGTGGTGCCGCGGGCTTTTACCCACTCGCCGTCAATATAAGGCTGGATCGGATCTTTGGTGAAGTCGTGTACGGTGTCGTTGTTTTTCTGCGGAACCATATCCAGGTGCGCCTGCAAAACCACTGGCTTGCGGTTTTCCATACCTGCGGTGGCAGGTTTACGAATCAGGATATTACCGACCCGATCGCGCTCAGCGTGGAAACCTTTCTCTTTGGCCCAGCCCATAATGTGTTCAGCGAGCTGCTCTTCATGGTAGGACGGATGAGGAATAGAACAGATTTTTGCAAAAATATCCCACAGCGGTTGTGGAGATAATTGAGACAGTTCAGACACGATAAGTCTCCTTGACGATGTCCTGCAAAACTTTCTTGCAGGCCACAGGGTTAGCAGATTGATTGTCACCACAAGTCGGGCTTGCGAGATGCGATTGAGAATACCACTTTCCTGGTCTTCGGGTAGTATAAAGCACGTAAAAAGAGGGCTGGATTCCGCGAAACACTGGTTTTTAGCGCGTCAGGTCTCTATAATCTCGCGCAACCTGGTTCACCCTCAATTTTTAAGCCGTAGATAAACAGGCTGGGACACTTCACATGAGCGAAAAATACGTCGTCACCTGGGACATGTTGCAGATTCACGCACGCAAACTGGCAAGCCGCCTGATGCCTTCTGAACAATGGAAAGGCATTATTGCCGTCAGCCGTGGTGGTCTGGTACCGGGCGCATTGCTGGCGCGTGAGTTGGGTATTCGCCATGTCGATACCGTTTGCATCTCCAGCTACGACCACGACAACCAGCGCGAACTGAAAGTGCTGAAACGTGCGGAAGGCGATGGTGAAGGTTTCATCGTGATCGACGATCTGGTCGATACCGGCGGCACTGCTGTTGCTATCCGCGAAATGTATCCTAAAGCTCATTTCGTCACTATCTTCGCTAAACCGGCTGGCCGCCCGCTGGTGGATGATTATGTGATTGATATCCCGCAGGACACCTGGATTGAGCAGCCGTGGGATATGGGCGTGGTATTCGTCCCGCCAATCTCTGGTCGCTAATCACTGAAATTTTCAACGCCTGGCAATGCCGGGCGTTGTTTTTTTTAGCCGCACACACGTTACAATAGGCCTCAGTAAGTACCCTTGGAGGCTGCACGAATGTCACAGGCTAACCTCAGCGAAACCCTGTTTAAACCCCGCTTCAAACATCCTGAAACGTCGACGCTTGTCCGGCGCTTCAATCACGGAACGCAGCCGTCCGTGCAGTCCACTCTGGATGGTAAAAACGTGCCGCACTGGTATCGCATGATCAACCGTCTGATGTGGATCTGGCGCGGTATCGATCCGCGAGAAATCCTTGATGTGCAGGCGCGTATCGTAATGAGCGAAGCCGAGCGAACCGACAAAGAGCTGTACGACACGGTGATTGGCTACCGTGGCGGTAACTGGATCTTTGAATGGTCGAAACAGGCGATGGAATGGCAGCAGAAAGCCTGCCAGGAAACAGACCCACAGCGCAGCGGGCGTCACTGGCTGCACGCTTCCTCGCTCTACAACATTGCGGCTTACCCACATCTTAAAGGGGATGAGCTGGCGGAGCAGGCGCAGGCCCTGGCGAACCGCGCGTATGAAGAGGCCGCGCAACGCTTGCCGGGCTCGCTGCGTGAAATGGCGTTTGCGATCCCCGGCGGCGCGCCTGTCACTGCGTTTTTGCATATGCCGAAAGGGGATGGCCCGTTCCCGACCGTACTGATGTGCGGCGGCCTGGACTCCATGCAAACGGACTATTACACCCTGTTCGAACGTTACTTCGCGCCGCGCGGTATGGCGATGCTGACGCTGGACATGCCGTCGGTTGGATTCTCGTCAAAATGGAAACTCACCCAGGACTCCAGTCTGCTGCATCAGCATGTGTTGAAAGCGCTGCCTGGGGTGCCGTGGGTTGATCATACCCGGGTGGCGGCGTTTGGTTTTCGTTTTGGCGCTAACGTTGCGGTACGTCTGGCCTACCTGGAAGCGCCGCGACTGAAAGCGGTAGCCTGTCTGGGGCCGGTGGTCCATGCGTTGTTAAGCGATTCACAACGTCAGGGGACGGTGCCGGAAATGTATCTTGACGTGCTGGCAAGCCGTCTGGGGATGCATGATGCGTCAGATGAAGCGCTGCGCGTTGAGCTAAATCGTTATTCACTGAAGGTGCAGGGGTTGCTTGGCAGACGCTGCCCAACGCCGATGTTATCTGGCTTCTGGAAAAACGATCCGTTTAGCCCGGAAGAGGAGTCCCGGCTCATCACCTCGTCATCTTCCGACGGTAAGCTGATGGAGATTCCGTTTAATCCGGTGTATCGCAATTTTGACACTGCGCTGAAAGAAATTACCGGTTGGATCAATCACAGATTGTGTTAATGGATTGCTAAATTTTATTGTTTTGGTAAAACAGTTGCTTCACCAAAGGAGATCGCAATGACGTTACCGAGTGGACACCCGAAAAGTAGATTGATCAAGAAATTCACTGCGCTTGGCCCGTATATACGCGAAGGGCAGTGCGAAGATAATCGTTTTTTTTTCGATTGCCTGGCTGTTTGCGTCAACGTGAAGCCAGCGCCTGAGAAACGTGAATTCTGGGGCTGGTGGATGGAACTGGAAGCGCAGGAAAAACGCTTTACTTACAGCTACCAGTTTGGCCTGTTTGACAAAGAAGGTAACTGGACCGCCGTGCCGATTAAAGAGACCGAGGTGGTTGAACGCCTGGAGTACACCCTGCGCGAGTTTCATGAAAAATTGCGTGCACTGCTGACTTCGCTGAATCTGGCGCTGGAACCCGCCGATAACTTCAAAGAACCGGTGAAGTTAACGGCGTAACATAGAATAGTGCCGGATGACGCTACGCTTATCCGGCCTGCAACAGTGCAAAAGAGTAGGCCGGATAAGACGCCTGAGCGTCGTCATCCGGCAAATTAAGACAATCAGAACTGGTACGTCATACCAATCGCGACGATATCATCGCTGCTTACGCCCAGCTTGTTATCATCGTCAATCTGGTTGATTTTATAATCAACGAACGCGGACATATTTTTATTGAAATAATATGTTGCGCCCACATCGATATATTTCACGATATCTTCATCACCGATACCTTCAATATCTTTGCCTTTAGACTGAACATAGCCCAGGGAAGGACGCAGACCGAAATCAAACTGATACTGGGCAACCGCTTCGAAGTTTTGCGCTTTATTGGCGAAACCACCGGAAATAGGCGCCATGTTGCGGGTTTCAGAATAGATAGTCGCCAGGTAAATGTTATTGGCGTCATATTTCAGACCCGTCGCCCAACCTTCCGCGTTTTTACCTTGTCCGCGAGATTGCAGGTTCTGCTCATTGGTGCGGTCTGAATTGGCGTATGCGCCGATGATGGCGAAGTCGCTGCCGCCGAAGTCATAGCTCAGAGATGTGCCGAAACCGTCGCCATTCTGCTTTTTGACGTCGCGGTTTTCGTTTTTACCCTGATATTGCAGGGTTAAGTTCAGACCATCGATAACGCCGAAGAAATCGGTGTTACGGTAAGTTGCCAGGCCACTGGCACGTTTGGTCATAAAGTTGTCGGTCTGTGCAAGGCCGTCGCCACCGAATTCAGGGAACATATCCGTCCACGCGGCAACGTCGTACAGGGCGCCCAGGTTACGACCATAATCTAACGAACCGAAATCGTTCAGCTTCAGACCCGCAAAAGCCAGACGGGTTTTCTGACCGCCTTCACTTTCTGTTTTGTTACCGGCGAACTCAGCTTCCCAGCGACCGTAACCGGTCAGCTGATCGTTAATCTGCGTTTCGCCTTTAAAGCCAAAGCGGATATAAGTCTGGTCGCCATCTTTGCTGTCATCATCACTGATGTAGTGCATCGCTTTTACTTTGCCATACACGTCCAGTTTATTACTGTTTTTGTTATACACTTCTGCTGCCTGCACGGATGCCGATGCAACAATACCCATCACCACTAATGCCAGAGTGCTCTTTTTCATTTTCATTCCTGATTTAAAATTACGCGCTAATATTCGCTGGGAGTGATCCCCGTGAAAAACAGGATGGTTTTTAACGCTCTGCAATGAAGGTTTTATGACAAATTAAGAATATTTTTAAAAAAGGATGATTTATTATTGCGGTAATAAAATTGTCAGAAACTGCCGCTACGCTTGCTGATCCTGCGCAACAAAATTTCATGCTTTGTGCTCTGGTTGTTGGCAACCGGGGCCAGTCCTGCTAAAACGTTCGTTTGATATCATTTTCCCCTATTTTGAATGGCAGAGAATCATGAGTGACAGCCAGACGCTGGTGGTAAAACTCGGCACCAGTGTGCTAACGGGCGGATCGCGCCGCCTGAACCGTGCCCATATCGTAGAACTTGTTCGTCAATGCGCGCAGCTACATGCCGCAGGCCATCGTATTGTGATCGTCACGTCGGGCGCTATCGCCGCCGGGCGTGAGCATCTTGGCTACCCGGAACTCCCGGCGACCATAGCGTCTAAACAACTGTTGGCGGCGGTGGGGCAGAGTCGTCTGATTCAGCTTTGGGAACAGCTATTCTCTATCTACGGTATTCACATCGGGCAGATGCTGCTGACGCGTGCGGATATGGAAGACAGAGAGCGCTTCCTGAACGCGCGTGACACCCTGCGTGCGCTGCTGGACAACAATATTGTCCCTGTCATCAATGAAAACGATGCCGTGGCGACCGCTGAAATAAAAGTGGGCGATAACGACAATCTTTCCGCGCTGGCCGCCATTCTGGCGGGCGCCGACAAATTGTTGTTACTGACCGATCAGCAAGGGTTGTTTACCGCCGATCCGCGAACCAACCCGCAGGCTGAACTGATTAAAGACGTGTACGGCATTGATGATGCGCTGCGTGCGATTGCGGGCGACAGCGTCTCTGGCCTGGGAACCGGGGGAATGGGCACGAAATTGCAGGCTGCCGACGTTGCCTGTCGTGCCGGAATCGACACCATCATCGCAGCGGGCAGCAAGCCGGGCGTGATTGGCGATGTTATGGCAGGCATTTCTGCGGGAACCCGTTTCCATGCGCAAGCCTCCCCGCTGGAAAACCGCAAACGCTGGATCTTTGGCGCGCCGCCTGCCGGTGAAATCACTGTGGATGAAGGGGCGACATCTGCGATTCTGGAACGCGGTAGCTCATTATTGCCAAAAGGCATTAAAAGCGTGACAGGTAACTTCTCGCGTGGTGAAGTGATCCGCATCCGTAACCAGGAAGGGCGCGATATCGCCCACGGCGTCACCCGTTATAACAGCGACGCGCTGCGCCGTATTGCTGGTCACCACTCTCAGCAGATTGACGCGATTCTTGGCTATGAATATGGCCCGGTCGCTGTCCATCGCGATGACATGATTACCCGTTAAGGAGCCGACGTATGCTGGAACAAATGGGCATTGCTGCCAAAGCGGCGTCCTACAAACTGGCGCTACTCTCCAGCCGCGAGAAGAATCGCGTACTGGAAAAAATAGCGGACGAACTGGAAGCGCAAACTGAAAGCATCCTGAGCGCTAACGCCCAGGACGTTGCCGAGGCGCGCGAAAACGGCCTCAGCGAAGCGATGCTGGATCGTCTGGCATTGACGCCGGCGCGCCTGAAAGCGATTGCCGATGACGTCCGTCAGGTGTGTAACCTGGCCGACCCGGTCGGACAGGTGATTGATGGCGGTCTGCTGGACAGCGGGCTGCGTCTGGAACGTCGTCGTGTTCCGCTGGGCGTCATTGGCGTGATTTACGAAGCGCGTCCCAATGTGACCGTTGACGTCGCCTCGTTGTGCCTGAAAACCGGCAACGCGGCGATTCTGCGCGGCGGTAAAGAGACATATCGCACCAATGCGGCAACGATTGCGGTGATTCAGCAAGCGCTGGAAGCCTGCGGCTTACCTGCTGGCGCAGTTCAGGCGATCGACAGCCCGGATCGCGCGCTGGTCAATGAAATGCTGCGTATGGATAAATACATCGACATGCTGATCCCTCGTGGCGGCGCGGGCCTGCACAAGCTGTGCCGTGAGCAGTCGACGATCCCGGTGATCACCGGCGGGATTGGCGTATGCCATATCTTTGTTGACGACAGCGCGGAGATCGAACCGGCGCTGAAGATCATCGTCAATGCGAAAACCCAGCGTCCGAGTACCTGCAACACGGTGGAAACGCTGCTGGTGCATCAGGATATCGCTGCGCGTTTTCTGCCTGCGCTGAGCAAGCAAATGGCGGAAAGCGGCGTCACGCTGCATGCTGACGATGCGGCGCTGGCCCAACTGAAATCAGGCCCGGCGAACGTGGTAGCGGTGAAAGCCGAAGAGTATGACGACGAGTTCCTGTCGTTGGATCTGAACGTGAAAATCGTGGCCGGCCTGGATGACGCAATTGCGCATATTCGTGAACACGGCACTCAACATTCTGATGCGATCCTGACGCGCACTCTGCACAACGCCGATCGTTTTGTGAATGAAGTGGATTCGTCCGCCGTTTACGTCAATGCTTCTACCCGATTTACCGATGGCGGACAATTTGGCCTGGGCGCGGAAGTGGCTGTCAGCACGCAAAAATTACACGCACGCGGCCCAATGGGGCTGGAAGCGCTGACCACCTACAAGTGGATCGGCATCGGTGACGATACCATTCGTGCGTAATTAAAACCGGAGTGATGCAAAATCAGCCACTTGATTCACAAGGCTATTGACGCATCACCCGGTTAGTTTTAACCTTCTACCCCGTGATTCACACTCGTGGTCATGTCCTTTCAGGGCCGATATAGCTCAGTTGGTAGAGCAGCGCATTCGTAATGCGAAGGTCGTAGGTTCGACTCCTATTATCGGCACCATTTCAAACTCTTCCCAAGTCTACCGAAATCAACTTAAAGCCCGTATACTGCGGTTTCTGGCCCGTATTTTATCTCCTGTTATCAACTGGACTCAACCGGAATCAAGTCACAGTTGGGGGCATAAGTGGGGGCATTCTGTGTTCGGTCCAGGGAGATGCCCCCAATGAAGCTAAATGCGCGACAGGTAGATGCAGCTAAACCCAGAGAGAAAGCCTATAAGCTGGCAGATGGTGCTGGTTTGTATCTTGAAGTCGTTCCCTCAGGTTCCCGATACTGGCGGATGAAATATCGCTTCAATGGAAAAGAGAAGCGTATGGCTTTTGGGGTCTATCCGGCAGTGTCCCTTGCACAAGCGAGAGCACTGCGTGATGAAGCCAAGAAAAAACTGGCCGAGGGTATCGATCCATCGTTTGCCAAGAAAGAAGAAAAGCTGGTTCGCGATGTGCAGCTCAATAACACGTTCCAGTCTGTGGCGCTTGAGTGGCACGGTACGAAGGTGAGCAGATGGTCAGAAGGCTATGCCTCCGACATCATCGAAGCCTTCAATAAAGATATTTTCCCCTATATCGGCCAACTGCCGGTGAATGAAATCAAACCACTGGTTCTGCTGAATGTGCTGCGTCGTATGGAAAGCCGTGGCGCGACAGAGAAGGCTAAGAAGGTTCGCCAGCGCTGCAGTGAAGTCTTTCGCTACGCCATAGTTACCGGTCGTGCGGAATACAATCCTGCAGCGGATCTAACCAGCGCGATGTCAGGGCATGAATCGAAGCATTATCCCTTCCTGACTGTTGAAGAATTACCAGACTTCTTTAAAGCTCTATCCAGCTATACAGGAAGCCCGCTGGTTGTGCTTGCCGCACGTCTGCTGATCCTTACGGGAGTTCGTACCGGCGAGCTTCGAGGTGCTTTCTGGAGTGAGTTTGATCTTGAGAAAGCGGTGTGGGAAATTCCAGCCGATCGAATGAAGATGAAAAGGCCTCATCTTGTCCCCCTCTCTACCCAAGCACTAAAGATCGTACAGCAGCTCAAAGTGATGTCTGGGCAATATCCTCTGATGTTTCCTGGGAGGAATGATCCCCGCAAAACGATGAGCGAAGCGAGTATAAATCAGGTGTTCAAGCGGATTGGATATACGGGGAAGGTAACGGGGCATGGTTTCCGCCACACGATGAGTACGATTTTGCATGAGGAAGGGTTCAACACGGCATGGATTGAAACCCAGCTTGCGCATGTCGATAAGAACGCGATACGTGGAACGTATAACCATGCGTTGTATCTGGAAGGAAGGAGGGAGATGATGCAGTGGTATGCGGATTATATTGAAGCATCTTTAACTAAGGTTATATAAGCCTGTAAATAGGGAAAACAAGTTTTTAAAGTTTTCCCTAGAGGTGCTATCTTTCAACTGTATAAAAAAACAGTACATAAAACAGTGTATTAGATCACTAAAAATGATCTTACAAATTTATTTTTTTTGATTTTCGTGATACACATCGCCTTAAATGGTTTAATTTGCATCCGCATCCATCACTGGATGACGATGGAAATTTTTAGCTGTTGTAGGAGAGCAGGGTGGCTAAAAATAAAGCGGCAAACGCCGGGGTTGATGCGTTAACAGGTTTTGAGTTTCAAAGAAACTGTGCATTGTATCTTTTGTTAGATAATTTCAATTCTTTTATCAATAAAGAATTCTTTATTTGTATAGAACATCACGATGATTTTCTATTTTGTTATAAAACTGATTGCTTAAGTTATATAAACGAGATACATGCCTATCAAGCAAAGAAACTTAGCGGGAAAATATGGACTATCGACTCTAGGTTTTCTGAGATGGTATCTAAAATACTATTGGTGGGCGAAAACTTAAGAAATGATGCTTTTGAAAAAAGTGAAGATTATAAACACCAGCTAACATTTATATCAAATACAGAAATAGAATTAAAATACTCACCGTCAAAGGCGTTAAAAAAAGAAGGTATTACTGAGCAGATATTAAGGATTAATGAGCAAAACTCTATCTGTGCTTATGATGAGTTACATAAAAACATTCAGAATAAAATTGAAAATAAAGTTACAGATATTTGTAATGAAGAATCTTCTGTTTTCCATCGTAAAGAACTAAGTAACCTAAAAATTCAGTGGGTAGATTTTCCAAGAACGGCTGCAAAACAAAAAGAATCGCTTATTGGGCTTATGTCTAGAAAGTTTTCTCATATAGCTGACTCGAAAGCAGCCATCGAGGTAATACTTGCTCTATTTAGGAATGTGGAAACTGTATATAATCAAGGACAGGAAATATGTCTACTCGATCCAACAAAAAGGGTTGAAGGCGAAGAAGTTAAGAAAGTTATGAATATAATTGATTCAAAGCAAAAGGCATTCGACTATTGGCGTGCCGAAGCACAGCAATTCTCAATGAAATTCAGAATACCACTTAGCATACAGAAAAATCATGAAAACTATATACTTAACTCTTTTGAACTACTCAAGGATATGAGTAATTACGATTATCAAATTATTAAAGACTTTGTTAGAAATAATGATTACACAACTCAATATTTTTCTCTTCAAGACGCATTAACTGCATATGTTGATAATGTTAGAAAATCTCATTCTATAAACCTAGATAATATTGATACATTTTTTGCAGTTCTGTGTTCATACGTTGAGTGCTACGATTAAGGTAAACCATGAAGACAATTATAAAGTTTGATAGATTGTTTGTTGTCTCTGAAAGTCATAATTTATATTTCGACCAAAAGTTTTCAAATAAAATAAACATAATAAGTGGGTGTAATACCTCAGGTAAAAGTACTTTAATACAGAGTATTTTATTTACCTTTGGAATTAACGATGTTAAAGATGGCTTGAGCGAAATTATTCGATACAACCCTACATTCAGATTGGATTTCAGCATCACTAAAGGAGGCGTAGATAAAAAATATATAATAGTAAGAGAACTTGGTAGCATATATTTAAAAGAGGATGGGGGAAATGTTTTTAGTTTTCATGGAATTGACTCTGATGGTCGAGTTGAACATGTGAAGCTTAAGGAGATGTTATCTCAATTATTTGATTTTAACATGCTTTTAGAACAGAAGGGCGAGCTAAAAAAAGCATCGATAGAATGCATGTTCCTGCCTTATTATATTTCTCAATCTGTAGGGTGGGTTTATTTAAGAGAGTCATTCTCTAATCTTGGTTTTTATAAAGACTTTAAAGACACGTATCTTGATTATTATCTTGGTATAGAAAATTCTTTTGATAAAGAATATTTTTATAAATTAACAAAAGAGCGGGCACAACTTCAGTCGAAGATCTCCTCATTGAATAAATATAGTGCCGAGCCTCACTTTGTTGTTTCTAAATTACTGGATGAAGAGTTCGGTGATGAGGCTCAGAAGTATATAGATGGTTATATAAAATTAGTAGCATCATTAGACGAAGAACGTGATGTATATACTAGTTTGTGTAATAAGTTATCCTTAACTAAAAATCATGTCAAGATACTAAGAAGAACTAAAAGAAATATTAAAAACCAAAACTATAACAATATTGATCGTTGTCCTGCATGTACGCAAATACTTCCTTATTCCTTAGAAGGGTTATATGGTTATTATCAAAACATCAATGATACTGATAAACTATCGGAGCAAATAAATAATAAAATACAAAAAATACAGTCTGATATTAATAGTTCACTTGCGAAGATTAAAAAGTTAGAAATTGATATATCTTCAAAGTATTCATATTTTCTTGAGAAAAAATCACAAAATTTATCTGTTAACACATGGATCGATAATAAAGCAAACATACGTCTGTTAGGCAATATTCATGAAGAGATAGAAGAACATACAAAAAGGTCTGATGAAATTAAAGGATTAATTGATGGGATGGGAGAGGAGCAGTCTCTTTTTGTCGAGCGGTTTAACAAAGAAAAAGATTTCAAGGATATATTTAAAAAATATCTTAATGATATGCAGTTGTTCAATGTAACAGAACCTAGATATACAGATCTTTATAAAATAAATTCATTTCCTTTTCAAGGGGTTGAGCTTCATAAAACTGTAATGTCATATCATTTTGCATTAAATTCTGTAATAAGAAAAACAGACAATATACATCGACTTCCATTTATGCTTGACGCAATTCTTAAGGAAGATATCGATGACAGAAATTTTGATCTCATACTGTCGTTTGTGGGAAAAAATCTTCCGACTGATACTCAATCATTTATATCAATGTCTGAGTATGCTGAAGATAACCTCTTGAAAGATGGTAAAGAGATAAGTGCATTCCGAAGAGCCAAGGTTAAAGATATTAAAAATCGATACTTCCCTGATGGTACGAATTTATTCTTTATTGGTGATGGGAAGCATGAGAGAACATTTTTATCAAAACCTTTGGATTTAAACCTCGATATTTTTGTCGATACTTGTCGGCTTACTGAATGATTCCTTTAGTTAATAGCGAACGCACAAACTTGTGCGTTCGCTATTTATGCTATACATTTGATTTACCGCATATGATCTTGCAAGGAATCTTTCGCCGAGTATCATAGAGCCAGATAGGTGGGGAACGACTATGATTTTTACAGCATTACAACTCTTCAAAAACCTCTCCGATGAAACCCGTTTGGGCATCGTGTTGCTGCTTAGAGAGATGGGAGAGTTGTGCGTGTGTGACCTTTGCACTGCGCTAGAACAGTCACAGCCCAAGATCTCCCGCCATCTGGCAATGCTTCGGGAAAGTGGCCTATTGCTGGATCGCAAGCAGGGGAAATGGGTTCATTACCGCTTATCTCCGCATATTCCTTCCTGGGCTGCTCAGGTGATTGAGCAGGCCTGGTTAAGCCAACAGGACGACGTACAAGCCATCGCCCGAAAGCTGGCATCAGCCAACTGCTCTGGCAGAGGTAAGGCTGTTTGTATCTAAAAAATTTGCCTGTACATATATGGTTTTACGAATGTGATGTGTTAAAGATGAAAACGTTAACGGTGTTTGATCCGGCGATGTGCTGCAGTACCGGCGTTTGTGGTTCAGATGTCGATCAGGTTCTGGTCGATTTTTCTGCTGATGTGCAATGGCTGAAAGGACGTGGCGTACAGGTTGAATGTTACAACCTTGCGCAGCAGCCCATGAGCTTTGTTCAGAACGCGAAAGCATTCCTCGAAGCATCTGGAGCAGAAGGGCTTCCGCTACCCGTACTGGCATCGAGAAACTAATAGAGCTGGCCGTTTAATATTTTTTGTATACACAGGGCGACAAAGTCGCCCTGTCAGGAGGTTTTATGTTACTGGCAGGCGCTATTTTTGTCCTGACCATTGTTTTGGTTATCTGGCAACCGAAGGGATTAGGGATCGGCTGGAGTGCGACACTTGGCGCAGTACTGGCGTTGATCTCTGGCGTAGTCCATTTTGCTGATATCCCTGTTGTGTGGAATATCGTCTGGAACGCGACGGCGACCTTTATTGCCGTAATTATTATCAGCCTGCTGCTTGATGAGTCCGGTTTTTTCGAATGGGCAGCGCTGCACGTTTCCCGCTGGGGTAGCGGTCGTGGACGTTTGCTCTTTACGTATATCGTTCTGCTCGGTGCGGCGGTGGCGGCACTGTTTGCCAACGATGGTGCGGCACTTATTCTGACGCCGATAGTCATCGCCATGCTGTTGGCATTAGGGTTCAGCAAAGGCACCACGCTGGCATTCGTCATGGCTGCCGGTTTTATTGCCGATACGGCCAGCCTGCCGCTTATCGTGTCGAACCTGGTGAATATAGTCTCGGCGGACTTCTTTGGACTGGGCTTCACTGAGTATGCGTCGGTAATGGTGCCGGTGGATATTGCCGCTATTATCGCCACGCTGGTGATGCTGCATCTGTTCTTCCGCAAAGATATTCCACCGACTTACGACCTGGCTCTCCTGAAAGCACCGGCAAAGGCGATTAAAGATCTGGCAACCTTCAGAACTGGCTGGATAGTGTTGATCCTTCTTCTGGTTGGTTTTTTCGTCCTTGAGCCGTTGGGTATCCCGGTCAGCGCGATTGCGGCTGTAGGGGCTGTCATTCTGTTTGCGGTGGCGAAACGAGGCCATGCCATTAACACTGGCAAAGTGCTTCGCGGTGCACCATGGCAGATCGTCATCTTCTCTCTGGGGATGTATCTGGTGGTCTATGGCCTGCGTAACGCCGGTCTAACAGAGTATCTCTCTGGCGTACTGAACGTGCTGGCAAATAAAGGTCTTTGGGCCGCGACCTTTGGTACTGGCTTCCTGACGGCTTTCCTGTCTTCCATCATGAACAACATGCCTACCGTGCTGGTTGGCGCTCTCTCTATTGATGGCAGCACCGCAACAGGTGTTATCAAAGAGGCGATGATTTATGCCAACGTGATTGGTTGCGATCTGGGACCGAAAATTACACCTATTGGTAGCCTGGCAACGCTGCTCTGGCTGCATGTCCTTTCACAGAAGAACATGACCATCACCTGGGGATACTATTTCCGCACCGGGATCGTCATGACTCTGCCTGTGCTGTTTGTAACGCTGGCCGCGCTGGCGCTACGTCTCTCTTTCACTTTGTAATGAGATACTGATATGAGCAACATCACCATTTATCACAACCCAGCCTGCGGCACGTCGCGTAATACGCTGGAGATGATCCGCAACAGCGGTATTGAGCCGACCGTTATTCTTTACCTTGAGACTCCACCTTCACGCGATGAGCTGGTCAAACTCATTGCGGATATGGGCATTTCCGTCCGTGCTTTGCTGCGTAAGAACGTCGAGCCGTACGAGGAACTGGGTCTTGCAGAAGATAAATTTACTGACGACCAGCTCATCGACTTTATGCTGCAGCATCCAATTCTGATCAACCGTCCGATCGTAGTGACGCCACTGGGAACTAAACTTTGCCGTCCTTCGGAGTTGGTTCTGGATATCATTCCGGAAGGTCAGAAAGGAGCATTTACCAAAGAGGATGGTGAGAAAGTCATTGGCGAAACGGGGAAGCGTGTTAAGTAATCTGCCCACTTTAAAATATCGGACGCCTGTTAACGCTATGCGGGTGTCCACCTTTCGCTCATAGCAGACCTCGCAACGCTTCAGGCGGTCCGCTTTGTGCCAGGAGCGGACGTTGCTAGTAACACTATTTATTTAAAGGGAAGCCGAGTCTCTGTCATTGCTTGTGATTTTTCAAAATACCTTGATAGATACTGATCCAAACTGCTTATCCCCCTTACCCGTAGGATGTATACCTTACTCTTGCTTAACGTCCTGAGTGCATTTAAAATAATCACTCCCCCTCCCCATTTTATGGTCATTATAAATGGAAAAATTTATTTGCACTTCATGCATCAAAAACGCAGGCTTGAGGTTTTTAGCTGAAAAACTAAGAGACCCAAATGACAAACGTTTTTTCGACACCTGCGGCCATACTGGTGGATTTCTTAATGAGGATAATGTAGACCAACTTGTTCATGAGTTTTTTGTGAATGGTTCAATTCCACCGAGTTTAGGAGGAAATGCGCCTGTGTATAACATTAAAACTATAGGAATAAATGAACTCACTTTTGAATCAGAACTAGACCATGACATTGAACTGCTAAGTCAATATAAGCCTTTACCTCTTTACCATTATGGCCCTCCGCTTTATAAAATAGGGGCAACCACAAACTATCAAGAGTTAGTTATTGACGGAGTTAGTGGGTGTAGACGCAAAGAGATTTGGGAGGAAATAATAAGTGCATGTAAAAGTGTAAAACTTGAACCTGGCTCAATGATTTTTAGAGCGAGAAAAGGAAACTCACTACCACCGGCACTTGAAAATGAATTTGATTCAAATCCCAATCCAACGGAGGGACGTTTTAATAAATCTGGAGAAAAAGTTTTTTATGGTGCGTTTGAGATTGAAACTTGCTTGCATGAGATACGTGTAGCTCTGACTGATTGGATAGCTCTCGCAACTTTCCAAGTAAAAAAAGAACTTCGATTGCTTGATATTACAGACATAACCGAGTTACCTTCTACACCTTTCGAAAGTATCGATATCTTTATTAGGAAGATAATTTATAGTGGAGAATCTGAGTATCTATTATGTCAGGAACTTGCAAATGAAATTAAAAATCGCGGTTATGATGGTTTCACTACAACCAGCTTCTTTAAGCAGGCACATAAGGACGATCTGAAGAACATTATTTTATTCGGTCAGCCAGTCAAGGATAGAAAAATATCAATGACATCCACAAATAAAATTAATCTAAACTTTATTTCGTATGAGTTTTCATTTGGGCCAATGAGTGATAATAAAGGATTGGATATGAAGGCTCTCAGATTGCTGGCGAAACAGTATAAAGACAAGTTTAAACTAGTCGAATCTGGAGAGTTAAAATTCGATGAATTCCAAAAATTTATGGATTACTACATGCATGAGTTCATGACCATTATGGAAAATTCATAACTCTTAAACAACTGGTCTGTTCAATCCCTCCTCCCGCAAATTATGATTTGATGATATACGAATGCTGGGCAGAGTTACTCGGGGTAAGAAAATTTGAGGCTTCCACTTCTCGCTCACAGCGGACCTTCCGCTCAGGTAACTTGTCCGCTCTGTGCCAGAAACGGACCCAGAAAGAAATTATTGCGAAGCTGATCATAAATATCTGTGGTTTTTATTGACATATATATTTTTGGCGAGGACTTTTAGTAAAAAGAAATGCATGGGTTCTTTGATGAATGATACTCATACCTAAGTATTCTAGGGTAAAACAGGGAGTTTATAATGGCATTACCGATTGAATTCAGGAATGAAAGATCAGAATATTTAGAGAAAGAAGCAAATAAACATCAAGCACATGAGTTTTGGAATCTAACAAACGATGATTTTATGCTCTTGGGTAAATATATACAAATGTATTGTTTTATAGAGCTGAATATACATAGATTGTTTAATAAACTTGTATCAGAGGGGGTTATTACAATAAAAACAAATAAAAAAGTGAGTGTTCCATATATTTTAGATAAATTAATCGATTTAGTGAAGGTAAATCTTGTTGAATCTTCTAAAGTTGATGATGTTATCGCTAAACTGAAAGAAATAAAATATCGTAGAGATTATAGAAATATTTTTGCACATTGGGCTGCAAAGAAAATACCTAATGAAGATGGAATGATTTTTTTTACAGGGGATGCCCTAGATTATAAAAAGATTCTCAATAAAAAAATCGATCCACAAACTGTTGCTTATACTATTTTTGATGTAGCTGATATTCGTGGGTTAGTTAATCATATCAATGATTACGAAGAATGGATAGCTCATTTCTATGCTGAGATTTACGAGTGGTATAAAAAATAAGCTGACAACTGAATTAAATAAATGTCAATGCTATTATTAGTTGTATTAGCTCAGACTTGATTTGGCACTGTTACGCCATAGAGCTAAATCTAATCTGACGGGCAGCTCTGTGCCAGAAGCGGACATTATAAGCATATCGGCCCATTAATAATTTTAGTGAAAAACGCAAACTAGTGTGAAGCTATTACGGGAATTCTAATAGGTGATTTCAAACAATGGGGTATTTGCGATATTAGATAATAAATATATTGCATTTGAAGTTTAGTTAGTATTGGTTTTAAGTTTTCATTAACGTTATTTTATGCTTTTCCCGATTTTCACTCCATTTTTTATACCATTTTGAAGCTGTGCGGTATGATATCTTCATTATATAGGCAGCGGCCAGTGGAGTTGCTTTTGCATCATAAAGCATGAACATTCCTTTCATGCCTTCCGGACTGAATGCACCATTCATTTTAGTGTTTTTCGGATGTCCTGGTTGTATAGTATCCATAACCTCACGAGGTATATTGTTTATTATTTTATTTGTAGTTTCTATAGTAACATTCAATCTATCAACCCCATCGTTAACTTTTTTCTTTAATCGTTTAATCTCTTTAAGGTATGTTTGCTCTGCGGCATTAAATGCCAAGGTGTCGAAGGAGAACTCAAAACAAAATGATTGTTCCATCATTCTTCTTTCAACCTTGTTTCTAAGATCTTGTATGTGTTGCACTGCTGAGGAATTATATTTGGCTATTTTATGTCCGTTAGGGAGGTCATACTTTGCGAGATTAGAGTAAGATCCAACATCTATGGTTATTCTGTGGATCTCATGGCCTATAGTATTACGGTAGTCAATAATCTCTCTCAGTTGTAAGCTTTCTTCTTGTGTGATGACTCCTTCTAAAATGAGTAATTCATGTGCTTCTTTAAAACTAATTTGCTCTTTGTCACTTGTTGTGGGTTTCTTGCTATCAAGAATTTTTCTTAGGCGTTTTGTAACCTTGACAGAGCTGATAATAGAATCTTTCAGATTTTCCACATAGAAAAGCACTAACACCATTTCTAGTGCTCGAAGTTTAAGTACATCTGATTCTAATGTGGTTACGGCCCTACCGTGTGGGCGATGTCTTTCCATTACTGAAAACTCCCGATTCAATCATCTTTATGATAATTATTAGCTTCGAAGCTTGAATAATCTGTGCCTTCAAGTCAACCAAAATGAAAAAGCAGTATGTATGAAGTCCCTGGTAATCCAGTTAATTAAATGTCCGATCTTCGCTCACAGCAGCCGCACCTGAGTGAAGTCCCCATAGGGAAACCTGTGGGGGCTTTTTCTCTTTTTTTGACGTCGCACTCTCATCTCCGAAAATTCAGGCGATGGCACTGAGAAATTCTGTCGGGCCTGGAGTCTTTTGCAGGCAGGGTACCGATGCGTTTATCCCAAGCCCTGCCTGGCCTAAGGTTTCTGCCATGGAACGTGCCAGGTGCTGCCATCTTCAGACGTAAAATTTCCTGCCTTATCATCCGTCCGGAAACACCGGGTGACTTTGCCGTCAACGTTGCAATTTCCCCAGTATAACGGGAAGCCCTCAGTCTCCTTATGTAGCTGCGCCAGCGTTGAGCGTCGCTCGTGTATCTCATCCAGTGAGGGAACAAGCGTCAGGATAAGCACAATGACCACACTGCACAGAACCCCCTGTGCAGCCAGAAACCAGAGCCAGCTTCGCCAACCAAGAGACCTGCAGGCTCGTTCATAGCGGTTAGTTGCACCGTCTGCGGCTCGATCGGCTTCGCGGAAATGGTCCGCCAGAAGTCGTGCAGACCTCTGAGCCGTTGAGTCGGCCATTGCTGTAACGGCACTGATAACATCATCTCTGACCTCTCTCATCTGTTTTTCATGAGATGTTGCGGAATGAATCAGTGCTGACGTTGCCCTGTCTGCTGTTTTTCCCTGCTGCTGTGCGGCCTGAAGGAGCCTGTCTGCGGCCTCAAAAAAGAGGCGTATGTCGTGTTCACTGACGGAATTTGTGTTTTTCATAGGCTCAGCTCAATCCCTCTGTCGTGGTCTAATGATTGCTCTCTCTCCAGCTTTGGCTGGCGATCTACTTCATGCCTGTACAGGAGCCATTTCTCATGTGTCATCGAAAGCTCCATCATATTCTTCAGCTCTGCATACCTCAGATTACCGCTGCCGTCACAAACGACGATAAGCGCGCCCGCGTAGCTCTCTGCGTCCACGCCCTGGCACCACCTGACCAGTTTCAGGTAGTCACTGACGGCAACCGGATCTTCGGCATTAACCTGAGTCGAAAAGATGCTACGGGTTGTCTGTGCAATAAAGTTCTCAAGGTTCAGGGGCTCAGCCTGACGGGGGGACCGAGAGAGGGCGATGAGATAGCTCGAAAAGTAGGTTTTCACACCCACCTGAACGTCAGGCGTTGTTTCAACATACCAGTGGATTCGGTGAGAGAGTGGCCTCAGCCTCACATCACTTCCTAGCGCGTGAGAGAGCTTTCTGAAACGGGCGGCCTCTTTACCAGAGCGGTTATCCGCAGATTTGAACTCAATTAGCCGTAGGGTGCCGGGAAAGGAAAGCAGGACATCAGCCAGCGCCTTGTCCTCAGGCGTCTGTTGGAGCAGATTGACAGATGCTGGCAATACATGCCCGCGAAGCTGTGCCCCTACAGAGACGCCCAGTCCGTACAGGAAATTACCAATAACTACGTTCTCATAAAGTTTCACTGTCTGCTTCCCCTCCTCAGTTTTTAGCGCGGCTCCGCACGTATATTTATCCACACGCCGGAGCTGGCATATTTATGACCGCTGTTTACCTATATCCATAGCGATTTATCGGCCTCTACTCTGAGAGGATGATTGTTTTCGAAGGAGATTTTTACATTACACTAAGCGTTGGAGCAAATGAGCCATTTAGAAAGAGCGGACCTTACCGGCCCTGTGTTCAAACTTTTTGGTGAAAGTGCTTTCCCGTCAGACAGCATTAATCATTCAGTAATGAGAAGCCGACGCAGTCACGGGCTGGCCGCTGCATACGCTGAGCTGCTCCGCCAACTACTTGTATTTGAGGCTACTGGCTTAACTTTGACTCTCACATCAGGCAGTATCACATCCTAGCCATGCTCTTGTTCACAACGTCACGCCACTCACGAGCCATCGCCAGACGTATGCACCAGCTGCCCTGCGCGGGCATAGCGATGGGTTTATCTGTTAGGTCATCGCTGTAAAGTTAGGAGGATGTTGACGAGTTTGTGCTTATTGATAATCACAGGCAGGATGAATGGGACTATGAGCGATATTTCAACAACGGGTAACGTTTGTTTGCGAGAAGACATCACTGAACGCTTGGAAATAAAAATTAGCTTCTATAGGCCATAGCAGATATAGTTAATTGAAGATTAACTAAATGATATCGATAAAGTTTTGGACGATCATTCAGCTTCGAAAGAATTGAAATTAAAAGGATGGATATTATGACTTGGGTGGTTGGAGGAAACTGCTTTAATGGGTTTGTCTGCGTAGCCGATATTCAGGCAACAATAACATTGACTGGCGGGGAAGTTCGTTATTTTAATTGCATTCAAAAAATACACCAAATAGGAAGTAATTTATGCGTGGCTTTCAGTGGTGATATTAGGTCAGGTTTCAAAATCATCGAGTTGTTGAGGGAAAATATTCATCAAAACTTTCAGGATGGTGAATACTTTGATATTGATGGTCAATCTAAGATATTGATAGGTTTTCTTAAGTGCTGCTATGATTATATCAATCCGAACCATAAGCCTTATCTTGAATTAATGTTTCTATGGAATTCACAAGAAGGCGATGGACTTCTATATCGCCCATTTTGCATGAAATTTAAATCGCCAAACTTTACTATGAATTCAACCGCATTGCCTGGGGTTGCTCAATCAGGTAGTGGAATGACTAATAGCACCTTTCAGGCAATATCTTCTTTTTTAGAGGGGAAGGAAATTTCCACGCCGGAGTACAAAAAATTATTTTCTAACATTGAAGGTGCTCCAGATATTATCACTCTTAAAAATTTCAAAAACATAATTCTGAATGAAGCGTCAAAAGTTAATCAGCTGGGTATAAGTCGAACATTGATTTCTTTTGAATCAGAAATACCCTTTGACGAGATTTATAGTGAGCAACAAAACAAGAATTTAAGAGAAGCATTTATCACCCTAGGTTTAGGACCCACTGAAATGAAAACTGAAAATTACAGATTATTTCTTTCTGTGCTCTCAGTTCCTGATGTCCAGAAAAAATTAGATTATATCAACCGATATAATCCATTTTTGTATAACTCGATAAGGGATATATTGCAACAGGGGGAAAAGTCAATAAATATACAGCCAATAACAGAACTTCCGCCAATTGTTGTCGATCGTCATGTGAGTGATGAAGAAGAAATTCACTCTTATAAACTAATAACCACGTGGCCTGAACTTAAAGCATTTTTGGGCGAAAAGCGCATTAGCGTATCGGCTATGCAGGCAACAGCGTGAATTAGCTATCCTCTTTCAAACATTGCCACTTACTTATGTTGTTCGCTCACACCGGACTTTTAGCCCGGTTAACGTGTCCGTTCCGTGGGAGGAGCGGACAACACCTAAATGCTCTTGTAGACTTGGCTAGTTCTTCATTGTTTCTGTTGTTTCGTACAAACGAGGGAAGTTACAAAGATTACCTGTAACTTGCACCAGATCTAGATACGGGTATCTTTAGATAGCCATTCGACGCTAGTAACATCTCAATTTCATAATTATTTATTTCACATTTAGGGCCAAGAACAACTTCAAATAGAAGATTTTCTTTTGAGGAAAAATCATATTCGAAATACGATGTTATTCTATTTCCTGTAACTCTTTGCTTTGGCCTTGAAATTGAATGTAAGAAGTTAAATTCGCCACGCTCATTCCCTGTAACAAAGGGAAGGTGTACAATTCTCACTTCTTGCTCTTCTTCAAAGAATTTATTTTTAGTAAATAAGCATTTTGTTCTGACCTCAGTTGTTATATGATTATAGGTCATCCATCTATGAGAGTCATCAAGAAAAGATGATGCAATTACAACATTAGACATACGGTCAGCAAACTCACGGATAACTTTAATATCATCATAAAAAACTTCATTGATGCCTATGGAATGAATATCAGACATACCCAAAACTGGGGCGACGTCAGAAAACCCAAAGGCTTGAGTATTAAAACCAATTGATACTCCACAGCCATCACTAGCATAGGCACGCCATTGACTTAAGAGATCTTTGTTTTTTGAAAAACTACAAATATAAGGATGTGGGAATGAGTTTTGAAAGCAAAGAAGGAACTCATCAATAACATAATTATTAGATGGATTCCTCTTTGAATCCAGAGCATCCAAGAAATAGTTTTAGCATAAGTTATTTCAGTATAATCATTTAGATTTCCAGCCGATGAAATCCAAAGTTTCTTATTATTTATAATGCTCAATAGTGCATTGAGATCACAATAGTGATAAACTTTACCCATCAAAGACACAACCTTCTTTATAATATAAAATCCTCTTGCTTATCTCAAGAGGCTCCCGCGACTTAGCTAACGCCTGTCTTCCAACACTCATGCCTCTCAATGATTTAATCGCAGAAGTATGAGTAGATATCGCATGATAATAAAATGAAGACTGAATCACCATATATTTAACCGATACCTTATTGCTATCCATAGATACTGTTTTATCGTTGTAGAAGGTAACTGCTACACCGATGACGTTACCCAAAACTAACTTCCGCTCCTCACTCACTATGGACCTTGCTGAGCGTGAGTTTCTTCGTGTTCGGGGGCGGAAGTGGCTAACAACAATCTGTGTGGTTCAACGGGGAACGGGTCAATACAGTGACTGAGAGATAAACCATATTCATTCATAACCTTCCTTGGGAGGATACGCTTCGCATGCAGCTAGATATTGCTAATCGATGAGCACAAGTTAACCCTGACCTATTAATGGGTAATGTTATCAAATAAGGAATAAAGTGTTGAGCCTTATGAGGAACTGGGCTTTGCAGATGAGAAATTTACTGACGATCAGTTAATCGTTGTGACGCCGCTGGGAACCAAACTGTTTCGTCCTTCTGAAGTTGTTCTGGATATCCTTCCAGATGCTCAGAAAGTGGCTTTCACCAGGGAAGACGGCGTGAAAGTCGTTGATGATGAAGGTAAACGGCTGAAATAAACATTAAGGGGGGCAAATGCCCCCTTATTTGTTAATTCTCCATACCCTTCCGCAAGTCTGTTCGAACCAGTTCATTATGATGATTACCATTGTCTTCTCTGGATTTTACAATAGTATCATGGGGTTAATGGTATTTAAGTTTGCTTCGTCTGAAGCACCATATCACGATGGTAATGAATTTATACCTTTCATTATGCAACAGCAGATAATGAAACCGATGTATCAAGCTGATCGACCATTTCGCAGATTTGCGATTGTTCATAGCTCAGGACCGGTCGTTGCTTAACCACACTTACTACAAGTGGTTTAATCAGCATATTGGCCGTTGCTCGGTCTTGCTCTTTTGCGGCGAAGATAACCTCCAGGGTTTTTTGGTCAATTACTGTTGCCAGATTCGCGTTCAGGTTTTCAAGTTCGTGTTCTGTAAGCATGAAACTTGTTGCAAGCCATGTAACCTGTTCCTGGATGAGAGCCAGCACTTTAACCCGGTCGTCTTCAACCAGTGCACCCGCTATTTTTCTGGAAATCGCTGTGGCAATCATACCGCCTAACAAGCCACCAGCTGCGCGTCCCGCTAAAGCACCGAAAGGACCTAATGGACTAAGCATCATTCCGCCAGCAATAGAACCAATTGCACCCCCAGCCACACCAGATGAAGTAACTGCCAGATTTTTTATAAACTGTGCCCCAGAAATACGACCTCGCACCATTTTGATCATATCCGGACCAGTGGTCACGGCGACCAGTGCGAAAGAGGTAACCAGTGTGCCACGCATCATCTTGTTAAGGGAGTTGAGATTGTTAGCTCCGACACCCTGTTGAAGCGCATTACGAACTGTCGGGCTGGCAGCGGCAAAATCAATATTTTTAAGTAACCCCTGAACGGCACTGATACGGTGTAATTGCTGTACCGTCACATAAACTGTCAGTGTGCGGGTAAATGTTTTACCTGCCTGTATTGCTGCCGTTTGCAACGCAGCCTTACGATCGCCGGTATTGAGGTAGAAAATAGAAGCTGTCAGACCGAAGCTGATACCTCCAGCTGCGAGGCTGATGATAGACCCTTCCGCAATGTCGTAAGTGATAGATTCGAACGTGCCAAACTTAGTGATATTTTGTGCCTGGCTATAAGTCAGGTGTCCCTGACGCACAAGTTTTGTGGCTTCTGCAGGATCGGTAACGCCGGGGACTTTGCCATCGCGAATTTTGTTCTCCATCGTTTCAAGCGCTTTCGAATACTGGTCTTTCGGAACCTCTAACTGCATTGGGGTTCCGTTGCTGTCATAATAGCGATAATTACCGTTTTGTCCGTCAAAACCAGCACCGACGCTACGTGCAGCGGTTGCACAGTATTTGGTCTGAATCTCTGAACCGTTAACCAGCCTGTCTGCACCATTTTTCGCATTATCATCACCGAGAATATGTGCATCTTTTAGCTGGATTTTGTCAGTAAGATGATTTCCCCGTTCGGCTGCAAAACCATGTCCTTGTCCCCCCACCGCAAACATTTTTTCGTTAGTATTCCAGGCTTCCGGGAGTGTCATGAGAATCAGACCGTTTGTTGCTGCACTGGAAATAAATTCAGCCTGTGGTCGCTTGTGAATTTCAATGCAGAGTTTTTCTGTTTCCCGGCAAATATCAGAGCAATACCATTCCTGGCTCCCACCACCGTCCTGGTGTTTTGCGCTTTTAATCTCACTCAAACCGCATGAAGTGCAGGTACAAAGCTCGTCGACATAGTGAAACGAGACAAATTTTCGACCATCCGAAAAAGAATAATAGTTCCCACCATCAAGGTGACGGTTCAGGAGATCATCATTCGCAGCAGAGGGTAAATTCAGCCTATTACCAAAAAGACTTTTTAGCTCATCTGATGAATGTACAATTTTACTGTTTAACTGCTTATTAAATTCAGCCATCTTTCTTTCATACCAGGCATCATTTAAAAGCCAGTTTTCACCAGCCAGATCCTGCTCTCGAGTATCGCCCTGAAAAATATGCTGTGAGACCAACTTCAGATAGATAGTCTCTACGAAGTCTGCTGAGAGGTTACTTCCTTCTTTTAGTTCCGTCAGCCAAAGTTGGTTATTGATCGCTTTTTGCTCATTTAAACCTGTATTGATGGCATTAGTTAACTTCTTGAGTTCCTGAATTTGGTTTGCCGCATAGAACTGTGTCAGTAAGGCTGCTATCCAGTATAGCAATCCTGTCCACCACATCAGTGAAGATGAGATATTATATTGCCAGGCTATAAACGGTGTAGCCGCAGAGCAGGCCATCAAAAAGTAAGACGTATAAAAACAGCAATAATACTCTTTAAGTTTGGCATTGATATCGGCTGGTATAAGCCCGTTTTGTAGAATAGCCTTGGTTTGTACAGGTACTGCAAGCAGGCCACTGGCAAATGCAGCGGTTAAAATAAACTTCATTGAATCAAATGAATAAGCTTCGTAGGCAATATGTTTACCATCAAGTCCCCACATAAAGCTAATCACCATTCCTGCTATGGCAAGAGGTACACCCAGCAGCCAACGTGAGTGAAGCGCATAGGTTACGCGCTCTATAATATAGCCCGCCAATAAAGGTGGGCCTGCAACAATCAATGCACCCAATCCTAATATCACACCTAGAATATTGAGAGATGCCTTAAACAACGCTTTTATAATAACAAAACCGATTACCAGTAAAATTAACGCACCAATTATCTGTAGCATTGTGGTTTTATCCTTGCTGTAATTTTTATTCGAGTGCTACGCCATCATAAATGTGTCAAGATCATCCGCATTTTTGATTATCTTCGCCTCTTCAACACCGTGGGCCTGGGCAAGCGTGATGCTTGCTTCCAGCAACCGGCGATTATTTTCCACGCTAAATGCAGCGGCGGTAAGCTCACCCAGCGCCGCGAACTCGTTCAAAATTCGGTTGAGTGCTTTCTGCTCAATCTCACTTAAGCGACATGTAAATTGCTCCATTTTTTTCGCCAGCAATTGGCGTGCTTTACTGTCCAGATTTTTAGCTACGGTAACCATAAACTTCCCTGAGATAGAACCAACCAATGCCCCCAAAACAGGCACAGGGATGATTGCCTGACCTGCGACAGACATTGCGCCAACGATGGCCGATTCCGCGCAGATGATAAGGCCAAGATCGGTAAATTCATCAGCATTAATCTCACCGCGCTGATAGGAGAGAGCAAGATTGCTTACACCTTTAGCGGCAGTGACCAGCGCGCTGGCGAACGGTGCTCCCAGAGAGGCATAATTGGTCAGGGTATAAATTGCTCCGGCGGATACACCGCCAATAGCGGCACCTTTCAATGTATCTAAGCCGACATCCTGCCAGTCCTGTCTATTGAAATCTCCACGAAATATATTTTTACCGTCACGGTATTTGCTATATATACCTGTTACAAGAGCAAAGGTTCCACCGAAAGCGGCTCCCATTGCAGTTGCACGCATGCCTTCACTTAGGGAGGGTTGGTGATCGTCAATAATTTCTGCTTTTTTTGCCTCGTTCTGTTCCGCTAATTCCTGATCATGTTTATCAAGCGTTTCGTCAATTTTTCCCCACTGAACATCTTTGTAATCAGAAACTCCAGGACGCACGACATCATTAAAGGATCTTCCCGTTGTACTTTCAATTTCTGCAACTTTATCCCTGATAGCCTGTATTGTTTTTTCGCTCAAGCCCTCCACCGGCTTCCCATCAATAACATCCTGAATCGTTTGCCAGGAGTCTTTGGGGATATGGTAAAAGGATTCTCCCTGGGTGAAATTGGGATAGGTTTCCATGTGCTGAAGGACATGGTTCAGGTTATTATTAACTCCGTTGATAAACTTTGACTGCACGTCAACGCCATCTATCATATAATCCGCCGGAGCGGTTCGACCCACTCCGTCAAATGTGGCGCTAAGATCAGAGGCATCCTGAACCCTTTCTTCTATTGCCTGGCGAGCATTGCGCACGCCAACTTCTACCTGCTCAGCAATTTCACCGTGTTTGGTGCTCATTGAGCCCAGGATGTTACCCGGTGACGCGATGAAATCACGCACCTTTTGCATTTGTTCGCCAGCCAACTCAAATGCACGATCCTGCTGCGATAGTTTTAACAGTTCATTATCAATGCGGGTCTGATTAATGGCGTTAACCGCGCTGCCGATAAGCTGATCGCCAACTGTATTATGGTTAATGCTCATTACTGGATTTTCTTGTTGATCAGTTTTGATAATGCATTGATATGGTTAATCAATGCCCCTAATTGATCTTTCTGATGGGTATTAAACTGGCAATAGTCTTGAGGCGCAGTCTTTTCCAGCACATCAATAATGCTTTCAGTACCATGATAGTGCTCGGATGTGAGCATCTTGAGTTCTTGCGCACCACGTTCCATCACCCGAAGTTCGCTGGTTTTTGCGCGAACCTGGCGCTCTTCCTGTTGTGCTTCATCAATGATTTTACCGTTTTTGCGACGTGCCAGTAAGGTTCCGCCAGCGATGCCTACAGCACCAATCCCCCAGCCTATTGGACCCGCCAGAGCCAGTAGTGCGCTTCCTGCTGACATGCCACCGCCACCCGCAGCCAGTGCGCCGCCGCCGAGCCATGCCAGGGCTGCATTTGTTGCGGCAGCTCCGCTTAACGTAGCAATAGCGGTACCCGTGGATGCTGTACCAAAAGTTGTTGCGACCGCCAGCGCAGCCGTAGGGGCAAATGCGGCGACGCCTGCCCCTACTGCAACCCCCGCAGCAGCCGTTCCTTTACCAATATGTGATGCGCGGTATTCTTCTTCCAGTTTTTCCACCACGTTATCAAATTCAGCGATTTCCGCTTTCAATTCGCTCCAGGATTTATCAAACTCTTTGGGCGTATTCGCCAGTCGATTAACAAAATTTTCACCACGGGCAATAAGGTCCTTACTGCATTTCTGGCGTAACAGAAAGAGGGCAGTGATCTCATCCTGGGTGTCTTTAGCCTGCACCTCATAACGGTTAGTTGCACTTTTGAGACTGGCTAATGCTTCTTTTCTTTCTGAACCACGTAACATTTTTTACTCCTGCTGTATGTTGTCAAAAATAATTTCACTGAAATGGGATTTCATTTCTATTATCTGCTGGTTGAGCTTCAGATAAAAATGTTGTTGTAGGCCAACTGGGGAAATAATAGTGAGATTTGGTAACCAATAACGTAGTAATGGAAATAGCTGGTTTTCGTGTGCCATTTTGGTTTGCACGATCAAGTCGCCATTAGGTTCCTGACGAATTAACTTTTGGGCAGGAAGAACATTTCGACGTTTAAAAAAATGGCTTACGTCGGCTGCAATTTTAATGAGTACAATCTGCTTATCCAAAGAAAACCAGACATCATCTTCTTCAGCAAAGTATTGTGTGATATGGGGTTGTGGTGTGAATTGCTCTGATTTAAGTTTCAGCCAATGAATTTTGGTGAGCTGAAATCCTTTAACCTTTTCATTCTCTACCGCACCGAGATACCAGACGCTTTTTATATTAATAAGCTTATAAGGCGCGACGGTGCGATGTTTCCCTTTATAATGAAATTCACAAAGGTTATTTTCACGAATCGCTTTATCGAACAAACTATAGTTATTCTCAAGCACACGTTTCGCTTCTGGATCTCCGGGCAGCGATCTGATGATCAGTGAAGTCAGGTCAGGCTGGGAGAAGATTTTTTTTGCAGGGAATAATTCTGCCATGCCCAGGGCGCTGATGAGATTTTGTTGTTCTTTTAGAGCCTGAGGTTTAGCGTAAGCGGGAGCCAGCCTGTAAATACCATCACCATCGGGGATGATTCTGTCGCCCAGACGATTAAGATCACGATACAAAGTACGTTCACTGATGTTGAATTCGTCCATCATCTTCTTACGTGATACAAAACCGCACTGGTAAAGTTCCGCAATAATAGCGGTTATTCTTTGTACCATAACCTCATGCCCGCTCATGCGCGTTCTCCTTGTAATTTTTCCTTGAGATTACCAGTCGCTACTGACAGGGCATGTCAGTAGCGACTGGAGGATCATGTTTTCATATCGGCAAATTTCTCACATAACTTAAGGAGATTAAGTCGAAAAGTCAGTTAATGGCTTTTGCGGTCAATAACATAATCAGTCTCCTGCAGGCAGTCGCGAGTAGCCACTCAGAGGTGAAAGAACAACTGACGTGTCAAGGCTTCAAAAGCGGAGTATGCTGAGATTCAGTCGATTAGAGCCAGGCTGAAAAAATCTTTATAGACTTAGTTTGTTTTGCCTCAGGACTGGCTGCAGCCAAATGAGCGTTCATTCCGGCTGTATGACTTGGTGCGCTCTTTCGCAAAATAACTCAGCCTGAAAGTGAGTTTATCGTAAACCGTTTTGTAGTCTAAATTATTGACGTCCAGGTAATACAATGGGTTGTCCGGGATATGTACCAGCGTTCGATATCCGGGGGGAGGGCTCAACTGTAAGGCACTCAGCCAGGCTGCCTGTATCAGGCTGGCTAATCCAGTTCCATCTTCACCGTACGCCCCTAACCCGTTGAAAGTATCTTTATTCACAAAGAGTGCCATGTGGTAATGAGATTTCTTGCTTTTTTCTCCAACCTCCCGGACCCAGGCGTAACGTAAATGACATGGGTAGCATCGAATACCCTGCTTTAGTTTGCTTCGATATCGTGCTTCAATCTTTGCATTAAGCGATTCTATAAATCGAGAGATAAGACCAGCCTTACATTCATCATGGTTATCAGGAAGTCGTAGGTCTACACGAACAGCCATTGTTCGTGGGTATTGTGCTGTAGCGTTATTAATCACGCGAAGCATCCGTTGCAGATACATTGTATTGAATGGGGAATGACGTTGATCAAGATAAATATCGTTAAGCATCATAAATTCCTGTTGTCTGTATAGTATCTAGGGTTGTTTCTTACCTTGGGTTGATGAGGTAATTAAATGGTGATTTATGGTTTTGATTTGAATGCTTGTTAGTTTGATTTGTGGGGGCGTGTATATGTGCAGAGTGTATTGACTATTGTTGTTTATATACTTGCAATGGATGAGTGTGTTGATGGTTGGATGAGTTGTATATATTAATATTACCAATCCGGGGTGTTAATTTTAATGCGTGTCATGCAAGGTGTGATTTTATTAGCTGGTGATCATTTATTTTTACTCCGAAGTTAACATGTGGGTTATAAAATGATATTTATGATATAAACATGCAGTCCGATTGGGGGCATGGGCGTAATTTCATTTCAGCTTCGCGATGCTTTAACTCGTTCTCTTAACCAATTTTCAACTTCACTCTGTAACCAGCGAGAACTTCTCCCTAGCTTAATAGGTTTTGGAAATTCACCATCTTTAATTAATTTATAGAACCACTTGTCAGTTAATCCGGTTAGGGTGGTGATAAATAACATGTCAACTAATTTGTCTTCAGTTAATAGTGTTTCAGTTATCATATTAGATTCTCCGGTTGTTATTAGTGTGGCAGAGCTCAATTTGGAATTGAGTTCGCGTTCAGGCATAACAACCGGTTGTTATGTAAAAAATATAATGAGCCTTTTAAGTGATTCTGGAAATTGAAATGTCCCTCTTCATGCATATAAAGCAGTAAGGTTTTTCATAATTCGTTATGGCTATTTCAATCTGTTTATATTTACGCTTAGAGTTTTATATCCCTTTGTAATCCAGAACCCAAATAGTTCTTTTACTTCTTCCCCTCTGCTATCCCCCCAGTCCTCAAGAAGCCAAATTTTCGTGACCGTATACACGTTATCAACAATAACTCATTGAGTTAATGTGCAAAAATGGGCATTTTTGTACCTATAATCACGTAGTGACAAGGGGGTAGTGGTGGTTTCATTTTATGATGAAAGGAATCTCATTTTATTTTTGTACTTTAAATTAAAGAAATTCGAGATTGATATTCCTCCTGAGTCGTCCGAAGCAAATCTTGCAAACTATGAAAAGAGAGTGCGCAATTTATTATTGAGTGGGAATAAAGGTTCCGAAAGAGAAGTAGATATTTTTATCAATAACACCCGGGTTGAGGCTAAAAAAGAGATTCCATGTGAAGATGAGCTTGAATGGTTCACCACAGATTCCAGGGCTAGTTACTGGTTACTTTGTAAAACAGATCAAGAACAGGTAACCCTAAGTTATGCACCCTATACAGACACATTCCCTGTTCAGGCAGGAAATTCGCTGTTAAATGAACCATTCACTTTAGGATTCGATATTCCACCGGTCCATAATCTTCGGGTGCGGCTTATCAAAGATAAAGTTGTAAAAAGCATTTCTGAAGGAAATGCCAGGCAATATATCCTAAGATTACATAATGAGTGGAATGAATTAATCACAAAGAAAAATTTATTTTCTGATGTTAATGGGAAAGCAGGGGTGACCATTGACTGGTTGCTGAATTATTTGCAGGAAAATAATGTTACCTTGCAAAAATATCGGCATGCTGAAGGAACAGAAGAAAAAATCGCATACTGTTATGCGTCATATTTTATCTGGCGTGAGGATGTTTTTAGAACTGAAGCAGAAAGAGAACTATTCATAAGGAAATTTAAAAGTGCAATGAGCACACAGAAAAGTCGAGAGAAGAAGCGTGCAGATAAAAATAAAGCCCTTAACGTGATCATTTCTCAGGAGACTCATGATAAGCTTCGTGATATATCTGTTAGAGAAGGGCTCTCAAATGCCAGAGTCATTGAATATGCTATTCATCTGGCATGGAAACAAAAATTGAATCCACGCTGAATGCTTTTTTAGATATATATCATCCCCATGAAGGATTAAAAAGGCAGCCGTGTAAGCTGCCTTTTTATTATCAATAAGAGGGTGGTGTTATGAAAAATAAATACGGTTATTCTTCTTTGCTAAAACCGGTATCTGGATTACCTGAATGGGTTACTGAGCATTTATTGCAACAAATAAGACAGATAACTGAGTATGAACCGGTCATAGGTATTATGGGTAAAACGGGAGCAGGCAAAAGTAGCCTTTGCAATGCCCTGTTTGCTGGTGAGGTATCGCCTGTCAGCGATGTGGTGGCCTGTACCCGGGAACCTCTGCACTTTCGCCTTCAGGTTGGCGAGCGCGTTATGACGTTGGTGGACCTGCCCGGCGTAGGGGAAAGTAGTGCACGCGATAGCGAGTATGCCGGGCTGTACCGTGATCAGCTTCCCCGGCTCGACCTGGTGCTGTGGCTAATCAAGGCCGATGATCGGGCGCTGGCGGTGGATGAGCATTTTTATCATCAGATAATTGGTGAGTCATACCGGCATAAGGTGCTGTTTATTATTAGTCAGTCGGACAAGACCGAACCCACTAGCGGTGGCGTTCACTTATCCACAGAGCAGAAGCAAAACATTAGCCGTAAAATTTGCCTGCTGCATGAATTGTTCCAGCCTGTTCATCCTGTATGTGCCGTATCGGTCCGGGCTAAATGGGGATTACGAACAATGGCGGAGAGAATGATTCGCTGCCTGCCGCGCGAGGCCAGCAGCCCGGTGGTCGCGCAACTGCAGCCTCCCTTTCGCACAACAGTAGTCCAGGAAAAAGCGCGCGTTGATTTTGGTGAAACTATCGGTGCGGTGCTGGATACGGTGAGTACTTTCCCGCTGATACCGACTCCGGTGCGGACCATCATTCAGGCCATGCGCACCACCGTGGTATCAGTGGCCCGTGCTGTCTGGGATTTCTTCTTCTGAGCATTTAATTCCAACCTGTTATTCCATGAGCCCTGTCGCCTGTGCGGCAGGGCTTTCTATTATTGTTTTCCTTTATTAGGAGTCTGCTTATGACCCGTCTGGCTTCGCGCTTTGGCGCAGCAAATCTTATCCGTCGTGACCGTCCGTTAACCCGTGAAGAGCTGTTTCGTGTGGTGCCCAGCGTTTTCAGTCAGGACAAACACAAATCCCGCAGCGAACGTTATACCTATATTCCAACCATATCCCTGCTGGACAACCTGCAGCGCGAAGGCTTTCAGCCATTCTTTGCCTGTCAGACCCGCGTGCGTGACCCGGGGCGTCGGGAACACACCAAGCACATGCTTCGCCTGCGTCGGGAGGGGCAAATTACAGGTAAACAGGTGCCGGAAATCATTCTGCTTAACTCTCATGATGGCACCAGTTCGTATCAAATGCTGCCGGGATTATTTCGTGCGGTGTGTCAGAACGGGCTTGTCTGCGGTGAGTCGTTTGGTGAGGTGCGGGTACCACACAAAGGTGATGTGGTGAGTCAGGTGATTGAAGGGGCTTATGAAGTGCTTGGGATTTTTGATCGGGTGGAAGAGAAACGCGATGCCATCAGTCTCTGATGCTACCGCCACCTGCGCAGCAGGCACTTGCGAAAGCAGCGCTTACGTATCGCTTTGGTGAGGACCACCAGCCTGTTACTGAATCGCAGATACTCTCCCCACGCCGCTGGCAGGATGAGAGCAATGATCTGTGGACCACTTATCAGCGTGTACAGGAAAACCTGATTAAGGGCGGGCTTAGTGGACGTAATGCTAAAGGCGGGCGAACGCATACCCGTGCGGTGCGTGGCATTGACAGGGACGTAAAACTCAACCGTGCGCTGTGGGTGATGGCGGAAACGATGTTGTCACAGTTTCAGTCTGTTTAAATTCAGATTCTGCATCTGAAAAGTTAATGCCTCGTTAAAGAATGACATGCCCTGTCAATTCACCTCTTCTTGTATTGCTGATTAATTGAACAAAAACCCCGACTTACCCAGTGAGCAGTGGCTTCCTGTCCATCGAAAAATAGTTATTGCCCCGGACATACCCTGTCAGACCCCTTCTTTAGAATCATAACCCTTTCAGTCAGTTAACTCGTATGGAGAAATGATAATGACACAGACAGAGCGCCGCCACGACAGGCTGGCGATCAGGCTGTCGCTGATTATCAGTCGCCTCGTTGCAGGTGAAACGCTGGATATGCGCAGGCTGACAGCAGAGTTTGGTGTATCTGCTCGTACTCTGTACCGCGATTTTCGCGAACGGCTGATGTATCTGGATCTTGAATGTAGCAACGGTTGTTACCGCCTGCGGACGGGCGTGAGTGGTGCGCAGGCCGAGCTGGATGTGCTGACCTTCGCTCATCGTACAGGTGTAGCCGATCTGTTTCCGGGGCTGGACCGTCGACTGGTCAGCCTGCTGCTGAACTGCAACGACGCGCCCTGTCTGGCGGGTGAAGCTGTGGGTATAACCAGCCCGTCAGCGTCACTGTCATTCTATCGTCTGGTCAAAGCCATTACCGCCTGCTATCGCGTCACGCTGCTCGCTGACGGACAGCGTTGCGAACGGCTGGCACCGTATCGGCTGATGATGCAGGAAGGTCACTGGTATCTGATCGCTGAATATCAGGAGCGCCCGGCTGTTTTCACCCTGAATGAAATCCATGTGGTACAGCCCACAACGGAGATATTCAGACGTAATGAGAGGCTCTGGCGGATGGCTGAGAATACCGGTTTTGCCCGGGCTCTGCCGCATTTCCGCTGCATCCAGCAGTCGCTGAATGCATTTACCTCACCCTGAAGTTTTTCACCAGCCAGCATCCACGGAGAGTGGATGCTGGCTTTTTTATTTACACACAACAAGGTTAATACGATGAAGCGAAATCTAAATACCAGTTATCGGCTGGTCTGGAACGAAGTTCTTGGCGCATTTGTGGTTGTTTCAGAACTGGCAAAAGCAAAAGGAAAGCGTACTGGCGCAGTACTCGCACTAGCCGTTGCCGGACTGACCTCGGGGATAGCACTGGCAGCAGAGACCTCTGTACCTGTCGGGGAGACGACTGACGGGGTGGTTATCAGCAATAACGACACACAGCTGGTTTACGGGCAGGCGAATAACACCACCATTAACACTGGCCTGGAGTACGGCAGCGATGATGAAGATAACAATCAGGGCGGCCAGTTCGTACAGGATGGTGGCGTAGCAAACCACACCACCATAAACAGTAACGGTCTTCAGGCGGTGCTTGCAGGCGGCAGTGCCAGCGATACAACGATAAATGCCGGTGGTGGTCAAAGCGTACACGGTCAGTCTTCCGGTACGGTACTGAACGGTGGCGAGCAATGGGTACATTCCGGCGGGGTTGCCACCGGAACCGTCATTAATGAAGGCGGCTACATGGTAGTGAAAGGGGGTGCTCAGGCAATTGGCACCGTTGTGAATACCGGCGCACAGGGTGGCCCGGATTCGGAAAACAGCGACGGGATGTTTGTTTCTGGTACCGCAACAAATACAACCATCAATGAAAATGGCCGCCAGGTCGTTTTTGAGCAAGGGACCGTCGTCGCCACGACGGTGAATGCTGGCGGTGATCAGAGCGTTCATGGCAGTGCAGAAAATACCACGCTAAATGGCGGCTATCAGTACGTTCATTCCGGTGCGGCAGCAACGGATACCGTCATCAACAGCGGTGGCTGGCAGGTAGTTAAGGACGGCGCTCAGGTCAGCGATACCACGGTCAATAACAGCGGCAGACTCAGCGTAGCTGCGGGTGGCAAGGCCTCAGATGTCATTATCAATGCAGGTGGCGCGCTGGTGACAAATACGGCTGCGGATGTGTCCGGCACCAATCGGCTAGGCAGCTTCAGTGTTGATTCGGTTTCCGGTAACGCAAGCAATGTGGTGCTGGAAAACGGCGGGCGACTGGATGTCCTCACTGGCAATGCTGCAGACACAACAATGGTCGATAAGGGCGGTGTGCTGGCGGTTAACAACGGCGGAACGGCGACAAACGTGACCATGAATGAAGGCGCTGTCCTGATTGCCGACAGCGGTTCAACGGTCAGTGGTACAAACGCGCGTGGTGAATTCAGTATTGATGCTGCATCTGGCAAAGCCCGTGGACTCTGGCTGGAAAACGGCGGCCGCTTTAGCGTTAAATCCGGTGCGATAGCGGAAAATACCACCGTTGGCAGCGGCGGCGAGCTGAGCGTAGAAAATGGTGGCGGATTGAGCGGTACCACCAGCCTGGCTGAGCATGCAAACCTGACGGTTACGGGGGATGTCATCAGTACCGGCACCATTGAAAATGCCGGTACGATAACCTTCGCGCCTGAGCAAAGCGATGCCGCCAGAACTCGCCTGTTTGCTGCTTCCTCTGATAATACCTTTACTCCCCGCAAGCTCACCACGACAAACCTTGTCGGCCAGGGCGGTACCATTAACATGAATATCAACCTGGCGAATCCTGACTTCCCGGCTGATATGCTGATTATCGACGGCGGGCAGGCAACGGGGAAAACCTGGCTGAACTTCACCAATGCCGGTGATGCCGGGCTGGGCCTTGCTACCTCGGGGGACGGTATCAAAGTAGTGGATGCGATTAACGGTGCCACGACGGAGGCCGGGGCCTTTGCGCTTGGCAGCAAGCTGCAGGCAGGTGCGTATAACTACATCCTGAACCACGGTGCTGCGGATGAAAACTGGTATCTGACCAGCGAAGCTGGTTATCGTGCTGAAGTTGCGCTTTATGCTTCGCTGTTTGCGCAGAGCATGGACTATGACCGCGTACTGGCAGGCAGCTACAACCAGCGCAGTGCGGTCAAAGGTGGCAGCAAAGTCTGGGGGCGCATCCAGGGCGGTCATATAGGACGTGAAAATAACGGCGGAATTGCGCAGGGTGCGATACCGGAAAGCAGCGGCAGCTACGGCTTTGTACAACTGGGCAGCGACTTGCTGAGCAACTCTTCGCTGCAAGCCGGTGTGTATGGTGCAGCGGGACATTCTTCTGTTGATATAAAAGACGATGACCGCTCCCGTGCCGGGAGTGCCCGTGATGATGTGTACAGCCTGGGCGGTTATCTGACCGCCGTGCATGCCGCCAGCGGCCTGTGGACAGATGTGGTGGCTCAGGGCTCCCGTCATAACCTGAAAGCGACGTCTGATGCAGACAGTTTCGCTACCCACGGCTGGGGCTGGCTGGGTTCGCTGGAAACGGGTCTGCCGTTCAGTGTGACCAATGGCCTGATACTGGAGCCGCAGCTTCAGTATATCTGGCAGGGGCTGTCCCTGAATAACGGTCATGACAATGGAGGCTACGTGAACTTTGGTGACGGTAGCGCACAGCATATCCGCGCCGGAGTTCGCTTCGGCAGCCAGTCGGAGATGACTTTCGGTAACGGCACTTCCACACAAACAGGTTCTGGCGGCAGCATGAAACACAGCGTAAGTGAACTGCCGGTTAACTGGTGGGTTCGTCCGTCTGTTATTCGCACCTTCAGCTCAGACGGCGATCTGAGCATGGGAACGGCCACGGCGGGAAGTAATGTTACCTTTACCCCGTCTCAGGATGGCACAGCGGTTGATCTCCAGGCGGGTATTGATGCACTTATCCGCCAGAACGTGACGCTTGGTATTCAGGGCGGCTATACCCGTAGCGTTAGCGGTAACAGCGCTGACGGTTACAACGGGCAGGCCACACTGAAAGTCGCCTTCTGATAGCACGGCCCACTAAAACAGAGATAACCACTCTCATTCGGCCCCTGTTGCTTATGCAGCAGGGGCTTTTTGTTTTTAACGTTATGTAATCAACTTCACGCCAGCGCACAGTCGCTGGCTTTTTATTTCGGAGAAACATCATGAACGCATTAAATAGCAATAGCGTTACGCCCTTTCAGGAACAATCGCCAGCGACAGGTATTACCGCCTCTGTTGTACCCAATCGTCAGCGGCTCTCATTCTGGCCGACACACTTTGGCTCCATTCCGCAGTGGATAATCCTGGAACCCCGTATTTTCGCCTGGATGGACCGCTTCTGTGATGAGTACAGCGGTGGTATCTGGTCCTTTTATACGCTCAGCAATGGCGGAGCGTTTATGGCCCCTGATGCTGACGGTGACGATAAATGGCACCTGTTCAACGGCATGAACGGCAATAGTGCGCAAATGAGCGCGGAAGCCGCAGGTATCACTGTCTGCCTGATTGAATACAGCCATCACACCAGTCGCACCGAATGCAATGCCATGACTGAACACTATTACCGCCTGCGGGATTACGTTCTGCAGCACCCTGAATCCAGCGCCATTCTGCGCATTATTGATTAAGGATACTTATGATGGAACAGTCACTTATCCCACTGGCTCCGGCACTACCACTAACCGCACAACGCACGGTAAAACGCGCCTTAACGCTGCTTGACCGACACTTGCGCGAAACAGGCGTGGCATTCACCTCCACTCAGGCTGCCCGTGACTGGCTGAAACTGAAAATGGCGGGACTGGAGCGCGAAGAGTTTATGGTGCTGTACCTGAACCAGCAGAACCAGTTGATTACCCACGAAATCCTGTTTGCCGGTTCCATCAGCAGCACCGAGGTTCATCCCCGTGAGGTGGTCAAGCGGGCCCTGTATTTCAATGCGGCAGCAGTGTTATTTGCGCATAACCACCCTTCCGGTGACACCACACCCAGTCAGGCTGATAAAGCTGTCACGCAGCGTCTGGTGCAGGCGCTTCAGCTCGTTGATATCCGTGTGCCTGACCATCTCATCGTCGGTGGCACGCAGATATTGTCGTTCGCTGAACACGGTTTGCTTTGAGGTATGACATGAAAATTATCAGTAAACGCCGGGCAATGACGATTTACCGTCAGCATCCGGCCTCCCGCATTTTTCGATTCTGCACTGGCAGATACCAGTGGCATGGCAGTGTCTGTCATTACACCGGTAAGGTGGTTCCTGACATTCCCGGTGTGCTGGCGATATACGCCGAACGCCGCCAGGATCGCAACGGGCCTTATGCCTGTCTAATGAGTATCACCCTGAATTGAAAATAAAAGAGGTTTATCAATGAGTAACATCACATGGGGCCTGCAGCGGGATATCACGCCGCGCCTGGGAGCCCGCCTTGTGCAAGAAGGGAACCGGCTGCATTATCTGGCTGACCGGGCCAGCAACACCGGTCAATTCAGTGACGCCGAATGCCGGAAACTGGATGAAACTTTCCCGCACTTTATCAGGCAGATGGAATTGATGCTGACCTCCGGTGAACTGAATCCTCGTCATGCCCACAGCGTCACCCTGTACCACGACGGTTTTACCTGCGAAGCCGATACCCTTGGCAGCTGCGGCTACGTATACATCGCCGTTTATCCCACTCAACGTTAATTACTTTCACGAGAGAAAAAATGAAATTTCAACCTGCAAAAAATATGCGGGCGGCAAAGCCATGCCTATCGCCCGTGACTATCTGGCAAATGTTACTTAGTCGTCTGCTGGAACAGCATTATGGCCTGACGCTAAACGATACACCTTTCTGTGATGAAACCGTCATACAGGAACATATCGATGCCGGTATCACCCTGGCTAATGCTATCAACTTTCTGGTGGAGAAGTATGAGTTAGTCCGTATCGATCGCAGTGGATTTTCCTCACAGGAACAAGCGCCATATCTGACCGTGACAGATATCCTTCATGCCAGGAAAGCATGCGGATTAATGAACAGTTGTTCTTATCGGGAAGTAAGTAATATTGTTCTTAGCCGATCGCGTCAGTGAGGGGGGCTTAAAGAGCTGAGAAGGTTTGCACGGTCTGTGAAGAAATTGGTGAGATTAACGACTCGATGAAAGGCTCATCGAGTCGTATGAAAACCAAGGCGGGGGCACAAAAGGGGGCATTTATAAAGATGAAACAAGAAAATATGTATGTTTATCAATGGTTATATGTGGTGTGTTATGTTCCTATTATCGCACCATTTCAAACTCTTCCCAAGTCTACCGAAATCAACTCAAAGCCCGTATCTTATTAACAGAGTCATTTAGCCGAAAGTTCTCTTCGGATGATTTCTGCGCCTGCGCTTAGGGCATCGAGCTTACCTCTGGCTACCCGACGAGATAAAGGAGCCATACCACAGTTGGTAGAAGGATAGAGCTTGTCGACATCGACAAACTGAAGCGCTTTGCGTAACGTACTGGCGACTTCTTCTGGTGTCTCAATGGTATTGGTTGCCACGTCAATGGCCCCTACCATGACTTTTTTACCGCGAATCAGTTCAAGCAGATCCATTGGAACATGCGAGTTATGACATTCCAGTGAGATGATATCGATATTAGACGTTTGCAGTTTGGGAAAAGCTTCTTCATATTGTCTCCACTCTGACCCCAGCGTCTTTTTCCAGTCGGTATTGGCTTTGATGCCATATCCATAGCAGATATGCACAGCGGTTTCGCATTTTAGCCCTTCAATGGCTTTTTCTAACGCGGCGATCCCCCAGTCATTCACTTCATCAAAAAACACATTAAATGCGGGCTCATCAAACTGGATTATATCGACGCCGGCAGCTTCTAACTCTCTGGCTTCCTGATTGAGAATTTTTGCAAATTCCCAGGCCAGCTTTTCGCGGCTTTTATAGTGGGCATCGTAGAGCGTATCGATCATCGTCATAGGCCCTGGCAGCGCCCATTTAATCGGCTGACGAGTGAGCTGGCGTAAATACTTTGCATCTTCAACAAAAACGGGTTTTTGACGCGCTACCGCATCAACAACGGTCGGTACGCTCGCATCATAGCGATTACGAATTTTAACAACCTGACGTTTCTCAAAATCAACGCCGCTGAGGTGTTCAATAAACGTGGTGACAAAGTGTTGGCGCGTTTGCTCGCCATCACTAACAATATCAATGCCTGCCCGTAGTTGATCATCCAGGGACAAACGTAGCGCATCTTGTTTTCCCTCGATTAATTCCTCATTTTGCAATTTCCAGGGCGACCAAAGCGTCTCAGGTTGAGCAAGCCAGGAAGGTTTAGGTAAACTGCCAGCCGTTGAAGTGGGTAGTAATATTTTCATAATCGATGACCTTTTATTTTCGGTTAATCAGAGAGCGTAGTGAGCAGACCACTTTTCAAGAATATCCTTGTATGGTTTGATGAAATGCTCTTCTGTAAACTTTCCCTGCTCAATAGCCAGCTGGCTGCGTTCTTCCCGATCATAAACAATTTTTGTTAATGAATGATCCTGGTGGTTCAGATTTGGTTGATAGCATTGACCTGCTGCGGCGTTAGCATTGTAAATTTCAGGTCGGTAAATCTTCTGGAACGTCTCCATCGTGCTGATGGTGCTGATAAGTTCAAGATTCGTGTAATCACTAAGTAAATCACCAGAAAAATAAAAGGCTAAAGGTGCAACGCTATTTTGGGGCATAAAATAGCGAACCTGCAAATCCATTTTTTTGAAGTATTTCTCAGTTAACGAAGAACCACCTGGCTGGTATTCGATACCCAATACAGGATGCTGATTTCCAGTCCGATGATAGATATCGTTACTTGACACGCTGAGGCATATCACAGGTGGTTTTTTGAAATGCTCTTTGTATTCATTTGAGTTTATGAAATGTTTAAATATGTTCCCATGCAAATCACCAAAATTATCTGGAATGCTAAACTCAGGTTTGTTTTTGTTATGTTCTGGCAGTAATACGCTAAAATCATAATCTCGTACGTAAGAGGAAAAATTATTCCCGACAATACCTTCAAAACGTTCGTTGTTCTTTTTGTCAATAATATTGGTTTTTAATATTTCAATAGCGGGGAATGTATCGCTGCTGCTATCAACGTTAATATTCATCGCAACAGAAATGATATCAAGTTCCACAGAATAACGATCGCTTTTGGGGTTATCCCAATACGCCAGTGTATTGAAGCGATTGTCAATCATCACTAACGTGTTGCGTAAGTTTTCCTGGCGGTTCTTTCCTCTGGCCAGATTCGCAAAGTTGGTAGTAATACGCGTATTTTCAGAAGGGTTATAATGCTCATCGAAGCGACTGCTTTTGATCGTAAATGTAAAATCGTTATTCATCGTGATCCTGCATCCTAAGTCATGATATGAAAACTGAATTAATTTATTGATTTTACAGAGTTACCTGACTTTATTATTTAGCAGTCTTCATGTTATCAATAAGTGAGTAAGGTCTCTTTTATGCCAGAGTCACTGGATGAGTGAAAGAGACTTAATTTCATTACAACATGAGTCATATTCATGGTCTGCTGTACGGTCAAACCCGGTCATGCTTGTAATCGATTAAGTTGAATAGTGATTCTTCTGACTGACCGGTTCACCTGGCTCTGTTATTCAAGCGCAGTCGGCAGGAGGCTGTGCAGCAGAACATTAGCGCCTTTTTCTGCCCATTCCGGCTGAATATTTTCTGCCTCGTTATGGCTGATGCCTTTTTCGCAGGGGATAAAAATCATGCTGGCGGGCGCGATTTTGCTGATATAACAGGTATCGTGACCGGCGCCGGACACCATCCGTTTGCTGCTGTATCCCAGTGCCTGGGCCGCGTTTGCGCTGCGCTGTAGACAGGTCTCGTCAAATGCGATGGGGGCGTAATCGAAGATGCGTTCCACGTCGAGCTGAATGCCGCGCTGATTCAGATCGGCGGTTGCCTTGCGAAGCGCCGTTTCCATTGCCTGGAGGACGGTAGTCTGTGGATGACGAAACTCCACGCTGCAATGTACTTCCCCTGGCACTACGTTACGCGATCCCGGTGAAATCTGCGCCATGCCGATTGTCGCTCTGCCGTCAGGTTCGTGCTGATTGCCAATGTCTTCCACCGCCAGCGCCAGACGGGCGAAGGTGGTCAACGCATCGCGGCGGCTGGCCATTGGCGTGGTGCCGGCATGGGCGGCAAATCCGCGAATTACAACGTTGAACCAGCGCTGGCCCATAGCGGCATGCACCAGGCCGATATCAATACCTTCCTCTTCGAGAATCGGGCCTTGCTCGATATGTAGCTCGTAACAGGTGTAGACAGGGAAGGCGACGGCGGGCTGGTCGCCACGGTAACCGATGGCCTCAAGCGCTTCGCCGACGCTGATGCCATCCTGATCTTCACGCGCCCATGCGTATTGTTGTGTGAACTGCCCGCTCCAGACGCCGGAGGCCAGCATTGCTGGCGCGAAGCGCGCGCCTTCTTCATTGGTCCAGTTGACCAGTACAATATCGCGTTCGGTCTCAATGTTCTGATCGTTTAACGTACGCAGCACTTCCAGCCCGGCCAGAACGCCGTAAATTCCATCATATCGCCCACCCAGCGGCTGAGAATCAACGTGTGAACCGGTCATCACCGGCGCAAGCTGTGGTTTTTTACCGGCGCGGCGAATAAACATGTTGCCCATGCTATCGATTTCGCAGCGAAATCCGGCTTCCTGCGCCCAGTCGCGCAGTAAATCACGGGCGAGGCGATCCTCATTGCTTAATGCCAGTCGGGTGACGCCACCGGCTGGCGTGCCGCCGATTTGCGCCATTATCTCAAGCGTCGACCATAAACGCTCTGCATTCACGCGGATCATACGTCTTCCTTTTTGGTGCGATAGCGAAAGTCACAGCATGCGCCACCCTGCATGATGGTGGTCGTACGGGTCAGCTCCACGTCGGGCGCGTAGCCGACGATAAATTTCTCATCGCGGGCGCAGGAGAGCAGATGGCCAATCTCACCGAGGCCCATCTCGTGGTACATCTCGGCATAACGGCAGCGGGTGACGTTATAGTTGTACTGCTTGTCGTCGGCGTCGATCACTTTGACATCCAGCGCGTTATCCTTCTCCCACAGGTATTGCAGGGCGATAAAACTCTTCACGTCTGTGCCATTCGGCTCCTTGCGCGCAAATTCTTTACCGGCATCGATCGCCGCCTGCTCAATGGCTTCGCCAATGACCGCCTGGGCGCGGGCTTTCCCTATCTCGCGCACCAGGATTTCATAGATTGGTTTAATAATCTCTGCTTCTATTTTGCGGCGGGCGAGAATGCCCAGCTCATTATTATCACTCATCACATTGCCTCACTGCGTTACTTCGTTTTGGCGCCGCCCAGTACCGTTTGCGGCTGCCATTTACCATCCACGACTTTGTAGACGGTGAAAGACGGCGATTTCAGGTTGCCTTCATTATCAAAAGCGATCTGCCCGGTAACGCCGGAATAGCTTATTGCGCGCAGAACCGGCAGATACTCAGCCGGATCGACAGAGTCGGCTTTTTCCATCGCAGCAACCAGAACGCGGGTGGCGTCATAGGCGAACGGGGCGTGGAGTTCAATATGGGTGTGGTAGCGAGACTGATACTCTTGTTCGAACGCCTTACCGCCCGGCATTTGCTCAACCGGCAGGCCCGGCTCCAGCGCCACGACGCCTTCACCTTCTTTCTGGGCCAGTTGCAGGAAGGTCTGGCTGACGAAGCCGCCTGCGCCCATCAGCGTGGCGTTCATACCCAGCTGTTTGATACGACGCGCCAGCGGCGCGGCCTGGCTATCCACGCCGCCGAAGAAAATCAGGTCAGCGTTTTTGCTACGAATGGCGGTCAGCACGGCGCTGAAATCCACGGTTTTGTCGTCAACGTACTGACGGTCAACAATCTTCACGCCCTGCGCTTCAAGTGATTTTATAAACTCGTCAGCCAGCCCCTGACCGAATGCGGTACGGTCGTCGATCACGGCAATACGTTTTGCCTTCAGGGTATTCACCGCGTACTGACCGGCAAACTGGCCGCCGTCGTCGTCATGCCCCATCACACGGAAGCTGGTATCAAAGCCTTGTCTGGTATAGGCATGGCCGGTGGCAACAGGCGCGACCTGGGCGATACCCGCATCGTGATAAACGCGTGCTGCCGGAATACTGGTGCCGGTATTCCAGTGGCCGACCACGCCCGCCACGCCGCTATCGACCAGACGCTGCGCCACAGCCACGGCAGTGCGCGGGTCGGACTGATCGTCTTCAGATTGCAGCCTGAAAGTCACCGCTTTACCACCGATGGTCGGGTGCTGCTTGTTGATATCGTCAATCGCCAGTTGGGCGCCGTTCTCCAGATCTTTACCAATACGGGCAGACGGGCCGGTAAGCGGGCCTGCAAGACCGATGGTCACGGTTTCGCTTTTAGCTGACCATGCACCTGTTGAGGCAAAACTACTGAGCAGAATAGCGGCGCTGAGCGCACTGATTTTTACTGTTTTCATTGTTTTTCCCTGCTGTTGGTGAGTGTGTTAAACAGGCATTTCGCCCAAATAAATCTGTGCAATTTGATCGTCATTAAGCATCGCTTTCGACTCGCCGTGATGCACAATGCTGCCGCTGTCCATCACCCAGGCGCTGTCGGTTACTTCCAGCGCCAGTCGGGCGTTTTGTTCAATGAGCAGCAGGGCGACGCCGCGTGCGCGCAGCCCGGCGATCACGGTAAAAATGTTTTCCACCATCCTGGGGGCTAACCCCATAGACGGCTCGTCGAGGATCAGCAAACGCGGGCGGCTCAGCAGGGCGCGGTTGAGCGCCAACAGCTGCTGCTCGCCGCCAGAGAGCAATCCTGCAAGCTGGTGCTGGCGTTCGCCAAGACGCGGGAAACGCTCAAAAATCTCTGCCATTTCGCGCTTAACGCTGGCGGCGTCACGCCTTAACCATGCCCCCATCTGCAAATTTTCAAGCACCGTCATGCGGGCAAAGATGCCGCGACCTTCCGGCACCATCACCAGCCCGTTGCGCAGCAGCGTCTCCGGTTTCTGTTTGCGTACGGCTTTGCCATTGAACTCAATGTTGCCGTTAAAACTTTCCAGCCCGGTGATGGCGCGCACGGTGGAACTTTTACCCGCGCCGTTGGCGCCAATCAGCGTGGCTTGTTCACCCTCATGCAGGGTAAAGGAGATATCGCGAACGGCCTGAATACCGCCGTAATGCACATCCAGGCGTTCCACCTTCAGTAACTCAGACATGCTTATTGCCTCCAAGCCAGGCTGCGATAACTGCCGGGTCGCGACGCACGCTATCCGGCGTGCCGCAGGCCAGCGTTTTGCCGTAATCGAGTACCGTCAGGCGGTCGCAGATGTTCATCACCAGCTTGACGTCGTGCTCGATCATCAGCAGGGTTTTGCCATCTTCACGAATACGAATTAACAGCTCGCCAAGCGCGACCTTCTCGGCGGCATTCATCCCCGCAGCAGGTTCGTCAAGCGCCAGAAGCAGCGGATCTGTAGCCAGCGCGCGGGCGATCTCAAGACGACGCTGGTGGCCGTAGGCCAGATCGCAGGCGCGGTAATGGGCAAACTTAGCAATGCCGGTGTACTCCAGCCAGCGCCAGGCCTGTTCGCGGGTTTGCGCTTCTTCCTCACGGGCGCGTTTATGGCGGCTCAGTGCAGCCCATAGCCCATTACGGGTGCGAACGTGGCGACCGACCATCACGTTTTCCAGCACCGACATCTCGTTGAACAGACGCACGTTTTGAAAAGTGCGTGCAATCCCGGCGGCGGTGACTTTCTCTATCTGTTTTGGGTAATAGGGTTGGTCTGCAATAAAAAACGCCCCCCTGTCTGCCGGGTAAAGCCCGGTAATCAGGTTAAAACAGGTGGTTTTTCCGGCTCCGTTGGGGCCGATCAGACCGTAGATCTCGCCTTTATTAATGGAAAGCGAAACATCGTCCACGGCGGTCAGGCCGCCAAAGCGTTTGGACATATTGCTCACGGTTAACAGGCTCATGCTTTCACCTCTTTGTGGCGAACCGGCCAGATACCGGATGGGCGAACCAGCATCACCAGCACCAGTGCAAGGCCGTAGAAGAGCTGACGCAAAATTTCCGGGTCAATCAGTACCGTGCCGAACAACATCTGTTGAACAGGGGCCGCCTGGCTACGGAGCAGTTCCGGCAGAGCGGTCAGGAGCACCGCACCGAGGATCACGCCGGGGATATGGCCCATACCGCCCAGCACCACCATCGCCAGCACGGCAATGGACTCTTGCAAGGTGAAGGATTCCGGGGAGACAAATCCCTGAAACGCGCCAAACAGTGCGCCAGCGACGCCGCCAAACGAGGCGCCCATAGCAAAAGCCAGCAGCTTATAGTTGCGCACGTTAATGCCCATCGCGCGGGCCACGTCTTCGTCCTCACGAATCGCGTGCCAGGCGCGACCGATACGTGAGTGTTGCAGGCGCAGGCAGACAAAAATGATCGCCACAATGACCAGCATCAGCAGGTAGTACCACAGCCACAACGCGGGTACTTTAAAGCCGAGCCAGTGATAAACACCGCTGAACTTCAGGCCAAACAGATTAAGCGTATCCACGCCGGTGATGCCTTTGGCACCGTTGGTGATATTCACCGGGCGATCGAGGTTGCGCATCAGAATGCGGATAATTTCGCCAAAGCCCAGCGTAACAATTGCCAGATAATCCCCGCGCAGCTTCAGCGTCGGTGCGCCAAGCAAAATGCCGCATACGGCAGCGACCAGTGCCGCAGCCGGAACGATCAGCAGATACGAGGTATGTAGCCCGTCCGGGAACCAGACGGCGAGGATTGGGAACACCTCAGACAGATGGGGAGAGGCCAGCAGAGCGGCCAGATAAGCCCCAACGGCATAAAAGGCAATAAACCCCATATCCAGCAGGCCGGTATAGCCCACGACGATATTGAGCCCCAGCGCCAGCATGATGTAGAGCAGGGCGAAATCGATCACGCGGACCCAGTAGTTACCGCCAAGCTGACTGGCAACGACAGGAGCGATCAGCAATGCGATGCAGAACAAGGTCATGCCTGACCAGAATTTGCGCGTCGTGGCTGGAGCTTGCAGTTGTACGGTTGTCATTGATTTTCCCTTACGCTCTGTGCGCCACGCGCTCGCCCAGCAAACCTGCCGGACGGAATACCAGCACCAGGATCAACACGATGAAGGCAAACACGTCCTGGTAATTACTGCCAAAGACGCCGTTAGTGAGCTCACCGAGATAGCCCGCACCCAGCGCTTCTATGACACCCAGTAAAATCCCGCCGATCATCGCGCCGCGAATATTGCCAATGCCGCCAAGCACGGCGGCGGTGAACGCTTTAATTCCGGGGAGAAAGCCCATTGAGAAGCTGGCGTTACCGTAGTTGCTCGCCATCATCACGCCGGCCAGCGCCGCAAAAATGCCGCCGATAGCAAACGTCAGGGTGATGATGGCGTTTGGGTTAACGCCCATCAGCGTGGCGACCCGCGGATTCTCTGCCACTGCGCGCATGCCTCGCCCGAGGCGAGTGTATTCAACCAGCAGCCACAGACCGGTCATGACCGCCAGCGCCAGCCCGACGGTGGCAATGCCGGTGAGAGTGATAATCGCGGGTGGGTGAGTTTCGCCGCCGGAGGTCACGGCGATCGGGGCCATCGACAGGATCTGCGGGAACATCAGTGGGTTGCGGGTCCAGACGATCATCGCCACGGTTTGCAGTAATACGGAAACGCCGATACCGGAGATCAGCGGAGCCAGTCGTGGGGCGTTACGCAGCCTGCGATAGGCGAAACGTTCTACCGCCATTGCCAGCAGGGCGCAGACGGCCATCGCAATGAGCAGCGCTACACCGAGTTGCGATAACTGCGGCATAGCAGGGAAGGTATGATTCAGGACATTGATGGCGGAGAGCGTAGTGAGCGCGCCAACCATCAGGATATCGCCGTGAGCAAAGTTAATAATACGCAAAATACCATACACCATGGTATAGCCCAGCGCGATCAGCGCGTAGATGCTGCCCAGCATCACACCGTTTATCAGTTGTTGTATGAGTGTGTCCAACGTTTGTACCCGACAAATTGCTCTTTCAGTGGGTACCATCCAATAATTGAATAAAATTGTAAAATACACATATATTATTTCTTATGATAAACGGATATTTTTATATCTTAATGATTAATATGATTATTTTATTAATCACAAAACAAGGTTATAGCCTAAAGAAATCAATATATGAATAAAACAGAACAATTGACGACATTACCCTCCTTTGCGGAGAGTCGCCTTGCCAACGATCCTCCGTTGCGGGCGGTGCGCGCCTTTGAAGCCATTGCCCGGTTAGGAAGCGTGACGCAAGCCGCGAGGGAACTGGCGATTTCGCCATCTGCGGTTAGCCATCAGCTCAAGTTACTTGAGGGATATCTGCAAATCGCGCTCACCGAACGGCATGGACGACGACTGGCGCTGAGCCAGCAAGGGCGTGAATATTATCGTTCGATCCGTGCGGCGTTTAACGTTTTGCGTCAGGCGACGGAGCATCTGGTGGAGCAGGAGCAGACCCGGCAGGTAACGATTAGCCTGATTCCGCTTTTTGGGATGGGCTGGTTTATTCCTCGCCTGCCGATGTTTATGCGCGCGAATCCGCATACCGAGATTAACGTGGTGTATGCCAATCACCGCAACTATCTGAGTGATGCTTCAGACATGTCGATCCGCTTCGGCAATGGCAACTGGGCGGGATACCAGAGTGAAAAACTGATTTCCGGGCGCATGGTGCCGGTATGCAGCCAGGCGTTTTTGCGACTGCATGGTCATATTGATACCCCGGAGCAACTGATGCAGATGCCGCTGCTGCATGATGAAGAACGAACCACCTGGCATCAATGGTTTATTCAGCAGGGCGTGAAGCGTTCCCCGCCGCGCAGCGGCCCCTTGTTTGAGGACGGTCTGCTGACGCTGGCGGGTGTACAGGCAGGACTGGGATGCGCCCTGATGCGCGAACCCCTCATTATGCCGTACCTGGACAAAGGCGAGCTGGTGAAGATTTTCGATCTGCCAATAGATGACGGGCGCGACTACTATTTGTGCGTCCGCCAGGATAGTGAAATGACGCAGGATGGCAAGCTATTACAGAATTGGTTAAGGCGCGAAGCGGCTACCGTATAACGACATCACCGCGTATGAAGCGAGTTGGGGGCGACATAATAAAATGCCGTTTTCAGCGCAGCGTTGCATAACCTCTGGAGAACGCAATTTCTTCCCGGTCGCAGACGACTTGCCAGGCGTCTGCTGACGGGGTGATAAATCCCCGCAGCCCCAGAGGCCGTAATAGCGTGGCGTCGCGTTCTGTATTCAGCGTCAGCAGCGCCGTTTGCAGCGCCGCAATGGCCTGTGGATTAACGGTATCGCTTGCCACCAGTAAAGGCATCGGTGCAGGAACGCTGCGCGTCAGTATGCGCACATGGCGCGTTAGTTCCGGCTCATACCGGCACAGAAGCGACCAGGCATAGCTGTCCAACGGGCCGACATCCGCTTCGCCCGCCGCCAGCGCTTCCACCACGCGTCGCGGGGTGATTAGCGGCCCGACAAGCGTGCGATAGAGCGTCTTTCGCGTCTCGTTAATGTATGCCGACAGATGATAGCGTACCGCGTTATAGCCGGAGTGCGACTCCGGGTTGGTATACGCCAGCCGCCCGCCGAACGTCTCTTCCAGACATCTGGCGGTAGACGATGTCGGCACCATAAATAGGGTGCGGTAGTGCCCTGGAATCCCTTCCCTGGCGGCCTCTTCCGTAACCGGCGCGGCCACCGGGCGTACCGGAAAGCGCCGCTGCGCGAAGGGCCAGCCGCACATGAATACCGCCAGCAGATCGGAACGAGCCCATAGCCCCTCCAGCCTGGCCGGGGCCGGGTAGTCAACAATCTCTGCCGTCAGCCCGGCGCGGCGCACGGCTTCGGACAGGAGTCTTTTCCACCCCTCCGCCGCTGCCGGAGTTACTGAGTACATTCTTGCGTTAACAATCATCGGTAGCGTAGCTCCTGACCAATACCCAGCGCACGCGCTTTCTTCAGCATCGTATGCCCCAGCGCAATATCGCTTAGCGACAGCCCCCGGTGCCAGAAGAGGATGGTTTCATCATCATTTTCACGGCCTGGCTTCGTGCCCGCGACAATGTCACCCAGCTCGGCATGCAGGGTATGCTCACTTAATTTTCCCGCTTCTACGTGGGCTCGCAGTGAACCAAACATGCCGCCTTTGCACTGCCCCCAGTCGTCCACCACCAGCTTGTCCATCATGTCGGTGAGCGACAGCTCCACGGCGCTCATGGTGCCGTAGGGCACAACAAAGGCGCCGGGCTTTATCCATTCTGTTTTTAACAGCGGCGTCGGCGCATTAAGACGCGAGGCTTCGACCACAATATCTGCGCCGCGCACGCAGCTTTCCCAGTCATCGGTAACGATGATTTTTTTGCCGAGATCCTGCTCCAGACGGCGGGCAAATGCGGTACGGCTTTCCGGGCGACGCGAATGAATGCGGATTTCATCAAAATCATAAATGCTGTTGAGCAGACGAACGTTCCACCAGGCGGTTCCCCGCGCGCCGATATGCCCCAGCACTTTACTGTTGCGGCGGGCAAGGTGGCGTGCGCCCAGCGCGGTAAGCGCGCCGGTGCGCATATCGGTGATCGCCGACGCGTCCAGAATGGCGACCGGCATCCCGGTGCGCGGATCGAACAGGTTCAGCAGCGCCATTTCCGAGGGCAGCCCGAGCGTATAGTTATTGACGTAATCGCCGACGATTTTTACCCCGGCGAGTCCCAGCGGTTCGATATAACCGCGCAGCACGTTAAAGTGGCCGTTAAACGCTTTATCGGGAATTAAATGCATGCGCGGTTCAATGACTGTTTTTTTCTCTCCCTGTGCCCGCAGCCCGTCCTCCACCGCCGTGAGGATTTCTGTATCCGTGAGCTTCAGTTGGTCAACGTCGGGGCCGTTTAGCCAGGTTAAATGGATGGGTTGATTCATAAATTTCTCTCACTGGTAGCATGGTTCGCATCGGGTCGTACGTGGGTGAAAAGCCGCTGGCGAGTTAATACGCCAACGGGCGCGCCGCATTTGGTGACGGTGATGCTGTCGGCGCGCCGGGAAAGCATTAGCGCCAGCGCGTCTTTCAGGGTAGCGTTGACGTCAAGCCGTTGTGGATGGTCAGCGTTCAGAGACGTTTCCATCGCCTGGGCTACCGGGGTAATAGCAAGAAGTTTCAGCGCCGCATCGCTGCCGACAAAAGCCGCGACGAACTCATCTGCCGGGGCCGAGAGCACTTCAGCGGGCGGGGCATACTGGCACAGGCGTCCTTCGCGCATAATGGCGATGCGATCGCCCATTTTGATGGCCTCATCAAGATCGTGAGTGACGATAATCACCGTCTTTTTCACGCGTTGCAGAATCTGCTTAAACTCGGTCTGTAATCGCCCGCGAACCAGCGGATCGATGGCGCCGAACGGTTCATCCATCAGCATGACCGGCGGGTCCGCCGCCAGTGCGCGGGCAACGCCGACTCGTTGCCGCTGACCACCGGAAAGCGCGGCAGGAAATCGGCTGGCGTATTGCCGGGCATCCAGCCCGACCAGTTCCAGTAATGTTTCCACTCGCGCCTGAATACGCGAGGCGCTCCAGCCCAGCAGGCGCGGCACCGTGGCGATGTTGTCCGCGACGGTCATATGCGGGAACAGTCCGACGTTCTGAATAACGTAGCCGATATGCCGACGCAGCATCACCGGATCTTCTGTTGCGACGTCGCGCCCATTTACCCGGACACGCCCGGAAGTGGGTTGTTCCAGCCGGTTGATTAAGCGCATGGTGGTGGTTTTACCGCAGCCGGAAGGGCCAATCAGGGCCGTGGTGGTTCCCTCTTCAAACGTCATGGAGAGATCGTCAAGCGCTTTACGCGGCGAACCAGGATAAATTTTGCTAATATTTTCCAGTGTAATCATTGTATTAGCCCTTTACGTCGGCTGAGAAAACAGGCGCTCAAGCAGGGCGAAAAGCGCTTCGATAGCCACAGCGAGCAGAATAATCGGCACCGCGCCGACCAGCAGGCGCGACATGTCCATGATGGCAATGCCGGTGGTGACAAAATCCCCCAGACCGCCGCCACCGATAAATGACGCCAGAGCCGCGCCGCCGACAACCTGTACGGCGGCGGTACGGCAGCCGGCGAGAATGCCGGGAGCCGCCAGTGGCAGTACGATTTTGCCTGTGACCTGCCAGGGCGTCAGCCCCATGCCGTGCGCCGCTGAGAGCGTATCCGGGTTCACGGACTGAATGCTGGTGCAGGTGTTGAGCAAAATCGGCGGCACGGCCAGCACCACCAGCGCGACGACTGAAGGCAGCAGGCCAATACCGAGAAACGGCATGACCGCCGCAAGGATCGCCAGACTTGGGATCGTCCGCAGCGTGCTGGCGCCGCTGGTGATGATAAAAGCGAGGCGAGGGATGTTCGCGATCAGCACGCCCGTCGGGATAGCAATAATCAGGGCGATGCTGAGCGCCAGCCCGCACATCATCAGATGCTGCCACACTGCCTGCCAGAACAGCGGCTGGTTATCCAGCACCCATAGCCATGCCTGGATTATCATTGGTCTCTCCCCTGTAAAACGCGCCGCTGTAGCCGGACAAAAAACAGATCCGCGCCGATCGCCAGCAGCGACGTCAGGCCGCCGCCGATAAATATTTTCTCTGGATAGCGCTGATCCAGCCCGGCGAGAATAATTGCGCCAAGTCCACCGGCGTTGATATATGCCGCAACCGTAGCGATGCCGATAAGCGTGGTGGTGGCAATGCGCAGTCCGGTGATGATGAACGGTAGCGCCAGCGGCAGTTCCACTTCGCGCAGATTGCGCCAGGCGCCATATCCCATTCCGCGCGCCGCTTCGCGGACGTCCAGCGGAATGGCATGAAAACCGGTGGCAATATTGCGGGTCAGGATCATCAGTGCATAGGCTGTCAGCCCGACAATCGCCGGGAGCATTCCGATGCCGAGCCACGGGATGAGCAGTGCGAATAGCGCCAGCCCTGGAATGGAAAAAATCATGCCGGTGACCGCCATCACCAGCGCATACAGTCGCGGGCGGCGGGCGGTGGTAATGCCGAGAAACAGTGAAATAGCGAACGCCATCAGCATTGCGGCGCCGACCAGTACCAGATGCTGCCAGAGCGCCAGCAGAATGTCGTCATAGTGTCGCGTCGCCCAGCGCATCAGGAGGTCTCCAGCAATACGGCCCGGCCTGCAAGCCATTCCGGCTGCATTATCGCGTCGGCCAGAACGGAAATGTCGCCAGCACTGGCGCGATCTTCATCCAGCGGTGCCACCCGAGCGCGAATCTTGTCGTGTAATACCGTTGCATAGCGTCCTGGCCGTGGCGACGCCTGAAGATCCAGCGCCTGCGCGGCGACCAGCAGTTCAATGGCCACCAGATAGCGCAGGCTTTCCAGTAGTCGTGTGGTTTTGGCGACCACCCCCATTGCCTGCGAGGCGTAATCTTCAATCCGATCGGCTACCGGCATCGTCAGCGGGGAGAGCGGCTGGGCATGATGGGCGATATCGCTGACCAGCGCGGAAACCGTCTTTTGCAGCGTGGCGAAGCCTGTCTGCCCGGCGTGGCGGGTGAGAAAACGCGGCAGGCCGCTGGCGGCGGGTGACATCAGTTTCATGATGCGTTCGCCGCTGCATGCGGCATGGCGGGCGAGAGCCAGCCCGAGGCTTTCCAGCGCCAGCGCCAGATGCGTGGCATCAAAATTGGCATTTGCCAGAACCTGTTCAGACTCAGCCAGCAGGCCGGGATTGTCGTCGGCGCTGTTGAGTTCCAGTTCCACCGCCGCGCGGGCATTCAACCAGGCATGGCAAACGCAGGCCAGCACCGGCGCGACGCAGCGGAAGCTGAGCGGGTCCTGCAACGAACGCGCGCTGCCGGGCTGGAGTAGCGGGCTGCCTTCCAGCAGCGCCAGCAGATACGCGGCGGTTTTAGCCTGTTGCGGTGCGGGGCGCATCCGCGCCGCCCAGGGCGTCAGCGGCGAGATATTAGCGCGAAACGCTTCAAACGAGAGCACGATAGCGCCCGCGTGGGCGTTCATAAGCCGGGCGGCGTCGTGCAGCAGCAGCGCGGCGAGGCCGACGCTGGCGGCGTTAGACGACACCAGCGCCAGCCCGTCTTTTCCACGCAGCGGCGCAGGCGTCAGACCCGTCTGGTTCAGCAGTGCGGAGACCGGCGCCACCGTACCCTGATATTCCGCTTCGCCATCGCCGATGAGCGCGCATCCGATATGCGCCAGCGGCGCGAGATCCGCTTCGCCGATAGATCCGATAAGCGGAACGCGCGGATGGATGCCTTCGTTGATAAAGGCCAGCAGCGCCTGCGCCACGGGCAGAGAAATACCCGATGCGCCCTGCACGAAACCCGCAAGACGCGCCAGCATGATCGCGCGAACCTGTGCGGGCGTTGCCTGCTGGCCGACACCGACCGCCCGCGCCAGCGGGATTCGTCGCTGAATCGCCTGTAGCAGATCCTCATCGTGACGGTCATTTTGCGTGTGCAGCAGCGTCGTATCGACATTAGCGCCAAGCCCGGTGGTGACGCCATAGATATGCTTTCCGGCGCTGATGCTGTGCAGCAGAAAATCAAAGGACGCGCTGATGGCCTGCTGCGCCTGCGCCCCCAGCGCGACAGTCTGGCCGCAGTCAGCAACAGCTCGCACGTCATCAAGCGTGAGCGGCGCGTCGCCCAGAAAAAGTGTCGTTGTCACGGTCGTACCCTATTTAATTACGCCTTTTGCGCGCAAAAAGTCTTCCGCCACATCGCGCGGTTCTTCTTTATTCTTTTCCACTTCCGCATTCAGTTTTTGCATCGTGGCGTTATCAAGCAACTGGCTGATGTTATTTAAAATGTCGCGAACCTGAGGATGTGCCTGTAGCGCGGCATCGCGCACGACCGGCGCAACTTCGTAGGGAGGGAAGAAGTGTTTGTCGTCTTCCAGTGCGACATACTGGTTTTCCGCGATTTGCCAGTCGGTTGCGAAGCCGTTTGCGACGTCTATTTGCCCGGCAGCAAGGGCGTCGTAGCGCAGGCCGACTTTGGCAAACTGGCGGAAAGCTTTAAATTTAATGCCGTAGGTTTGCTCCAGCCCTTTCAGGCCGTCCTGACGGTCGCCAAACTCCGCACCTGCGCCGATGGTCAGTTCCGGCGCGGCTTTGGCGAGGTCGGAGAGCGTTTTCAGGTGGTATTTCTCGGCGGTTTGTTTGCTCACCAGCAGTGCGTAGCCGTTGTTCACGCGGGCTGGTTGCAGCCAGGTGAGATGATATTGCTGCTGGTAGGCGTCGCTGACCTGCTTAAACACCTGTGCGGCATCGGAGGAAGGCTTTCCTTTGACCACTGCGCTGAGCGCCGTACCGGTATATTCCGGGTACATATCAATTTCGCCTTTCAGCAGCGCGGCGTGGGCGATTAACGTCCCGCCCAGGTTTGTTTTGCGTTCAACGGAAAGACCGGATTGCTCCAGTGCCTGGGCATAGATTTCCGCCAGAATATATTGTTCGGTAAAGTTTTTGCTGCCCACAACGAAATCCGCTGCCTGCGCCTGCGCTGCGAACAACCCCAGCGTCAGCCAGGAGGCTGCCAGTTTGTTTTTTATGCTCATCCCCGTTTCCCCGCAAAGAAATGCATGAATTTACTTGTATATACAAACCAGCGAAGCTAGCAGCATATTGACGGCGCATGAAATAGGGATTCGTTCTTTCTTATAACGAAACTTTAAATGTTTACTATTTGGCTGACTTCTCCTCGTACCAGCATCGTCAGACAAGTTTCAGGCGGGGCTCAGTGCCGTTGAATGGTCTTAACAGCGGAGAGCGCCGGGTGGATACATAAGTAATTTTGGCTGCTCAGTAATCCCATCTTTTTTAATGCCGACCTCTTGTAGTAAGAGACCGTTTTTTCAGAGATGTTTATTGCGCTGTACATTCGTTTCACATTCCCGGCGCGGACTAACTCGCTGAGAATAAAAAACTCTTTGTCAGTGATGGTGTTATTTTCCGTATTTTTTCTATTTGAAATAGCTATCAGAATATCGTTTAATTCTGATAATGTTTTGTTTTTATTGAAGTAATATACACCATACTGGCAAAAGAAATGGCGACGGGAATGCAGGCCTGACGGTGATATGCACAGCGTAACCTTACTAAAGAAAAAGGTTATTAACCTGTCGAGTAAACCCGGCTCTCTGACGGAGAGCAACACAACGGTATCTTTTGATAGCGAAAAAGAGGTGGTTAGCGTGAAACGTTCAAACTCGGCAGCATCGCTTAAAAAAATGCTCTCAACACGCGTACCTGACTCTTTCATCCCTTTCGATATACCCGTCAGATAATAGACGTCATCAGACACTATCACTATTTTCGACTTCATTTGAATCCCTTTTTTATATTTGAAATATGCTGGTTTCCTTAATATTTAAATCGTTATTACGAATGATTCTCGCTCATCAACGGGCCAGAGAAATCCCTGGGCATAATGTACGTCGCTCTCCGAAATAAAGCGGTGCTGGTATTCATTTTCAACGCCTTCCACCAGAACATGATCCGTCAGATATTCCACCTGCTTTACCAGCGTTGTCATTGCTGGGGTATCCTGTTCAGCGGATATTCTCCAGAGTTCATGTTTATCAATCTTAATCCCATCAAAGCGAAAGGGGAGTTGCGCAATTAACGGAATATGCCTGACATAGAGATCGTCCAGCCAAAGTTGAGTATTAAAAGCGCGCATTAGGGTCAGAATTGCATCAATATGCGGCACAAGTCGCGGAAAATAAGACTCGCTTTGCTGGCAATCAATTTCAATGACCTTTGGGCCGGGTAACATGGCAAGAATCGATCTGAGCCACACCAGATTCATAAGCAATGGAATCGTAATATTAAAAAATAAAATGCCATTGCGATCGTGCTGATTTGCTACTCCCGTGCATATCTGTTCCTGAACAATATGTGACAGGAGTTCTGGCGAAACAGAGCGGAAAAATAGCTCTGGATCTGCCCCTTCCGGCTGGCAGAGCACCTCACCGCCAATCCGTCTACCGGTCTGGACATGAATGATAGGTTCGATACGGCACATGAGTTTCATAATAATGGCATATCCTTTTTAATTATAAACGGTGCATCGGGCTTTTCTGGGATTAATTAAATCGGTCGCGATAAGATATGCTTGCACTTTTTAGTGGATTACTGTTTATCGCTTTCAGCATTTTTATGTGTTCATTTTTAGTGCTTAGATGCAGCTTTTTATTGATCTTTTTGATGTAGTAAAAAAGCGTGTGATAGCGTTTATTTATTATTTTTGCGATGTCATGGGTAGGCGTGCTGTGGGCCAGTTCGGTCAGAACGGTCCATTCAATGTCGTCAAAAGAATCCGGCTGTTCTATTTCAGCCATGAGATCGTTAATGTACTGGCTGTAAAAAGCCTCATCCAGCCAGCAGGCATGAACGGCATGATTAAGCTCGGACATGGGTTCATACTTAGAAACGATATTGATATAATGAAAACTTCGCAAAACCTGAAGCAGGTAACTGTTACGCGTAAAAGTAAACACCGTTAAGCGAATGCCAGGATAGTTTATCTGCATATCATAAATGAAATTAAGCGCCTCCAGCGCACTCTCCTCCAGCGTAAAAACTTCCATGACGACATTATCAATAATATGGTTTTCTATTTTGTATTTTGCTTCTCTGAATGTCGGGCTGGTGTGTAGTACCAAAGGGTTGATCAGGTGTTTGCAAAGAAAATTAATCATATAGTTATCGGTATCAATAATTAACGTTGAATGGAGCGGCTGCGTAACGCTATTTAATGACTTGACAGAGTTTTCTATCATGACTAAATCAAATCTTGCAGTGGAAGGATTACAGGATGAGTCCTCACTGCTGAGATAAAGAAATTGATCGTTCTGTAGTGTACGCATTATATTTTTCGATCCGCATATCGTTTACAATAATGACAAGATGTAAAATTTAACTGTAACTATTTATAAAATAAGAAAATAATAGTGATGCTATTAAAACACACCATGATAAGGCGTTGATATACACTTCATCCTTCAGGCTGCCTCTTTGTTGGCTGCGCTCATTCACCCCGGTCACGTACTACGTGTACGCTCCTGGGGGCTCATTCACTTGCCGTCTCGATGCTTCTCAAATGATTTTGTGTATAAATGTCTTTCTTTTTTTGTTGAGGCTTCTGATTATTTCAGTAGATGACTATTCTGTTTCTCGCCTTTTATCATGGGTAAATGATGTTTACTTTCGCCGTGGTTTGTATTCTGCCTTCCGTCGGTTTTGCACCATAGATGTAATAATATGCTCTCAGTGGAATATCAAAATTGCTTCCCCACTGTGCAATCTTATAGAGTTCATACTCGCTGGTAATATTACCTGCGGTAAGCTCTGTCTGGCTGATGGCAATTTTTTTACTGGTATCGGCACGCATAATTCGCACCCCAATATTCCTTGCCGTTCCCTGGGTGTTTTTCAGGGTGTATTTATCCGTATCGACGCTGGCGCTACTGAGATAAAACTGAATGGTGCGTGTGCTCATGCCTTCTAACAGGTCGCTGCATTCGGCATGCAGAGTGAAGTTTTCATAAAACTGCGCTTCCTTTCCTGCGGATATCAGGCTGGTAAGATCGGTTTCCGGTAGCGTGACCGTCGTATCCGGGATGCTACAGGTGCTGACATGAGGACGATAATTGATCGTGATATTCTGGTAGAACAGGCGTTTCTCTTCGTCAGAACCGATAAGGCCTAATATCCATTTAATGAATTCGGCTAAATTAACGCCGGGAAACCAGAAATCGATACCTGAAGCATCAACAACGGATATAGCGTGAGCAAGAGTAATACTGGTTGCGTCCGGGCCAACGTTATAGACATAGGCCGGGTTGGCGCCGCTCGGTACGCTTTTGAGTAACTTAGCCTTATAGGTATAGACCACGTTATTCAGCGAAGTACCGGGAATATGACTTTCTCCAGAGCGACTATAGTCTTTTTTCGTGGGTACAATATTGCCGATGGTGAATTGCAATACATAGTTACCATAATTGATATAGGCCGTGCTGTTGGCCATTTCAGAGATAATGGCAACACGGTTAGCATAACCAATCCATTCGCCGGTACAGCTAAACGTACCGGATGACAGCGACAGGTTCTGCGAACCTGTGGTTTCGCTGCTGAGGGAAAGTGAATCCAGGTTGAGCACCAGATTGCTCTCTTTTTGTGCGCCGGAATCGCTTTTACAGGAGGCCTGTACGCCATAGCTTATCGATCCCAGTAGCCAGGCAAGAATTAACGTTATTGTACGGATAGTGATTTTCATCCTCTGCTCCTGCCATTAGCGGCAAATATTTATCTGACCATCGTGGGTCGGCTGGCTAATAACACAGCTTTGGCGGCCGTCACTGCTGGTTTTGATATGTAAACGTGACGGGAGCTGTTCCGTTTTCAGATACAACATTCCTCCCTGGGCGACATATCCGACGCTGGCGCCAGCATCGTCAAAAATTTCGGTGCCGAAGGGGAGAGGGCGCCCGTTAACGGCCCGTGCTGGCAACATGAACTGCCGCCGTTGGTCGGTATCGAAGCGCACATAGGTGACGGAACCCGCATAAGGCACCACTTCCTGGATATTGCCTTTCAGCTCAACGCCTTCCTTCATATGGGTGGTATCTAACTGGATTCGGTTTTTACGGTACGGGGACAGGTAAGGAACCAACGCTTTCCCGGCGGTATTCGTGGTGCGTGTGCCGTCGCCGCCCAGCGTGGCTCCTTGAGCGCCTGGCGCGTCGATAATTGCGAAGGTATCGCCCAACTGGCTGGACGTCAGCAGGCCGCCCCGATAAGCCACCAGGCTACCGCTGGCCCCCGCGCCGATCTGACGATAGTCTCCTGACTCGCTATAGCTGCCGTTTAAGGTGGTAAACGCAGTGCGATAGCTCAGGCTGCTGCTGGCCGAGTTATTTCCACCGCGACGGTTGCTGCCGCTGACGCTATAGGTCGCCTGATTAAATTCGCCTGCGGTTCCGCTGATCCCCATGTTCGTGTCGGAATAGCCGTCACGATTAAATGTAACGCTGCTGTTGAGGAAGACGGGCCGTTCAAAGAGACTCAGGGGCACCGAGAACGTGAGGTAATAACGTCGCTCTTCGCGCTGATTATCGTTACGCATGCTGCTGGCTGAGAGGGTATAACTTACGGCGCCAACGTGGTTGGAATACCCCAGTTGATACTCTTTTGTTGTGCCATGACCATTCCAGTAGTCCCGCCAGGCTCCTGATAAGTAAAGGGAACCCAGTTCCTCACCCAGAGACTGGCTCAGGTTGATATTAAAGGTGTTTTTCTGGCGCATATATCTGGCATTAGGGCTGTCAGCGTTCTCTTTTTGCCAGTTGTGCAAAGCGATTGCATCATTGAAGCTGTAATAGTTTTTCGTGGAATAGCGATACGCCGCCAGCGCAAAGTTCGTCCCGGTGACATTGAAGAAGCGGCTAAAGGCGACTTTGTAACTTTGCCCGCGGACTTTTTTATCTGCCGGAATTTGCGTTTGTGACTGTGTGACGTCAAAAGACAGCGCGCCAAACGGGAGATTAAGGCCGCTCCCGAGAAGAAACGCGTTATAGTCTTCGCTGTAAATTACCCCGGTATAACCGGTGATCAGGTTATTGATCCCGTATTGATAGCTGCCCTGGGCAAACTGGGGGCGATAGCGGCTTTCTTCCGTGCGCGCTTCCCCCAGCAACAGACCATATTTCCCAATCCCTTCTTGCAGCATGTTTGGCACCGAAGAAAAGGGGACGATGAAACTGCTGGTGCGCCCGTCTGCTTCAATGACTTCGACATTCAGATCGCCGCCTGAGCCGGTAGGAAGGATATCCGCAATTTCAAATGGGCCAGGCGACACGTTTTTCTGATAAATAACCTGCCCGTTCTGACTAATTTTAACCAGCGCGTTAGACTGTGCGACGCCGCGTACAATCGGGGAAAAGCCCTGCTGAGAATCGGGTAACATGCGCATATCCGTGCCCATGCTGACGCCGCGAAAACGCAAAGAGTCAAAAAGATCGTTGCTGGAATAGCTGTCACCCATGCGGATGATCGATTTAAGCGCAGCGATCCCGCGCTCAACGTAGCGTGTATTGTTTGTCCATGATCCTTCCACGCCCTTGCTTTTGTTATAGCTGGAGCTATCGCGAAATTGCCAGCCAAACGCATTCAGCCCGCTGTTTAACTGGAAATAGGCGTTTTCCTGATTGCGTCCTCCGCCTTTGGCTTCGTTGTAGTTATAGTTGGCATTGTATCCCAGCATCAGCGCCGGAATGCCTTCATCCCAAAAGACGGGATCGACATAACCGCGCAGCGTCTGGCGAATATACGCCTGGGGAATGGTCAGACGTAGCGACATATCGGCCGCATTGACTTTCATACTGCCTCCGTGCAGTAACGTATTCACATCCACTCGCTCGCTGGCGCTGTTTGCGGCAGGGACTATTGAGGGAAGAAGCCCAAGCTGGGCAATATTCTCATGCTGGAAAAACGTTCCTTCATCCGTGATATAAACGGGAAGGCGGCCTTTCCACTCCTCGTTAATAAAAACATCAAACGGGTATTCACCAGGAGGAAGCGCAGAGGCACGATAAAAACGCGACATATCGGCATTTTTAGAGTCACCGGCTAAAAAGTCAGTATTGAAAGCCACGGCATACGCCCGACTATAAATAGACATCATCGCCAGTATTGGCAATAAACATGCGTATTGACTCTTTTTACCAGCCATTGCCATCCCCATTCATTTGGACATTATTATATTATTTTGTGGTGAATGAATATTTTTGATATGAACCGTAATCATCAACTAACAGAATATCCAAAGCCTGCCCCGATAAAGCCGCCCCTGTCGTGGGTATTGTCAGTGTTGACAATGGCGCAATCATTTTCGGTTCGCCAGTAAGAGATTTACCTCGTGAACTCATTGTGGCAATCGATGCGAAATAAGGAGCCCGGTTTGTGGCGACAAGTTGATTACCCTGCGCGCTAAACGATAAATACTTATGTAAATCGCTGACTGGAATCGTAAGTTCGGTCGGGCGATAAAATAATTTGATGCGCGACTTAATGGCGATTTGCATCGTGTTTTTGCCATCAAGATTTTCCTGTTTTGGCGGAATATCCAGCACATTCAGGTAATAAACGGATTCCCTGTCCTGAGGCAGCGCGTTGGCTGAACCGGTATAGCGAATGCGCAGCTGCTGGCCGCTACCGCCTTCAACTTTCACCACTGGCGGCGTCAGCAAAAAGGGAACCTGAGCGGTTTCTGGCGTAGAGTCTGGATTACCTTCGTCTATCCAGGCCTGAATTAACGCCGGACTGTTGCCACGGTTAATCAGCTGAACCGTTGTTTCTTTTTGTTCTTCAGGATAGATAACCCTGGTATTGCTAATAATAACATTCGCCAGACTGCTAAAGCTGAAGGCAATAAGCGTTAGAAAAATGAGAGAACGTTTCATATTAACCTGAAAAAAGAGAGCCTAATCTAATCAATATACCTGGTCGCGTTTATTTTCTCTCTTCCCTTCTGAATTGCAGGTATAAGAATACCTCACCAGAAGGTGAAAATAATTCGCGAATACAATAAGTCAATAATGACGGATCAGGCTCTTTATTTATATGAGTAAATTAACCCGTTGCTTATAAATACGCGACGGTATAAGTCAGCATGGTGTTAACGGCACCGGTATCGGCAGCGTCTGAACCGACTTTATAGTAGTTCGCATACAGATCGACAGTGGCGCTATCACCTTCAACATTCGTATCAAGGTTAGTATGCAGGTTCAGCGGCGTCTGGCTATTGGCCAGCGTGCTGAGTGCGATACCCACGTTTTTCTTCGTGCCGTCGGTTCTCAACTGTGTGTTGTTCAGATACAGACCATCGTTAGAAATACTGTCTGAACTCAGGATCAGATTCAGGGTATTTTTATTTCCCGCGCCATCGTCCTGCCCCAGGGAAGCAGAAGTACAGCCGGTAAATTCCAGAGTAAATTGTTTACGGTTTTTCTGGATCAGACCTGCGGTAGATGCATCGCTAACGGCGATGGGATCTAATGGAATCGTCAGGTCAGCAGAGTTTCCGCCGTTAATTGTACAGGTTGTATCAGTAACCTGGCCGGTAAAGGTGATAGTACCGCCAGAAGCCTCGGTTGCAGCGCTGACATTAAAGGCTGCGAAGGATGACGCGATAACGAAAGAAGAGATAGCGAGCTTTTTCATTGATATTAACTCCAGTATGTTTGCTCCCGTCCTGGGGACGAACATTTCATGTCACAAAACCGTCCTGGTCTTGCTGTCTACATCCGTAAAATCCCTGAAAACGGAAAAATGGAGCCTGCATCATTATTTCCATCAGGTTAGGTGATGATCCTAATTGATGTAACACAATCTTAAAATATCAGTTTAAGAATTTACTTAAATTAAGTGTATAAGTCTGCTGTTTTGGTTTTTTTTCTTGTTTATCAGCATATGGCACTGATCGTGTAACTGAGATGTAACTTTAAATTTTAAAATTCTTATAAAACGAAAGGCAAAATGGAAAAAATCTGATGCTTACATTCAGTAATATTGATTTACACAATCAGGTAACGACAAAAAAAGAGAATATTTTGCGCGCTAATGTTATATTTATAAAGAAAAGTAGTTAAATGTTCTTTGTTTGTTTTATTTTTGTTTCATTATTCAGGGTGGATTATTTTAATTAATAAGATTTATTAAAATGAAAGTGGGTGAAGAGGATGAGCAAAAGGGATAAAAACGCCCAGGCATGCAATATAAAATGGCGTTTTAATAAAAAGGAGAGCGGAGGGGGATTGCTGCTTATTCTTACAGGTACGCACTGACGCTAACTAAATAGTGCAATGGCAGGGGAGCAGAGTGTACGGCTTTGCCATATGGGGACTGTTATATACCGCAAACTCCGTATTTTTATAGGCGGGGCTGCGTTCTGTCGTTGCATTCCGGTCTTTATCTGTCCCTTAATTCGCTCCCGATCACCGCAGACTTCCCAGCATTTTATCTTCTTCGGCGCCGCTGATTAACCGGGTTAATTCCTGACAGGCAGCAATACGGCCATTTTCTAATGTGAAACAGGCAAAGACTTCGGTTTGTGCCTGTTCGCCGTTCGTTTTGATGACGGTCACCAGGTGATGGGTCAGAACGTGATTGCCCTGCTGAGCGATGGCCAGAATGTTCACCTTCATGGTACGAGTAACCTGTTTTAGTTTTGCCATGTGTGCGACGAAGTTCTCGTAATCAAGGTCGATGCCATTTACCGTCTGGCGATAATCGGGCGTGAAAAATGATTCGATAGTGTGTTCATCGTGCCCAGGTCGGGAAATAACGGCATCAAGCGCCTGAGCAATGCGTTGCATCATATTTTCCAATGTTCTCTTCCTCATCGTGATTGCGTACAGGGAAGATTACCCTCAGACTGAAGCGGCAAAGTAACCGTAGTAAGACAATAAATACGTTAAATCGGCCATGATGATAGAAAGCATTCAACCTTTACATCACTCCTCTAAGCATACGACTCAGTGGCACCATCACCCTGGCGGGCAATTGTACTGGGTCACGCGTGGCATGGTGATGGTCGAAACGGAACAAGGGCAGTGGGCGTTGACGCCCGGTTCGGTAGGGTGGATTCCGCCGTCGTTACCCCATTGCGCGTGGATGCCGGTGAGTGCATATGGCGCCAGTCTGCACTTCAGCGCGGAATATTGCGGGGCCTTTCCCTCCTCGCCGTGCATTCGGGCAGCGTCGCCTTTTTTACTGCTGTTGCTTGAGAAAATTTGTGGGGAGGGAACCATCGGAGAGCCTTCAGAGCGGCTGGCCCACCTGTTGCAGGTTATGGTCGATGAGATTCGCTATGCTGATGCGCTCTCTTCACAATTGATCCTTCCCGACGACAGAAGGGTCAGACAGATTGCGCAAAAAATACTGGCCGACAGGGCCTGTACGCGGAGTCAGGCAGAGCTGGCGAAACAGGCCGGGCTGAGCGTCAGGACGTTGAGCCGCCTTTTTATACAGCAGACGGGATTAACATTCGGTCAGTGGAAGCAAAAAGCGAAAGTCATTTTGTCTCTGGAATATTTACTGCGCGGAGAGCCTGTCAGCCTTGTCGCGCAATTAGCGGGTTATGAGAATGTGAGTGCATTTATTGCCGTGTTCAGGCGTTTTATGGGAATGACGCCAGGGCAGTTCTATCTGCGTTTCGGTCATGGTACGAATGTGGTTTAAAAAAAGGTCGCATAAATAGAGTCACTTATGCGACAAGGCACACGGAGTCAGACATCCCTGCCTGTATAATAGAATCTTATGATTTGTTCTTCGTTTTCTCCAGAATGACGCCTTCCAGAAAAATAATTCTGTTTTCCAGCAGATTAATATAATCCTTCATCAGGACATTTTCTTGTCGCAACGTTTTAAAGACATTAATTTTTAAGTTAAGGTCGTGGTCTATTTTATTTCTTCCTGTTTTTTTTATGTTTAACAGTTCCCTTTCCATAAATATTCCTTATGCTTATAAGGTTATGCCTTTATTTCTTGTTGCCCATATTTATGCTGTGTAATTATCTTGTCAAGATTATTATTTTTTCTCATTGGATTTAAGATGCAAGGACAATGTACCGGAGAGAATAAATGAGACTCTGGACTCAGGCGTGTTCTGTTTACATTGATGTATTACGCTTTTATCAGTGTTGACATGTTATCAGTTAGTTGTTTATATAACATATATTTTACAGGGAAAAGTTCATAATTGTGATATGGTCACTTGAACTCTTTTTTATTGGACTGCATGTCTTTCATTTTTTTGCTTATTTAGCACGCTCATACAGATCTTTTCTAAACTTTACCTGATGTGCGCCTGTCTTCTTCTTCCTGAAAAGACGTATAATTGTGAAACACAATTCGTACAAGGATAATAATTATGCCGAAAATCATTCAGTCTTTATTATTATTTATTGCACTAAGTAATATCTCAATGGCATCGACGCAGGAAACGGCGTTTTTGGCTGAACGCGGGCTGGCGGGAAAATCGGTTGAGCAAATGGTGGATGCTATCGATCAAAACCCTCAGTCGCGTCCTTTACCGTATACCGCTTCTGTGACCAGCACGGATCTGAAACTGTCGGCGAATGGCGAAACGTACACCTTTCCGCTGGGTGAGAAATTTTATCTCTCGCTGGCGCCTTATGAATATCAAACCCATCCCTGTTTTAACCACAGTCTTTCAGGTTGCCAGGGAGAAATGCCGGACACCTGGTTTGATGTGAACGTGACAGATCGGAACGGTACGGTGTTGATACATAAGAAAATGAAAAGTTATCAGAATGGCTTTATCGGGTTATGGCTGCCGCGTAACACTGAGGGGATGATTGAAATCAGTCATGAGGGGAAAAAAGCGGCTTATTCGTTTAAAACCGCGAATGACAGTCAGACTTGCCTGACCGACCTGCAATTACGCGCTGCCTCGTAAAGAGATAAACAGCCTGAAGAGATGACTGACGATGTGCTGCATTCTTCGCCAGTCTCTATCTTCAGGGCGATTCCCTTGCCGGTGACTCAGCCCCGCATCGGGTGCGAATCACGTATCATGTAATGGTGACTTCTTTTCGGATTTTGTTTTGAAATTCCGTAGACAGCGATTTAAATTGCGCTCGCTTTTCTGTCAGTGTGGTAATGACTTTATTGCTGCTGGTACATCTGCCGTAGATAAAGTCAAAATAGATAGAGCAGTTTGAAACTTTACACAGCGTATTATAATCATCCTGTAGATGCGGAAAGTAAATAGATATTAATGCTTTTATTTTGGAGTAAAGTTTGCTGTCGCCGCTTATTGTCGGTTGTGTTATCGGCGTTTCTGTGGCGCTTTTACTCTTCACTTTTGTAATGAAAAACTCAATGGTGGATATTCGATACGTATGCCATTCGATTTCCATTGCTAACAGCTCCTCATATTTTTGCAGAATTTTATTATTCTGATCCTCTTTCCTTTTGAGTTCCAGCCCATCCATTATTTTTTGTTCTATTTTAGCTTCGGCTTTCAGAATGAGTATCCATCCTCCAGACAGTGCCAGGATGCAGCCAATTATGATTAAGGAGATAATAAATATTATATCCATACATCAGACTCCTTCATTTGTTATTTTGCTCAAATTGCCTGAGTACCATTGCGACACAATCCGGCCTGTACTTAAATCTTATGTTGTGTGATTGCTATAAATTCTGTTGATATTTTAAAAAATAGATGCAGAGTTAGCTGATATGTTTCATTAAGTCAAATCAGATCGCCTTGTCAATGTGTAAATAAAGTATTTGTTTTCTGTTCAAGCGTAAGGTTTTTGATTTTTCTTATTTCTGTTAGACATGAGGCAGAGTATTAGTAATTCTCTTAGGGCGTTAATGGACGAACATACAACAAAAGGAGTTTGTTATGGAGTGGAGCGTCGAAAATAACCTGGTGTGCCCGACAACGGGAACCGCCTTTGCGCTGACCAGCGGAGCGGAAAATCTTAAGTTCATTCTGTGGTATAAGGGCGATTATTTTTTACGCACAGGTTCCGTTATCTCCCCGGAGGATTCAGGCGTCCTGGCGAACGGGAAAAAAAGGAACATCAAAATCCTGCACGTTTTCCCCTACAGCAATGCGTTATGGGCCTCTTTTCATAACCGAATTGATTGCCCGGGAAATGGCGTTGTTACCATCAATCACTGTGCGCGACAGCAGCGGTGCGTATTCACGCTTTGTCCGTATGGCGCGAGGACTGTCACCGGATAAAATAATTTATGGCGTGACTATTCTGGCATCGCAGAACGTCGTCGTTACATGCAGATTGGGTATCCATCCTTTTTATTGCTGTCATTTAAGACGGGCCGGTTTTGTGTCGCCTGAACACAGAGTGCCCTGAGTAGAAAAGAAGCGACCTGATATGTCTTTAAGGTTTATAACAAAATCAGATAAAAGAATCCTTACAGCTTCTGTCTTTCTGTTTTTTCTGGTATTTGCCAGCGTGCTGTGGCTGGAGTTAACGAGCGTACAGCAAAGTAAGCAGGCGCTGCTGCAATCTGAGGTCAAAAGTCTGGCTTTTGTCGTCGATAAAGTATTAGGCGATGCCCGACTGGCGATTGCGCAGGCGCAACCGTTACTGGGTCAGCCCTGTAATACGACACTGGAAAAAAAGCTCAATATTATCCCCACACGCTACCCGCATCTTCAGTCGCTTAACTTTACGCAGGGCAATACGATTTATTGTTCCTCGCTACTCTACAACAAAGGGTACACCCTGAGTCCTGCTCTCTCTTTACAGCAGGGCATAAGGGTTGATCGGGTGATCACCTCTCCGCATGATTTCATCATGATGCTTTATGTTTCTTATCCGGCGGGAAGAATATTTGCGGCTTCTGATGTGCGCATTATTGTTGAGCGCATCAAAAATATGGCGTTCAGCGATCGTATTGTTTTACGCATGAACGATAAAATTTTAACCGCCTCTGGCGTTAAACCGGGGAGTTTGCAGGAGTCGCATTTTTCACACTATATAAAAGCGGAAAGTAATAACAAACTTTATACGATTGCCTGGCGAAAAACCGAACTGGGGGATGCGCTGGTCGTGATCGCCCACTCATGGCGCTATATTGCGATGATTATCGCCAGCGCGCTCGTATCATCCATATTGCTCTGGTTACTGTTATCGCATCGGGCATCATTACCTCATCACCTTGCGGTGGCCATCAGAAGAAATGAAATCCAGCCTTACTACCAGCCGATTGTATGCGCCAAAACAAACCGCGTGATTGGCGCGGAAGTTCTGGCCCGCTGGCAACATTGTGAAGCGGGTTCTGTTTCTCCCGATATCTTTATCCCGGTGGCAGAACGTGCCGGGTTGATTGCCGACCTGACGAAAGGATTACTGGATCTGGTGGTTATCGATATTCAACGCTCGGTCACGGTATTTAAACCGGGTTTTAAATTTAACCTGAACATCAGCCATGCTCATCTGGTGAAGGACTCTTTTTATTCGTTCATCGGGACGTATTCAGGCGTGTTTCGCGAACAGAACCTGCAACTTGTTTTTGAAATCACCGAGCGTGGAGAGATCGAAGTGAATGATGATATCTCCAATAAAATTGATTATATGAAGATTCATAATGTCGGGCTGTCGCTGGATGACTTTGGCACGGGATTTTCTAACCTGTCTTATATCACTGGCCTGCGGCCAGAGAATATTAAAATAGGCCGTATGTTTATTAATCTGATTTCGGAAGGGAAAAATACGCCGCTTGTTGATTGTGTGGTCGAGATGGCACAAAGAATGCGTATTCAAACGACTGCGGAAGGGGTGGAGCATAAGTACCAGGTTGATTATCTTCGATCTAAAAATGTTGATTTCTTCCAGGGCTATTTCTTCTCCCGGCCACTTTCATTCGCGAATTTTATCCGCTTTATCAGAGGTTATCAGGTTGTCACGTAACATACTGATTATAGGAATTATATCCTGAAGGACTCTGCGCGGGGGAGGGGGCGTGATATGAACGATAAGCTATCTCAAGTGCGTGACAGATTACCGCTCATAATAATTATGCTGTATAGCGATGATTCAGACTGGCGTCTCTTTACCTAAATCATACTGAATTAACTGCCATTGCACGGGCGAGCCCTGATAATAAGGCATCATTTCCCCTTTTTTTAGGTTCACTACAGCCGATACCGCGGTGCTGGACAATTGCCAGTAACCGCTTTGTGGACTGGCCTGCCCGCTGTTACGCGTGATGCCGAGAGGTTTGCGACTGGCATCGTTTTGTGACGAACCTGAGGAGAGTGTCGAAAGCATGTAATTACTACTGTCTATCTTCATAACCTAACAATCCATGAGGAACACATATTGTTATCAAGCGACATTTACCGGCAACAACTTAAATCAGGGAGGTGATTATTCATAATGTGAATAAAATCTTGTGACTTATTGCAAATAAAACATAATTTAGCCAAAATAAGCCCCTGTATTGGTTAAAGATTATTCATAATGATTGGTCGCCTGATTAACTGTCTGATACTCCTTGTGTCATTCTCCGCTGCCAGCGCTTATGCGGTTAACTGTCAGCGTGCTTCTATGCCTTTAGAAAACACCATTTGTAACAACGACAATCTTCATTGGCTGGACAGCACAATGACGGTTATCTATCACACGATGTTGGTCAGAAACCCTTCTCAACAGGTTCACAAGAAGTACCAGGAATGGGAAAAGTCGCTACAGGCGTGTACCTCCGACAGCTGCATTGAGCGTGCCTACTATCAGGGCATCAGTTCTATTTCAGACGTTGCCCCGGATTTTGACTGGGAAGGGCTGTGGTGGAACACCAGTGTGTCCAATTTAAGTGGCGGAATGATCCAGTTCAGCCGGAGCGCGGAATGGTCAGTCACGACGGATATTCGCGTCTGGTCGGGATTAAATAAAGATGAGTTTACGGCCGAAGCCCGAAAACTGTACGGCATGGCGCTGGTCGAACGTATTGCCGATACCAGTAATTGCAAACTGCTGTTTATCCCCCGTAAAAGCGGCGCGCTTCAGGTCTACAGCAACGCGGACTGGGGATGCCGGATTTCGATGCCGACGGGGGCATTTATTGATGGGCGTTATCTGCGCTCGGATCACGATCCCCGCCCGAAGGCGACGCTGTACTCGCTGGGAATTTTCTCCGACCCCAAAATGGATGAGCGCTTCCGCGCGCTGGTGGGGGATGATTACCAGAAGTTTGTGGATACCGCCAACGTTTACATTTATCAGGATGATATAGATAACATCGGCGCAACGGTCGTCTCTATGTGGGTGCGTGGCGCGGCGAACAACCATACGGCCATTATTATGTACACGCAAAGCAATATCTGGGCGGCGAGGGTAGAACGCGACAGCGCCGGAAAAATGCAGTTGTACTACTTCAGCACCAGAGGTAACGATATCAAGAAAATGCCGCGTACGCTCGCTGGCTGGAAACTGCGTTACCTGGATCAATAAAACCTGTCGTTATGGGAAAGGAGATCGTCATCGCGATCTCCTTTGTCGATCTTCTGCTGGTTATGCCAGCGTCCCTACGACGTTCAGATCCGCGTCATCCGGCACTTCATTATAAGAAAGAATATGCAGCCCGCTGGCGAACAGCCGGCCATAGCGGGAGATCACCGGACGTAGCTGCGGCGTTACCAGCAGCAGCGGCGGCAGCCCTTTCGCCTTCATCTGCTCGTAAATCATCGGCATTGTCGTCTGCAACTGGGTCAGAATGTTCGGATCGACAGGGAAGCTATCCAGCGCCACTTTTCCGGCCTGCTGCGCCTGGTTGAGCGCGCCCAGCAGCATATTCTCCAGTTGGCTGTCGATGGTGTAGGCCGCGAGTTGTTGACGATCTCCGTTAATGGTGTGAACGATGGCGCGGCGCAGAGCATAGCGCACGTCGGAGGTCAGCAGCACGGGATCTTTCGTCACGGTGACGCTTTCCAGCAATGTGGACGCGATGGTGACGATATCCTTCAGTGAAATCTGCTCCAGCAATAACTGGCGATAAATGCGCAGCAGCAGACTGTAGTTAAACGCGGCATTTAAATCCTCCGCCAGCTTTGGCGCCTGGAGCGCCAGGCGCGCATGCAGGTGGGTAATATCGTCATAGTTAAACAGATCTGGCAGATGCTCGCGGGCGACCTTGTTGACGTGCGTCGCCACCACGCTCGCGCAGTCAACCACCTGATAACCAAGATTCAGCGCTTTCGCCTTTTGTTCCGGGTCGATCCAGACAATCGCCATGCCGTAAGCGGGGTCGGTATCCAGTATGCCGTTGATCTCCCCGTACAATTCAGTGCCGGGAATCGCCATCAGTTTTTCAGCCTGGACTTCGCCGAGCGCGGTACGAATGCCGTTGATATGAATCGCGTATTGCGCCGGTTTCAGGCGGAAGTTTTCCCGGATGCGGATCTCCGGCAGCAGTACGCCGCAGTGCTCGGAAATGACCTGGCGAACGCCGCGTATACGTTGTGACAACGGACTGCCCTTCGACTCATCCACCAGCGTGACCAGTTTATAGCCGAGATTCAGGCCAATGGGCTCCACCAATGGAATGCTTTCCCAGGAGACGCCTGGCGTCGCATCCGGCGCGATGGCTTCGGTGATGGCCTCCATATCCGTCTCTTCCTGGGCGGGCTGCACCGCTTTGCTCTGCCGCCAGGCGGCAAACAGCAGCAGGGCGGTGAAGCTCAGGAAGGCAATGTGCGGCATTCCCGGCACAATCGCGAGAATAAACATCACGAAAGCGGCGGTATAGAGCACCTTCGGGCGAGAGAGAAGCTGGATTTTAATCTCATCGCTGACGTCATTGCCTTCGCTGACGCGGGTCACGATAATCGCTGCGGCAGTCGCCAGCAGCAGCGACGGGATCTGGGCGACCAGACCGTCACCAATGGTCAGCAGTACGTACTGGCGGAACGCGTGGCTGGCATCGAGATCGTATTTAAAAATACCGATACAGATACCGCCGATCACGTTGATGATCAGCACCATGATCCCGGCGATGGCGTCACCGCGAACAAACTTCGACGCGCCGTCCATCGCACCGTAGAAGTCTGCTTCTTTCGATACTTCCTGTCGGCGGTTTCGGGCCTGCTGCTGGTTAATCAGACCCGCGTTCAGATCGGCGTCGATAGCCATCTGTTTGCCCGGCAGCGCATCCAGGGTAAAGCGCGCGGAAACCTCGGAAATACGTTCCGCCCCTTTGGTGACCACCACGAAGTTGATGATCATCAGGATGATAAACACCACGAAACCGACGACGAAATCGCCGCCGATGACCACCTGACCAAAGGCTTCAATGACCTTACCCGCCGCGCCTTCGCCTTCATGACCGTGCAGCAACACCACGCGGGTAGAGGCGACGTTCAGCGTCAGACGCATTAACGTCGTGATCAGCAACAGCGTCGGGAAAATCGCAAAGTCCAGCGGACGCTGCATATTCACCGATACCAGCAGCACGATGACCGCCAGGACGATATTAAAGGTAAACAGAATATCCAGCATCAGCGGCGACAACGGCAGAATAACCATTGCCAGCACGCAGAGAAGCAGAATAGGCACGCCGACTTGCCCCTGACGGAGCACGCTCAGCGCGTTGCGCAATTTACTGTTCGCCATTGGCTTTCAGTACCTCTTGAGGAATGTTGATTTGCCTGTTCAGGCGGGGCTTTTGTTCCACGTTGCCTTCGCGCCAGGATTTTAATTGCATGACGTAGGTCAGTACGTGGGCAATCGCGCGGAAAAGCTGCGTGGGAATCTGTTGGTTAACGCGGGTGGTGTAATAAACTGCCCGCGCCAGCGGCGGAAATTCCACCACCTCGATATTGTGATTAGCGCCCACTTCACGGATCCAGAGCGCAACATCGTCGATTCCTTTAGCAACGATGTAAGGGGCTTCGGCACGCTGTGGATCATATTTCAGCGCAACGGCGTAATGCGTCGGGTTGGTGATGATAACGTCTGCCGTTGGTACGGTTCGCGCGATTTGCCCCATCGCCATCTGACGCTGAAGCTGGCGGATGCGTCCTTTAATCTGTGGATTACCGTCATTGTTTTTATACTCTTCTTTCACTTCCTGTTTGGTCATGCGCATTTTTTTGGTGAACATGAACTTACTGAGCGGTACATCCAGCAGGGCGAAAATGACGATAACGGCGATGAAGTAGCTGAAGACGTGACGAAAAATGGCAAACCCTTGTCCGATCGCCTGACGAAGATAAAGCTGTTGCAGGTGCAGCAGAGCGTGCATGGAGTCATGCACCATCATGTACAACACGGTAAGAATAATGCCGCACTTGAGCAGCATCTTGCCGACTTCCGTGTAGTGGCTGGCGGAAAACATCCGCTTGATGCCGCTAATGGGGCTGAGCTTTTTAAAATCCGGCTTCAGTTTTGTGGGGGTAAAAATCCAGCCGCCAGGCACCAGGCTTGCCACTATGCAGCACAGCGGAATCGGAATCAGCGTTGCGATAAAGCGCAGTACAACCCAGACGTTCAGCAGCATAAACTGATTCAGCGCCGTGGGATCGTCGAGCCTGCCCGCCATTTCACCGACAGCGGCAAACGATTCACGGATTAACTGCTGGTAATAGGGTAGAAATGCGGCAAGGGTGAAAAACGACGCCAGCAGTCCCGCCGCCATCGTCAGATCTTTTGAGCGCGGGAGGTCGCCTTTTTCACGCGCTTTGCGCAGTTTTCCGGGGGTGGGTTTTTCGCTTTTGTCGCCGCTGGAGGACATTACGGCACCCTTATGGCGTCGAGCTTCGCCAGTATTTCATTGGTGAGATTGAGATAGTGATCAGGAATGTTGGTCACCATCATCGAGATACAGAGCAACCCAAACAGCATACTGATCGGAAAACCCAGCGAGAAAAGGTTCAGCGTTGGTGAAACGCGGTTTAGCAGGCCAAATCCGCCCTGCACAATCAGCATGACGAACGTCGTCGGCAGCGCGATAAGCGTCGCAGATGCCATAATCCAGCCCAGTCCCTGAACAATCAGCGTCAGCGTTGGCTGGTTAATCGCCTGACCAATAGGCCAGTAGCTAAAGCCTTTGAACAGAATCGTGACCAGCAGCAGGTGCCCATCCATGATGAAAAAGAGCAGTGCGCAGAAAACATAAATGATCTGCGAAATCACCGTAGTGGAGCTGCCGTTGACCGGGTCGTTCATCATCGCCATCCCCAGCCCCATGTTCATCGACAGAATATGCCCGGCGGTTTGCAGCGTGACAAAGACGAGCTGGAGCGCCATGCCGAACAGGAATCCCCACAGGAGCTGCTCGCCGATCAGCAAGACGGTGCGCATCGAAAGCAGTTCGCTGAGCACAACATTATTGGGCAGCATAGGGGTGATAATGATCGACAGCGCCAGCGCTGCGGCAATCTTAATGCGACGGGAAAAAGCCCGGTTGTCCAGCACGGGCGCGAACTGCAAAAACGCCAGGATGCGGAAAAAGGGCAGCACCAGAGCCATCAGCGGCGTGAACAGCGCCTGTATATCGATTCCCATCGCCGCTTAACCGACCAGCGCCGCCGCCTGGTGAAAGATCTGGATCGTAAAATCCACCAGTTGCGTCAGCATCCATTTACCGGCGAAGATCAGCACGCCCAGGGTGACGACCAGTCGCGGCAGAAAGCTCAGCGTCTGTTCGTTAATTTGCGTGGTGGCCTGAAAAATACTGACGCACAGCCCGACAATCAGGCTGGGAATAATGGCGACGGCGGAAATCAGCAGCACCAGATGGATGCCGGTCGCCATGATATCGCCTGCCGTGTCCATGTTCATCATCGCTAAAGACCCTGAACGCTGGAGGCCAGCGTACCGACGATCAATGTCCAGCCATCGCACAGGACGAACAGCATCAGCTTAAAGGGCAGCGAGACGATCAGCGGCGAGAGCATCATCATCCCCATCGCCATCAGGATACTGGCGACAATCAGGTCGATCACCAGGAAGGGGATATAGATCATAAAGCCGATCTGGAAGGCGGTTTTCAGTTCGCTCAGCAGATAGGCCGGAGTCACGATCGTGAGATCCTGCTCGCGCGCATCGCCCTCGATCCCGGCGATGCTCATCATTTGCGCCATCGCTTTATTGTTCGTCTGGGCCAGCATGTAGTTCTTCAGCGGCACTTCCGCCTTCGCCAGCGCCTGTTTCAGCGTGATTTCATCTTTTTGAAAAGGGTCAATGGCGTCAGTATAAATCGTGGTCCAGACCGGGCGCATCACCAGCAATGTCAGCGCCAGCGCAATCCCGGTAAGAATTTTATTGGGTGGACTTTGTTGCAGCCCGAGCGCCTGGCGCAGAATCGCCAGAACGATAATGAAGCGGGTGAAACAGGTCATCATCAGCACCATGATCGGCAATAAGCCGAGCAGGGTCATCAGGATCAGGATCTCAATTTTAACGTTGTAATCCTGACCTGCGCCGTTGGCGGCGGTGCTAAAGAGGGTAATGTCGCCATTTGCAGCCAGTGCCGGTTGTGCGACAAGAAAACCCAGGAGCAGCAGAGCGATGCCGCTTCTGTTAAACAAGCGGTTCATCGCGTGAGCTCACCGAGTTCTTTGGCGTTGAATTCAATGATTCGCAGGCCGTATTTATCGTTGAGCACCACCACTTCTGCTTTACCAAACAGAATGCCGTTCACTTTAATGTCCAGCGGCTCGCCCGCCATCTTGTCCAGTTCGACCACCGAATCGCTGTTGACTGACATTAATTCAGCAAGCGAGATATTTACGGAAGCGACTTCCAGCGTCAGCGTCACAGGAATGCGGCTAAACAGCGCCATTTTACGGATATCCGTCATCGCGGTGTTGCGCGTTTCAGGCTGCAAATCCAGGCGGATATTCCCTTCGACGGTGTCTTCCTGCGTCATATCGCTAAGGTTCAGGTCATCCAGGTCAAGAGACTGGCTTAGCTCGTGTTGCAAATCACTCATATTGCTTCTCGGTTGTCTTATCATAGATATCGCACAAAAACAGCTTGCTACGATCTTCAACGATAGCAGCCTCAAAAATCTGTTCTTTGCCGATAAATACCGGTAAAGGTTCGTTAATGGCGATGGGGATGATATCCCCGGGTTTAATATCGGAAATCTGGGCGACGGTCAGGTTCAGGCTGGCCAGACGCCCGCTCAGTTTTAACGGCAGACTGTCGAACAACCGTTCTATCTGCGCAGGGCTCAGCGGCACGCTTTTCACGGCGCGGCTATCGGTCGCATCTGGCGAACGGAGTATCGCCAGCATCTGATCAACATGGTGGTGATCGAGCAGAATGGTAAAAGAGCCGTGATCGTACCCTTCGAGGGTAAAGGTAATGCACCAGGACCAGTGGCTAATGACCGTTGAATAATCGACCTTAATATCGAGATTTTCGCCAAAGGTTTCTTTGCAAATCACCAGTTGCGTGAGTTCCTGACCCAGTTTACTTCTCAGGCGTTCTTCTGTTTTTGTCACGCGCAACGATTCATCTGGCGCAACATGGCTGCTGTCTTTACTTAAACCGTAATAATCATGAAGGATGTTCAGCAATAAGATGCGATCAATAACAAAGGCGACATTTCCGTAAGGCGTCGAAAAAACCTGCGCATTCTTATATTGCTGGTCGATTGCGAAGGTCATCGACTTCAACGCGGCATTAACACGGAGTTTCTTCAGAAAATAAATGCTCAGGCGTGCATCAAGTATGTCAAAACTGTCATTCATCAACTTGGGTAACTTGTGCCACGGCCGACCGAGTTTACTGGTGTCGAGCTTTACCAGAGAGGGTAAATCCTTTCTCTGATGAATTCTGACTCGCTGTGATGCAGGGTTCATGATTATTCCGGGTTACCAAAAGTTTAGATGAAAAATAACGCCACTTTTTGGTTGTTGTGTAGCGTGAACCGTAAAATTTCCTGGAGGTATTTGAGTTTTAAAAATTATGTGTCGCTCTTGAACAACACAGAAGAAACGTCGCTGTCGAAAACTCTCACACATTACGTCAGGATGTAGATTAGACAATCTTAACCCTGCTATTGCAAGCATCAAGGGGTTATTAATCCATTATTTCTCTAGGAATTTTCTCATTAATAACTTTTTTAATTTATTGATTTTTATAGATTAATATTTTAATACCCATTAAAAACAAGACAATTCCTATTCGCTACGTATACTGCCTTTACTTTATGAAAGTTGCCTGATTCATGAGTTAAAAAAACTGTTTATTTTTATTAACATCTTATAAAAACCCATTAACAAACTGGGTTTGTGATGTTTTTAAAAGATGCTTTGAATAATGGCTGAACAGCATATTTCTTATTTTGTTTTTTCTGTTGGTACACCTAAATGAGTATTATCATTGAATGCGAAGATCGTAATAGAAATGGCTTTATCGCCGTTTCTCCTGCCAGCGTTAGCGTAATGTCGTTAGCGCGTCGCGTTGCTAAGTATAATGTATCAGTACTGATTACGGGCGAAACGGGAACAGGGAAAGAGTGTATCGCCAAATACATTCACGAGAATGCCTGCGGCAGTGACGCCCCGTATGTCGGCGTTAACTGTGCAGCTATTCCAGAGAGTATGCTGGAAGCCATTTTATTTGGTTACGAGAAAGGCGCGTTTACCGGCGCTGTTGCGAGCGTCGCCGGTAAATTTGAGCAAGCTAATGGCGGCACGCTGCTGCTTGATGAGATTGGCGATATGCCGTTGGCGTTGCAGGCAAAATTACTGCGCGTATTGCAAGAGCAGGAAGTTGAACGTCTGGGAAGCCATAAGCGTATTCCGTTGGATATTCGCCTGATCGCTTCTACAAATAAAGATTTGCAGCAGGAAATTGCCGAAGGCCGTTTCCGCCAGGATCTTTTCTACCGTATTTCCGTCGTGCCTATTCATATTACGCCGCTGCGTGAACGCAGGCAGGACATCCTGCCATTGGCCCAGCGTTTTATCACTAAATACCGCGCTTTTCATAAAGGCGATCTGCGTCTGAGCGATGAGGCGCGTACCGTCCTGCTCAGATACGACTGGCCGGGTAATGTCCGTGAACTGGAGAATGTGATTCAGCGCGGCATGATTTTGTGCAACGGCGAAGAGATTCACGCCGCCGACTTTGGCCTGGCCGTTCGCGCTTCCCAGCCTGAAGCGCCGGTTATCGAAATGATGCCTGCCTATCGCGAGCAGGAGACGGGCAACCCGTCGATCCGCGATGTCAAACTGCACGGACGGCTGGCGGAATACCAGTACATCATCGATCTGCTTAAACGCCATAAAGGCAACAAATCCAAAACCGCAGAGTTTTTAGGCATCACCCCACGCGCTCTACGTTATCGTCTCGCCTCCATGCGCGACGAGGGTATTGATATTGAATGTTATTCCTGAGGCCAGGAAGGATTGATGAATGGATAAGATTACTGCCGCAGGCATTAACACGACACACCAGGCGTTGCTAAACAGAATGCAGCAAACCGCTTCATTAGCGTCAGCCGGTTCGGTTGACGCCTCTTTAACTATCGCTCCCGCCAGCAACGCGTTTGGCGTCAGTGAACCGATTTCCTTTGCGGGCGCGCTGAATAACGCTATCGATAACGTCGATGCGATTCAACACAGCGCAGGCGCAAAGCAAAAAGCGATTGATATGGGGCTGAGCGACGACTTAGCCGGTGCGATGATCGAAAGTCAGAAAGCCAGCGTGGCTTTTTCGGCCATGATGCAGGTGCGTAATAAGCTCACCACGGCACTGGACGAAGTAATGAATATTCCGCTCTAAGGTTTTAACCGTGCTTACTAAGATTAAAAGTCGTCTCCCTTCCGTGTCGGTGCCATCCGGTCTGAATAAGCCCCAGCTCATGGCGATTGTGGGCGGCGTGGTGCTGGCGGTCGCGATTATTCTGTCGCTGTGGAACCGCAATCAGGGTTATGTCGCGCTCTATGGTTCGCAGGAACATCTGCCGGTGTCACAGGTGGTGGACGTTCTGGGGGCAGAAAACATCGCTTACCGCATTAACCCGGACAATGGCCAGATTCTGGTGAGCGAAAGCAAACTGCCGCAGGCGCGAATGGCGCTGGCGGCAAAAGGCATCAGCGCGGCGACGCCCGATGGCTACGAGTTGATGGACAAAGAAGAGATGCTCGGCAGCAGCCAGTTTATTCAGAATGTCCGTTACAAACGTAGCCTGGAAGGGGAACTGGCGAAGAGCATCATGGCGCTGGACCCCGTGGAAAACGCGCGCGTCCATCTTGGGCTTAACGAGTCCAGCTCCTTTGTATTGACCAATAAACCGACCAGCAGCGCATCGGTCATGGTGCAACTGCACTATGGCAGAAAACTGGATGAGCAGCAGGTCGCTTCTGTCATTCAACTGGTGGCCGGAAGCGTACCGGGTATGCAACCTGGCGCGGTGCGGGTGGTCGATCAGAGCGGTAATTTGTTGTCTGACGGCATCGAAGGCCCGGATGGCGGCATGACGAGCAAGCGCATGGGCGATGACGTCATGCAGCGCATTCGCGAGGATACCACGAAAAATATCACCAGCCTGCTGACGTCGTTAGTGGGGCCGGGCAACTTCCGTATCAGCGTCGCGCCGACCGTAGATTTAAGCCGTGTGGAAGAGACTCAGGAACGGCTGGGTAAAGATCCGCGCGTCAGCGATGAACAACTGAGCCAGGAAAACACCACCAATGAAATGGCGTTTGGCATTCCCGGCTCGCTGAGTAACCGTCCGGTCAACCCGACGCCGCAGGCTCCCGCCAACCCGGCGGAGGGCAATCCGCCCGCTGCAAACGCCGCGAATAACACCGACCCGCGCTCGCTTTCCAGCCGCAGCCAGGAACAGCGTAAGTACGCGTTTGATCGCGATATTCGCCATATCCGCCACCCGGGTTACAAGCTGGAAAAACTGAGTGTCGCGGTGGTGCTGAACCAGGCCGCTCCTGCGCTGGCGAAAATTACGCCGGAACAACTGACGTCGATGACGCGCCTGGTGGAAAGCGCGGCGGGTATCGAAAAAGCGCGCGGCGATGCCTTAACGCTGGATGTTCTGACCTTCACGGCCCCGGCAGACGATGTCATGCCAGACCTGAAATGGTGGCAAGACCCTTCCATGCAGTACTGGGGACAGAATGGCGGAATTGGGCTGCTGGCCTTGCTGACATTGCTGTTTGGCGTTCGCCCGCTGGTACAGCGCTTTGGACGTCACGACCCGATCACCCTTGATGGCGAGGCGACGAAGAAAGAGCTGGAAGCGCCTGACAATGGGGTGGTGATGAACGATGACGAGTTCGCCAGCCTGTCGAAAGCGGCGTTCAACAATAATGAAGATCTGCTGCCGCCGCAAAGCTCCGGCCTGGAAGCCAAAGTGGAATTCCTCCAGCTGTTGGCCCAGAGCGAAACCGAGCGCGTAGCAGAAGTACTGAAACAATGGATCAACAGCAATGACCGAAGCAACAGTAAGCCGGAATGATAAAAACCACTCAGCCTCAGCCGGGCGCAGCCGTCTGGAGCAGGCGGCGATCCTGCTGATGAGCGTAGGCGAAGAGGCCGCCGCGCAGGTGATGCAGAAGCTGAACCGCGAAGAGGTTATGTTGTTGAGCGAAACGATGGCGCGTCTCCATGATGTGAAGGTGCATCAGGCGCGTCTGGCAATGAACAATTTTTTCTCTGATTACCGCGAACAAAGCGGGATCAACGGCGCCTCACGCACGTATCTGCGCAGCATTCTGGAAAAAGCGTTGGGCGGTGAGATTGCCCGCAGCGTGATCAACGGTATCTACGGCGATGAAATTCGCTACCGTATGGCACGCCTGCAATGGGTCGATATCCCACAGCTGGCGGCATTGATTGAGCAGGAACATCTCCAGCTCCAGGCCGTTTTTCTCGCCTTCCTGCCGCCGGATATTGCCGCCAGCGTGTTAAGCGTTCTGCCGCAAGAACGGCAGGATGAAATTATCTATCGCGTCGCGCGTCTGGACGACATCAATCGTGACGTTATCGACGAACTGGACAGACTGATCGATCGCGGCGTCGCGGTGCTTTCCGAGCATGGTTCAAAAGTGATTGGCCTCAAACATGCCGCCAACATCGTTAACCGTATCCCCAGCAATCAGCAACAGCTGCTGGATCAACTGCGCGAGCGCGACGAGAAAGTGGTCGAAGATCTGAAAGACGAGATGTACGAGTTCTACATTCTCAGTCGTCAGACGCCGGTGACGTTGCAGCGTCTGATGGATGAAATCCCGATCGAAGAGTGGGCGGTAGCCCTGAAAGGGACGGAGCCGGTTCTGCGTCAGGCCATCTTTAACGTGATGCCAAAACGCCAGGTCACGCTGCTGCAAAGCACCACGACCCGCCTGGGGCCAGTGCCGATCAGCCGTATAGAGCAGGTGCGCAAAGAGATCATGCAGGTTGTGCGCCAGCTGGCTGAAGAAGGTGAAATTCAGGTGCAACTGTTTGCCGAGCAGACGGTGGAGTAAACCATGTTCAAGAAACGGAGTTTACCGCTGGATGCCCTGACTGCCAGCCGCCAGGCGGTGGTTAAGCCGCGCTTATACCGCTTCCCGCCCCTGCGTAATCGCAGGATGCCTGCCGGTGTTGTCGCTGATGAAGACGCCGCACCGACGCTGGACCCCGCCGACTACCAGTTACAGGTAAAAGAGGGGTTTCAGGAGGGGATGAACCGGGGGTTTGCCCAGGGGATGGAAGAAGGCCGGGAAGAGGGCTACCAGGAAGGCATTCGTCTTGGTTTTGACGAAGGGATGCGCAAAGGGCTGATTGAAGGTAAACAGCAGGCGCGTCAACAGTTCCTGGACGCCGCCGCCCCGTTTGAGCGCCTGACCGCAGAGGTGCAGAACTACCTGGAGCGTTACGAGCAGCGTCGCCGCGAAGAGTTGCTGCAACTGGTGGAAAAAGTGACCCGTCAGGTGATCCGCTGTGAACTGGCGTTGCACCCGACGCAACTGCTGGCGCTGGTGGAAGAGGCGTTGATCAGCCTGCCGCATCAGCCGGAGCAGGTGCGTGTTCAGCTGAACAGCGAAGAATTTATGCGCATCAGCGAGGCCGAACCGGAGAAAGCGCGTGAGTGGGGACTGGTTGCCGATCCTTCTCTGGAGCCGGGAGAGTGCCGCGTTATCACCGATACCACGGAGATGGATGTGGGCTGTCAGCACCGTCTCGATCAGTGCGTAGATGTACTGAAAAACAGTTTGCTGCCGGAATCGCCGCATGAGCAGCCTTGATTTTGAAGAGGCGCTGCGCTCTATCGAGCAGATCGATCTGGCGCGCGTCGCCGGGCGGTTGGTCAGGGTCAACGGCATTCTGCTGGAGTGCGTCGGTTGTCGTCTGGCGGTAGGGCAGATGTGCCACGTTGAAAGCGTCGATCAGGAGATGATGGATGCGCAGGTGGTTGGCTTTGATCGTGACGTGACCTACCTGATGCCCTTCAAGCATCCCTCTGGCCTGATCGCTGGCGCACGCGTGTTTCCCGCAGGCAAAACTGAAGGGGTTATGATCGGCGATCAGTGGCTGGGACGCGTGGTAAACGGTCTTGGCGAACCTCTTGATAATAAAGGAAAGCTCGGCGGAGATACGCTGTTAGCGCAGCAGCTTCCGCAGGTGCATCCGCTTAAGCGTCAGCCTGTTCATGCGCCGCTGGACGTTGGCGTTCGCGCCATCAACGGCTTGCTGACTATCGGTAAAGGCCAGCGCGTCGGGCTGATGGCGGGCAGCGGCGTCGGTAAAAGCGTTCTGCTCGGCATGATCACGCGTTACACCCGGGCGGAAGTCGTGGTGGTAGGGCTGATCGGCGAGCGAGGCCGTGAAGTCAAAGAGTTTATTGAAAATGCTTTGCAGGCTGAAGGGCTGGCGAAGTCGGTGATTGTCGCCGCACCAGCGGATGAATCGCCGCTGATGCGCATTAAAGCCACCGAGTTATGCCACACCATTGCCAGCTATTACCGCGATAAAGGGAAAGACGTTCTGCTGCTGGTGGATTCCCTCACGCGTTACGCGATGGCGCAGCGCGAAATCGCCCTGTCGCTTGGCGAACCGCCTGCGACCAAAGGCTATCCGCCGTCGGCGTTTGGGATGATCCCGCGGCTGGTTGAAAGCGCCGGAAACAGCGAAAGCGAGGGATCGATGACCGCGATCTATACGGTGTTGGCGGAAGGGGACGATCAGCAAGATCCGATTGTGGACTGCGCCCGCGCGGTGCTTGACGGGCATATCGTGCTTTCGCGCCACCTTGCCGAGGCCGGGCATTATCCGGCGATTGATGTCGGCCAGTCTATCAGCCGCTGTATGAGTCAGGTGACGGAGCGTGAGCACCAGCTCGCCGCCCGCACGCTGAAACAGCTGTATGCCGAATACCAAAGTATTAAACCGCTGATCCCGCTGGGGGGATACGTTGCAGGCGCCGATCCGCTGGCAGACAGAGCGGTACGTCTTTCGCCCGCGATCAATCAATTCTTACAACAGGAAGTCCAGGATGCCGCGCTGCTTGAGCCGACAATCAGCGATCTGTGCGCCCTGGCGCAGGCAGGGTAATGCACGATGAGCAAACTGATTTCTACGCTTGAGCAACTTCACCTGCTGCGCGCCCGCGCGGTAGAAGACTTAAGCACGAAGCTGGCATCGCAAAACCAGCTGTGCCAACGGTTTGAGAAAAATATCGATACGCTGACGTCGCTTGCTGCGGGTCTGGTGTCCCAGAGCGCCAACAGTGCGGCCATGATGATTAACCAGTCGAAATATAAACATAACATTCAACGCATTATCGACTGGCAAAAACAGGAGCAGGCGCTGGCGCACCTGGAAGCGCAAAAAATTCAGGGCAACCTGCTGGCGGAGGCGAAGCGGGAAAAAAGCATTGAGCTGGTTCTCGACGCTAAACGCGCTGACCGGCAGGCTGAAATCAACCGTCGGGAACAGAAAATGACCGATTCGCTCTCTGCCCAGTGCTGGCTGCGTCAACAACGTCTGATTCGTCAACGATAAGCGCTATGAAAAGAAACAAACCGGGTTTCCCGAAAACGTCTTCGCGTTCTCTGATGGGGACGCTGATTCACCGTCAGCAGACGGCACGTGTTCACAGCACGCCGTTCGTTAGCGTCGTCTGCCCGACGTATAACCGACGCGAGTTCCTGCCGTATCTGCTGTATATCTGGCAGTACCAGGACTATCCGGCCGACAAACGCGAACTGATTATTCTGGATGATTCTCCGGTCAGCAATGCCGATCTGATTGAGATGATGACGGACCCGTCGCAGCCCAACGTGCGTTATGTCCACAGTGAAGCGCGTCTGGTACTGGGGCAAAAACGTAACATGCTCAATGCGATGGCGCAGGGAGAGTACATCCTGTGTTTTGACGATGACGATTATTACCCGCCGGATAAAATTTCCTGGCAGGTGGCGCAGATGCAGGCCAGCAACGCGCTGTTCTCCGGCAGCGATCAGATTTATATCTGGTACAGCCATCTGGACAAAATCTATATCACGCACCCTTTCGGGCCGAGACATGCGCTGAACGGCACTTTTGGGTATCACCGCAATTTGTTGAAAAAAAATCGTTATGACGACGATGCGACAAAAGCGGAAGAGACGGGATTCCTGAAAGGCTTTACCACGCCGGTTCACCAGATAGATCCGAAGCGCGCCATTCTTTGTATTTCGCACAGCAGCAATACCTATGACAAAGATTTCATCATGGGCAGCTCCACGCCGGTGGATCTGACGCTGGAAGACATTGTCGATGACGCGAACTTGCTGGCGCACTACCGTCGACTGAGTCATGCGCCGCTAAATGTTCAGGTGAACTGGCAGGCTTTTGAAAAGGTGGCGGTGCTCTACGACCCGGCAAAAGAGGCGGAGCTGGCCCGTCGCTGCGAGGCTTTACTGGATTTTGGCCTGCGCGGCGAACAGATCTGGCCGGTAGCGAAAAACGCGGAGGCGTCGGCGGAACGGGCGGAACTGGCAACGCACTGCCAGGTGCTTGAGCGGGCGCAGAAAGAAGGCTGGAAAAATGTGCTGCTGCTGGATGCCGACGTGCAGTTCGTCAAAAAAGAGAACGCCGTTAACGATATCAACAAGCTGCTGAATGGCCTGAACCAGCTTAACTGGCAGGTGCTTCTGCTCGGCGGGCGCTATGAAAACTTTACGCTCACCCAGTCATTGAAGGGTGTGGCGCGGATCTATAACGCGGGCTGCGGCTGCGCGTATGCCGTTAACGCGGGTTATTACGATGCCCTGCTGGACGCCTATCGCCAGGCGATGGACTACCCGGCAAGCCTGGATCGCTGCTGGGCGGCATTAATGAATAAGGGGGATTTGTGGCTGGGATTCAGCCCGAGCTTTGCCTTCCTGCAACATCACCCGGACCCTAAAAGTGGCGAAATCATCGATTGTACGCACTGGTTTTTCCGTAAACACCGCTAACCGCAGGCCAGAATACGCCTGGAGAGAGCAAACATGGAACTGATAGAACATTACCAACCTGAATTTGTGTCACGCTTTGATGCGCGAGAAACCCCGTGCCAGTGCCCGGCTTGCCAGCATGCGCAGCAAAACTGGCCGCGTATTAGCGTGAAGCTGAAAAACCAGCAGCGTGAAAGTCTGGATATCACCTGTGAAGCGGCGGCCAGAGAGATGCTGCTTAACCCGGAGGCCTTTATCCTGCACACCTCGCAAGGGGAGGCGCAGGGCGAAGATGAGTTATCCGCCTGGAGCGAAACCCTGAACCAGCAATGTATTAATCTGGCGGTACATCCTGCGCTGTCGCTGGAAGGCAGCCTGTATGCGATCGGCGTTTTGCTGAGTAAGGCGCAGCAGTATCTGGACGGCGGCGAGCACGATCCGGCCCTGCTGTCCTCTATGGGAGAGCAACTGGCAATGCTGGCAGAGCAGGGCGTGCTGACACAGCAGTTTGCGCTGTTGCCTCCGATTGCTGAAAACCGCATTGCCGCGCTAAAAGAGATGGGCCGGGTACGCCTGAATCTGAATCTGCCGCTGACTGAAAAAATGAGCGTGGCGCTGAAAATGAGCGAGCTGTCGGTGATGCAGCCGGCGCGGCTGGCGGATCGTCTTCAGCAACTGGAATCGCTCTGGTCAACCATTCCACTGTTTGATGAACAGCCGCATATCCTGCGTAATGCGCTGATTTATCAACTGTATAACGATGTATTCCCCGGCATTCAATGCACCAATTACGGTGAGGCGCTACTGGGGCTGGCCAACCAGTTCTTCCAGATCAAAATGCTGTGCGCAATCCGCCGCGAACAGGGAGCGCTGACGCAGGATGATGTCGTGCTGCTGATTAACGCGCTGAAGGGGTGGCAGCAGCAGAATCCGTTCTCCGCGAATGCGGCGCATACCTCTGACTACAGCCTGCTGTGCGGGTTGTCGCTGTTGTAATAAATCATATGGATACTGTTTATTTACACCTTAACGCTGCAATGGGAGATACCCTGTATCTCCTGGCAGCGTGCAGAGCCATCAAAAATAAAACAGGCGCGAGCATTGTTATGCTGAGCCAGCCGCACTTTAGCGCGCTGGCGCGGGCATGCCCGCATATCAGCGAGGTCTGGCCGGTGGACTCTCTTAGTGCGGAGCAGCATCAATGCATTCAGCGGGCGCAGGCGCAAGGGCGACTCTTTGACTTTACGCATTGGGCCCATGCGCTCAGACCGCTACATATGATCGATGCTTTTCTCGCGCAGGCAGGGCTTGAGGCGTCCGCAGCGGATAAACACCTCGATTTGGTCATTCCAGAATCTGCCCACAGTGCCGTTGACGCGTTCTGGCAGCAACATAAATTAGAGAACGCGCCGGTGTTATTAATGCACCCTAATATTGGGCACCCAAACCGGACCTGGCCGCAAAATAACTGGCATGAGCTGGCGCAAATGTGGCTGCAAACGGGGTGGCAAGTTGTGTTCATTGGGAGCAATAACAACTCTGAGGCGGGAAAATCGATGGCGGAAGCGTATCCGGCCGGAGTTATCAATGCCATTGACCGCTTTTCAGCGCTGGAAACGGTTGCGCTTATGCAGCGAGCGAACATGCTGGTTTCCTGTGATTCAGGGCCGGTCATGCTTGCGGCGGCAACAGATATCCCTGTGGTAGCCCTCTATTCAACCGTGGCTGCGGAACACCGGTTGCCGTTTCGTTATGGGGAAGCGGGCTGGCGTTGTATGGGAATTGATCTCGCCTGTAGTCATGGGCCATGTGCGCGTTTGCTGATGAACGATGTCATTTTCACCACCGTGCTTAAACGCCCTTTTGATGTGCCGACGACTCAGGAATTTGCAAACTGGTGCGTTCATAAAACCCCTTTCCGTTGTCTGCGACAATATGAACCGGCGATGCTGTATACCCAAATGGTCAGTTTTGTTTTATCGCTCCAGGAATAACGTTATTTCTTGTCGTGCCGGTTCCTGAAGGAATATCTGGTAAAAGCGATTGGCTATGCGGCATAGCCAATCGTATTGCTAAATAGCGTGGTATGAAGACTAAAAACCTTCGGCTAATATTCTTCTTTTGTTCTTTATCGCCAGTTCAATTCTGCCTGATAGCGCGATGAATTCGCTCTCATCAATAATATTGCTGTCGCGAGCAATTTGGTTAATCAAGGCATGCAGCAACACAAGCCCATTCTCTGTTGGCGTGTCTACATACAGTTCATGAAAAATGGATGCCAGATAGTGAATCATCTTCTGTGCGGAAAATAAAGGCAGCGTTTCGGGCAAATTACGGATTATCGCATCCTGATATAGCATACCCGTATATCGGTTTAAACATTGTACGGTTTGGGGATTGCTGATATTTCCGGCCCGGGGAAGCAGCAGTCGGAAGGTATCAAGGATAGCCAGCGCGCGTTTTGCTTTGCTGCTGGAAGTGGTGATTGAGCCGTTACGAATGGTATGGAAATACAGTCTGTCGGCAAGGCACCTTACTTTTGCGTCGGGCACGCTGAGCAGCAATTCGGTGGTGAAGTATTCATCCTCAAAAAACGGTGTCTTAAACCGCATATGAGCATACGTTTTTCGCCGCCAGGCATATCCCCAGACCACAACGGAGTAACCGTGTCCTGTTCGGGCGCGTTCGGTAATGCAGTGATTAAAGAACGTTTCGGCATGAAATGTTTTATTAATCAGATTACGCGGCCGTTGATAATACCCGGAAACCATATTGTTGCTGATATGGTGCAGGTGAAATTCCAGATGGGTGGAGAAAAACAGGACATCCAGGTGATGCTTTTCCATTTCGCACACAATGGTTTCGATACCATCCGAAGCGATATGATCGTCAGAGTCCAGGCAATAAATATATTCGCCTGATGCGCTTGCTAACGCGGCGTTGCGGGCCTCGGCGAGTCCTCTGTTTTCCTGGTCAACAATACGCATACCCGGCAGACGGTTCTGATAACGCGCCAGAATATCCCGGGAGTTATCTGTCGAACCGTCATTAACCGCGATAATTTCCAGATGCCGCCAGGTCTGCGCAACGAGTGAATCAAGGCAGCGCTCAAGGTATGCGCTGACATTGTAGACCGGCAAAATAATCGATACGACAGGGTGATTCATTGGCTACTCTCCCTGTTGCTATGATTTCAGCTTTTGGATGATTATCTCAATTGCGGATTCAGCAAACGCCGTCCGCGTTTGATCGAATCGAGGCATACCTTTTAAATGGCTATGATTCAGCCTCTCTATTTTCTCAATGCTGAAGTTCCCTGGCAGGGTTTGTAATAACGATAATACGTTGACGGAAACAGGCGACCAGCTCCGATGCTTAAAGGGCGTAAAAGTATGTTTATGATCGTCGTTGAAGGTTGATGGCCAAACGCCTTGCTCGTATAAATCTTCGTCTGGAATGGTTAAAACCAGATGACCGCCGGGTTTTACGACCCTTAACCAATGAGGCAGCGCGACGTAAGGGTCCATGACATGCTCCAGGCAATGCCCTGAATAAACGAAATCAAATTCGTTATCCGGTACTCTGGCTAAATACTGCGCGTCACCTTGTTGAAGATCGAATACGGTTATTGATTGGATTAAAGGAAACAGGCTTTGATACAACGCAATACTGTCATCGCCGCCGCCAATATCCAGACCTTTTCCTGACAGCCAGCGAGTACTGAAACGTGCATCAAGCAATCGCCTGTTAATTGACATACAGGTTGATCCTGGTATCCCCGTTCGAAATACGGGGGCGGCAGTCCGGTCTCCTGCCAGAATATGGGTGTTAACGCCGAATTCTCGCCAGCTTTTAGGCCAAAGTACAACGTAGCCCTGGTCATCGGGGTAATGTTTGATGATATGCGTCCCGCTATAGGCCTCAAGCGCTTCCAGAAACGCGTTCTCAGCGTCTTCTGTGGGAGGAGGGAGCGCTTTGCAGCCGGTGGCCTCATGCATAACGCGAAGATAGATACGGCTATCATCAATAATAATCAGCGCATTATCCGCAAATTCTTTTAGCTGGCGTAACTCATTGAGCAGAGGAAGGCGCGTTTCCTCATTGTATTTATTGCTCTGGTAGTCCTCGAATTTAAAATCCGCGCCGGGGAAGTGTGCATCCAGAAAAACAACGGCGCGCTTGATGAAAAGAGTGCGTTTAATTTCTTCATGGGACAAAAATGTCAGGCTGTCTTCATTGTACAGATGCAGATTGTCTATTTTTGGCGCGGCATCAAATAACGGTTTATAGATTTCACAGGAATAAACTTCTTCAGCACCTGAGCGTAAGGCATATACACTTGATGCACCTTTACCAAAACCTGTTTCAATTACATGAGTAACACGATAGTGACGAATCAGGTGGGGAAGGTTGAAGCGTCGTAATTGCCCCATAATATTGGCCTCGATGAAAATTACGGATAGAACGCAAACGGAACAAAGCTACAAATCAATAAATTACAGCGCATTACCCCTGCTGATACAGCCAGTTTTCGGGTTCGCTGATATTCAACAGATTGGTCAGAATCTCCTGCTGCATATTCATCAGCATGGCGTTGTATTCATTGGTGGCCTGACATTGCGCGACCTGTTGCTGGAGACTTTGCCAGAGAGCGGAAACGGAAGGCTGGTGGGCGGCAGGCAGGCGGGCAATGAGCGTTTGCATGCCCTGCGCGTTGGCGTTAATGCCTAACCGCTCAAGCAGGCGATAACGTTGCTGACTGTGCTGCGACAAGTGCTGGTAGCATGCCATGATTTGCGCGTTCAGCACGTCAAGCTCTGCGGCGCGGCGCGCAATAATGTGGTCGCGCTGCTGTATGAGTAAATCATTCAGGACATGGTAATGCTTACGGTCTTCGGCCATGTCCTGTATCAGTGTTTTAACGCTCTGAGCGGCGTTAGTCATAATTACCTCTGGAAATACTTCTGCATCGCATCCGTCAGCGAATCGAGGTTAACCGCGATTTTACCGCTGCTGATAGCGTCTTTCATTTCAGCTACGCGCGCCATATCCACTTCCGGCAGCGCAGAGAGTTGTGTTTGCGCATCACCCAGTACCGGATCGATCGCGGCGCTGCGCTCAATTTTCGTGCCTTCCTGAGCGACAGTGCGGGTCTGTTCTGCGGCGCTACTCTTGTTGATTGCGGTTGCCAGATTGTATTGATTCGCTACTACTTTCATCGCTTCGCCTCTTTTTCATCTTTTCGTTATGGTTGCGGATGAATCCTGCCCTGCGGAAGGAGGACTTCCGATGCCCTCACCGTTAAAGAGCGGCCTGTTGCCGGTAAAACTTAAACCGCGAATGAATATTTTTAGTTTCCGCTGGCGTAGACCATTTTGACGACGCCAGCGTCCGCGACAATTGCGCTTACCACCCGCTCGCTGCTCTCATTTTTCACCTTAATCATTTCGCCTTTACGTCCCTTTTTCATGGCTTCCCCCATCGTACGGGCCTCTACGCCTCCCTGTTCGGCGATCATCAGAACGCGCTGACCGCGTTCAACCAGCACCGGAGATTCCAGTTGCGTCAGGGTGATCGGCTGTAGTTCACGAATGCGGCGCTTCACGGTCAGCCCAATGGCCTCATCCGGGTCGGTGAGGTAGTTGCCGCGCGTGCTGCTGATGTTGAGCTTTTTGATGGATACGTCGCTGGCGGATAACACCTGGCCGCGCTCCAGCGAATTTTTGGCGATCACCACCGGAAGATAGACATCCGGTTTGACGGTGACGGCGACATCCCAGCCTTGCGGCCCTTCACAGCGCACATCAAAACGCAGGCGGTTGAGATCGATGCGTTCGCCGCCGGGCAGCGACACGGTTAGCGCGTCAGGGCAGGGAGCGTACCGGGAGACGTCGGAAGGGATAAACAGGTTCATCTTCGCCTGATACTCGGGCCACTTGCGGCGCCCGGCCTCCTGGCGAAGGGCTTGCGCTGCGTGATGTTGAACGGCGGCAGTGACCTGCTTACGCGCGCTCTGCACTTTTTCCGGGGCGGCGAAGGATGGCAGCGCCGTAAAAAGCATCAGCAGGAAGGATAACGTTCCAGGGCGGAAGCAACGCTTCACCCGTGTAGGGATAAAACCAATAAAGCCATTAAAAATCATGATGTTAAAACCTTGGCATGAATATTGCTATACAGGGAAGCAGATCATTGCAGGTTTAGCATCACGAGGGTGTGAGTTGTGAGTATTACTTTTGACAAAGCATTGGGCGTTCATCCACAGGCTGTAGCGCTTCGACTTTCCCGAGCAGAGTTGCTGTCAGCCAATCTGGCAAACGTCGATACCCCCAATTTCCAGGCTAAAGATATTGATTTTGCCGCTGAGATGCAACGTTCATCGTGGAGTTTTTCGAATCCGTCAGCGCCGCAAGAGATGTACCGCGTGCCTTATCAGCCCTCTTCCGATGGCAACACCGTTGCGCTGAACGTCGAGCAGGCTGAGTTTGCGAAGAATACCCAGGATTATCAGATGAGCCTGGCATTTTTAAACATGAAATTCACGGGCCTGAAAAAGGCCATTGAAGGTAAGTAATCCTACGCAGGTGATAACGGAATATGGCTTTTACCGATATTTATCGCGTTTCGGGGTCGGCGATGACGGCGCAAACCGTTCGTCTGAATACCATCGCCAGTAACCTCGCTAATGCGGAAACCGCCTCCGCCACCGAAGACGGCGTCTATAAAGCCCGTCGTCCGGTGTTTGCTGCGGTTTATAAGAATGATGAGTTAATGAATAGCAGGGCGTTAACCGGCGCGCGCGTCCAGGTGATGGATGTTGTCGAAACCGGCAATGCCGTACAGCGTTATGAGCCGCATAACCCGATGGCAAATACGGATGGCTATGTCTACTACCCGGATGTCAACGTGGTGGAGGAGATGGCGGACATGATGTCGGCGTCGCGCGGTTTCGAAACTAATGTTGATGTTCTGAACAGTGTTAAAAGCATGCAGCAAAGTCTGCTGAGACTCGGAGAGGTATAAGGATGAATGTAGACGGCACGTCCACCAGAAGCCAGACAGGAACGTCGGATAGCAGCATTGCCAGTAACAACAATAACAGCAGCGCAGCCGGCATGAACACGCTGTTCATGCAGCTTCTGGTCGCGCAGATCCAGAATCAGGACCCGCTGAACCCTACCGATGGCACCGAGTATGTCAGCCAGCTGGCGCAACTGACGCAGGTTCAGTCAATGGAAACCATGTCGCAACTGATGGCGAACAGTTCCGTATTGATGGACAACCTGCAAACGCTCACCACCGGCAACCTGGTCGGGCAGCATGTGATGGTGCAGACCGACGCTATCAACTCTGACGGCGAAACGACGATTAACGGACGTCTGACGCTGGATCACGCTTCCGGTGTGACGACGGTCATCGTCAAAGACGCGGCCGGCACCGAGCACAAAATTGAGCTGGGGAAACAGGACGCCGGGCAGGTGGACTTCACCATTGACCCGCAGGAGCTGGGCCTGAGCGAAGGGAAATACACCCTTAGCGTTGTGACCGATACGGGCGAAGAAGGCATTCCTGTTGAAGTGGGCGGCATCGTCAACAATGTGCGCATCCCGCTTGATGGCAGCGCCATCCAACTGAATATCACCGGAATCGGTGAAATTGCTTACAACAATATTACCCAGTTTGGCAGCGACTCGCAGAAACGTGCGTAAGTCGGGTTAAGCGTTGAGTTAACAGGAATTTATTATGAGTTTTAATATTGCGACCTCCGGTCTGAATGCGATTACCGAGCAGTTGAACGCCATTTCCAACAACATTGCGAACTCCGGCACCGTAGGATTCAAATCCGGCCGTGCGGAATTTTCCTCACTGTATGCGGAAAGCCAGCCGCTGGGCGTAGGGGTTTCTGGTGTGACCCAGAGTATTACCCGAGGCGGAAACATTTCTACCACCGGAAATGCGCTCGATCTGGCGATCAGCGATAGCGGATTTTTCATGGTGCGTGACAGCACGGGGACCACGGCATATACGCGTGCGGGCTACTTCGGCACCGACAGTAGCGGCAACCTGATCAACAACCTGGGGATGTATCTTCAGGGCTACCCGGTTAATGCTAACGGCGAGATAGAAGTGGGGACGATCGGCAATCTGACGATCAGCAGCGGCTCTATTCCGGCGAAAGCGACCGACAGCCTCGACTTCACCGCCAACCTGGATGCGCGCGCCGCCGAACCGGAGACGGCGCCTTTCAACCCAAAAGACAGCACTTCCTATAACAATACCTACACCACGCAGGTTTTTGATTCCCTGGGACGCGAGCACACGCTGAACCAGTATTTTGTGAAAACCGGCGAGAACACCTGGCAGGTTCACTATTACATGGACGACGTGGAAATCCCGGACAGCAGCCAGGCGATAGAATTTACCGAGCAGGGCGTCCTGAAAAGCCCGGTTGGCCTGACGAACCTGACCACATCGATCTCTGGCGCGGCGGATCTCTCTATCGATCTGAGCTACAACGGCACCAGCCAGTACGGTTCTGACTTCTCCGTCAGCAAAAACAACAGTAGCGGCTACGCGTCTGGCGAACGTACCGGTCAGGCGATTGATGAAGACGGCAGCGTTTACGCGACCTTCTCCAACGGCGAACGGATGTTGCAGGGGCAACTGGTGCTGGCGAACTTTGCGAACCCGAATGGTCTGGCGTCAAAAGATGGCACGACGTGGGTACAAACCGCCAGTTCCGGCGCGCCGCTGACTGGAACGCCGGGCACCGGTTTACTGGGTTCTGTGAAATCCGGTGCGCTGGAATCCTCAAACGTGGATTTGACCTCTGAGCTGGTTGGTCTGATGACCGCGCAGCGTAATTACCAGGCGAACACGAAGGTTATCAGCACTAACGACAACATGATGAACGCTCTCTTCCAGGCGGTGTAATGGATCGTTTGATTTTTACCGCCATGAGCGGCGCATCGCGCAGTTTGTCGCAGCAGCAGATCCATGCAAACAACCTGGCGAATGTGAATACCCAGGGGTTTCGTAGCGATCTTGATAATGCGATTTCTCAGCAGGTTAACGGCGAGGGATATGCCTCGCGTTATATGGCGCTGCCTACTCAGGGCGGCGTGGATATGACGCCTGGCGCGGTACGTGAAACGGGGCGCAATCTGGATATCGCCATTAAAGGCGATGGGCTGATTGCGCTGGCCAGCGGCAACCGTGAGGTTTACACCCGCAACGGGCAGATCGACGTCAGCCCGGAGGGCGATCTGTCGATCAACGGTCTGCCGGTTGAAGGTGACAACGGCCCGATCGTTTTACCGCCGTTCTCGTCCGTCAGCATCGGTGAGGACGGTGTGATCACTATCGTGCCTGACGACGGCGATATTGCCGCGCCAGTTGATGTTGACCGCATCAAGCTGGTGAACATTCCGGTAAGCGACCTGAGCAAAAATGTGGATGGCTTTCTGGTGAGCAACACGGCGATTAACCCACGCGATGAAGAGGTGATGGTGGCGTCCGGGCATCTGGAAACCGCTAACGTCTCGGCCATTAATGAGATGGTCGCCAGCATTGCGCTGAATCGTCAGTTTGAAGCGCAAATCAAGATGATGAAAGCCGCTGAAGATCTCGCTAATTCAGGCAACCGTCTGATTCGTGGCACCTGATAACAATAAGAAGGAATAAAGATGAATCCCGCTTTATGGATCAGTAAAACCGGCCTGGCGGCGCAGGACGCCAAAATGACCGCGATTTCCAACAACCTGGCGAACGTCAACACCACCGGGTTTAAACGCGATCGCGCGATGTTCGCCGATCTGTTTTATCAGAATCAGCGCACGCCAGGCGGGCAGCTCGATCAGAACAATATCGCGCCGACCGGCATTCAGTACGGCACCGGGGTGAAGATCGTCGGGACGCAGAAAGAGTTTACCGTCGGCAGCATCCAGAACACCGGGCAAACCTTCGACGTGGCAATCACCGGGCAAGGGTTCTTCCAGGTGGAAACTGCGGATGGCGATATCGCGTATACCCGCGCCGGTAATTTCCAGAAAACGCCAGATGGCGTGCTGACGAATGCGCAGGGGCTGCCGCTGGTGCCGCAGATTGAATTGCCGGAGAACGTCAAAGATTTGCAGATTGGTAAAGACGGCACTATCACCGCGACGGTGGCAGGCGAAACCGATCCGGTGGAGCTGGGGCAGTTGACGCTGGTGAACTTCGTCAATCCGGCCGGTCTGGAGGCGATAGGCGGCAACTTATACCGTGAAACGGCGGCCAGCGGCGAAGCGGTTGAAGGCGTACCCGGCGAGGACGCGCTCGGACAACTGGAGCAGGGCTCTCTGGAAGGTTCTAACGTACAGGTCGTTGAAGAGATGGTCGACATGATCACCGTTCAGCGTGCCTACGAAATGAACGCCAAGATGGTCTCTGCCGCCGATGACATGTTGAAGTTTGTCACCCAGTCGATGTAACGACAGGGCTTTAAAGTGAAAGAGAAATGAAAAAGCAGTTAGTTATCAGTCTACTGGCGCTGTTTTTGTCGGGCTGCGAAAGCCCGGCGTTGCTGGTGAAAAAAGACGATGCGGCGTATGCGCCGCCGGAAGATATCGTGGTGCCTGAAACGCAGGTGCGCGGCGGTGGGTTATATAACGGCAACTACAACTGGTCGTTGACCCAGGATCGCCGGGCTTATCGCGTAGGCGACATCCTGACCGTTAAGCTGGATGAGTCTACTCAGGCCAGCAAGCAGGCGCGCACTAACTTTGGTAAGAAAAACGATGTTTCCCTGGGGATACCGGAAGCATTCGGCCATTCAATCGATAAGCTTTCCGGCTCGATTGACGGCAACCGAAACTTTAACGGTAATGCCACCTCGCAGCAGCAAAACAGTCTGCGCGGCGCGATCACCGTTGCGGTTTATAAAGTGTTGCCAAACGGCGTGCTGGCGATTCGCGGGGAGAAATGGCTCACCCTCAACCAGGGGGATGAGTATATGCGGGTGACGGGCCTGGTGCGCGCGGAAGATATCGAACGCGACAACTCCGTCTCTTCACAGCGAATCGCCAATGCCCGTATCTCCTATGCCGGACGCGGCGCGCTCAGCGACGCGAATGCGGCAGGCTGGCTGACCCGCTTCTTCAACCACCCGCTGTTCCCAATTTAATGGAGGCCATGATGCGTAAACTGGCACTCTTTTTCCTGCTGATTTGCAGCATGAACGCGGCGGCGCAGCGTCTTGGCGATGTGGTCGATATTCAGGGCGTACGCGGCAACCAACTGGTGGGCTACAGCCTGGTTGTGGGGCTTGACGGTACAGGGGATAAAAACCAGGTCAAGTTCACCAGCCAGTCCGTTACCAACATGCTGCGCCAGTTTGGCGTGCAGTTGCCTGCGAAGATTGATCCGAAGGTGAAGAACGTCGCGGCCGTGGCGATTAGCGCCACGCTGCCGCCGGGCTATGCGCGTGGGCAAAGTATTGATGTAACCGTCTCCTCGATTGGCGATGCGAAAAGCCTGCGTGGCGGTACGCTGCTGCTGACTCAACTGCGCGGTGCTGATGGCGAAGTGTATGCGCTGGCACAGGGGAATGTGGTGGTAGGCGGCGTGAAAGCCGAGGGCAACAGCGGCTCCAGCGTGACCATCAACACCGCGACCGTTGGCCGTGTGCCAAACGGCGGCTCGGTGGAGCGCGAAGTGCCGAGCGATTTCCAGCAGGAGCCGGTGGTGATGCTGAACCTGAAACGTCCCAGCTTTAAGACTGCCAACAGCGTCGCAGTCGCGCTGAACAACGCCTTTGGTTCCGGCACGGCGACCGCGCAAAGCGCGACTAACGTGGCGGTACGTGCGCCGATGGGCGCGGGCGATCGGGTGGCCTTTATGTCCTCTCTGGAAGATGTGCAGATTAACGCCGGTAAACAGCCGCCACGCGTGGTGTTCAACGCCCGAACGGGAACGGTGGTCATTGGCGATGGCGTAGTGGTGCGCGCTGCGGCGGTATCACACGGCAACCTGACCGTCACCATCCGCGAGTCGTCGAACGTCAGCCAGCCTGGCGCATTCAGCCAGGGAAGAACGGTTGTCACGCCGGAAAGCGACGTCAACGTTAACCGTGGCCGGGGTCAGATGGTGACTATTGCGGCAGGAACCAGCCTGCGCAGCATCGTGAATACCATTAACAGCCTTGGCGCGGCGCCGGACGACACGATGGCTATCTTACAGGCGCTGCATGAAGCTGGCGCGCTGGATGCTGAACTGGTCGTGATTTAAGGAAATACCATGCTGAATGCCATTAACCGACAAACCGCGATTCTGCCCGGCGATCTCTCCGGGCAGGTAAAGCCGCAGAATCTTGAACAGGCCGCCGAACAGTTTGAGGCGCTGATGCTGCGTTCCATGCTGTCGCAAATGCGCAAGGCGTCCGATGTGCTGGGGGAAGACAACCCTTTCAACAGCAAACAGCAGCGGATGATGCGTGATTTTTACGATGACCGACTGGCGTCTGACCTGGCGTCTCAGCGCAGCACCGGGATTACCCAGATGATCATCAACCAGCTTTCGCCGCAGGTGAATACGCCGCTTAAGAAAACGGATGAAATGACCGCTTTAGAAGAGCAACCGAAAGAACTTAAAACGCCTGTGGTTCCGGTAATGCGCGGGCAGGAGTAAGCCATGAGTATGATTAATATTGCCTTCAGCGGTTTGCAGGCAGCCCAGGTGGGCATGAATGTCACCTCGATGAACATCGCTAACCTGCTGACGCCGGGGTACAGCCGCCAGGGCATTATCCAAAGCTCCATCGGCCCAATGGGGGAAGCGGGTTTTACCGCCGGGAACGGGGTACAGGTCGACAGTATTCGCCGCATCTCCAGTCAGTATCTGGTTAATCAGGTGTGGCAGACCAACTCGAAAGCCAGCTATTTCGAAACCGGAAATCAATATATTGGCGCGCTGGAACAGGTGATCGGCACCGACTCTACCAGTCTTGGTAACGGGCTGGATGATTTTGTCAGCGCCCTGAGCGCATTGACCCAGACGCCGGAATCCCCGGCGCTGCGTCAGCAGCTTATTAACCAGGCGGGCGCGCTGGCGACCCGCTTCAATAACGTTAACAACTTCATCTCCAGCCAGAAAGAGTCGATCAACACCCAGCGCAACGCGATGGTTGACCAGATCAACACCCTGAGTACCAGTATTGCGGACTACAACAAAAAAATTACCGACATGGAGTCAACCGGCGGTAACAGCAGCGTACTGCGCGATCAGCGTGATGAACTGGTAAAACAGTTAAGTACGCTGGCGGACGTGAAGGTGACGGACGATGGTTCCAGCGGGTACACCGTCTCAATGGCGAACGGTCAGCCGCTGGTGAGCGGTAAGGTCGCCGGGCAGCTCAGCGCGGGGCAGGACGCCAACGGCAACTCCACGCTGACGCTGAAATTTTCCACCAGCGAGTTCACGCTGAACCCGTCGGCGGGCGGTCAACTTGGCGCGCTGTATGATTATGAAACCGGCACCCTCCAACAGATGAAAGATTCGGTGCAAGGGATGGCGGAATCGGTGGCAAAACTGTTTAACGATCAGCTGGCGAAGGGCTATGACCTGAATGGCAATTCAGGCAAGCCGCTGTTTACTTTCGATCCGAGCAATCCTGCGGGCATGTTGCAGGTGACGGATCTGAAGCCTGAAGAACTGGCGCTGTCCGGCATCCAGGCCGACGACGGCACGGGCGTACCGGGCAACGGCGATAACCTGAAGGCGCTGATCGAACTGAAAAACCAGAAAACGGATATTCCGGGTCTGGGAAATATGAGCCTGAGCGAAGGGGCTGCGGCGATCATTTCCACTATCGGTATTGCCAGTAAGCAGAGCAAAACAGAAATGGAAGCGGCGTCGACGGTGCGCGACCAGGCGCAGAATCAGCGCGATAACCTGAGCGCGGTAAACCAGGATGAAGAGGCGATTAATCTACAGATCTACATGCAGGCTTACCAGTCAAACATGAAGGTGATCTCCACCGGAAATCAGATCTTCAGCGACCTGCTGGGGATGTTTTAAGCGCCATCAGAGAATTTAAATTATGCGTATTAGTAGTCTTTACAACTCAAATGCCATGCTGGCGCAATTAGGCGTTAACGGCACGCGTATCAGTAAGTTGATGGAGCAGATGTCGACGCAAAAGCGCATTAATGTGCCGTCTGACGATCCTGTTTCCGCAAGTCGTCTGGTGCAACTGAACCGTGAGCAGTCTGCGATTAAACAGTATCAGAGCAATATTTCCAGCCTGAGCGGCGCGCTGTCGATTCAGGAGTCGAACATCACCGCGCTCAGTAACCAGATGCTGGCGGTCGGCGATAAGCTGAAGCTGGCGAATAACAGTACGCTCAGCCAGAAAGATATGGCGGGTTACGGCATGGAGCTTTCTTCAATGCTGGATTCGCTGGTCGCCACCCTGAACGCTAAAAATGAAAACGGCAGCTATCTGTTTTCCGGCACGCAGACCGACAGCCAGACGGTAACGTGGGACGAGGCGAAAGGGCAGTATGTGTATGGCGGCAATGACAGCAGCCGCGAAACGATTGTCGCGAACGGCGTCTCTATTACGGAAAACACCCATGTCGCTCAGGCATTCTCCGGTTCAGGAAACGACCTTGAGATGCTGAATAAATTGAAAGCGCTCAGCGACAAAATGCAGGACCCGAACGCGAATTACGCTGACTATAAAGACGAACTGGAGGAGATGATCGGTGTCGCGCAAAATACCAGCGATAACATCTCCAGCCTCTTCACCGATCTTGGCGGCCGTCAGAACCGCCTGACGTTGCTCAGCGATGCGCACAGCGATGTCAGCCTTGCGAACGATCAGGTTGTACGGGACCTGTCCGAAACGGACTGGGCGACCACCAGTATCAACCTGCAACTGTATACGCAGTCGGTGCAGATCACTAATAAGGCTTACAGTATGGTGAGTCAGCTTAACTTGTTTAGTCTGTTGTAATTGTTATGCAGGTAGGTTTAAAAACAACGTCCCTTACGACTTCCGCGCCCGCAACCGGGCGCGGAAGCATTGATGCGCCGCAAACGGTCGGCCGCGTCAACGCGCCAGAAATCACCGCGACCCGCAATGCGTTCCCCGAATCGGCGCTGTTGTCCCGCCGTCCGATGCGCTACAACGTACAGCTAAATCAACAACTCACGGCAGTGCAGCAGGCTGACAGCTATCTGGCGCAGACGGAAACACAATTGTTGCAGGTACGTCAGTCGTCGCTTCGCGGCGATGCGACGCAGCCGGCGAATACGCTGCAAAAACATTTGATGCGTCGGACGCAGCTTTCCGGCGGCACTGTCGATCGCCATCTGACCGCGTCGCTGGAGCAAAAAAGCACGGTTAACTTTACGCTTCCCGGCAGTGAGAGGCTTCTCAGCCTGCCGGGGGGAGAAACGCTGGTATTTTCACTGGGCGGGCGACAGCGTGAGATGACCGCCATTTCTTTGCCGGAAGAGGCGACGCCGCGTCAGACGTTGACCCAGTTGAATGTGGGGCTGGGCCGTCTGGGGATTCATGCGCGTCAGACGGCAAACGGGCAACTGATGTTCAGCGTGGATGAAAGCCGTTGGGAGCGGGTCAGCCAACAGCTCACCGTGCGCGGAGAGGGCAGGCATTTCCCCGCCGATGCGTTTACGTTGCTCACGCCACAGGCGGAAACGGCAAGCAGCGATGAGGTTGTTTCGCTGGCGACGCGTCGGGAAAGGGAAAGTCAGGTAAAGCTGCAAAATACGCTGGAGCACATTACCACCCAGCGCAGCAGGCTTCGTCAACAGCAGGAGCGCGTGGCGTCGCGCATCAATGATATGGCGACGGTATACAGCCCGGCGCAGGCCCGGGAAACCGCGCGCGGCCTGGGGGAAGCGCTGGCGAGCAGCGCCAGCAGCTACAGCACCCTCTCCAGGGCGCTGGGCGCGCAGGCAAACGTCAGGCTGGCGACGGTAAAAAATTTGCTGGGGTGATTATCGTAACCGGAAGCGGGCCTCCGCCTCCGGTTTTGACTTACTGCTGGATGGGGTAGAGAAAAATCGACCCGCTTTGCCCTACCACTAGCGGTTGCCCGTTAAATGCCAGCGGCTCCATCCAGAAATTGGTGTTCATCAGCATATCGACCAGACCATCTATCATCAGCCCCTTGTGCGTGGTGGTGTAGTAGATGGGCGTCAGGTAAAAATAGAGTTTGCCGTTTTTCCCTGACGTCGGCGTAAATTTTTCCTTTAGTACGAAACGATTGTCATCAGGGCTGGTAATGGTCGCCAGAATGGTGCCTTTCGTTGTTTTCATCCGTGAATTATAAATTTCTTTCGTCTGCGACATCAGGTCATAGAAACCAAGCTGGAAAGTCCCTTCCACATCCGTATTGGGGCGCTCTGCGCCGCCTGTGAGGGTGCTGGTGCCGAATGCGATGGCGAGAAGCATGGAAATACTCAACAAAATCACAAAATTAACTTTCTTTGCATGTTGCCATTTCATTCAGTTTTCTCCGGGTTTCACGCATAATCAGGTTGTTCAGCCGTGTCGGATCGATACGCCAGTGATAAATCGTCATCGCTAACTGCTTTTTGTCGCACTGGCTGGTAAGGGCGAACGTGTAGTTCAGCGATGAATTGGTGATGCTAAAGTAGACGCTCATCCTGACTGACTGCATTTTGATCTGCTGATTAATGGCATAAAAAGTGTCTTTCAGCTTGGTGTACAAGTTATTGGCGTCATAAGACGGCTCGCTGCTCGTCCCAATGGAATACAGGTTGATGTTGCTGTAAACGTTAGGCTGTATCTCCTGGGCGACCAGATGCTCATGACCTTTCAGTTTCATGTACCAGCCGGTAAAGAGTATGCTGCCGATCGCCGTCAGCGCGAGCAGTAAAAACACGGTGGTCCAGTGGATGGATTTTTTCACTGGCCTGGTCGTTGCAGGCGGCGTTACGCGGACGATATCGTTCGCTTGTTCCGCGACAGGAAGTGACGTCTCGTCGACAACCTCATATTCCCCGGCTAAATCGGAGGGGGCGTTTTCTTCCAGCGGAAGATGATTTTCTTCGGGATCGCGAACCTCGCTCTCTTCTTTTTCGATAAAGCAGCAATAATCAGGCTCAAGCAAATACCCTTTTTTAGGGATGGTTTTGATGATTTTTTGCTTTTTGCCGTCGTCTTCCAGTGCCGTACGCAACGCGTGGATGGCATTGGGCAGACTGTTATTACCGATGACGCGGCGTTCCCAGACCAGCGTGGTGAGTTCTTCACGCGTAAAGATCTTTCCCGCATCTTGCATGAGCGTTTCAAGGAGTTTGAGTTGATATTCTCCCAGACGTTTACGTTCCCCTGTTGTTAAATGGAGAATAGATCCCGAGGGGATATCAACCAGCCAGTTATTAACGGAGTAATAGCGTTTATTCATTTATTCATCGATGGATATACCACCCCAGTAAATGCAACGGCTAAATATCGCAAGAAAATATAGCCTGAACACGGATGTTGACTATCTCCTAAATTCCACGTGTGTTTTTTATTAGCTTCAAAAATCACTATTTCACGAAGAATTTAGACTGCTTCTCACACATTGTAACATTATTTACAACCACCTTTCAATCATTTTTGATAAATCATTGATTTCATCTTTGCTGCAATGATACTTAATAAACTCTGCAAGTTATCCACAGAGCAACACTCAATTTTATTGATGATATTCTTATTATACCAGACATTTTTCATACACTCCCTTGTACGGATAGTTTTCCGACAACTTCATGATTACATATCTTGCGGTTTTGATTATTTTTGCTGCAAGAAATACATACTTCAAACGAAAGGTCTTTATTTGCTGTCTGTATTCTGAAGAGTCCAAGGAATCAAACTTGAACAACAAAAATAGGTTATATGAAAGCATCATCATTTGAAACACGGCTTCATTCGCCCAAAATGACTTTAGCAAGAGATGACCCACCGCCATGTCGTATTTGGCTTCTTTGATATAGTTTTCAGCATTACCACGCTTTTCATAGTATATAACTACTTTTTCAGAAAGCAAGGTAGTATTTGTTACAAAGAAAAAGTAGTCGTATTCGGAACCTTCTAAAAGTGATAATTGTGCTCTTTCTTTTTCTGGTTTCAGTACGCGAGATACGACAAATCTTCTGTCTTTTTCCCATTTAACTAATTTTGTATACAGTTCTGTAGTTTCTCTACCTTCTTCTCCTTTAACGAATACAATTGATGAATTCGTTGCTTGTGAGGTGAGTGTAGAATAACTTTTGGCTTTAATTAAATATTTGCATCCAAGAGATTCTATCGTTTCGATAATTTTTTCATCAAAGTAGCCACTATCCATTCGAAATAAAATTTCTAAATCGTCTGATTTGATGTTAGCAACAATTTCTTTGATCATTTCCGCAGCACCGTTTGCAGTGTAAGTATTGCCACTTCTTACAAATCCGGTAACATATGCTTTTAATTCGTCGCAAAATGCAAATTGGATATTGTAGCATCGGTTTCCCAGTTTCTTAGGATTATATCCTTTTGACGCACCTTCTTGATGACCTTCTACGTTAATTACACTACTATCAATATCAATCGTAATGGATGTCAATTTACTTTTAGTGAGCAGTTTTTTAAAGACTTTAAAATTAATGTCTCTAAACATTTGGGTTGTCTTGAAGTTGAAGTTTCCTAGAAACCGTGACACTGTTTCAGGTTCTTTTACGGAAATATCAAACTCGTTGACGAGGGGATCATTTTGAAGTAGCTTTAGACGTTCTAACTTATCAATGCCAATGAAGTGACCGCAGAGCATGGTCTTTATATGATTCATCTTGATTTTATTTGTTGAGTCATTATCAAATACGAGGTCATTTTCAATAAAATCAAAAATCCCATTGCTTTTTGCATTCTCAAGGAGCAGAAAAAGACCTGCATTTGATGTTAGATTCTTAGCTTTGAAATCAATTTTATTAATCATAATTAGAACCCCTTTTTACTACTTTTCTTACTATTATTTTACCATATATCGAGTCATAAAAGCTGATAATTTAACATATTTTTGAGCACTTTTCTTTCACCCAATGGGTGAAAGCTGAATTTCGAAGGAATGCATATTTATCAAGGCTTTGATTATGCTTTTTGAAGTACTGACGTAGAATCTAGGTATCTGTTAATTCCATTTGAAATTCTTAATGAATGCCGCTTGCCTGCGGGAGGTGAGGAAACGAAAAGCGCTTTTGCCGATGACTGAGTTTGTTTTTCAGCCTGAACAGCACTCAGAAACAAGACACCAGCGGCCTGCTGTTGTTCTGATTATCGCGGAATCATCTTTTCCTGGCGCTCTTTTTACGCGATAAAAATGTGATGTGCAACCTCATTTGCAGTGAAAGATTCGCCTTATTATTAATTCTTCTGATTAAAAGTTAATCGAAATAGTTAAAAGATCCTTATGTAAAATCAGGCCATGCGAATGTGAAAAATTTGTGTTCATCAATCTCCTTTCATGGGGTGTGGGTATATTTTTTGGCAGATTAAAACAATAAACAAGAAAAAATAAAGGAGCGGAGTTAATTTTTTTATCGTTTGTGTCGCCTGATTGCATAATTATGGGGTTGGTTTTATTGCCGGGCTAAAGGTGGTTTATTGAGGATGGTATAATAAGAATAATTAATTGGATATTTTTCGTCTTGAAAAAAGAGGGTGACAAATCTTTAAATAAATTTTCATTAAATGAATTTAATTTTTCGTTGTGGTGGGTCGTTTTTATCAGTCAGCAACGACAAGAACCTGATAAAACAGACAGGTAATCCAAGGAGAAATATATTATGTCGCTTTCGATTTTCACCAGTGCTTCTTCTATGGCATCCACCAATGCCCTGAATAAATCCAACAATCTGCTGTCTACCGCAATGGAGCGTCTGGGCACCGGCAAACGCATCAACTCCGCAGCGGACGATGCGGCGGGCTTGCAGATTGCCACTCGCCTTCAGGGTCAGACCAACGGCATGGCCGTTGCGCAGCGTAACATCTCTGATGCCACCGCACTGCTGCAAACCGCAGAAGGCGCGTTCGACGAAGTGAGCAACATCATGTACCGCATGAAAGATCTCGCCACCCAGGCAGCGAACGACACCAACACCACCAAAGACCGTGATGCCATCAACGCTGAAATGAACGACCTGAATGCCGAACTGAAAAACATCATGGGCAACACGTCTTATGCAGGCGATAAATTATTCGGTACCGGCGGTAAATTTGCCGATTCCCTGAACTTCCAGATTGGTTCTTCCTCTGGAGAAACCATGACCGTGAGCCTGGGTGATGAACTGGGCGGTACAGCGAGTGGCCTGTTTAGCGCTTCTGGTTTCTCGGGTATCGGTGACTGGAACAATACCGCTTCCGGTATCAATATCGGGAGCGCCTCCGACGCTACGGCGATGATGAACTCTCTGGAAACGGCGCTGAATGACGTCGGTGCCGTGCGTTCCAAAATGGGTGCGAGCATTAACCGTCTGGGCCACACCGCGGCCAACCTGGCAAACATGAAAGACAACACCGATCTGGCGCTAAGCAATATTCAGGATGCGGACTTCGCCAGCGAAGCCTCCTCCATGACGCGTAACCAGATGCTGGCGCAGACCAGCATGTCCATGCTGAAACAGTCCAACAGCATGTCCAGCATGGTGATGTCTCTGCTGGGTTAACAGTAAGCCGCCGCTTGCCTGGAAAGGCAGGCGATGTGTTCTTATGACGCTGCATCCTGCACGGGGTGCGGCTTTTTTTGTGTCTGCTGTTGCCGTGCAGATCCTTTTGCCGTCTTTCTTCGCCATTTTTTTCCCCGGGTTGCCTGAAAAATGGTCATTCGAACGTCGTCGGATTTAATTTTCGAAATGGATGTGTCGTTTTGAATCAGTACAACGAATGAATGACCTGAATGAATAAGGAATATCTATGTCGCTTTCTATTTTCACCAGCGCTTCTTCCATGGCATCCACCAATGCCCTGAATAAATCCAACAATCTGCTGTCCACCGCAATGGAACGTCTGGGTACTGGCAAGCGTATTAACTCCGCAGCGGACGATGCGGCGGGTCTACAGATTGCCACCCGTTTGCAGGGCCAGACCAACGGCATGGCCGTTGCACAGCGCAACATCTCTGATGCCACTGCGCTGCTACAGACCTCCGAAGGTGCGTTCGACGAAGTGAGCAACATCATGTACCGCATGAAAGACCTTGCCACCCAGGCAGCGAACGACACCAACACCACCAAAGACCGCGATGCCATCAACGCCGAGCTGAACGACCTGAACTCTGAGTTGCAGAACATCATGAACAACACCTCCTATGCAGGTGACAAACTGTTCGGCGCTTCCGGTAAGTTTGGCGAAGCGATGAACTTCCAGATTGGCTCTTCCACCGATGAAACCATGCAGGTTGATCTGTCTAAAGAGCTGAAAGGTTCTGGCACCGACTCGCTGATTGATGCCAGCGGCGGTTTTGGCACGATTAGCGATACAGGCAGCAGCTACTACTCGGCCAGCGGCATCAACATTACTGACGCTGCCGGCGCGAAAGATCTGATGAACAACCTGGAAACTACGCTGAATGACGTCGGTGCCGTGCGTTCCAAAATGGGTGCGAGCATTAACCGCCTGGGCCACACCGCGGCTAACCTGGCGAACATGAAAGACAACACCGATCTGGCTCTGAGCAACATTCAGGATGCGGACTTCGCCAGCGAAGCCTCCTCTATGACCCGTAACCAGATGCTGGCGCAAACCAGCATGTCCATGCTGAAACAGTCCAACAGCATGTCCAGCATGGTGATGTCTCTGCTGGGTTAATCCTTCGCGGATATCTGCCCCTAAAACACCGCTGTATGGCGGTGTTTTTGTATCCGGCAATGCGCTTCCTTCTGCCGGAAATTGCGGAAGGGGACATTCCTCCTCTTACGTAACTCATTGATAAATACTTATTAAAAAATTGGCACGATAGTTGCTTTATCTACTGTATGTTGAAAGCGGCGCGCGTGCCCGGAGAAACCCACTATGTCTGATTTTGATCCAACGACACTGGCCACACAGTTGGCAGGCTATGACATTCTTGCGCTGCAAACCTCGCTGAAATCACAGACTTCCACGCTGGAAGCGCAGAAAAAAGCGCTTTCCTCGCTGCGTACCGCCCTGTCGGATTTCCGTTCGGCAATCACCGGGCTGAATTCCTCCAGCACCAGCGTGCTGAAAAATACCGCGACCATGAACCAGGAAGGGATCGCGACCATCACCGCCAGCGCGTCTGCCCGTAAAGGGACATACAGCCTGAACGTCACCCAACTGGCTTCTGCGCAGCAGAAAGGGTTTGACGGGCTTGATGATGAGGCGATTAAAAACGCCAGCGGTACGCTGAAGATCAATCTCAACGGCGAGAGCCTTGAAATTGAGATGGATGATTTAGACAGCCTCGCTGATTTTGCCGACGCCATCAATAATGCGGATTTCCCGAGCGCGTCTGACACCGCGACCTCTGACGACGGTCAGAACGGCGTTACCGCTTCGCTGATGCGTATTGATGGCAAGGTGACGCTGATGATGAGCAGCGATCAGAGCGGCGAGAAATACGATATTCAGCTGGATACCAGCGGCATGACCAACGGTCAGGATATCTTTAATGGCGAGAATGTGATTACCGCCGGTAAAGATGCCAAATTCACCGTTGGCGATTCCAGCACCGTTTACTCCAGCAGCTCCAATACCCTGGATAACCTGGTAGACGGCGTTTCGATCAAACTGACCGGCACCACCGAAGCTAACAAGCCGCTGGTTATTTCAGTCGACACGGATGCCACGGGGACAAAGGAGCAAATCCAGGCCTTTATCGATGCCTATAACACGTTGCAGGACACCATCTCCGGGCTGACGGCGACCGGCAGCAGCTCTGATTCGCGCGGCGCGTTTGCCGGTGATGCCAGTATCTCCTCGTTAACCAACGATCTGAGCAACATGCTGCGCGGCACCTTCGGCGATCAAAACATGACGAAGTTCGGCATTACTGCCGACAAAGACGGCAAGCTGTCGATCGACGCCGACACGCTCAATGAGCAACTGAAATCAAATCCGCAATCGGTCTCTGATTTCTTCAACGGGAATAACGGGCTGATTAAAGCGATGGATAAATCGCTGGATAAATACCTGAACACCAGCACCGGTTTATTAAAAGGTCGCCAGGAAACGCTCGACAGACAGCAGCGCGACATCGACACCAAAACCGAAAAAATGAACACGCGTTATGAGTCCTCCTATAACCGCTATCTGAAGCAGTTCACGCAGTTACAGTCGATCATGACGCAGATGAATAACACCATGAGTATGTTTAGCTAATTCTTAGGGAATTTAACTTTCAATGTACGGTAACGAGCAGGAAGGCTTCGGCCTCTATCACCAATCTGACCTGGCGATTCAGGCCGCAGCAGCGAATCCGCATCAGTTAGTGCTGATGTTGTTCAATGGCCTGATGGACGAACTGGTACGCGCGAAAAGCCATATTGCGGCGCGTCGCTACGAACGTAAGGCGCAAAGCATTAATAAATGCATCGACATCCTGAACGCGCTGACCAGCGCGCTGGATTTTGAAAAAGGCGGCGAGCTGGCATTAAGTCTGGCGAATCTTTATGACTACTGCGTTTACCGTCTCTATGACGCCAGCCACAAGCTGTCTGTAGAAAATATTGAAGAGGTGGAAGTTATCCTCGGCAATATTCAGGACGGCTGGGAAAAAATGGGTCAGGGAACATGAGCTATGCGTTGACGATGCGAACGCTGATGCAGGCGTTACGCCAGGCCGCAGCCGACCATAACTGGTCTGCCGTACGGAATGTTGACCTGAAGATTGCTGAATTGCTTACCGCTGTCCGGGGTAAACCCCTGGACGCGGCAGACAGCAAAGCCCTGGACGAGCTGCGGGAAATCCACCGTCAGGTGCGCGATTACTGTCAGGGGCAGAGCGACATTATTGCGAACAAAATGGCGCTCGCCATGCGCAATCGTGAAGGTGCGACGGCGTATGCCGCGTTTATGGACGCAGAGGATATGGGGTAATGGATATTCTCAATCTTTCTCAAAATGCGGGGCACGCTTCCGGTTTGCCGATGCAGGCGGAGACGATCGCCGGGCAGAGCGGCGCTCAGTCATCTGCCGGGCAGATGCAGCCAGGATTCAACGATGCGTTGATGAATGTTGTCAGCACGCTGATGGGCGGGCAGGGCAAAAATGCCCTGGGGATTACCGTCAGCGCGCAGCCGGTGAGTGTACAGGACGAGGACGATACGGGCGATCGGCATCAGAAGGATGCCTCTCCGTTGAAAGACGATGCGCAACAGCAGCTGTTGCAGGCGCTGTTGATGACCGGGCAGATGCCGGTTAAACCCGTCAGCTACGCGGGTCGTTCGCAAAACGAGATGAATGCGCTGACGTTGCAGACGCAGCCGTTACTGGCGGGACAGTTGCAGGATAAGGGGGCGTTATCGCCAACGCTGCGCCCGATGCTGGCGGCAGGGGTTAACGTAACGCCTGCGACCGAGTCGCCGCAGACGCCAACCGCAGGGTTGCAGCACATTACGCCGCAGCTTATGACCGCAGTCGCTGTGGCGACGCCGACAGTGAATGCGCAGCCGGTCTCCGTTGTCTCCACGACGCCAACGGCGGCGGTGACGCCTGATGCAATGTTTGCGCATACCTCGACATTAAAACTTGATACGGAAACCTCCCGCTGGACGCAGCAGTTGCAAAGCGCGTTGGGCGATCGTCTGCAACTTCAGGTGAAGAACCAGATCCAGCACGCCACTATCCGTCTCGATCCGCCTGAAATGGGCAAGATCGACATCTCGTTGCAGCTTGATAACGGGCGCGTACAGGTACAAATCAACGCCAGCCATGCTGAGGTCTATCGTGCGCTTCAGCAAACGAGCAACGATCTGCGCCAGAGCCTGACCGAACAGAACTTTGTTCAGGTAAACGTGCAGGTCTCCTCTCAGTCAGGGCAGCAGCAGGGCAAAGAACAGCAGTTCGCACAACAACACGCCATCATTCAGGCGGGAGATGAGATCGCGGCAGGTCTGCCGGAATCAGAAAGCACCCGCCGTGAAGATGATTCGGTATTACTGACCGTTTAACAAAAAGACATTTATGAACGCAAAAACAATCTCCTTTGGGCTGGCGATCGCTTTGGTTACCGCTTTACTGACGGCATGTTTAACCGTTGCCGGCACCTGGCTACTTCGCGCGGACACGGCATCGGAGAGCAATCCGTTGACGAGCTTATTTAAATCCTCCACGCCGCAACAGGTGGAGTTCGTGGAAATTAAAAACATCCTCATCACCCTGAAAGGGAAAGGTAATGCGGAGCGTTATCTGATGCTGGAACTGAACCTGGCGACCATGAGCGCGGAAAACGCGCGGACGGCGCAAGACATGATCCCTGCGATTCGCGGGGCGACCGTCAATTTGTTTTCTGAAATGGACTATGACGCCGTGCGTGCGCTAAGCGTCAGCAACCTGCACGACAAACTCAAAGCCGCCTATGCCGCCAGATTTGACAGCCTGAAGATGGACGTCCCCTTTGATGACGTCATCATCAGCAAAATGGTCTTCCAGTGATTGATAAGCCGTATTGGACATGATGGATTTTATCGCAAGTGAAACGCTGACGCCTGCGGATGAAGCGCGCTATGTCAGCACGTATCTGCCGCTCGTCAACAAAGTGGTGAAGCAACTCGCTTACCAGACCAGTAGCGTTATTGATCGGGATGATATGGAACAGATCGCGCTAATGGGGTTATTAACCTCGTTGCGCCGTTACGGTCATCCTGATGAGCAGTTTGCCGCTTATGCCATACAACGCGTTCGCGGCGCGGTACTGGATGAGCTGCGGTTGCTTGACTGGCGTCCGCGTCGTTTGCGACAGAAAACGCATAAGCTCAATGACGCAATCCGCGAGATTGCGCGTCAGCTGGGGCGTACGCCCAGCTTTGAGGATATCAGCCACCATCTTTCCATTACGGCTGAAGAGTATCAGGAATATCTCTTACTCGATTGCGCCAAAACGCTGGAGAGTCTCGACGATCTTTTGGGTAATGACGTATATGCGGGGGCGCTGGATAGCCGTCCGCTTGAAGAAGAGATCATCGTCAGCAGAACGTTACGCAACGCGTTGGCGAGTCTTGATGAGCGTGAGCAACTTATTCTCACGCTCTATTACCAGCATGAAATGAGCCTGAAGGAAATTGCGCTGGTCCTCAATTTAACCGAGGCCAGGGTATGTCAGCTCAATAAAATCATTGCGCAAAAAATTCAGTCTTTTTTCCAGAAGTGAAAGGTTTATGCAGAAATTCTTAGGTATTCTCATCATCATGGGGTGTGTTGTCGGCGGCTTTATTTTGTCAGGCGGACACCTCGCCTCATTCTGGCAGCCGGGTGAAATCATCATTATTCTTGGCGCGGGACTGGGGGCGATGGTACTGGCGAACCCCAAAGCGGTGCTGAGCGAAATGTACCGTCAGTTTCGCGGCATTATGCGCAAAAACGAATATACCGATGAGTATCAGCGCCAGCTGCTGATGCTGCTGTATGAACTGCTGGAACTGGTGCAGGACGGCGGCCTGAAGGTGCTGGATGAGCATATCGAAGCACCGGAAAACAGCGCGTTATTCCAGAAATACCCCCTCATGCTGCACGACAAAGCGCTGGTGACGTTCATCTCCGATAACTTCCGCCTGATGGCGATGGGGAAAATCAACGAGCACGAGCTGGAAGGGATTCTCGAACAGGAACTGGTGGCAATGGAAGAGAACCTTCTGCAACCGTCCCGCTCTTTGCAACGTACTGCGGAAGCGATGCCTGGATTCGGCATCTGCGCGGCGGTACTTGGCATCATCATTACCATGCAATCCATTGACGGCTCGATTGCGGTCATCGGCGTGAAGGTTGCGGCCGCTCTGGTGGGAACCTTCCTCGGCGTATTCTTCTGTTACTGCCTGATGGACCCGGTGGCGAACGCCATGGAGCAACGCACCAAAAAGCAAATCTCGGTGCTGGAGTGCGTGCGTACCGTACTGGTGAACCACGTTGCCGGTAAGCCGACGCTGCTGGCGGTCGATGCCGGGCGCAAAATGCTGCCGATGGACACGAAACCGACATTCGCGACGCTGGACGGTTGGGTAAACCAGATGATGGGTGATGCCTGATGCGTAACCGCAGCAAAGAACATACCACGATCATCAAACGCTCCTCGCGTAAGAGCCATGATGAATTTCATGGCGGCGCCTGGAAAGTGGCCTTCGCAGACTTCACGCTGGCAATGATGGCGCTGTTTATGGTGCTGTGGATCATGGGCGCGGTAACGGAAGAAGAACGTAAAGAGATTGTCTCCATGCTTAATGGCGAGTCGGTCTTTGAAGGCAACTCATTAACGCCCATTACGCAAAAAGAGGGGCAGGGCGGGCAGCTTTCGCTGATTGACAGCCGTCATCCGAAAACGCCTAAACCGTCGAAAACGGCAGAGTCGTCAAAACCGTTGACCGATGCGGAGAAGCAGGTTGCTCAGCAGGCGAAACAGACGGAAAGCCTGGACGACGTGAACGCCCGCTCGCGTAATGAGATTGAAGATCTGGCGCGCATTATCATGAAAATCACCTCGACGTACGATGCGCAAGCCAACCTGAAAATGGAAATTGTGCCGCAGGGGCTGCGTATTCTGGTCTCGGACGATCAAAAACGCGAGATGTTCCAGCGCAGTAGCGCAATCCTGACGCCGTTTTTCAAACGCTTACTGACGGAGTTTGCGCCGGAACTGAACAAGATCGACAACAAGATCATCATCACCGGCCATACCGATGCCACGCGTTTTCGCGATCAGGTGCTTTATAACAACTGGAACCTGTCCGGTGAACGCGCCATGCAGGCGCGGGCGGTTCTGACCACCGGGGGGCTGGATCAAAGCAAAATTCTGCAAGTGAGCGGCATGGCGGATCAGATGTTGCTTGACCCGCAACATCCGCTGAGTTCCGCGAACCGCCGCATTGAAATTATGGTGCTGACGCATTCCGCCAGTGATTCTCTGTACCAGTTCTTTGGGCAGCATGGCGAAAAAGTCATTAAACCGCTGACCGATAAACTGACGAAAAACCATTAATCAGATCGTTATTGCTGTGAAACGTTTCATCCGTTCTGTCCGTTTTGTACCTGCCCGGCATGTTCTGTGCCGCCAGGTACCTTTTTTTTCTCTCATCCTGTTATTGCTGATGCCGACGGGTTACAGCATCGCAAAGCCGAAGCCTGTAGAAGCGGGTATGACGCAGCAGGAAAACGCGTTGCAGATGCGGAAAAAAAATCGCGAGCGGCTGATGGCGAAAGTGAAAAAACGGACTGCCGTCGTACCGTTAACGCCGGAACAAAAGCAGCGGGAAACGGCGAAAAAACTGGCTGACCGCACTAAAAATCGCGAGATGCTGGCAATGCATGCCCGCTGGCAGCCCGGTAGCCTGGGCGGCTCCGACACACTGTGGAGTCAGGCGCGCAAAGGGAAGGACAAAACGGGGCGCATCAGCCCGAAACTGGCGTCCCGATTACATACCGTCATCAAGCGTCTGGAAGACCAGTTAGGTAAGCCCTATGTCTGGGGCGGTAAAAATCCGCTGGAAGGATTTGATTGCAGTGGCCTGGTTTTCTACGCCTTCAATCATGTGCTGGAGCGCAAGCTACCCCGCACGGCAAACGGCATGTATCAGGACCCCACTCTTAAACATATTCGCGTAGATAAACTCCGTCGCGGCGATCTGGTGTTTTTTAACATTAACCAGCGACCGGGCGCCGACCATGTTGGCGTCTACCTTGGAAACGATGAGTTTATTGAGGCCCCGCGTAGCGGGCTAAATATCCGCATTAGCCAGCTTTCAGATGATTTCTGGCAATCGCATTACCTCGGCGCTCGCCGCATTCTGACGGAAGAGGCGATGCTGTAAAAATGACCCTTAGATTGAGTTAAAACCCATGACCGCAACACGTATGAAATTCGCCATTGATGATGGCTCAACCAATGTGAAAATTAGCTGGATTGAAAACGGTACGCTGAAGACCGTTGTTTCGCCGAACTCCTTCCGTAAGGACTGGAAAAGCGCGGCGCTGCTGCGTGGTCAGTCGGTATACAACTACACCATCGGCACCACGAAATACACCTATGATGCGACCTCGGATAAAGCGCTTTCCACGACGCACATCGAATACCAGTATGACGATTTGAATCTGCTGGCGGTTCATCATGCGCTGCTGCAAACCGGCCTGACGCCGCGTGACGTTGAAGTTATCGTCACACTGCCGATTACGCAATTCTACAAGCCGGACGATTGCCAGCGTAACGATGAGCGCATCGAAGCGAAACGTCGCAACCTGATGCGTGAGATCTCGCTGAATAAAGGCGAGCTGTTCCGTATCGTTGATGTGCATGTTATGCCGGAGAGCCTGCCTGCGGCGCTGTCGCATCTGCTTAACTCCAACGTGAATGAATTCACCAAGTCGCTGGTCATCGACTGCGGCGGGACAACGCTGGATATGGGGGTGATTGTCGGCGAGTTTGACGATGTTTCCGCAATTTACGGCAACAACGAAATCGGCGTGGCGATGGTGACGGACGCCACGCGTAAATTACTGGCGGCGGCGGACAGCGACTCCAGCTACCTGGTGGCGAACGAGCTGATCAAGCGTCGCAACGATCTGGATTTTGTCAGAAGCGTCATTAACGATGAATCGCGGATTGACGAGATCCTTGAACGGATCGAGATCAAGATTCAGGAACTTGGCGATCAGGTGGCTTATGAAGCGAAGAAATTCGCTAAAAACCCTAACCGCGTTTATCTGGTCGGCGGCGGCGCGCATCTGATCGAATCCGCTCTGCGACAGGCCTATTCGACGCTCGGCGAACGCGTGGTGACGCTCGACAACCCGCAAAGCGCGCTCTCGCGCGAGATCTGCCTGTACCATGCTGAGTCAGGCGTTGAGCAGATTGATTCGCCGCAAATGGTTGAGGTAGGCGACGATGAGTAACAGGCAGATCCGCCGTGTTAACCTCTCATTGCATTTGTCGCCAGAGCGATCGCGCGCGGATTTGCGCGCGATGCTGCAACTAAAAAAATGGTATGGCGCAGTGCAGCGGGACGGAAGCGACGTCAATGACGCCAACATGGAGATCCGCCAGTTTCATCGCAATATCTATCTGTCCGGCCTGCAATTGCATCTTCTCAACCCGCAATTGTGCAGCCATGTTGCAGAATCCCTGAGCCGGGAAGGTTTGAGCCTCGAATCCCTTTGCGCGGAATTGCAGGAGAGCAATTTGCTGCCCGTCGCCCTCATGACCGGCGATGGCGATGCAGAAAAAGAGAAAGACTTCAGCGAACAGCAGCTGGCGCAAATGCGTACGCTGATGGCGCAGACCCTGCAAAAACAGCAGGTCGCCGCGGCGCCATCGGATAACACGCAGCATGAGGAGACGGCAAAACTGCGTGAAGAGGTCGCCCAGCTCAAAGTCTTGCTGGAACAGCAGCATCTGCTGTTACAACAGCTGCGCGTAACGGGGCGCACGTCAGCGGCGGAACCGGCTAAATCCGTAAATGCTGAAGAAGTCGATCTCAGTACCGTAGACGCGCCGACGCAGAAGATGAGTAAAGTGCGTCAGAAAGGGATCTTTTAGACTTTCGCACAGCGCGTCACCAGTGTTGAAAAGGGAACCCGGCGGTTCCCTTTTTATTTTATGCCGCCGCGCACGGCGTACTACCGGTATACCGGCAGAAGGTTAATGCTGGATAGAATATGGATAAGCGCGTTAGCTGCCCCAAAGCATAAAATCAGGACGATCATCGCGTTGCCTCCCCATACCCGATAGTGCGGGCTGTTAAAGCGTTTGCGCGATGCGCGCGCCAGCAGCGCCGGGACAATCGCCGCCCAGACGGTGGCGGCCAGCCCGGCAAAACCGATGGCGTAGATAAACCCATTTGGCCAGATTAAGCCGCCGGTGATGGGCGGCAGAAACGTGACCAGCGCAGTTTTGAAACGTCCTTTTGGCGAGTCGTCGAACCTGAAGAGATCGGCGAGGTAATCAAATAATCCCAGCGTAACGCCGAGGAACGAACTGGCGACGGCAAAGTTGGAGAAGACGGTCAGCAGCAGATCGAGCGTTGAGCTGTTCAGCAAACCGCTCAGCGTCTGTACCAGCACGTCGATATTGCCGCCTTTTTCGGCGATCTCAATAAACGCCGGACGCGGAATATTCCCCATCGTACCGACCAGCCAGATGATATACAGCACCAGCGCCATCAACGTTCCCAGTAGCAGGCAGCGGCGGATGGTCAACGGATCTTTGCCGTAATATTTCATCAGACTGGGCACGTTGCCGTGATAACCAAATGAGGCGAGACAGAACGGCAACGTCATCAGGACGTAGGGCAGGTAGCTGGGGCTGACTTCAGCGGTATTGAGTAAAATTGTTGGCTGGACGTGCCAGAGCAAACCGCCAAACGTCATAAAGAAGGTGAGAATTTTAGCGCCCAGCACAATGGTCGTCATACGGCTCACCGCCCGGGTGCTTAGCCAGACAATAAACGCCACCGCCAGGGCGAATAATAACCCGCCGAGCCTGGCCGGAAAGACGATCCCCATTTGTGCAAAGGTATGGTGAATAACCGAACCGCTGGCGGAAATATAGGCGTAAGTCAGAATATACAGCACGAACGCGACGGTCAGACCGTTAATAATATTCCAGCGATTTCCCAGCAGGTCTTTGGTAATCGTGTCGAAGCTGGCGCCAATATGATAATTCAGGTTTGCTTCCAGGATCATTAACCCGGAATGCAGCATACAAAACCAGGTAAAAATTAATGCCAGCAGTGACCAGAAAAACCAGGCGCCAGACATCACCACCGGGAGAGAAAACATGCCCGCGCCAATAATGGTTCCACCGATAATCATTGCCCCGCCGATCAGCGACGGCGCTTTATTTGCGACCGATAATGTAGCCATAGTGCGTTTTCCTCGCGTGGCTATGCCCGTCATTGTGCAGAGAAAAGGGCGATCCCGTTTTTCTCATGCCTGAATGCGTTGAATATCGTATTAAATAGCGGAATCGCGCTCCCGCAGGGGAGCGCGTATCAGAACGTTATTTCACCGGTTTCAGCCGGGCCACAAAGTGGCGCAGCACCGGCGGTTCATAGGTGAAAGTCAGCCCTTTGATCGATGCGGCGCGGGCTTTTACGGCGATTAACGCGTCCGCGATATAGTCCATGTGATCGTTGGTGTAGACCCGGCGGGGGATCGTCAGACGCAGCAACTCCATTGGCGACGGTTTTTGTTTGCCAGTGGCCGGATCGCGCCCAAGCAGCAGAGAGCCAATTTCCACGCTGCGAATCCCGGCTTCCAGGTACAGTTCGTTATTCAGCGCATGAGCCGGGAACTGTTCTGCCGGAATGTGCGGCAGCAGCAGCTTCGCATCGACAAATACCGCGTGGCCCCCGGTTGGATACTGGATTGGAATCCCCCCTTCGCGCAGTCGTTCGCCCAGGTATTCCACCTGGTTAATCCGATAGGCGAGGAAATCTTCATTCATCCCTTCTTCGAGGCCGATCGCCAGCGCTTCCATATCGCGCCCCGCCAGCCCGCCGTAAGTGACAAACCCTTCCATCGGCACGCAGCGAATGCGCACGTCGTTGAACAGATCTTCATCATCACGGAAGCAGCACAGCCCGCCGATATTGACCATCGGATCTTTCTTCGCCGACATGGTCAGCATATCCCCATACTGGTACATCTCACGGACGATCTCTTTCACCGTTTTATCCGCGTATCCCTCTTCGCGCTGTTTAATAAACCAGGCGTTTTCGCAGAAGCGGGCGGAGTCGATGACCACCGGAATATTGTGCCGCTTCGCTATTTGATACACCTCGCGCATATTGGCGATGGAAACCGGCTGGCCGCCTGAGCTGTTGCAGGTGACGGTGGTGATAATCGCCGCGACGTTTTCTGCGCCATGTTCCGCGATGGTGGCGTTGAGCAGGTCGATATCAAAGTTGCCTTTCCAGTCGTACCATGAGGTGGTGTCGAACGCTTTTGGCGTCACCACGTTGATGGCTTTCGCGCCGTTTAATTCGACATGGGCGGCGGTCGTATCAAAGTGGAAGTTGGAAATAAAGACCGGTTTTTCGGCGTTGCGGCGGGCAATCAGGCAGGGAAACAGAATTTGCTCGGCGCCGCGTCCCTGGTGCGTAGGGATCGTGAACGGGTAGCCGATCAGCTCTTTTACTTTGTCGCACAGATGGTAATAGTTGCGTGAGCCGGCGTAGGCTTCATCGCCCATCATCAGGCCTGACCATTGACGATCGCTCATTGCGCCAGTGCCGGAGTCGGTCAACAGGTCGATATATACATCATCGCTTCTGAGCAGAAAAGGGTTATATCCCGCTTCTTCAAGCGCTTTAACACGGTCGTCCCAGGTGGTCATACGAATGTTTTCTACCATTTTAATGCGGAACGGCTCAGGAATACGTTTCATATTATTTCTCCAATAGCATGTCGCGCTACGCGAACGTTATTTTTGTGCCTTTAACAGGCGCAAGAAATACCGACCAAACGTAGTGTTCAGTTAATTTTTTATTGATGTTGAACGGCTAAGGAGAATTAACGCGGAAAGTCGTTAGAAATACGCGGATCGAGGTTATACCAGAAGTGCAGACCGCCTGCGGCAATGAGGCGATAAAACGATTTGTGTTTCATTACATCGTCCTCCATGAGTGAAAGGGAATTTAAAAATAGCGGAAGATTAAAATTTATCCGCGATAAAAATCACAAAATGTTAAATCTGATACAGTTCAGTTAAGAAAGTTGATGAGGCGCGCATTTTTGCGTTCATTGGGCGGTGTGAGTTTATTCATCTTAATGTGAGGGAATAGCGGGAATACCCTGCCAGAATTGACAGGGTATTTGGACGAGAAGGATCAGAACTCCATTTTTACCGTGAACTGAACTTCACGAGGGTCGCCAATCTGATTACCCAGATTATTGGTGGCAATGGATGAGGTGTAATACGTTTTATCAAACACGTTTTTCACGTTGAGTTGCAGAGTCACCGGGTATTGCAGTTTCATCTTATAGGCTGCAAAGGCATCGGCCACAAAATAACCAGGCAGATAATAGTCCGCGCCGTTGGTGGCGGAACGACGGCTTACGCCATGTCCGCCGCCGCCAATGGTCAACGTATTGCCCATAAAGGCGTTGTGAATGTCATAGGTCAGGAACAATGAACCGGTATGACGCGGTACGTTAGGCAGCGGTTTCCCTTTGTAATCGGGATCTTCCGTGACTTTCGCTGCGGTATAACCGTAGCTGGCGATGATATTGGTATTGGGCGTCAGCGAGCCCGCGACATCCACTTCCACCCCCTGTGAGCGTACGCGCCCTGCGGTTTTCGCCACGGTTTCGCCATCCACGATTTCGTTGTACAGCACGTTGCGCTTATCAATATTGAACAGGGCGATATTGGCGGTGATGCCGTCAAAGAGATCGAATTTCGCCCCCACTTCATAGGCGGTAGAGGTTTCCGGCGGCAGATCGCCAATGTAGCTGGCAATAGAGTATTGCGGCATAAAGGCGCGCGATACGTTGCCGAACAGCGACACAGAAGGGGTCAGCTTATAGACCATGCCGAATTTCGGCACCCACTGCTGATCCGTGCTGTCGGTGTTGACGTTGAACGGGCGGCCCTTCCCGGCATATTCGGTGTAGTACTGATAGCGCATCCCGGCGACGGCGATCCACTTATCGGTCAGATACAGCGCATCCTGTACGTAAGCGGAATAGCTCTCCTGCTTAATCGTCTGGTCGCTGTCGGAGGCCGAGACGCTGGTGCATTTGCCGAGCGTACCGTAGACCGGATTGTAAATATTAAAGCCTTTCACGTTCTTACAGCGAATCATATCCGTGCGCAGCAGATCGTAATTCTCATAAGAGACGCCGGTCAGGATCTCGTTATAGAAACCAGCGATATCCACGTTTCCTTGTAAATCGGCGCGGGTCGCATGCATCCGTTGGGTGGAGCCTTGCGTCGCATCCACGCGGCGGGTCAGGTTCCCGGTAGCGGAATCATAAGCCATCACGCGAGCCTGGTTATCGCTGTATTTATCCTGGCTGAAGCTGTAATCAAACTTCGCCGTCCACGCGCTGTTGAAGCGATATTCGGCATTGAGCTGCGCCAGATCCGATTCGCCATCGGTGATATTGAATTTCTCATCAAAGCGAGTTTTCCGATCCACGTTAACCGGCTGTTTGGTATTGAGATCGAAAATGGTGCCGCGATCGAACGGGGCTTTGTAATTACGGTGCGAATAGAGCACGCTGACCGTCGCGTTGTCGCCAAACCAGGTCAGGGAAGGGGAGATGAAGCTGCTCTGGTTAGTACCATAGTTGCGCCAGTAGTCCTCGTGCTGATACTCACCGATCAGGCGATACGCCAGTTGGGTGCCTTCAATCGGCCCGGTGATGTCAAACTGGCCTGTGCCGCCGCCGAAGCTGGAGGAGGTGGCGGAAATCGAGCCGCCAAATTGCGTTTGCGGACGTTTGGTCACGACGTTAATCAGGCCGCCGGGATCGAGAATACCGTACAGCGTGGAGGCCGGGCCTTTCAGCACTTCCACCCGCGACGTGGCCGCGTTGAAACTGCGCGGCAATACGGTTTTAAGACCGTTGGTCATCACGGAACCGTCACGATTCGCGCCGAAACCACGGCGAACAAACGCATCCTGCGTTCCGCCCAGCGTGTTGGTTTGCACAACGTTGCTGACGTTATACAGCGCTTCATCGAGGGTTGTGGCGTTCTGATCTTCCAGCACTTTGTCGCTGACGGTATTGACCACCTGCGGGATATCCAGCAGCGGCATCGACGTCAGCGTGGCGGTGGACGAACTCAGCGGTTGATAACCTGACGTGACGGCCTGATCGGCAGAAGAGGCGTCTGCGCGCACGGTCATCGTCTCTTCATTTTTGAGCGGCGAGTTTTCTTTTTCCGCTGCCATGACCGCAGGAGCCGTCGTGATACCCAAAAACAGAGCGGAGCACAGCGCTCGCCCTTTCATCCCAGAAAAATAAGGAGTTAACTTAGCCATCTTTTATTTATTCCGCAAAATACCCTGCCAAAAACGGGAGGGTAAACAGGTTTATCCAGTTCATTGCCCGGCTTGCTAGCCATGCGTTTTATCCATCTTTTAACCAACGTAAACGGCGTCAGATGTGTAATTGAGAATCATTCAATCATGGGGGTTTGTAGTAGTAAACGTAAAAATGAAAAAGAAACTACAGCGGGATTAACGTCATAAAACCGTAGTGTTATTGCGGGAAAGTAATTTTTAATTAATTGATATTTATTGATTTTTATAAGTTTGTTCGTCTTTTTCTGCGGCGTTTTTGTTGCGTGCGTACGGTGAGGTAACTACAGGGCGTAATTGCTTGACTACTACAGCGCAACCCAGCAAGATCTTAAAGAGAATGAGTTTTATTTTTATTTGAAAGGCTGCGCGCGCTGGCTTTGCCAGGCTGCGACGGCGCAGGAGTGAACATGCCACAGCATGTGGAAAACACCGCCCACAGAACGGGCATTGAGCTGAAACAGCTTTCTGCTGGCTATCGTCAGCACGCCATCGTGCATGACGTCTGCCTCACTATCCCGCAAGGTAAAATGACGGTGCTGGCCGGGGCGAACGGCTCAGGCAAATCCACCTTATTAAGTACGATTGCCCGAATGCTGAAGCCGTTGGGCGGCAGCGTGCTGCTTGATGGTAAAGCGATTCATCAACAGCCGACCAAAGCGGTTTCGCGTCAGCTTGGCATCCTGCCGCAATCTCCGCTGGTGCCGGAGGGATTAACGGTTTTTGAACTGGTTTCGCGCGGGCGTTTTCCCTGGCAGAATTTTCTCCAGCAATGGACCGATGATGACGCACAGGCCGTAGAGCAGGCGTTGCAGCTCACCGGAACAACCGACTTCGCCCATTTGCCGGTAGAGAGTCTCTCCGGCGGGCAGCGGCAGCGGTGCTGGATTGCAATGGCGCTGGCGCAGCAAACGCCGTTTATTCTGCTGGATGAGCCTACAACCTTTCTCGATCTGCGTTATCAGGTAGAGATCCTTGAGCTTCTGCACTCCCTGACCCGCCATCATGGTCGTACCGTGGTGGTGGTGTTACATGATCTCAATTTCGCGGTGAATTACGGCGATATGCTGGTCTTTCTCAGACAGGGGCGGCTGGAGGGGATCGTACATGAAGGAGAGCACTGTACGCCGGAGCTGATCAAATCGGTGTTTGACGTCGATGTGCAGATGTCGGTGAATCCGTTGACCGGAAAGCCGTTCTTCATGCCGTTTCGTGCCAAGGCTGGAGCGGAAGAATGACGGATATGGTCATTGCATCAGGCCGCCGTCGTGGTCGATTTCTGCTGGCGCTTCCTGTCTTGCTACTGCTGCTGTTTATGCTGGCGGTGATTCATCTGGGCGTCGGGGCGCGTGCCGTCAGTCCGCAGACCGTCATTCAGGCGTTATTTCACTTCGATGCCAAAAACTTTGATCACCGAATCGTTATCTCTCTGCGTCTGTTGCGTATGGCTGCGGCCATGCTGGTTGGCGCGGCTTTGGGCGTAGCCGGCGTTCTGTTACAGGCATTGATTCGCAACCCGCTGGGTGAACCGCACATTCTGGGGCTGAATGCGGGGGCCGCGTTCTCCGTGGTGCTGTGTACCGCGCTGGGCGTCGCGGGGCTCAGTCAGTCACTGGTTGCGGCAGGGGGCGCAGCGGCACTCTTTTCGCTGGTGATGGCGCTCTCTTCCGCCGGGCGTGGCGGACTGACGCCGCTGAAGGTCACGCTCTGCGGCGTGGCGCTGTCGGCGATGGTGTCGTCGCTCACGGCGGCAATCCTTATTCTGGATGAGCAGACGTTGCTGGCGATGCGCACCTGGCTGGTGGGTGATCTCGCGGGGATGAGTTGGGAAAAAGTACGCCAGGCTCTCCTGCCGTCGCTGGTTGGCGTTGTACTGGCGATAGCGATAGCGCCGGGGCTGAATATTCTGGCGCTAGGCGACCGGATGGCCTGTGGGTTGGGCGTTAATATTCTGCGCATTCGTCTGATGGCGATGATCGCCATTGCGCTGCTGTGCGGCGCGGCGGTATCCGTCGCCGGGCCGCTGGGTTTTATCGGGCTGTTGGTTCCGGGCGTCATCAGACGTCTGGTGACGGAAGACATTCGCCAGATGCTCCCGCTGGCGGCGCTGCTGGGGGCGGCAGTGCTGCTACTGGCGGATATCGTTGCCCGAATCCTGCTTGCCCCGCAGGAGCTGGCTACAGGGGTGATGACCGCGCTGGTCGGCGCGCCGGTGTTTATTTTCATTGCGTCGAGATTTCTTAAATGAGCGTTGTTCTGGCGCGTGCCGGGCTGCGCTCATGGCGGGTGGGAAAATTCTCACGCCTTGTCCGGCTGAAAACGGTGTGGTGTGTGCTGGGGTTTGCCATGCTGGCCGCCGTACTGCTGGTTTCGGGCGTGTTGCAGGGGTCGCTTCCCGTTCCGGCTTCCGCCATCGGGCGTGCGTTGTTCTCTCCGCAGGCGTTAACGGAGCAGCAGCAGTATGTTGTCTGGGATGTCCGTCTTCCGCGTTTGCTGATGGCGCTGCTGTGTGGAGCAATGCTGGGGCTGGCTGGCGCGGCGATGCAGTCGATTACCCGTAACGGCCTGGCGGACCCCGGTCTTATCGGCGTGAAAGAGGGGAGTAGCGTGGTGGTACTGGCGTTAGTGCTGCTCTTCCCGTCGGTCAGCCTGGTCTGGCGACCGCTGGCGGGTATTGCTGGCGGATTACTGGTCGCCGCGCTGGTCATGCTGCTGGCCCGTGATTTCTCCCGCCCGCGATTTGTGCTGATCGGCATTGGCGTCTCGTGGTTCTTTGCTGCGGGAATGGGCGTTTTTATGACGACAGCCGATGTCCGCGATGTGCAAACGGCGCTGGTCTGGCTGGCCGGAAGCCTGCACGCCGCCACCTGGCCGTTGCTGTGGGTGGCGCTGGGGTGGGCGTTGCCTGCGGCTGTTCTGCTGTTTGTGACGGCGAGAGCATCGGATGTGGCGCTGCTGGGTAATCACACCGCGACCGGGCTCGGGGTGCGTCTGTCTCATCTGGCGCTGCTGCGTTTTATGGCGCCGGTATTTCTGACCGCCGCCAGCGTCTCCTGCGTGGGCAGCCTGGGGTTTGTCGGCCTGATGGCGCCGCATATGGCGCGTTTTTGCCTGCGCGGAGGGCAAATGGCGCTGCTGTGGGGCAGTGCGCTCATTGGCGCTCTGCTGGTGCTGCTCACGGATACCATCGGGCGTCTGGCCTTTGCGCCGCTGCAAATACCGGCGGGGATCGTGATTGCGCTGGTCGGCGGTCCTTTCTTTTTACTGTTGCTCTGGCGTCGTCGGGATCGTTTGTAATTTTTAAGAGGGTGTATGCGTTTACTTTTTTCGCTGTTGCTGCTGCTGGGGTGCTCTGTACAGGCAGAGGTTGCCACCAGGCCTTTTACCGACGATCTCGGACGCGTGGTGAACGTGCCGCTGCATCCGCAGCGCATTGTGTCATTACACGATCTTGATATCACCATTCCGCTGATTGAGCTGGGCGTTCCGCCGGTCGCCAGCCACGGCAGAACGCGTCCTGACGGCAGCCATTTCCTGCGTTCGGGCGCGCTGCTGACCGGCGTCGATTTTGATCATTCGACAATAAAGTTTATTGGTACGGCAGACATTGATATTGAAGCGATTGTCGCCGCGAAACCCGATTTGATCATCACCGAGCCGAGTCGCCATACGCCCATCGAACAACTGGAGAAAATCGCCCCGACGGTGAGCATTGATCATCTCGACGGCGGCGCGCCGGAAATTTACCGCAAGCTCGCGCAGCTTACCGGAACTCAGGCGCGACTGGCTATCCTGGAGCGTCGCTACCGGGAAGAGATTGACCGGTTGAAGCACACGGTGGATACCCAACACATCACGGTGTCAGTCATTCAGGCAAATCAGGGAAAAATCAATGCGTTGCACACCTATCATTCGTTAGGACGCGTCCTGCGCGATGCCGGGTTTTCCTTCCCGAAACTGATCGACAGCATTCCGCCTGGAGGGCGGATTGACGTGAGCGCGGAGCGTCTGCCAGAGATGGATGCGGATTTTGTTTTTGCCACCTGGCGCGGTGATACCGGTGGTAAGCCGCAGGATGAAATTGCCGCGATGGATGCCGTGTTGCCGGGCTGGTGCGAGTTTCTTACCGCTTGCCAGCGCGGGCACTACGTTTTGATCTCCCGTGAAGAGGCGATTTCGAACTCCTTTGCATCACTCAGCCTGATGGTTGCACAGGTACAGTCGCATATTGCCGGGCGCCACTTACCGGAGGGGAAATAACCATGCTGACGGCGAAGAAAGTGAAAAATCGTATTGATGTCTACGGCGATCGCTTCCGGGCGCGGGCGCATCTGCTTTCGCCGAGGATGCAGGCGGTGGCGCGTTATATCCATGAGAACCGGGAAGTGGTACTGGAATTTACGGCGATAGAAATTGCGGCCGCCACTCAAACTTCTGACGCGACGGTTGTCCGGGCGATTCAGGCATTGGGGTTTGCCGGGCTGCGCGATTTAAAACAGACCATCGAACACTGGTTTGGCCCGGGTATCACCTCGGAAGAGAAAATGACGACCACGGTGAATACGCTTTCCTGCGATGTAAATTCGAGCATTGATTTTGTTCTGCAAGGGCATCAGCGCACCTGCGACGTGCTGTCTACGCCGCAAAACCGTTACGCGATTGCGCAGGCGGTCGCACTGTTGGTGGAGGCGCGTCAGGTGGGGATATTTGGCATTGGCGCATCCGGGATACTTGCGGACTACACGGCGCGTCTGCTCAGCCGTATTGGCTTGCCGTCGGTGGCGTTTAATCGTACCGGGATTAATCTGGCGGAACAGCTGATTGCGCTACAGCGGGGGGATGTGCTGATTATGATGGCGCAGAAATCGCCGCATCGCGAAGGGTTGACGACCATCCGCGAGGCGAAGCGGTTGGGCGTGCCGGTGATTTTACTGACCAATGCGCTGGAATCACGTTTTAGCAAGGAGGCGGATGTGGTGATCAATGTGCCGCGCGGCGGTGAGAACGGGAAAATGCCGTTGCACGGTACGGTGCTGGTTTGCCTGGAAATGATCGTGTTGTCTGTCGCTTCGACAGCCCCGCAGCGTTCGATTAAGTCCGTTAAGCGCATCAATGAATTGTACCGGGGAATTGGAAAGTCAGGGGCAAAGAAATAAATTTAAATATTCTCTCCATTTGATTTTCAGATTTTTTTCATTAAATCTCCATAATCTCTCCATTATTTTCCTGGCAAATAATGCAGGAAAATAATAAGCAAAAAAATCCTTTTCAATGTGCGCAGGAGACGTATAATTAGCCAAAATGAGAACGATCATTCTCACTTTAGAGGTGACGAGGAGATGCGATGAGCAGCAAGCTGGAAATCCGCCAGAAACAACGACAGGATGAGATCATCAACGCCGCGCGCCAGTGCTTTCGCGCCAGCGGATTTCACGGCGCCAGCATGTCGCAGATCGCTGCTGAAGCCCGTCTCAGCGTGGGGCAAATCTATCGCTACTTCGCCAGTAAAGATGCCATTATCGAAGAGATGATCCGCCGTATTATCGACTATCGCATTACACAGATAGAAGATAAAACCCAGACGGAGCGTATCCCCGGAATCCTGGCCTGGCGGCAAACGCTGAGCGAGGATGATGATGCGCTGATGCTGGAGATGGCGGCTGAATCGACCCGCAATCCTCATGTTGCCGCGATGCTCGAAGAGGCGGATGCGCGGATGTTCGACAACGCCTGCGCGCACTTGAGAAAAACGTGTCCGCAACTTAGCGAGGTCCGCATCCGTTGCTGTGTTGAAGTGATTGCAACCATGATGGAAGGGGCGGTTTACCGTCGCCTGACGCCGCAAAAAAGTGACCCTGATGCGTTACAGGAGATATATCGGGATATCGTTACCATGCTTGTGAATGGCTGAATAAAGAATCTAATAATCAAAGGGAAATAAATTATTTCCCTTATTGTCGTTGTGAGAAATAGCTCATGACGCGATACCGCTGTACCTGAAATAACGTTCAGTCGCCTGGTGCTACCTTGTTAATTTTAACGGGGCAGGCGTTTCTCACCCTGGAAAAAAGATGAAATACATAACAACATCAATTATCGCGCTATTGTTATTATCCGGCTGTGATAATACGCAAACCGACAATACCGCTTCTCCGTCTCAGGAAGTGGGCGTCGTGACCCTTAAAACAGAACCCGTTTCTGTGGTCAGTGAACTGACCGGACGCACCAGCGCAGCGCTCAGTGCCGAAGTTCGCCCGCAGGTGGGGGGCATTATTCAAAAACGCCTGTTTAATGAGGGCGATATCGTCAAAGCGGGGCAGGCGCTGTATCAGATCGATCCTGCCAGCTATCGCGCCGCATGGAACGAAGCGAATGCCTCGCTCAGACAGGCGCAGGCGCTGGTGAATGCCGACTGCCAGAAGGCGCAACGTTACGCGCGGCTGGTTAACGATGACGGTGTTTCCCGCCAGGATGCCGATGATGCGCAGGCCACCTGTGCTCAGGACAAAGCCAGCGTGGAGGCAAAGAAAGCCGCATTAGAAAGCGCGCGTATCAATCTGGACTGGACCACCATTACCGCCCCGGTTTCCGGGCGCATTGGTATCTCATCCGTCACGCCCGGCGCGCTGGTGACGGCTTCACAGGAAACGGCGCTGGCGACCATTCGTGGGCTCGACACCATGTATGTCGATCTTACCCGCTCCAGCGTGGATTTGCTGCGCCTGCGTAAGCAGTCTCTGGCGACCAACAGCGATACCCTGAACGTGACGCTGACGCTTGAAGATGGCACGACCTATAGCGAAAAAGGAAAGTTAGCGCTGACGGAAGTGGCGGTAGATGAGTCTACAGGCTCAGTCACGCTGCGGGCGATTTTCCCCAACCCTCAACAGCAGCTGTTACCCGGTATGTTCGTTCGCGCCCGCATTGATGAAGGGATCATGAACGATGCGATCCTCGCGCCGCAGCAGGGGATCACGCGCGATGCGAAAGGCAATGCAACAGCGCTGGTGGTTACTAAAGACAATAAAGTGGCGCAGCGTACCCTGGAAACAGGCGATACCTATGGGGATAAATGGCTGGTGCTGGACGGTTTGCGTAGCGGCGACCGGTTGATCGTTGAGGGATCAAGTAAGGTCACGCCGGGTCAGCAGGTTAACGCCGTTGATGTACAACTGAACGGAGGCAAAGGCTGATGTTCTCCCGTTTCTTTGTGCGCAGGCCCGTTTTCGCCTGGGTTATCGCCATTCTGATCATGCTGGCCGGTATTCTGGCGATTAAAACGCTGCCGGTTGCGCAGTATCCTGACGTGGCGCCGCCGTCGGTGAAAATCTCGGCGACCTATACCGGCGCTTCCGCCGAAACGCTGGAAAACAGCGTGACTCAGGTGATTGAACAGCAGCTTACCGGGCTGGATAACCTGCTCTATTTTACCTCGACCAGCAGTTCCGATGGTTCGGTCAGTATTGATGTCACCTTTGAACAGGGCACCGACCCTGACACCGCTCAGGTGCAGGTACAGAACAAGGTGCAGCAGGCGGAATCCCGCTTGCCGAGCGAGGTTCAACAATCCGGCGTCACGGTGGTGAAATCGCAAAGTAACTTCCTGCTGATTGCCGCCGTGTATGATAAGTCCGACCGGGCGAGCAGCTCAGATATCGCTGACTGGCTGGTGAGTAACGTACAGGACCCGCTGGCACGCGTGGAAGGGGTCGGGAGCCTACAGGTGTTTGGTGCGGAATACGCCATGCGTATCTGGCTGGACCCGGCGAAACTGGCCTCCTATTCTTTGATGCCGTCGGATGTGCAGAGCGCCATTGAAGCGCAAAACGTTCAGGTTTCCGCCGGGAAAATCGGTGCGTTACCTTCCCCTGACACACAGCAATTGACCGCTACGGTTCGCGCGCAGTCGCGCATGCAGACGGTAGAACAATTCAAAAAGATCATTATCAAAAGCCAGTCTGACGGGGCCGTGGTACGCATCCAGGATGTGGCGCGCGTGGAGATGGGCAGTGAAGACTACACCGCCATCGCTAAACTCAACGGTCATCCGGCTGCGGGGGTTGCGGTCATGCTTGCGCCGGGGGCGAACGCGCTGGATACCGCCACGCTGGTAAAAGATAAAGTCGCTGAATTTAAACGGGATATGCCGCAGGGCTATGACGTAGCGTATCCGAAAGACAGCACCGAATTTATTAAGATCTCCGTAGAGGATGTGGTTCAGACGCTGTTTGAAGCCATCATTCTGGTGGTCTGCGTGATGTACCTGTTCTTGCAGAATCTTCGCGCCACGCTGATTCCGGCGCTGGCGGTTCCGGTCGTGCTGCTCGGTACTTTTGGCGTGCTGGCGCTGTTTGGCTACTCCATCAATACGCTGACGCTGTTTGCAATGGTGCTGGCGATAGGTCTGCTGGTCGATGACGCCATTGTGGTGGTGGAAAACGTCGAGCGTATTATGCGCGATGAAGGGCTGCCTGCGCGCGAAGCCACCGAAAAATCGATGGGAGAAATCGCTGGCGCGCTGGTGGCTATCGCTCTTGTTTTGTCTGCGGTATTCCTGCCGATGGCGTTCTTTGGCGGCTCTACCGGCGTCATTTATCGCCAGTTCTCTGTGACGATTATCTCGGCAATGCTGCTCTCGGTCGTGGTGGCGTTGACCCTGACCCCAGCCCTGTGCGGTTCGATTCTTAGCCATACCGCGCCGCATAAAAAGGGCTTCTTCGGGATATTCAACCGATTCTATAGCCGAACTGAACAGGGTTATCAGCGCGGCGTCCTGCATGTGCTGCGTCGCAGCGTCAGCGTGATGGGCGTTTATGCGCTGTTATGCGGGGCGATGGCGCTGGCGATGTGGAAGCTGCCCGGCAGCTTCTTACCGACCGAAGATCAGGGTGAAATTATGGTGCAGTACACCCTGCCCGCAGGGGCGACGGCGTCGCGAACCGCAGAGGTCAATCGTCAGGTGACAGACTGGTTTCTCAATAAAGAGAAAGCCAATACGGACGTTATTTTTACCGTCGATGGTTTTAGCTTCAGCGGCAGCGGGCAGAATGCCGGGATGGCGTTCGTTTCGCTGAAAAACTGGTCGGAGCGTAAAGGCGAAGAAAATACCGCACAGGCTATTGCGCTGCGTGCCAGTAAAGAACTGGGCACCATTCGCGATGCGACGCTTTTTGCGATGACGCCGCCGTCGGTTGAGGGGCTGGGGCAAAGCAACGGCTTCTCTTTTGAGTTGATGGCGAATGGGGCGACCGATCGCGATACCCTGTTACAGATGCGTAATCAGCTGATCGCCCAGGCAAACCAGAGCGATATTCTGCACGCCGTGCGCGCAAATGACCTGCCGCAAATGCCGCAGCTTCAGGTGGATATCGACAGCAATAAGGCCGTCTCGCTGGGGCTTGGCTTAAGCGATGTGACCAGCACCTTATCCAGCGCCTGGGGGGGAACCTATGTCAATGACTTTATCGATCGCGGCCGCGTGAAGAAGGTCTACATTCAGGGCGACAGCGAGTTCCGTTCTTCACCTGCGGATCTGGGCAAATGGTTCGTGCGCGGCAGCGATAACAGCATGACGCCCTTTTCCGCCTTCGCCACCACCCGTTGGGAGTACGGCCCGGAAAGTCTGGTGCGCTACAACGGCTCTGCCGCCTATGAGATTCAGGGAGAAAACGCCAGCGGTTTCAGCTCCGGCGCCGCGATGGACAAAATGGAAGCGCTGGCAAACAGCTTGCCTGCTGGCACCACATGGGCGTGGAGCGGGTTGTCATTGCAGGAAAAGCTGGCCAGCGGTCAGGCTATGAGCTTGTACGCCATCTCTATTCTGGTGGTTTTCCTCTGCCTGGCGGCGCTGTATGAAAGCTGGTCGGTACCGTTTTCGGTGATTCTGGTCATCCCTCTGGGGCTGTTAGGCGCAGCGCTGGCGGCCTGGATGCGTGATTTAAATAATGATGTTTACTTCCAGGTCGCGCTGCTGACCACCATCGGCCTGTCGTCGAAAAACGCCATTCTGATCGTCGAATTTGCCGAAGCTGCGGTTGCGGAAGGCTATTCCCTGAGCCGGGCTGCGCTGCGAGCGGCGCAGACCCGTTTGCGCCCAATCATTATGACCTCTCTGGCCTTTATTGCCGGGGTTACGCCGCTGGCTATCGCCACAGGGGCCGGGGCGAACAGCCGTGTGGCGATCGGGACCGGAATCATCGGTGGGACATTAACCGCCACGCTGTTGGCTATCTTCTTCGTCCCGCTGTTCTTCGTGCTGGTTAGGCATCTGTTTACCCGCAAGTCCCGTCGTCAGGAGTAAGTTATGTTGCGTATTTTTCTCTTTGTTTTCGCTCTCCTGAGCGCAGGGTGTGTGTCGCTTGATCCGCACTACAGCACGCCCGATGCGCCGGTTCCGGCAAGTTTACCGGGCGCGCAGGGGCAGGGGAACGCTGTCAGCCGCGACTGGCAGCAGATTGTTAACGACGCGCGGCTGCAACAGGTGGTGAACACCGCCCTTAACAGTAATCGTGATGTCCAGAAGGCGATTGCCGATATCGACTCCGCACGGGCGTTGTATGGCGAAGCGCGTGCCTCGTTGTTCCCGACGGTGAATGCTTCACTCAGTTCTACACGCAGCCGTACGCTGGCGAACGGAACCGGAACGAGCGCTGAAGCCGATGGCGCGGTGTCCAGCTTTGAGCTGGATCTGTTTGGCCGCAATCAGAGCCTGTCGCGGGCGGCGCGGGAAACCTGGCTTGCCAGCGAATTTACCGCGCAGAACACCCGTTTGACGTTAATTGCCGAGATCAGCACCGCGTGGCTGACCCTGGCGGCAGATAACAGCAATCTGGCGCTGGCCAGGGAGACGATGGCCAGTGCGGAAAACTCGCTGAAAATTGTTCAACGTCAGCAGCAGGTCGGGACAGCCGCCGCAACGGATGTCAGTGAAGCGATGAGCGTTTACCAGCAGGCGCGCGCCAGCGTAGCCAGCTATCAGACTCAGGTGGCGCAGGATATCAACGCCCTGAACCTGCTGGCGGGCACAACGCTGCCGGAAAGCGTGCTGCCCGGTACGCTGGAAAGCCTTGATGCGCAGGTGATTACGCTGGTGCCCGCTGGCGTCTCTTCTTCCGTGCTGTTGCGTCGGCCGGATATTCAGGAAGCGGAACATAACCTGAAAAGCGCCAATGCCGATATTGGCGCGGCGCGAGCGAATTTCTTCCCGACCATCTCCCTGACGGCAAGCGCCGGTGTTGGCAGCGATGCGCTCTCGTCCTTGTTCAGTCATGGCATGAAGGTGTGGTCGTTTGCGCCTTCCATTACGCTGCCGCTGTTTACCGGCGGCAGCAACCTGGCGCAGCTCCGCTATGCCGAAGCGCAAAAACGGGGACTCATTGCTACCTATGAAAAAACGGTGCAAAGCGCGTTCAAAGATGTGGCTGATGCGCTTGCCCGGCGTGCGACGCTGGATGAACAGCTGGATGCCCAGCGCCAGTATGTCGCCGCAGAACAAAAAACGCTGGATGTCGGGATGCGTCGTTATCGCGCCGGGGTCGGGGATTATCTGACTGTACTGACGGCGCAACGCACGCTGTGGTCGGCGCAGCAGACGCTTATCGCCCTGCAACTGACGGACAATGAAAACCGCATAACGCTCTGGCAGTCGCTCGGCGGCGGGTCCCGGTAATCAGAGGGAGGTGTTTTTATGGCGCGCGTGTCGCTTTCGTGGGTGCTGATCCTCGGTTTGTTAACCGGGATCGGGCCGCTGTGTACCGATCTTTATCTGCCCGCTCTGCCGGAGATGTCCGAACAGCTGGCAACGACGACCACCCTGACGCAACTGACGTTGACGTCTTCGCTGATCGGTCTTGGGCTTGGGCAACTGCTGTTTGGCCCGCTCAGCGACCGGATTGGTCGTAAGGTTCCGTTGATCCTGTCGCTGTTGCTGTTTATTGCCTCTTCGGTACTGTGCGCGACAACTCAGGATATTCACTGGCTGATCGTCTGGCGTTTTGTGCAGGGCGCGGCGGGGGCCGGTGGTTCGGTGCTCTCGCGCTCTATTGCGCGGGACAAATATCAGGGCGTGACCCTGACCCAGTTCTTCGCGCTGCTCATGACGGTGAACGGCATCGCCCCGGTGCTTTCTCCGGTTCTGGGCGGCTACATTGCCACCGCGTTTGACTGGCGTATGTTGTTTTGGGTAATGGCGGGGATTGCGACACTGCTTTTGCTCTGCTGCATCCTGTTTATCAGTGAGACGCTGCCGCAGCGAACGCGCGGCGCATCGTTATTTTCGACCGGGCGCAGCGTGGTGAAAAATCGTCTCTTTATGCGCTTTTGCCTGATGCAGGCCTTCATGCTGGCGGGGTTGTTTGCTTATATCGGCTCTTCGTCATTTGTGCTGCAAAGCGAGTATGGCTTAAGCCCGATGCAGTTCAGCCTGCTGTTTGGCCTTAATGGGATCGGGCTGATCGTCGCCTCGCTGATTTTTTCCCGTCTTGCGCGTCGAATCACGGCAATGACGCTGCTGCGCGGCGGCTTGCTGTTGGCCGTCATCTGCGCGTTAATCACCTTGCTCTGCGCCTGGCTACAGCAGCCGGTTCTGGCGCTGGTGGCGCTCTTTTTTACCGTCGCCTTTTGCAGCGGAATTGGCACCGTGGCGGGCGCAGAGGCGATGAGCGTGGTGGCTGTTCAGGAGTCAGGAACCGCCTCCGCGCTGATGGGGATGAGCATGTTTGTTTTCGGTGGCATCGCTGCGCCGTTGTCGGGGCTGGGCGGCGAAACCATGCTGAAAATGAGTCTGGCGGTGGCGCTCTGTTATGTGGCCGCTCTGCTACTGGCTAGCGGTGGTTCACGCCTTCGTAAATCAGCCTGAGGGCGAACACGCCGATGATCGCGCCAATCACCCTGCTGGCAATGCGCTGAATTCGCCCGTAAGCGCGGCGTACCGCCGGTAGGGAAAAGGCCTGGCTCAGGAAGATGCGCCAGATGACGGAAGAGAGCATGATGCCGGCCCAGGCCATCAGTCTTGCCCATGTCGGGGTTTCCGCGCTGAGCGTGACCGAGAAAATACTGATGAAAAACAGCACCGTCTGCGGATTTGACAGATCGGTTAACAGTCCCCGGCGGAAGAACACGCTCCAGGGGGCGGAAATGGGCTGTTGCAGAGTCGGCATTTGCGGGGTGGCCTGATGGCGGATGCTGTTCCAGGCAAACCATAACAAATATGCGCCGCCGACGATTTTGATCAGCGAGAAAATTTCTTCGCACTGGGTAATCAGGGTCGCCATGCCAAACAGTCCCAGCCCGGAATAAATCGCATCGCCAAGCGCCACGCCCAGCCCTGTTAATACACCGGCCCGACGCCCGGAGGCGAGGCTGGTTTGTACCACCACAAAGAGGTTTGCGCCGGGGTTAAAGAAGGTTAAGACGAACAGGCTGACGGTCAGGACAACCGCGTGCAGAGGTTCCATAGTGAGATTTCCAGGGCCTGATAGTTAACGCCATACTATTTATAGTAAAAGTGCAGGGGTGAGAGAAAGATCACAAATTATGATACATCCGGCTGACTGGATTTTTCCGCTAATCTCAACTAGTTATTTAATCACTCAGAACAGAGCATCCGTTCCGAGAAGGCGATGATAGCGTAATAACACAACCGGAGCTTTTATATGAAGACAGGATATAAAGTATTGATTGGTGCGTTAGCGTTTGTCGTAACCAACGTCTATGCCGCGGAGCTGTTGACAAAGGTCGAGTTTGAGAAAGTGGAGTCGCAATACACGAAGATAGGCACCATTAATACCAGCAATGAGACGTCAACTATGGAGGCAAAAGAGGATCTGCTTAAAAAGGCCGATGAAAAAGGGGCTGATGTGGTCGTACTGACCTCCGGGCAAACCGATAATAAAATTCATGGTACTGCGGATATCTACAAGAAAAAATAAGCTGTCATCGTGCCGGATGGCGACGTAAACGTCTTATCCGGCCTACGGTTCAGTGCTGCTCGTAGCTCGTAGGCCGGATAAGCGCCAGCGCCATCTGGCGATAAACCTTCACTCTTTTAATCGTCGCCAGAATGTCGTCCGGCTAATACCCAGATATCGCGCCGCCGCGGTTTTATCGCCGTTAAACTGCGCCAGAACCTGCTGCGGCGTAAGCGCTGATGGCGCTTCGGGAATTGTCGCCAGCTCGGGTAAAAACTGCTGTAAAAACTGGCTATCCAGACTGGGCTGCGGCTCGACGCTTAAAAAAAGCGCCAGGCGCTCCATCATATTCCGCAGCTCGCGAATATTGCCGGGCCAGGCATAGCGCAGAAGAATGGTCTGGCTTTGCGCCAGCCCCTCGCGCACCGATTCGCCAAACGGCGCGTCTAATGCCGCCAGGGACTGTTTCAAAAATCCCTCTGCCAGCGGCACGATATCTGACGGGCGCTCCCGAAGGGGCGGAAGCGTCAGGCGCAGAATGCTGAGACGATAAAACAGATCGGTGCGAAATTGCCCCTGCTTTATCGCCTGTTCCAGATTGCAGTGCGTGGCGCTGATAACCCGTACATCCACCGGGACTGGCTGATGCCCGCCAACGCGCGTCACCTCTTTCTCTTCCAGTACGCGCAGCAGACGAGTCTGTAAGGGCAGGGGCATTTCCCCGATCTCATCCAGAAACAGCGTCCCGCCGTGGGCGATTTCAAACAGACCGGCGCGTCCGCCGCGTCGGGAACCGGTAAATGCCCCCTCCTCATAACCGAATAACTCTGCTTCAAGCAGCGATTCGGTAATTGCGCCGCAGTTAATGGCCACAAACGGAGGCGTTTTTTTACCGCTGCGCTGGCCCCGACGGGCAAAAAACTCGCGGTGAATCGCCTGCGCCGCCAGCTCTTTACCGGTGCCGGTCTCACCCTGAATCAACACCGCCGCGCTGGAGCGGGCGTACAGCATGATCGTATGGCGAACCTGCTCCATTTGCGCGGAATGGCCGCGCATATCTCCCAGATCGTAGCGGGTGCGCAGCCCGTTGCCGGAGGCATATTGGCCGCTATGTTGCAGCGTCAGCCGGGTCATATCCAGCGCATCGCTAAACGCCTGACGCACGGTGGCCGCAGAATAGATAAAAATGCCGGTCATCCCGGCTTCTTCCGCCAGATCGGTAATTAGCCCTGCGCCGACTACCGCCTCAATGCCGTTGGCTTTCAGTTCATTAATTTGCCCACGGGCATCCTCTTCGGTGATGTAGCTGCGCTGTTCCAGACGCAAATTAAACGTTTTTTGAAAGGCGATCAGCGCGGGGATCGTCTCCTGGTAGGTGATAACGCCAATGGACGAAGTCAGTTTGCCGGCTTTCGCCAGCGCCTGGAGCACGTCGAATCCGCTGGGTTTTATCAGGATCACCGGTATGGAGAGGCGGCTTTTTAAATAAGCGCCGTTGGAACCCGCCGCGATAATGGCGTCACAGCGCTCGGTCGCCAGTTTTTTACGGATATAGTTCACCGCTTTTTCAAACCCAAGCTGGATGGGGGTGATGGTCGCCAGATGGTCGAACTCCAGGCTGATGTCGCGAAACAGCTCGAACAGACGCGTTACCGAGACCGTCCAGATCACCGGCTTGTCATGATTATCGCGAGCGGGAAGGTGCGTGTCAGCCATAGCAGTTGATGTTGTATTGAGGGACCGAGATTTTGTTTTAGTCGTGTTTCATAAATGTTGCAATGAAACAGCGCGAACCGTTTCATGAAACGTTAGCTGACACGCTTTTGTCCTGATGAATGGTATGGTTAAGTTTGTGTTTTTTGTTATTTATATGAATTATAAGAAAAAACAAAATTCTCTCTTTTTCAGCGATCGCTCTGGCATTCCCTTTGCTTTATGTGAATCAACATTAAATAACAAGTTGATAACAAGAGGACGGGATATGTCTCTACACTCTCCGGGCCAGGCGTTTCGCGCTGCGCTCACCAAAGAAAACCCCTTACAGATCGTCGGCGCCATCAATGCCAATCACGCATTGCTGGCCCAGCGCGCAGGCTATCAGGCGATTTACCTTTCCGGCGGCGGCGTGGCGGCGGGATCGCTGGGTCTGCCTGACCTGGGGATCTCCACGCTGGATGATGTGTTGACCGACATCCGCCGTATTACCGACGTCTGCCCGCTGCCGCTGCTGGTGGATGCCGACATCGGCTTTGGTTCCTCCGCCTTTAACGTGGCGCGCACGGTGAAGTCGATGATCAAAGCCGGCGCCGCTGCGCTGCATATCGAAGATCAGATCGGCGCGAAACGCTGCGGCCATCGCCCGAATAAGGCGATCGTGTCCAAAGAGGAGATGGTGGACAGGATTCGTGCGGCGGTGGATGCGCGTACCGATCCTGACTTCGTGATCATGGCGCGTACCGATGCGCTGGCGGTGGAAGGATTAGAGGCGGCGATCGATCGCGCGCGGGCTTATGTGGAAGCGGGGGCCGACATGCTATTCCCGGAAGCGATTACCGAGCTGTCAATGTATCGCCAGTTCGCCGATGCCGTACCGGTGCCGATCCTGGCGAATATCACGGAGTTTGGCGCGACGCCGCTGTTTACCACCGACGAACTGCGCAGCGCTAACGTGGCGATGGCGCTCTATCCGCTGTCGGCATTTCGCGCCATGAATCGCGCTGCCGAGCGTGTCTACAACGTGCTGCGCCAGGAAGGCACGCAAAAAAACGTTATCGACATTATGCAGACCCGCAACGAGCTGTACGAAAGCATCAATTATTACCAGTACGAAGAGAAGCTGGATGCGCTGAACCTGAAGTAGACCCGTAGGCCGGATAAACGAAGTGCCATCCGGCAATGCCCGATGGCGGCTGCGCCTTATCAGGCCTACGGCTTACCCGGCCTACGGCGGCGAAACGTACACCCTCAATACCCTACATATAACAATGACGAGGACAACATGAGCGATACGACGATCCTGCAAAACAACACCCATGTCATTAAGCCCAAGAAATCTGTCGCATTATCGGGCGTTCCGGCCGGAAATACCGCGTTGTGTACCGTGGGAAAAAGCGGCAACGACTTACACTATCGCGGGTACGATATTCTCGATCTCGCGGAGCATTGTGAATTTGAAGAAGTCGCGCATCTGTTAATTCACGGCAAATTGCCCAATAGCGATGAACTCCATGCCTATAAAAATAAGCTGAAAGCATTGCGTGGATTACCGGCCAATGTACGCACCGTGCTGGAAGCATTGCCTGCGGCGTCGCACCCGATGGACGTCATGCGCACCGGCGTGTCGGCGCTCGGCTGTACGCTGCCGGAAAAAGAGGGGCATACCGTTTCCGGCGCGCGCGATATCGCCGACAAACTGCTGGCCTCGCTCAGTTCCATCCTGCTCTACTGGTATCACTACAGCCATAACGGCGAACGTATTCAGCCGGAAACTGACGACGACTCCGTTGGTAGCCATTTCCTGCATCTGCTGCACGGCGAGAAGCCGTCGCAAAGCTGGGAAAAGGCGATGCACATCTCGCTGGTGCTGTATGCCGAGCATGAATTCAACGCGTCCACTTTCACCAGCCGGGTGATTGCAGGGACGGGCTCCGATGTCTACTCCGCCATCATCGGCGCGATTGGCGCGCTGCGCGGCCCGAAGCACGGCGGGGCGAATGAGGTATCGCTGGAAATTCAGCAGCGTTATGAAACGCCGGAGGAAGCCGAGGCGGATATCCGCAAACGCATTGAAAATAAAGAGGTGATCATTGGTTTCGGCCATCCGGTCTACACCATTGCCGATCCGCGCCATCAGGTGATCAAACGCGTGGCGAAACAGCTTTCAGAGGCTGGTGGTTCGCTGAAGATGTACAACATTGCCGACCGTCTGGAAAACGTGATGTGGGAATCGAAAAAGATGTTCCCCAACCTCGACTGGTTCTCGGCGGTCTCCTACAACATGATGGGCGTCCCCACCGAAATGTTCACCCCGCTGTTTGTGATCGCCCGCGTCACCGGCTGGGCGGCGCACATCATCGAACAGCGTCAGGACAACAAAATTATCCGACCTTCCGCCAATTATACCGGCCCGGAAGATCGCGAATTTATTCCGCTGGATCAGCGCCAATAACTTTATTTCTCTAACGATAAAACGCAGGAAATGTACCCTATGTCCGCACAAATAATGAACATTCGCCCGGAATTTGACCGTGAAATCGTGGATATCGTCGATTACGTCATGAACTACGACATCACCTCTAAAGTGGCCTGGGACACCGCCCACTACTGCTTGCTCGACACGCTGGGTTGCGGTCTGGAAGCGCTGGAATATCCGGCCTGTAAAAAACTGCTGGGGCCGATCGTTCCGGGCACCGTCGTGCCGAACGGCGTACGCGTACCGGGCACCCAGTTTCAGCTCGATCCGGTGCAGGCGGCGTTTAATATCGGCGCGATGATCCGCTGGCTCGACTTCAACGATACCTGGCTGGCGGCAGAGTGGGGCCACCCCTCTGATAACCTCGGCGGGATTCTGGCAACGGCAGACTGGCTGTCGCGTAATGCGGTTGCCGCAGGCAAAGCGCCGCTGACCATGAAGCAGGTGCTGGCCGGGATGATCAAAGCCCATGAGATTCAGGGCTGCATCGCGCTGGAAAACTCCTTCAACCGCGTCGGCCTGGATCACGTACTGCTGGTCAAAGTGGCTTCGACAGCGGTTGTCGCCGAAATGCTGGGGCTGACGCGTGATGAGATCCTCAACGCGGTGTCGCTGGCGTGGGTGGATGGTCAGTCGCTGCGCACCTATCGCCATGCGCCAAACACCGGAACACGTAAGTCCTGGGCGGCGGGCGATGCCACCTCCCGCGCGGTGCGTCTGGCGCTGATGGCAAAAACCGGTGAGATGGGCTATCCGTCGGCGCTGACGGCGAAAACCTGGGGCTTTTATGACGTCTCTTTCAACGGCGAGCCGTTCCGCTTCCAGCGTCCGTATGGTTCTTACGTCATGGAAAACGTGCTGTTCAAAATCTCCTTCCCGGCGGAGTTCCACTCGCAGACGGCGGTTGAAGCCGCCATGACCCTCTTTGAACAGATGCAGGCGGCGGGCAAAACGGCGGCGGATATTGAGAAAGTGACGATTCGCACCCATGAAGCCTGCATTCGCATCATCGACAAAAAAGGGCCGTTGAATAACCCGGCCGACCGCGACCACTGCATTCAGTACATGGTGGCGATCCCGCTACTGTTCGGGCGCTTAACGGCGGCGGATTATGAGGACGGCGTAGCGCAGGACAAACGCATTGACGCCCTGCGCGAGAAGATAACCTGCTTTGAAGACCCGGCGTTTACCGCCGACTATCACGACCCGGAAAAACGCGCCATCGCCAACGCTATCACCCTTGAATTTACCGATGGTTCACAGTTTGCCGAGGTGGTCGTGGAGTACCCGATTGGCCACGCTCGTCGCCGCGCCGACGGCATTCCGAAGCTTATCGATAAATTCAAAATCAACCTGGCGCGTCAGTTCCCGACCCGTCAGCAGCAGCGCATTCTGGATGTCTCCCTGGACAGAACTCGCCTGGAGCAGATGCCGGTCAATGAATACCTCGACTTATTTGTCATCTGAGCCAGCAGGCAGTAAGTTCAACAGGAGAGCTTCATGTCTTTTAGCGAGTTTTATCAGCGTTCCATTACGCAGCCGGCGTCGTTCTGGGCCGAGCAGGCCCGACGTATCGACTGGCAGCAGCCGTTTACTCAAACGCTGGATCACAGCCATCCGCCTTTTGCCCGCTGGTTTTGCGGCGGAACCACTAATTTGTGCCATAACGCTATCGACCGCTGGCTGGACAAGCAGCCGGAGGCGCTGGCGCTGATTGCCGTCTCTTCTGAAACGGAAGAGGAGCGCACGTTTACCTTCAGCCAGTTGTATGACGAAGTGAACGTGGTGGCGTCGATGCTGTTGTCGATGGGCGTGCAGCGCGGCGACCGGGTGTTGGTTTACATGCCGATGATTGCCGAGGCGCACATTACGCTGCTGGCCTGCGCGCGGATTGGCGCGATTCATTCGGTGGTGTTCGGCGGTTTTGCCTCGCACAGCGTAGCGGCGCGAATCGACGACGCTAAGCCGGTGCTGATTGTCTCGGCAGACGCCGGGGCGCGCGGCGGTAAGATTCTGCCGTATAAAAAGCTGCTGGATGATGCCATCGCGCAGGCGCAGCATCAGCCGCGCCACGTTTTGCTGGTGGATCGCGGGCTGGCGAAAATGGTGCGAGTACCGGCGCGCGATCTCGATTTTGCGTCGCTGCGTCAGCAGCATCTCGGGGCGCGGGTGCCGGTGGCCTGGCTGGAATCCAATGAGATCTCCTGCATTCTCTATACCTCCGGCACGACCGGAAAACCGAAAGGCGTACAGCGCGACGTCGGCGGCTATGCGGTGGCACTGGCAACCTCGATGGATACTATCTTCGGCGGCAAAGCGGGCGGCGTGTTCTTTTGCGCGTCGGATATCGGCTGGGTTGTGGGGCACTCCTATATTGTCTACGCGCCGTTGCTGGCAGGCATGGCAACCATCGTTTATGAAGGGTTGCCGACGTACCCGGACTGCGGCGTCTGGTGGAAGATCGTAGAGAAATACCGCGTCAGCCGGATGTTCTCTGCGCCAACCGCCATCCGCGTGTTGAAGAAGTTCCCGACGGCGCAGATCCGCAATCACGATCTCTCCTCGCTGGAGGTGCTCTATCTGGCCGGTGAGCCGCTGGATGAGCCGACGGCCGCCTGGGTGACGGAGACGCTGGATGTGCCGGTTATCGACAACTACTGGCAGACCGAGTCCGGCTGGCCGATTATGGCGATCGCCCGCGCGCTGGACGACCGGCCTTCACGGCTGGGCAGCCCTGGCGTACCGATGTACGGCTATAACGTGCAGTTGCTCAACGAGGTCACTGGCGAACCTTGCGAGGTGAACGAGAAAGGGATGCTGGTCATTGAGGGGCCGCTGCCGCCTGGCTGCGTTCAGACTATCTGGGGGGACGATGCGCGTTTTGTGAATACCTACTGGTCGCTGTTCTCGCGTCAGGTGTACGCCACTTTCGACTGGGGGATTCGCGACGCGGACGGCTATTATTTCATCCTCGGGCGCACCGATGATGTGATCAACGTCGCCGGGCACCGTCTGGGCACGCGCGAGATCGAGGAAAGCATTTCCAGTTACCCGAACGTGGCGGAAGTGGCGGTGGTGGGGGTGAAAGATGCGCTGAAGGGACAGGTGGCGGTAGCGTTTGTGATCCCGAAACAGAGCGACACGCTGGAGGACAGGGACGTGGCGCAAACGGAAGAGAAGGCGATTATGTCGCTGGTGGACAGTCAGATCGGTAATTTTGGCCGCCCGGCGCACGTCTGGTTTGTTTCACAGTTGCCGAAAACACGTTCTGGCAAAATGCTGCGTCGTACGATCCAGGCGATTTGCGAAGGCCGCGATCCGGGCGATTTGTCCACGCTTGACGATCCCGCTTCATTGCAACAAATTCGTCAGGTGATTGAGGAGTAACCGAGGTGCCCGATGGCGTTACCGCTTATCGGGCCAGGAAGAAAATGTATCGCAGGCCGGATACGGTGCTTGCACCGCCATCCGGCAATTTCCCTTTTACCGCCAGCTAATCTGGTAGTGGTAGCGCCCGGCGCTGAGCTGATATTCCGCTGAGACGGAAGGGCTCCAGGAGTCATCGCCGCCCACGCCCATATGGAAACCGTCAATATTGAGCCAGGTGCCCGCTTCCGGCTGGAGCAGATGGCGGTGGCTGGTTTCCATCAGCTGTTTCTGGCCGTAGCGGCTGATGTTGAACTGAAAATCGCCGCGCCACTGATGCGCGCCATAGCGCAATTCACGCGTTCCGCAGCGCAGGCCGTTTTCGCTCGGGAAAACATACGGGGTGTACATCTCTTCCAGCGGCAGATCCCAGCGATCAAAGCAGGCGGCAGAGAGACGATCCGGGTAGTTCTCGTGCGGGCCTAACCCCAGCCAGTTGACCCGCTCCGCCACCTGCGCAAGCTGGCAGCTCAGGCCGATGCGCGCCGGATGCGGTGTCCCGCTGGCGACATCAACATCTACCGTTATCTGCATTTCACCGTTGCCGTCGATACGGTAGGTTTTCCGGCTGATGAACAGCGTCTCGCCCTGATACTGCCAGGCGTGGGCGGTGGTAATCAGTACCGCGCTGGCAAGCGTGTCGGCATCGCATTGCAGTAATACCGCTTTAGCCTGGTAATGGCCGGCGGCCTTCCAGCGTTCAACCCAGGCGTTAGGGTCGATGCGGGTTGCCTCGCTCACGCCGATGTCGTTGTCCAGCGGCGCGCGGGTGAACTGATCGACAAGCGGAGTCAGCAACTGTGCCTCTTCGCCAATCCAGAACTGCGTTAATACGCCCAGTTGGCGGCTGAACTCCCAGCGTTTCTCGCCTGCGACAATACGGAATGCCGTCCCGCTGCTGGTGAGCTGTGGCGCGTTGCCAGCGTGCTGCGGCCACTGCGTAGCGAGTTTTTCGCTGAGCTTCCACTGTTGCCAGGCGCTGATATGTCCGGCTTGCGACCACGCGGTTGCCTGCGGCTGTTCAACGCGTACCGTCAGCCATAGCTGGCCTGCGGTTTCCGCTTCCGGGAGCGCTGGCAGCGCGATGATCTGACGTCCCTGCGGCGGGATATCCAGCGTCACAACGCCTGCGGTCAGCGGGTTGCCATCCAGCGCCAGTGACCAGTGGAGCACTTCGTTATCGCTATGGCGGAACAGGTATTCGCTGGTCACTTCAATCTGGCATTCGGCTCCCGGCAGCAGTGTAAACTGGAAAAACTGCTGCGCGTGTTTGGCTTCATACAGTGACGGATGCGGCGTTCGGTCGGCGAACACCAGGCCGTTCATACAGAACTGACGGTCGTTAGGCGCGTCGCCAAAGTCGCCGCCGTAGGCTGACCACGGCCGACCGTCGTCGTCATATTTGATAAGCGACTGATCCACCCAGTCCCAGACAAAACCGCCTTGCAGGCGCGGATACTGGCGAAACGCCTGCCAGTATTTCGCGTAACCGCCGAGGCTGTTGCCCATCGCGTGGGCGTATTCACACAGGATCAGCGGGCGCTGCTCGCCCGGCATCGACAGCCATTTTTTGATCGACCATTTCGGTACGGCGGGGAAGGGCTGATCCTGATCGACGCGGGCGTACATCGGGCAAATGATGTCGGTTGCCGCCGTATTCGCGCCGCCGCCTTCATACTGCACGGGACGGGAGGGATCTTCCGACTTAATCCAGCGGTACAGCGCGTCGTGGTTGGCACCGTGCCCGGACTCGTTGCCCAGTGACCAGATAATAATGCTCGGATGGTTGCGGTCGCGCTGTACCATCCGCGTCACACGCTGGCTCATGGCGGGCAGCCAGACCGGATCGTCGCTCAGGCGATTCATCGGCACCATGCCGTGGGTTTCGATATTGGCCTCATCCACCACGTACAGGCCGTAGCGATCGCACAGGGTGTACCACAGCGGGTGATTCGGATAATGGGAGCAGCGCACGGCGTTAAAATTGTTCTGCTTCATCAGCAGAATGTCTTTAATCATGGTCTCTTTATCCATCACCTGGCCGTTTTCCGGGTGATGTTCATGGCGGTTGGCGCCGCGGATCAGCAGCGGCTTACCGTTTAACAGCAGCAGACCGTTTTCAATGCTGACCTGACGGAAACCGACGTCGCAGGCTTCGGCTTCAATCAGCGCGCCATCGGCGGTGTGTAGCTGTACAACGGCACGATACAGATGCGGGGCCTCCGCGCTCCACAGCGCCGGATGTTCGACATTCAGACGAAGGGTTGTGCGATCAGGGTAAGCGCCGCGCTCATCAATGATCCCGCTGCCGAGCGGAGCGGTTTTTTCTCCGACGAATGTTTCGCTATCCCACAGCTGCACCGTCACGCGTAAATCATCGCGTCGTTCCCCCGTCGCTCTGACCTCCGCTTCCAGCACTGCGCGGCTGAAATCATCGTTGAAGCGGGTGTTGATGCGCAGGTCACGGATTTGCGTTGCCGGTTTATGCAGCAGCGAGACGTCGCGAAAGATGCCGCTCATCCGCCACATATCCTGATCTTCCAGATAGCTGCCGTCACTCCAGCGCAGCACCATTACCGCGAGGCGGTTTTCACCCTTAAGCAAAAAATGCGTGAGATCGAATTCAGACGGCAGACGGCTGTCCTGACCGTATCCGACCCAGCGACCGTTGCACCACAAATGGAAGGCGGAGTTCACGCCATCAAAAATGATCCGCGTCTGGCCTGCCTGTAGCCAGTCTGCGTCAATACTGAATGTGAGCGAGTAACATCCGGTTGGGTTATCTGCCGGAACGAACGGCGGGTTAACCGGAATGGGATAGGTGACGTTGGTATAAATGGGGGCGTCGTAACCGTCCATTTGCCAGTTAGACGGCACGCGCACGCTATTCGCCTGTTGCAGATCGCTTGTCCGCCAACTCTCTGGTACTGCTTCAGGCGCCGAAAACCAGGCAAACGTCCATTCACCGTTCAGGCTGCGCTTGTGTGCGGAGTCACGGTTCTCGCGGGCGTCATCGGCATTACGCCAGCTGCAAAAAGGAGGGTGCGCCTCCAGGCGATTAAGTTGCGTTACGCCAGGGTTTTCCCAGTCGCGACGTTTCAGAACGACGGCGAGTGAATCTGTATTCTGGGGCATAGCGGTATCCTGATTGGGTTTGTTATTCGCTCACAATTTCAGTCAAAATACGAAGAAGGGATTTCTGCTGTAAAGGACAGGAGGTTCAATGGGTGAACTGACTCACACAATTGTTATGCGTTCACATTTTCGGCGCTAACAGCGAAACCTGCCGAGCCAGTTGGATCAGGGAGTCGGCCAACGCCTGCGGAGAAGTGACCTGAGCATTGGGGGGCTGCACGGTTTTACGCTGAACCAATGAAACGGGGAGTCGCTGGTTATCGGTGGCGGGTTCGCCACGGGAGAGTTGCAGCAGTTTGTCGACGCTGGTTGCGCCAAGCAGGGGGAAATTCTGTCTGATGGTGGTCAGCGGTGGGATGTAGCAGGCGCTGTCTTCGGTGTCATCGTAGCCTATCACCGAGATATCCTGCGGGATGCGCAGGCCAAACTCGGCGATCGCCCGCATGGCGCCCAGCGCCATCTGATCGTTAGCCACCAGTATTGCGGTGGGCATCGTTCCGTCATTGAGCATCTGCATGGTTTGCTGGAAACCGGACATCGCGCTCCAGTCGCCTTCCGTTTCTGCCACCGGTCGCAGCTGATAGTGGGTCAGATATTTATGCCAGCCCGCCAGTCTTAGCCGTGCAGAGACGGACGAGCGCGGCCCTGTCAACAGCGCGATGCGCTGGTGCCCGTGTTCTACCAGATGCTCAACGCCCAGACGCGCGCCGTCGTCATGGGAAAAAATAATGCTGTTAACGGGGAACCGATCGGACACGTCGAGAAACAGTACCGGCACGTTGCCGCAGGCGGCGGCAACGGCAATGGCATCGTTCTCATCAAGCGGGTAGTTGATGATCAACCCGCTTACCCGCTGTGCCAGCAGGTTATGTACCGCCGCTTTGCAGGCGTCTACCCCGTTGCGCTCCACCATCGCGATCACCACGCTGGCGCCTGACCTGTCGGCGCGGGATTTAATCGCCGCGACAATTTGCGACGGCGCGTGCAGCGCGAGGTTAGCGGTGGCGACGCCGATGAGCGGGGTTTGTTTACCCGCCAGCTGCTGCGCGACGCGATTGGGAATGTAATTCAGCTCCGCCATCGCGGCTTCGACTTTTTCACGGGTTTTGGCGGAAACGTGGCTGGCCTGATTCACCACGCGAGAGACGGTCTGATAAGAGACGCCTGCACGGTCTGCAACATCATAGAGCGTTACCGGTTTCACATTCATCACCCTGAATTTGTTGTTATCTGCGCGTTATGATGCCACACCCTGAAGGTTTTTCGCCATTCTGCCGGTCTGACGTCAGTTGGTCGGCTGATATCGACCCCGGTTCCTGACGTTGTCCTCATTCCGTCGTATGAGTGGGGACGGTATGTTCCCACTTCTGTCTGAGCGCCGGTGCGCCGCCTTGTTGCCAGAGTTGTAAGAGATTCTGGCAGCGGAGGCATTATGAGCTGGCGACCCTTTCTTTATCTCATTGTTACTCCTCACCCGGTGCTGAGCGCCCGGCGCGCGCGTTTGCGGCTGGTACAAGGCTGACGGGTCTTTAATAATTGCGTAGCGCTCCCGATTACCGCCCGGCGCGCTGTGTTATGGTACTTGTTTCATTGCCGATTTCATAAGCAGAAACAGGAGCCAGACTATGTCGCAACATAATCCGTTGAGCGCCATCCTTGATAAACAGGATTTCCTGTTGCTGGACGGGGCGATGGCGACGGAACTGGAAGCGCGCGGCTGTGATTTAGCCGATAGCCTGTGGTCAGCGAAGGTGCTGGTAGAAAACCCGGCGCTGATCCGCGAAGTCCACCTTGATTACTACCGGGCGGGGGCGCAATGCGCGATTACCGCCAGCTACCAGGCAACGCCCGCAGGACTTGCCGCGCGTGGGTTTGATGACGCGCAGTCGAAAGCGCTGATCGGCAAGAGCGTGGAACTGGCGCGCAAAGCGCGGGAAGCGTATCTGGCTGAGAACCCGCAGGCGGGCACGTTGCTGGTGGCGGGTTCCGTCGGGCCATATGGCGCGTATCTGGCCGACGGTGCGGAATATCGCGGGGATTACGTATGTACTCCCGAAGCGTTCCAGGCTTTTCATCGCCCGCGTGTGGAAGCGCTGCTGGATGCGGGTGTTGACCTGCTGGCCTGCGAAACGCTGCCGAATTTTATTGAGATTAAAGCGCTGGCTGAGTTGTTAACCGAATATCCACGGGCGCGGGCATGGTTTTCGTTTACGCTGCGCGACAGCGAGCATCTGAGCGACGGTACGCCGCTGCGTGACGTGGCGACGTTTCTCAACGCCTGCCCGCAGGTTGTGGCGACAGGCGTAAACTGTATCGCGCTGGAAAACGTCACCGCCGCATTGCAGCATTTGCACGGGCTGACCGCGCTGCCGCTGGTGGTTTACCCCAATTCGGGCGAACGGTACGATGCGGTAAGCAAAACCTGGCATCATCACGGCGAAGCGTGCGCCACGCTGGCGGAGTATTTACCGCAGTGGCTGGCGGCGGGTGCGAAGCTGATTGGCGGCTGTTGCCGGACGACGCCGAAGGATATTGCTGCGCTAAAAGCGTGAAACGATACTGAAATTGGAAAAGGTTTTAATAGTTCTGCTATTAAATAGTGAAATCGATGAACTTGATCTGGTTATTAATAAAAAGAGGAATGTAATTAATTTTCTCAATAAATAAAGCGTTAAATATTTGATGCCTGAATTTCTCATAATGAAATTCAGGATTTTTACTTTATTTGCGAACATGGTCACAATAATTAAACTATAAATAGTCTGATATTATACATTCCTTAGCATGGATGTCTAAAATAAGGATTTAGTGTATGAGTTTTTGGGATGGAGAATTGAAGGGCTTTCTATTGTCTCAGGGCGATAGAACAAGTTGCGGTGGCTATATTTTAGGAAATAAAGATTCTCCTTTTATTCTAGGGATGGAAATAGCATGTGAGGGAGACGAATATATATGTGGTTTAGATGGTCAACGATACCAAATTGTTGGGGGAGTACCAAATGGATCACATATAGAAGCAGGCCGTATATTATTTAGAGATATCTTCAAAAGTCCATTTGATGATGATATCGATCATGAAGGTCGAAAAATAACACCCGTCTCAGAAAGACAGAGGAAAATGCAAGAGGAAATGGGTTTACAAAGACGTTCACATAATTCACTAAGGGATCTTGATGAACGATTTGAACACGATGACTTTATCGGCATGGCTGGAGGGAGAATACAAGGACGAAAAATAATCGTTACTGGAGAAAAAAAAGATAGGTTCTCAACTCCAAATCTTAATACAATGTTCCGAACAAGAATCTCTAAGAGCCAATTTGATCTCTATTTAAGAACGGGGCAAGATTTATCAAACTATGAAACTGAAATTATATGCCTTTTGGCTGGTTCCGCACATAGCAGAGGTTCATGCAACTGTCATTGTAGATTTACGCCACGCTTAAATATAATATACAAATATGATGAATATCTTTTATCCATTTTTCAGTCAGTAAATAAAACCAGTAATTTAAAATCTGAGATACTCCCTGTTCGGCAGCACCGGGTTCAGAAAACAAGACAATCAGTTGAACCTGGTTTTTGTATAGTGCCAGATCAAACATCACCTAAGAAGTATGAATGTGAGTTAATAGTCAATCCACCATCAGGGGTAAAGGAGTTATACCGCAAGCTAAATCCAGAAATGGAAAAAAAACCAGGCTCTATATTGATTGTTGTTGATCCTGAAAAGCAAGATCAGAAGCAAATTCAAACTCTGCAAAACGCACGAGATAAAATTGATAAAGCCCTTGAACCTCTTACTTTACAGGAAGCAAAATTATTGCATGACAACAGAGGGGCAGTAGATGCATTTTCATATCAACTTTTTGGGGAATACTTAGGAAATGCTGGTGATGGTTTTGGATATATCAGTGAAGCAGGTAAAAGTTATTATGAAGAAATCAATAAGACGTTAATTGAAATTCAAGAATTATATAAAAAGACATATGTGCATAATAATGGAATTATATCTGGGGAAGAATTTTTTGGTCAACGGGCGAGATTATTTAAAAAGTTAGATGCTATCTTAAATAAATTTTCTAAAACCCAACTTAATCTGGAAGAATATAATAGCATTAAAAAAACTTTAGGTTTATCAATAAGCTCAATTATGCATAAATGGGATAAAACTGGAATAAATAATATTGAAGGGTATGCTACGTATATTGAAAACTCAGCTAAATTAATGAAGCTAATGAAAACCGTTGGTTTTGTGGGAATAGGTTTAGATTTTGCTGGGTACACATCAAATGTTTATGATGCTTGTGCAAAAGGTCGTGAAAGTGCTTGCAAAAAAGCCGCCATTACTGAATACAGTAAGTTTGGTTTCAAACAGGCTAGTAGTATGCTGACTGGTTTAGCCGCTGGAAGTGCCGCAAATGCGGTTTGTACATGGGTATTAGGGCTATCTACAGTAGAAGCAGGAGGCGTAGGTGCCGCTTTATGTTTTGTTACTGGAGTTGGTGTGACTATTGCATCAAGCAAGTTCGTAGAAAAATACGGCGAAAATGCTGGTGAATATGTGGGAGAGCATATTATATATGAAAACATTTTTAATTCAAAATGATGGATTAATAAAGAATATGTTTTGTATTGCATTTGTGGTGGATGTTTTAATATTCCTGATTTGCTATTTTTACAATAAAAATGCATATAAAAAAATAGTTAAAATCTATGAGGAAAAAATAGGGGGTGTGCCTCTTGATACTATTTTATGTAAAAATGCCAGTGTTTTTTCTACACCATATTTATATGGTTCAAAAGTTCGATTTATAACAAGGAGTCTGAATTTTAAGTATAATAATCATTTACATCATGATGTGAGCATTGAAGGTTATAATTTGATAAGGAACCTACCTAAAAAATTAACGCTAGGCTTCAGAATTGAAACATTGTCATTATTAATCTTTATCCCAATAATGATTGGCATTTGCATTCTATTCTAAGAATAAAAGGGACTTCAACGGAGTCCCTTTTCAACGATGCCTTGCTATTTATACAGCAATCCTCGTGTCAGCCTCCCACTCGGAATTAATTACGCCGCATCCGACAGGATAAACATCCCGTACGGGTGGATTTCGAGGTAATAATTTTCCCCCACGTCCGGCTGCAATCGGGTGGCGTTAACCTGCAATAAAATCTCCTGTCCGTGCCACGCCACCGTCACCTCATACTGCGGCCCCATATAGGCGACATGCTGAATCACACAGCGCTGGCTCTCTTCGCCGCGATCGCTCAAGGTAATCGCTTCCGGGCGCACGCCAACGGTGCCGGAACCCTGGGCGGCAAAGTGCGCCGGGCGCGGCAGCCGGTAGCCGTAGATATCCACATACTCCTGACTGAACGTCGCCGGGAACAGGTTGGCATCGCCCATAAAACTCGCCATAAAGCGTGAGGCAGGTTGACGGTAGAGATCCTGCGGCGAACCGATCTGCATAATATGCCCCTTGTTCATCACCAGTACGGTATCGGAAACCGCAAAGGCTTCGCTCTGATCGTGGGTAACGTACAGCGAGGTGATATCAAACTGCTTTTGCAGTTCGCGGATCTTGTCGCGCATGCTGCGACGCAAGTTGGCGTCGAGGTTACTTAACGGCTCATCAAACAGCAGCACCTTCGGCTTGAGGATCAGCGCGCGCGCCAGCGCCACGCGCTGCTGCTGACCGCCGGAGATCTGATCAACATAGCGGTCTTCGAATCCTTCCAGATCCACCATCGCCAGCGCCTCTTTCACACGGGCTTTCACTTCGCTGCGCGACACGCCAAGCATCTTCAGACCGTAGCCGACGTTTTCCCCCAGCGACATGTGCGGGAACAGGGCATAAGACTGAAAGACCATACAGATATCACGCTGCTGAATAGAGCGATGGGTGACGTCTTCGCCATCAATGAAAATCTGTCCTTCGCTCGGTTTTTCCAGCCCGGCCACCAGACGCAAAATGGTCGTTTTGCCGCAGCCGGAAGGGCCGAGCAGCGTCACCATTTGCCCCTGCGGGATGGTGAGATTGATATTATCGATAACCGTGTTGCTGCCGAATCGTTTGGTGACGTTGCGCAGTTCAACAAAATTTTTCTGACTCATAGTGCGCTCCATTACGCCTGGTTTTTGGCTTTTGAACGGGAGATACGCGCTTCCCCGATCAGCCAGTCAAAGATGAAAATAATCGCCAGCATCACCACGATCAGAATCGAGCCGTAGGCGATCGCCACGCCGTATTCGCCGTCTTCCACGCGGTTGAGGATGTAGGCCGTCGCCACGCGGGTGTCTGGCGTGACGAGGAACACAATGGCGCTGACGGTAGTAATGGCGCGCACAAAGCTGTAGATCAGCGCCGAGAGGATCGCCGGGCGCAGCAGCGGCAGCAGGATGTGCGTGATGGTGCGTAAGCTCCCGGCGCGCAGGCTGAGCGACGCTTCATCCAGCGATTTATCGATCTGGCCTAATCCGGCGATTCCGGCGCGAATCCCAACCGGCACGTTACGCATCACCATCGAAATAATCACAATCGCCGCCGTTCCGGTGAGGTACACCGGGGCGCTGTTAAAGGCGAGGATGTACGACACGCCCGCCACGGTGCCCGGTACGGCGAAGCACAGCATGGTGGTGAACTCGATAGTCTTTTTGCCTTTGAACTGCTGGCGTACCACAATCCAGGCGATCAGCAGACCGAAGATGGCGGTGATCGGCGCGGCAATTCCGGCGTAGAGCAACGTATCAAGCAGGGAAGGCCACGCGCCGTCGCTCATTCCCTGGCCGAACAGCTTGATAAAGTTCGCCAGCGTCAGGGTGTAATCCACGCCCCAGTTGACGGTGAAGCTACCGTAGAAAATGCTGCCGTAGAGCAGGGCGTTGAAGGCTATCCACACGGCCAGAATGGCGATGACGCTCCACACCAGGGTGACCGGCAGCGGCTGGACGTCGCCACGGTACGATTTCCCGGAGACCGTGACGTAAGAGCGCTTACCGATCCACATATACTGCACACAGAACACCAGCAGCGAGAACAGCAGCAGGAACGCGCCCAGCGTACTGGCGGCCTGATAATCAAGCTGCGAACCTGTGATATAGAAATAGATCTGCGTCGCCAGCACGTCGAAGTTACCGCCGAGCACCAACGGGTTACTGAAGTCGGCCAGCGACTGCACCACCACGATCAGGAAGGCGTTCGCCAGCGCCGGTTTCAGCAGCGGGACAAACACGCCGTTAAAGGTCTGCCAGCGGCTGGCGCGCAGGGTGTACGAGGCTTCTTCCAGCGATGGATGAATGGTTTTGATCGCCCCGTCGAGGATCATAAACGCCATCGGGGTGAATGCCAGCACCTGCGCCAGCCAGATGCCGGTAAACCCGTACAGCCAGTTGGTGTTGGTCAGCCCGAACCACTCGACCATAAATTCGGTGACGTAGCCGGAGCGTCCCATCATCAGCGTAACGCCTAAACCCACTACGAACGGCGGCGTGACGATTGGCAAAATCGAGAAGATGCGGCCAATAATGGCGCTGCGTTTGGCAATGCGGGTGGTGTAAATCGCCAGTACCAGGCCGAAGAAGGTACAGCCCACGCCCACCGCAATCGACAGGGCGATGGAGTTGAGGATCACCTGGATGATATGCGCCTGCGACAGCACCGTCATAAACGCCAGCGGCGCGAATTCCCCGGCGTCGTTGGTGAACATCGGGATGAAAATCGCGATACTCGGCCAGACGATAAAGATGCCGATCAGCGCCACAATGGCGGTAAGTGAGCCGATCACGAAGCGGTCGCCGCCCAGCCATTCCAGACGGGTCAACGCCAGCGTCATGATCGCGCCCAGCGCGACGAACAGCACGATAGTGGCGTAGCCTAAACCACGGCCTTCAACGGTGGCGCTGACGACGATAAAGGCCATACACAACAGCGCCCAGCCCGCATCAAGGTAATGGCGGCTGCGCTGTTCGCGCCTGGCTTCATGGAACGGGCGAATCAGCAGCAGGCTTGGCAGCAGATACCACAGCCAACTGATATTGAGCTGTGACCAGCCGTAGGATTCAAGGATTTCATCGCCCGTGGACTCCAGCAGGCCGTAATCCAGGCTCCAGCTTGGCAGCAGGGCAAACGCCAGCCAGCCCAGCAGAACCCAAAAGAATATCGCATCCCGTTTTTTCACGGGATGGTGTGCAAGTGTGTGTGACATAGCGGTTCCGGTATTGTGGGCCGGGTACGGCGTTACGCCGCCACCCGGCAAATGAACGCAATGTGGGCTTATTTACCCATCTTCACTTCGCTAACCCACTTATTGATAAGCTGCTTACGGACGTCGGTAGAACCGTATTTATCCATGTCGTAATTGATGAGCTTCAGGTCGTCGAGCTTCAGCGAGTTCGGTGATGTTTCCGCTGTGGTGTTGGTCAGGATCTGATAAGACTTGCCTTTCTTCCACGCCAGTTCTTGTGCTTCTTTTGACAGCACCCAGTCCACGAACAGTTTGGCGTTGTCGAGGTTGCGCGCGCCTTTCAGGATGCTGACGCCGCCAATTTCATAGCCGGTGCCTTCGCACGGAGAGATCAGCTCCAGCGGCGCGCCCTGTTCTTTTTCCAGCGAATAGTCGTGCAGGAAGCCAATGCCGATAGCGGTTTCGCCACGGGCGGCGTTACGTGCCGGGGCAATACCGGATTTGGTGTACTGAGACACGTTGGCGTTGAGCTGTTTCAGGTAATCAAAGGCCTGATCTTCGCCCCACAGCTGGGCGAAGGTCGCCAGTGCGGTATACGCGGTGCCTGAACTTTGCGGGTCGGCAATCTGAATCTCGCCTTTGTATTCCGGTTTGGTCAGATCCTTCCAGCATTTTGGCACCGGCAGATTTTTCTCTTTCAGACGCTGGGTGTTGACGCCAAAACCGAGAATACCGACATACACCGCTGAAGAGAGGTTGCCTTTTACTTTCGCCGGATCGCGGAATTTCTCCATGACCTGCTCAAGATTGGGAGACTTGTAGGGTTGTAGTAGCCCCATTTCACCCGCCTGGGACTGAGGGTCCAGCGTCCCGCCGTACCAGACGTCCGCCTGCGGGTTTTTCTTCTCGGCATCCACTTTCGCCAGCGTACTGCCGGAGCCGTTGCGAATGAACGAGGTTTTGACGTCATATTTGTCGCCAAACGCTTTGGTTTCTGCTTCGCACATTTCGTTGGTGGCGCTGCAATAAACCACCAGGCGGCCTTTGGCCTGCGCGGCGCCGGTTAAGGTTGCCAGCGCAATGCCGGATGCAATCAGGGTAGAGGTAAGCGTCAATTTCATTGTTTTATCCTTTGACTGAGCGAGGTGGTGATGCCCGCCATCAGCAGCGGCATCAGCAATAAACCCATAAGTACCGCGGCGACCGAGAGCAAACTGAACATGCCCGACCAGCCGTAGCGTTCAATGACCAGCGACAGAGGCCAGCCCGCCAGCGCTGCCCCCAGATAGGCGAACAGGCCGAGAAACCCGGTGATGGAACCGGCCGCCGCTTTGTGCCCACACTCGACGGCGGCAAGGCCAATCAACATTTGCGGGCCAAAAACGAAAAAGCCCACCGTGAAGAAACAGACCGCCAGCAGTGCGTAATGGTGTACCGGCGCTAACCACAACGCGGCGACGGACACCATCAGCCCCAGCGTGAACAGCAAAATCATCGGCGCGCGCTGGCCGCTGAACAGCAAATCCGACCCCCAACCGGCGAACAATGCGCCGAGCAGACCGCCAACTTCAAACAGCATCACCGTGGCGTTGGCGCTGAGCAGATTGACGCCGTGGCTTTCCGTGAGCCAGATGTTGCCCCAGTCGTTGAGGGCGATGCGAATCAGATAGACCAGCACATATGAGACGCCCAGCAGCCAGATCATCGGGTTTTTCAGCATCGTGGTGCGCAGCATCTGCCACAGCCCCATCGGCGGGCTTTGCTGCTCCTGGCGCAGCTCCAGCGGGTCATGACGCCATGCGCCGACCGTTGGCAATCCTTCTTCCTGCGGCGTGCCTTTCAGCTGTAGCGTGAGCCAGATACCTAATGCCATGCTGATGATCCCCGGCGCCAGCATCGCCGCCTGCCAGCCCCACCAGTGGGCGGCGAAAGCGCTAATCAGCGGGATAATCGCCCCGCCGATGTTGATCGACATATTCCAGCAGCCCCACCAGAAGCCGCGCTCGTTGCGCGAATACCAGTGGGTCAGCAGTCGGGCGCAGGGCGGCCATCCCCAGCCCTGAAAGAAACCGTTCAGCGTCCAGACCGCCAGCAGCAGCGTCAGCGACTCGCCAAAGGCGAACACCACATTCAGCAGGCCGGTGGCGAACAGGCCAACGCCCATAAACCAGCGCTGCCCGTGGCTGTCGTGCCACAGCCCGGCGGTAAACTTCGACAGGCCGTAGGTCAGGTAAAACAGTGAACCCAACAGGCCGATATCGCCTTTATCGAGTCCCAGATCCGTTTGCAGCGCCGGAAGCACGTAATTCACGCTTTTTCGCGTCAGGTAAAACGCGGCGTACCCGATGACCATGCACATCAGCAACCGCAGGCGTAGCGCCCGGTATCGTTGGTCTGTTTCGTTTACTGGGCGTGGATGCATGGCCGTCTCCGTTTGTGCTGACTATAGGAAAGTGAAAACCAAAGGGGATGAGAGAAAGTCCGCAGTGACTAAGACTTTTTCCTGGTCAGGACGTGGTTTGTTGCAAAATTGTGGGCAAGTTAACAATTACCCGCGTGCCGTGCAGCGATTCGAGCGTCAGTTCGCCGCCCAGCGCGCTGACCCGTTCGCGCATCCCCTGAATACCGAATCCCGGCATTTTTTCAGGCTGGATGCCGGTGCCGTTGTCCCGAACTTCCAGATGGAGGGTCTGTTTCTGCTGGCTTAACAGAATCGTGACCTCGCTGGCTTCGGCATGTTTACAGACGTTGTTCAGCAGTTCCTGCAACAGGCGGTAGAGAGTAAACCTGACGGTTTCATTTTCCGGGGTAAGCGTAAGGCGATACTCAAACTGGCAGCGAATCCCACGTTCGGGGAACGCGAATTCGTTGACCAGATGATGCAGCGCCTCTTTGAACGACAGCTCATCCAGCGCGGGGGGACGTAGCTGGCGTAACAGCTGGCGGGTAGAGTGGTGAATACGGCGGGCGAGATCGTTTATCTGGCTGGCGGCGGCCTGCGTCTGCGCCGGATCGCGCGCGCGTTTCACGAGCTGTGACTGGATCTGAATGGCGGTGATGTTCTGCCCGATCTCGTCGTGTAGCTCGCGCGCCAGGTTTTTGCGCGTATCCTCTTCGGTATGGATCAGCTTTTCGGTCAGCGCCCGGCGCGCCGCCAGCTCCGCCTCCAGACGCTGGCGATAGTGGTGCAGGTTTTGCGCCAGATGCTGCTGGCGGCTGATGGCGATCCCAAGACCTATGCCGAGTAGCGCCTGGGTGGCGAGGAAAATCTCCAGCTCGACCAGGTTGTTAAACCCGACGCCGACCTGGCGGGCGATGGTGATCATCATGCTGCCCAGCAGCCCGGAGAGCACGCCGCCCTGCCAGCCAAACTTCCACGCCATCACTACGTTAGGCAGGAACACCACGATCAGCAGCAGGCGTTCAATTTCCGGCGACAGCACCATTTGCGTGCCGATGCCGATAATAAAGAACAGGCTGCACCAGATGATCAGCGAGGTGCGCAGCGGCGGGTTGTTGGTATCCAGCCCCAACAGGTGATAACGGTGCTGCTGGCGTAAAAATTCAAATACCAGATAAACAAAGGGGGTGAGCAGCACGCCGCCGGTAAACGACGCCAGGCCAGTCAGCATTGCCGGGCTTTTTATAAAGGGCGACAGCAGGGCGGTATTCAGCAGCGAGGCCAGCGTGACGGCGGCCAGCAGCAGCGTGAGACGCTGCCAGTACAGGGGAAAACGGTGCCAGAATTTTTGTCCGATGCTGGCCGGGATCAGGCAGATCAGCGGCGCCGCCAGCAGGACGTAGCCGCTGAGCAGTTGCTCGCTATGGAGCCATAACGGCATCAGCACCGGCGGCAGTATCAGCGCGGGCCAGTAACGGCGGGAGAGTAAAATCAACAGCGCAAGATAAACGCCGTGCGGTAAAAAGAGCGCCGCCTGTTGGCCGTTATGGGTCAGGTAAAAGCCCAGCGTCCATAGCATCAGCCAACCTGTTCCCCAGGCCAGCAGGATAAACAGTGAGATCACCCAGTAACGCACGCCGCGAGACATCAGTGCCCCGTCAGCAACTGGTGGTCGAGGGCGAAATGCACCAGCTCGATGGTACTGTGGCACTGCAATTTACCCAGTACGTTAGCACGGTGGACGTGAACGGTTTTATGGCTGAGGTCGAGCTTAAATGCGATCTCTTTGACGCTGTCGCCTTTGACCAGTAAATCAAAAACTTCTCGCTCACGGGGGGTTAATACCTCCAGAACTTGCGCCGGCCGTTCACCGCCGCGCAGCGCCCGTAACGCATCGGCGCACAGATAGTGGCCGCCCATACCGACGGAACGCACCGCCTGAACCAGCTCTTCCGGCCCGCAGCGTTTGGTCAGATAGCCGCTGGCGCCTGCATCCAGCGCGCTTTGCACAAACGCTGGCGTGTCGTAAATGCTGAGGACGATGGCGCGAAACGTGGGTTTTTGCGCGCGTAGCCGCTTTAACAGACTCAGCCCGTTTTCGTCCGGCATCGCGATATCCAGCACCGCGACGTTAACGTCATCGCGCAATAATGCGGGCCAGGCTTCCGCCGCGCTGCTGTACTGGCCTGCTACGTCCAGATCGTCTTCAAGACTTAATAATTGCGCAAAGCCGGAACGCACCACCACATGGTCATCAACCAGCACCACACGAATCATATGCTTACTCTCTTGCCGAATAATGCCTCTATGATGCCTACCCCCGCTGCGCTGGCAATCATCCGGGTGTGGTTATGGAATGAATGTAACAAAATCGCAATAATTTGCAGGGTGTTGTTGTCGTGGTAGGCCTGATAAGCGTAGTGCCATCAGGCATGGATTGCCGGATGGCGGCGCAAGCGCCTGATCCGGCCTGCAACTCAATGCTAAATACATTTCCACACTAACCATTCCCGTTTTTTTTCTAAAAACGCTTTGCTATTAGCAAGAATTTTTAATTCCTTTATCAAACACGGCCGCAACGAAATACTGCCCCCATAACAAGACAGGGGAGCAGACAATAATGGGTATTTCATCGCGTAACACACTTCTCGCCGCACTGGCGTTTATTGCATTCCAGGCGCAGGCGGTTAACGTCACCGTCGCGTACCAGACATCCGCCGAACCGGCGAAAGTGGCGCAGGCGGATAACACCTTCGCCAAAGAGAGCGGGGCGACCGTTGACTGGCGTAAATTCGACAGCGGCGCGAGCATCGTGCGCGCGCTGGCTTCCGGCGATGTACAGATCGGCAACCTTGGCTCCAGCCCACTGGCGGTCGCCGCCAGCCAACAGGTGCCGATTGAGGTTTTCCTGCTGGCGTCAAAACTGGGGGAATCCGAAGCGCTGGTGGTGAAGAAAACGATCGCTAAGCCAGAGGATCTCATCGGCAAACGCATTGCGGTGCCGTTTATCTCCACCACCCATTACAGCCTGCTGGCGGCGCTGAAACACTGGGGCATTAAGCCCGGGCAGGTCGAAATCATCAATCTGCAACCACCGGCGATCATTGCCGCCTGGCAGCGTGGCGATATTGACGGCGCTTACGTCTGGGCGCCCGCCGTTAACGCGCTGGAAAAAGACGGGAACGTGCTGACAGACTCGGGGAAAGTCGGCGAATGGGGCTCGCCGACGCTGGATGTGTGGGTAGTGCGTAAAGACTTCGCGGAAAAACATCCAGAGGTGGTCAAGGCATTCGCGAAAAGCGCCATCGACGCGCAGCAACCCTACATTGCCAATCCTGAGGCGTGGCTTCAGCAGCCGGATAACATCAGCAAACTGTCGCGCTTAAGCGGCGTGCCGGAAACGGACGTGCCGGGGCTGGTGAAAGGCAATACCTACCTGACGGCGCAACAGCAGGCCGTTGAGCTGAACGGGCCGGTCAATAAAGCGATTATCGACACCGCGCAGTTCCTGAAAGAGCAGGGCAAAGTGCCCGCCGTCGCGACGGATTATAGCCAGTACGTCACCGATCGCTTTGTGCAATAAGGAGGCGCGGATGCTGCAAGTTTCCCATCTCTTTGCTGATTACGCCGGTAAACCGGCGCTGGAAGATATCAATCTGACGCTCGACAGCGGTGAGCTGTTAGTGGTGCTGGGCCCGTCAGGGTGTGGGAAAACCACGTTGCTGAATCTGATCGCCGGTTTTTTGCCTTATCAGCACGGCACGATCCAACTGGCGGGCAAACGGGTCGATGGGCCGGGTGCGGAGCGCGGCGTCGTTTTTCAGAACGAAGGGCTGCTGCCCTGGCGCAACGTGCAGGATAACGTCGGACTTGGCCTGCAACTGGCGGGAGCGGACAAAACCCGGCGTCAGCACGTTGCGCAGCAGATGCTGAAAAAAGTCGGGCTGGAAGGGGCGGGAAAACGCTTTATCTGGCAGCTTTCCGGCGGGCAGCGCCAGCGTGTCGGCATCGCCCGCGCGCTGGCGGCCAATCCTCAACTCCTGCTGCTGGATGAGCCTTTCGGCGCGCTGGACGCTTTCACCCGTGAGCAGATGCAAACGCTGCTGCTGAAACTCTGGCATGAGACCGGCAAGCAGGTATTGCTCATTACGCATGATATTGAAGAGGCTGTGTTTATGGCGACGGAGCTGGTGCTGCTTTCTCCTGGCCCCGGTCGCGTGCAGGAGCGGCTGTCGCTTGATTTCGCCCGCCGCTTTGTGGGGGGCGAATCCTGCCGCAGCATTAAATCCGATCCGCAGTTTATCGAGACGCGGGAGTATGTGTTAAGCCGCGTCTTTGAACAACGGGAGGCCTTCTCATGAGCGTGGTCATCAACGATAAGCTGCGTCAACGCGGGTTGAAATGGCGCTGGCCGTTCTCTCGTCGCATTACCCTGAGTATCAGCACATTAGCGGTGATTCTGGCCGTGTGGTGGAGCGTAGCGGCGTTGCAGTTAATCAGCCCGCTGTTTCTGCCGCCGCCGGGGCAGGTGCTGCAAAAACTGATCGCCATCGCCGGGCCGCAAGGGTTTATGGACGCCACGCTGTGGCAGCATCTGGCGGCGAGCCTGACGCGCATTCTGCTGGCGCTTCTGGCCGCCGTGATTATCGGCATTCCGGTGGGCATTGCGATGGGGCTAAGCTCAACGATACGCGGCATTCTCGATCCGATCATTGAACTCTACCGACCAGTCCCGCCGCTTGCGTATTTACCGCTGATGGTGATCTGGTTCGGGATTGGCGAGACCTCCAAGATCCTGCTGATCTATCTGGCGATTTTCGCCCCGGTCGCCATGTCGGCGCTGGCGGGCGTCAAAAGCGCGCAGCAGGTTCGCATTCGTGCGGCGCAGTCGTTAGGCGCCGGACGAGTACAGGTATTGTGGTTTGTGATTCTGCCCGGCGCGCTGCCGGAGATCCTCACCGGATTACGCATTGGCCTGGGCGTGGGCTGGTCAACGCTGGTGGCGGCTGAGCTGATTGCCGCCACCCGGGGTTTAGGGTTTATGGTGCAGTCCGCCGGGGAATTTCTGGCAACCGACGTGGTGCTGGCGGGGATCGCGGTGATTGCGGTGATCGCGTTTATTTTAGAACTGGGTCTGCGTGCGCTTCAGCGCCGCCTGACGCCCTGGCATGGAGAAGTACAATGAGTGAACGTCTGAGCATTACCCCGCTGGGGCCGTATATTGGCGCGCTGGTTTCCGGCGCGGATCTGACCCGCCCGCTGAGCGATAATCAATTCGAACAGCTGTATCACGCGGTGCTGCGCCACCAGGTGGTTTTTCTGCGTGAACAAGCCATTACGCCACAGCAACAGCGCGCGCTGGCACAGCGTTTTGGCGATCTGCATATTCATCCGGTCTATCCCCACGCCGAAGGCGTCGAAGAGATTATCGTGCTGGATACCCATAACGATAACCCGCCGGATAATGATAACTGGCACACCGATGTGACCTTTATTGAGACGCCGCCAGCAGGGGCGATTCTGGCGGCAAAGGAACTGCCCTCTACCGGCGGGGATACGCTATGGGCCAGCGGTATTGCCGCATATGACGCGCTTTCCGAACCGTTTCGCCAGTTGCTGAGCGGTTTGCGGGCGGAGCATGATTTCCGTAAATCGTTCCCGGAATACAAATACCGCAAAACTGACGAGGAGCATCAGCGCTGGCTTGAGGCGGTAGCCAAACATCCACCTTTGCCGCATCCGGTGGTGCGTACCCATCCGGTGAGCGGCAAACAGGCGCTGTTTGTGAATGAAGGCTTTACCACGCGGATTGTCGATGTGACGGAAAAAGAGAGCGAGGCGCTGCTTGGATTCTTGTTTGCGCACATCACAAAACCGGAGTTTCAGGTGCGCTGGCGCTGGCAGCCTGATGACGTAGCCATCTGGGATAACCGCGTCACTCAGCATTATGCCAACGCTGATTACCTGCCGCAGCGGCGCATTATGCACCGGGCGACGATTCTGGGAGATAAGCCGTTTTATCGCACACCGTAATAGATAATCACACTATTCGGTTAGGGAACGGTTAGGGAAATGCAGGCCTGGTAAGCGCAGCGCCATCAGGCACGATGTGGCACCGTGCCGGATGGCGGCGTAAACGCCTTATCCTGCCTGGAAACCCAAATGCGCGCCAATATAGCGCTGATACCTGTTTGCCTTCAGATAGGTTAAATCGACCAGCACCAGACCATCCACGCAGTTGCTGAACGCCGGATCGTTACCGAAATCAATAAACTGTACGCCGCCGGGGTCGCAAAGTTCGGAGTACTGTTTGTAGAGCGGGGGAATACCGCAGCCCAGATTGCCGAGCAGCGATTTCAGCCGCGTCAGATCGTCGTTGTAGCTTTTGCCTTCAAACTGCGCCAGTACGTCCGGCAATGACGCGGGGTAGGGCTGGCGTGATATCGCCAGCGGGTGCGTCGGCGGGAACCACAGGCGATAAAAGGCCACCAGTAAATCCCGCGCATCCGCAGGCAGACCGCCGGAAATAGACACCGGGCCGAACAGGTATCGGTATTGCGGATAGCGCGCCAGATAAGCGCCAATGCCAGACCAGAGATAGTCCAGCCCGCGACGTCCCCAGTAACGCGGCTGGATAAAACTGCGACCCAGCTCAATGCCGTGCTGCATCACTTGCGCCATCTGCTCGTCGTAATGGAACAAACTGTAGCTGTAAAGCCCTTCTATGCCGCGTTTTTCCTGCTGCTGCGCGCAGGGAATGAACCGATAGGCGCCAACAATTTCCAGATCGTCTTCGTCCCATAAAATCAGGTGCAGATAGTCGTCATCATAGCGGTCGGTGTCCCGACGCTTTCCGCTGCCTTCGCCAACCGCGCGAAAGGCGATTTCACGCAGCCGCCCCAGTTCCCGCAGGATGGGGACATCCTCTTTGCCGTTGCGCTGCCAGAGGTAAATGTGCTTCCCGTCGGCGGTGTGCCCAAGGCATTCCGCCTGGGCGAGATCGCGTTTGAGGTGCGCTCTGTCTTCTGCGCGGGCTATCGTACTTTCGGTGGTGAATAACCCAGGGCGTCCTTTACCTAATGCCGCGACGTGCTGACGGCATTTTTCGGCCTGCTCGCGGACGTTGGTTTTCGTGGCGGACCACTGTGTCCAGGCGATTTGTTGGCCGATGCGGAGCGGCAGGCTGCTGCGACGCCGACGAAACATCTGCTGCATCAGGAGTAGCAATGCGAAGGTGGGGGACACCAGGCTGCTGGCGTAAAACAGCGAGCTGTTACGCGCGTTGATATGTACGGGAAGCAACGGCGTGCGGTATTTCTCCGCCACCCGGATAAACCCGGAATGCCATCGGCCTTCCCTGATTCCCTGCGTTGTGAAGCGCGCCACTTCGCCCGCCGGAAAGAAAATTAACGCTCCGCCAGCCTGTAAATGCGCATCTATCTGTTGTAGCGATGATTTTGGCGTGCGCCCGCCGATGTTGTCCACGGGAATGAAAAGTGAGCTGAGCGGTTGCAGATGCGAGAGCAGGCGGTTGGTCACTACTTTCACGTCACGGCGCACACGCGAGATGGCATACAGCAGGGCCAGCCCATCAAGCGTGCCTGTCGGGTGGTTGGCAATGATGACCAGCGGGCCATGTGCGGGGATGTTTTCGAGGTCGTGTGCGGGGATATCGCAGCGTATTTCAAGGTGTTCGAGAACCTGTTCCACCATGTCCACCCCTTTCAGATGGGGATGGCGGGATGCAAATTGCTGAAATTCTTCTTCATACAGCAACCGCCTGAGCAGATTTTTTTGCCAGGGTGTCGGCCTCGCCTGAGGCCACAGGTCGTCGAGTACGTTATCGAGACTAAACATAGCGGCTCCTCCTCCCGTCCTGTGCTGACAGTAGAAGGTACAAATGTCGTTTGTATGACGATGAGGTGACGTTTTGTGACAGTGCCGGATGGCGGCACCCGGCCTACAGATGTCAATCCCGTAGGCCGGATAAGCGCGGCGCCAGCAGGCACCGCAGGTCAGAAAGGATTAACGCAGGATTTTTTTCTCCGCCAGATCCAGCGCGAAGTAGCTGAAGATCAGATCCGCGCCCGCGCGTTTGATCGAGCCTAAGCTTTCCAGCACCACTTTCTCTTCGTCGATTGCGCCCGCCATCGCGGCGAATTTGATCATGGCGTATTCGCCGCTGACCTGATACGCGCCGAGCGGTAATTCGGTACGATCGCGGATATCACGCAGAATATCCAGATAAGCGCCAGCAGGTTTCACCATCAGGCAGTCCGCGCCCTGCGCTTCGTCGAGCAACGACTCGCGAATCGCTTCACGGCGGTTCATCGGATTCATTTGATAGGTCTTACGATCGCCTTTCAGTGCCGTACCGGCCGCTTCACGGAACGGGCCGTAGAAAGAGGAGGCGAACTTGGTGGAGTAGGACATGATGGCCGTATCCGTAAAACCGGCGGCATCCAGCGCCTGGCGAATAGCCTGCACCTGACCGTCCATCGCGGCGGAAGGGGCAATAAAATCAGCGCCCGCAGCGGCGGCGACCACCGCTTGTTTACCGAGGTTCGCCAGGGTTGCATCGTTGTCGACGCCGTGTTCGCACAGCACGCCGCAGTGGCCGTGGGAGGTGTACTCACAGAAACAGGTGTCAGACATCACGATCATTTCTGGCACGGTTTGCTTGCAGATGCGCGACATGCGCGCCACCAGGCCGTCTTCTTTCCAGGCATCGCTGCCGGTGTCGTCGGTATGGTGGGAAATGCCGAAGGTCATCACTGAACGAATGCCAGCGTTGGCGATGCGTTCAATCTCGCGTGCCAGATGTTTTTCAGGAATGCGCATGACGCCAGGCATGGCGTCGATCGCTTTGTAGTCGTCGAGTTCTTCTTCAACAAAAATCGGCAACACCAGGTCGTTTAAACTGAGTGTTGTCTCTTCAAACATGGCGCGCAGCGCAGCGGATTTGCGCAGGCGACGGGGGCGTTGGATTAGGTCTGTCATGGTATGCCTGATGTTTGTGGAATCGAAACGTCGAGTATACCTGAACCTGCCGCGAGGTGTTTTACGAAAGTTGTCCTTATGTGAAGTATTGCGGGTTGCTGTTAATGAAGCGATTAAATATTCGCAATTAGTATTTCTATGAATAAGATTATTTTTGTTAGTGATACATTTATTTCTGGTTTTAATTTTATTAAATGTTGTTTTAAGCTCTTCTGTCCTTTATTTATTGGTGATTTCTTTATTTCTTCATCATATATCATTCAGTTAAATAAGTAACTTCTATTTCCCTTTCTAATTTATTGAAAACTGGCGATTTAAAAAATATCTGTGATTTTGCTGGTGGTTTTTTAATTGTCCGCTTTCGGACATTAAACAAAGAATAATTGAACCTTTCAATGCTGACGCCGCATAATCGACCTGCGAAACATAAAATGTTTTCTATGCATTGATAATTGATGGATCAACTATATTACGTCCCTGAGGAGGGATGACAAATGCACTCCTGGAAAAAGAAACTTGTAGTCTCACAATTAGCACTGGCCTGCACTCTGGCAATCACCTCTCAGGCAAATGCTTCTACGGATATTTCTGGAACCACCTACACAACATTCAACCACTATAACGACGCAACCTACGCTGATGGTGTTTATTATGATGGTTACGTAGGCTGGAACAACTACGCGACCGATAGCGTTTATAACGGTGATATTTATCCGGTTATCAACAACGCTACCGTTAACGGCGTAATCTCAACCTACTATCTGGATGATGGTCTTTCTACCAACACCAACAGTAATAGTCTGACAATCAAAAACAGCACCATTCACGGGATGATCACCTCTGAGTGCATGACCACCGATTGTGTGGGTCGTGATGCGACCGGTTATGTTTATGACCGTCTGGCGCTGACTGTTGATAACTCAACCATCGATGATAACTACGAGCATTATACCTATAATGGCACGTACACTGATGGTACGGCGGATACGCATGTTGTTGACGTTTACAACCTGGGTACTGCGATTACGCTGGATCAGGAAGTTGACCTGGTCATCAAAAATAATTCCCACGTTGCGGGTATTACGCTGACTCAGGGTTATGAGTGGGAAGACATTGACGATAATACCGTTAGCACCGGCGTCAACAGCGCTGAAGTGTTCAACAACACCGTCACGGTGACTGACTCTACGGTGACCTCTGGCTCATGGTCAGATGAAGGGACTTCCGGTTGGTTCGGTAACACCAACAACGCGAGCGATTACAGCGATTCTTATACTGCTGATGACGTGGCGATTGCGGCGATTGCGCATCCGAATGCGGATAACGCAATGCAGACCACTGTTAACCTCAGCAATTCTACCCTGATGGGCGACGTTGTTTTCTCCAGCAACTTTGACGAAAACTTCTTCCCGAACGGGGCGGATACTTATCGCGATACGGACGCTGACCTGGACACCAACGGCTGGGATGGTACTGACCGTATGGATGTTACGCTGAACAACGGCAGCAAGTGGGTTGGCGCGGCAATGTCCGTACATCAGGTTGATTCTGATGGTGACGGCGTGTACGACAGCTTTGCTGCGGGCACCGATGCCACTGCGACGCTGATCGACATTGCGGCTAACAGCCTGTGGCCTTCCTCTACTTACGGCATTGACAATAATGACACCGCGTATGGCGAAGATGGTCATGTTGTTGGTAACGAAGTCTATCAGAGCGGCCTGTTCAATGTGACGCTGAACGGTGGTTCACAGTGGGATACCACGAAAACCTCGCTGATTGATACGCTGAGCATCAACAGCGGTTCCGTCGTGAATGTGGCAGACTCTGATCTGGTTTCTGACAGCATCTCCCTGACCGGCGGCGCGGCCTTGAATATCAATGAAGATGGTCATGTTGCAACTGATGAACTGACAATCAACAACAGTACCGTCACGATTGCTGATGATGTGTCTGCTGGCTGGGGCGTGTACGATGCCGCACTGTATGCAAACACCATCAACGTCACCAACAACGGCGTTCTGGATGTGGGCAACAGCACCGCGTATGCGCTGCAAGCTGATACCCTGAATCTGACCAGCTACACCGATGCTAACGGTAACGTGAATGCAGGTGTCTTCAACGTTCACAGCAACAGCTTTGTGCTGGATGCCGATCTGACTAACGATCGTACTAACGACATCACTAAGTCTAACTACGGCTACGGTGTGATCGCGATGAACTCTGATGGTCACCTGACCATCAACGGTAATGGCGATGCCTGGACTGGCGATCAATCTGAAGTCGATAACGCGGGTGATAACGTTGCTGCGGCAACCGGTAACTACAAAGTGCGTATCGATAACGCGACCGGTGAAGGTTCTGTCGCTGATTACAAAGGCAAAGAGCTGATCTACGTTAACGACAAGAACAGCAAAGCCACCTTCTCCGCAGCGAACAAAGCTGACCTGGGGGCATACACCTATCAGGCTCAGCAGGAAGGCAACACTGTTGTTATGCAACAGATGGAACTGACCGACTACGCGAACATGGCGCTGAGCATCCCGTCTGCAAACACCAATATCTGGAACCTGGAACAAGACACCGTTGGTACTCGTCTGACCAACTCTCGTCATGGTCTGGCTGATAACGGCGGCGCATGGGTGAGCTACTTTGGCGGTAGCTTCGATGGCGACAACGGCACCATTAACTACGATCAGGATGTGAACGGCATCATGGTCGGTGTTGATACCAAAATTGACGGTAACAATGCTAAATGGATTGTCGGTGCGGCGGCTGGCTTTGCGAAAGGTGACATGAGCGACCGTACCGGTCAGGTGGATCAGGACAGCCAGTCTGCCTATATCTACTCTTCCGCTCGCTTTGCCAACAATGTCTTTGTTGATGGTAGCCTGAGCTATTCTCACTTCAACAACGATCTGTCTGCCAACATGAGCAACGGCCAGTACGTTGATGGCAACACCTCTGCGGATGCGTGGGGCTTTGGTCTGAAACTGGGTTATGACTGGAAACTGGGCGACGCTGGCTATGTCACGCCGTACGGTAGCGTATCCGGCCTGTTCCAGTCCGGCGACGATTATCAGCTCAGCAACGACATGAAAGTTGACGGTCAGTCTTATGACAGCATGCGTTATGAACTGGGTGTTGATGCAGGTTATACCTTCACCTACAGCGAAGATCAGGCGCTGACGCCTTACTTCAAGCTGGCCTATGTTTATGACGACGCGAATAACGACGCCGACGTAAATGGCGATTCCATCGATAACGGCGTAGAAGGTTCTGCGGTACGTGTTGGTCTGGGCACTCAGTTCAGCTTCACCAAAAACTTCAGCGCTTATACCGATGCCAACTACCTCGGTGGTGGTGATGTCGATCAAGACTGGTCCGCGAATGTGGGCGTTAAATACACCTGGTAATTGTTTTTCATGATGAAAACGCAGGTGATTTAATCAAAGGAAATGCCCGTCATGGATATGGCGGGCATTAATGCAAGGATGCGCATATGCTGTCTCTGAATAAACCACTTCAGGAATTTAGTAAGCTCGATAAGTGCCTGTCTAAATACGGCACGTACTTTGAATACGCCGATGAAAAGCAGGTTGTCTATTCGAATGATGCCAATCAAGGCGATACGTTTGTCATTTTAGACGGTCTCATCTCTTTGCGCAGAGGGGAGAACGTGCTTATGGGGATAACGCAGGCTCCCTTTATTATGGGGATTGCTGATGGCGTGATGAAAAATGATATCGAATATAAATTAGTCACGGAAAGTCGTTGTACCGGTTATTTTCTTCCTTCTTCCCACGCGATAAAAATCCTTGAGCAACACCAGTTATGGCGTGAAGCCTTTTGCTGGCTGGCATGGGAAAACAGAACTCTGGAACTGCGCGATCTGCAATTAATTGGCAATAACTCGTATGATCAAATTCGGGCGACGTTGATCGCGATGGTTGACTGGGATGAAGGGTTGCGAGCGCGTATTGGCGTGATGAACTACATTCATCAGAGAACGCGAATTTCCCGTTCCGTAGTGGCTGAAGTGCTCGCCGCGTTACGCAAAGGGAACTACATCGAAATGAAAAAAGGCAAACTGGTCAATATCAACCATTTGCCTTCAGAGTATTGATCAGGACGCTGGCACGATCAGCGGTTTATTTCCGCTCAATTCTGTTACCAGGTCGTTGATGCCATCGCTCATATTAGTAAATCGCGTAAGCGGTGAGCGAGTGACGACCACAAAAGCGCCAACGTTGTGTTGCGGAATCATCGCCATATAGGTGATGAAACCACCGCCGCCGCCGGTTTTTTGAATAATCCCCGGGCGTCCGTTTTTAGGCGCCATATAGACCCAGCCTAAGCCCAGCGCATCGGCTTTGCCCGGCACGTCCATACCTGTCACCCGTGTGAGCTGAGTTCGCTGATAAATCAGCGTCTGCATACGATCGGCCTGATTACTGCGATGATAAAAGTCGGATGAGAGATATTGCTGCATCCAACGCATCATATCTCCCGGCGTGGAATAGACGCCGCCGCTGCCAATTGCCGCCAGCGTGTTGTTACAGGGACTGGCCCCTTTCTCCGCCACCATCAGGCGCTTGCACTGATCGGGGGAGGGGGTAAAGGTTGTGTCTTTCATCCCCAATGGGCGCGTAATCTGTTCTTCAAATAACTGCGTGTAGGGTTTGCCGGATGCGGTTGCCAGCGCGTCAGCCAACAGGTCAAACGCAAGGTTGGAATAAGACGCCTGCGAGCCAGGAGCCGCTTTTAGCGTTGCGGTAGAGAGGTAGCTCCAGCGCTGTTCGCGGGTTGGCCAGACAAATACCGGGCGATGCGGCGCGCCGCCGGGTTGCTCACGCGGCAGGGCGCTGGTATGGGTCGCCAGATTCACCAGGGTGATAGGCGTTCCGTTGTAGGTCGGTACGCGCGCACCGGGCGGGGCATACTTGCTCAGCGGGTCGTGTAATTTCACCGTCCCCTGATCGAGCAGTTTGACCAGCATCTCGCTGGTCATGAGTTTCGTGATAGACGCAATGCGAATAACGGAGTCCAGTTGAGGATGTACGTTATTGCCGGGGCGAGTCTCCCCGAAACTGCGGAACACGCGTTGATTACCATCAATCACCACCAGCGCCATTCCCGTCGCGCCGCTGCCGTAAAAGATATGGTTGGCATAACGATCAACGATATCGGAAGCGAAAACCGGATCGGTGATTGGCTGTGCCGCCTGGACAGATGTCAATGACGCCGCGCACAGCACGGCAGAAAAAAGCAGACTACGTTTCAACGGTTGTGTCCATCAGTTAAATGAAAAAACTATGCGTATTTATACTACCTGGCGGCGCGTTGCAAAGCGCTAAAAAGACAATAATAGTGTGAAAAACGTAACGACGAGTAAACAGGGCATTTTTTCCCAATCGCGAATGTCCGCTTTTGTGATCCCGCGCTTGTGGTAACCTTGGTCGGTTTTTGGGTTTCGCCTTCCTGTTGCCGTTGAAGGGAGCCGAAACTCGCTGAAACAATTCTGAAAAAACGATGTGCGAACTAAGCTGGCGAATACGGGTCACAATGCTCGGTTTCCGTCGCGGTTTTGTTGGGTCAGGCCCGTCTTGTCGCGCTCAGCGCTGCGGCAAAAGCACAGCAGTCGTCATAACGATAAGAAGTTAGCAGGAGAGCATCATGTTTAAGTCTTTTTTCCCAAAGCCGGGGCCGTTTTTTATCTCGGCGTTTTTTTGGGCGCTTGTCGCCGTCATTTTCTGGCAAGCGGGTGGAGGCGCCTGGGTTGCGCATCTTACTGGCGCTTCCGGTGATGTTCCCATCAGTGCCGCACGCTTCTGGTCGCTGGATTACCTGATTTTCTACGCGTATTACGTCCTTTGCGTCGGATTGTTTGCGATGTTCTGGTTTATTTATAGCCCGCATCGCTGGCAATACTGGTCGATTCTGGGCACTTCGTTGATCATCTTTGTGACCTGGTTTTTGGTGGAAGTAGGCGTGGCGGTCAACGCCTGGTACGCGCCGTTTTACGACCTGATCCAGACGGCGCTGAGCTCGCCGCATAAGGTCACTATCGAACAGTTTTACCGTGAAGTCGGCGTGTTCCTCGGGATAGCGCTGATTGCCGTAGTGATTGGCGTGATGAACAATTTCTTCGTCAGCCATTATGTGTTTCGCTGGCGTACCGCGATGAACGAGCACTACATGGCGCACTGGCAGCATTTGCGCCATATTGAAGGCGCCGCGCAGCGTGTGCAGGAAGATACGATGCGTTTTGCCTCTACGCTGGAGAATATGGGCGTAAGCTTTATCAATGCCATCATGACGTTGATCGCCTTTTTACCCGTACTGGTTACGCTGTCTGCGCACGTACCGGACCTGCCGATCGTCGGGCATATTCCTTATGGGCTGGTTATCGCGGCTATCATCTGGTCGCTGATGGGAACAGGATTGCTGGCCGTGGTGGGGATCAAACTGCCGGGGCTGGAGTTTAAAAACCAGCGGGTTGAGGCCGCTTACCGTAAAGAGCTGGTCTACGGTGAAGACGACGCCAGCCGCGCTACGCCGCCCACCGTGCGTGAGTTGTTCAGCGCGGTGCGCCGGAACTATTTCCGCCTCTACTTCCACTATATGTACTTCAACATTGCGCGCATTCTCTATCTACAGGTGGATAACGTTTTCGGTCTGTTCCTGCTGTTTCCGTCGATTGTTGCCGGTACGATTACGCTGGGCCTGATGACGCAGATTACCAACGTGTTTGGTCAGGTGCGCGGTTCCTTCCAGTATCTGATTAACTCCTGGACCACGCTGGTGGAACTGATGTCCATCTATAAACGTCTGCGCAGCTTTGAGCGCGAACTGGATGGGCAGGATATCCAGGAAGTAACGAATACATTTAGCTAACAAACAAAAGGAAACGTTATGTCGGCGGCGTCCCGTCTTTACCCTTTATCATTCCTGGCTGCGTTGGTGCTGGCAGGGTGTAGTAGCCAGCCTTCGCAACCGCTGAAAAAAGGGGAAAAACCTGTCGATGTGGCAAGCGTGGTGCGCCAGAAAATGCCCGCCAGCGTAAAAGACAGGGACGCGTGGGCGCAGGACATCGCAAAGACCTTCGAAAGCCAGGGGCTGGCGCCAACGGTTGAGAATGTTTGCTCGGTGCTGGCGGTGGCGCAGCAGGAGTCTAACTATCAGGCGGACCCGGTGGTGCCGGGGTTGAGCAAAATCGCCTGGCAGGAGATCGACAGGCGTGCTGAGCGGATGCATATCCCCGTTTTTCTGGTGCATACCGCGCTGAAAATTAACTCCCCGAATGGAAAAAGCTACAGCGAACGTCTGGACGCGGTGAAAACGGAAAAACAGCTCAGCGCGATTTTTGATGATTTTATTAATATGGTGCCGATGGGGCAGACGCTGTTCGGTTCGCTTAATCCGGTGCATACCGGCGGGCCGATGCAGGTCAGCATCGCCTTTGCTGAACAGCACACAAAAGGTTATCCGTGGACCATGAACGGGACGGTTCGCCAGGAGGTCTTTAGCCGCCGTGGCGGACTGTGGTTTGGAACCTGGCATCTGTTGAACTATCCGGCGAATTACAGCGCGCCTGTATTTCGTTTTGCTGATTTTAATGCCGGTTGGTACGCCAGTCGTAATGCGGCATTTCAGAATGCGGTCAGTAAAGCCAGCGGCGTTAAGCTGGCGCTGGACGGCGACTTGATTCGTTATGACAGCAAAGAAGCCGGGAAAACGGAACAGGCAATCCGTAAGCTGGCGGGCAAGCTGGACATGAGCGACAGCGCGATTCGACGTCAACTGGAAAAGGGAGACAGCCTCGCTTTTGAGGAGACGGCGTTGTACGAGAAAGTGTATAAGCTGGCGGAAGCCAAAACCGGTAAGGCATTACCGCGCGAGATGTTGCCAGGTATTCAGCTGGAAAGTCCGAAGATCACCCGTAATCTCACTACCGCGTGGTTTGCTAAACGTGTGGATGAGCGTCGGGCGCGTTGTATGAATTTGTAGGCCGGATAAACCTGGCGTCATCCGGCACAGGGAGGGTTACTGATGACGGTGACGCCAGCGCAAAATTACGGCAATGACGCCAAAAATCAGGCAACCTGTCAGGAAAGGCACCAGTCCGAAAATGGTGCCGACGCCTAATCCAATTTCCACGCGGGGGCGTCCGGTCTCTTGCATCTGCATCAGATGTTCATAAACGCCAGGCGCGTGAACCAGAAGGTTCAGGATCTGCGCCCCTGCCCAAAAGCAAAACAGCACAAACACGGCATAGGCGATATTACCTGGCGTGGAGGAGGTATCTCGATGTTTCCCGCTAAACAGGGATTTTGAGAGGGTAAAGTCAGCCATAAAGACCTCCGGGATAGTCTTCTGCACGAATCTGGCGTCATGCCAGCGGCTTATCGTGAAGTCTGACAGGTCATCGTGTTTGTCAATATCAGAATGATGGTAATTTCACTCAGGGATGACTCCAGGATTGCGGATTTTTTGTCTTATGTCACAATTTTGTTACCTTAATCTAAATTGATTAACATTTGAGAAATTCCGCACAGGCCACAGACGCTCAGGCAGAAATGTGCGAGGATGATTTTTTATTGTTTTAGCGTCGGAGCTGTCATGAACCTGCCTGTAAAAATTCGCCGTGACTGGCACTATTATGCTTTCGCCATTGGGCTGATCTTTATTTTGAATGGCGTGGTGGGGTTGTTGGGCTTTGAAGCAAAAGGATGGCAAACCTACGCGGTAGGCCTGGTGACGTGGGTATTCAGTTTCTGGCTTGCCGGGCTGATTATTCGTCGCCGTGAGGATGATAAAACCGAAGAAGCTTAATGCGGTAGTGTGCCGGATGGCGGCATCGGCCTACGGGCGCAAAACGTCGTAGGCCTGATAAGCCAAAGCGCCATCAGGCGGTCAACACCAGATGGCGCATCGTCATCATGACATGCTGGTTTTCAGGGCGTTATCCGCCGCATGACGTTCCAGCGCCAGTTCAATCAGACGGGTAATCAAATCGGTATACCCTAAGCCACTTGCCTGCCAGAGTTTCGGGTACATGCTGATGTTGGTGAATCCCGGCAGCGTATTGATCTCGTTAATCACCACCTCGTTTTCCGCCGTTAAGAAGACGTCCACGCGCGCCATTCCCGCACAACCTAACGTCTGGTACGCCTGAATGGCGATCTGGCGGATCTTGTCGTTCACCTCTTGCGGGATTTGGGCGGGAACCACGACCTGCGCCCCGTTGTCGTCGATATATTTGGTGTCGTAAGCGTAAAAATCACTGTTCAGGACGATCTCGCCGCAGGTGCTGGCCTGCGGGTGATCGTTGCCCAGCACGGCGCACTCGATCTCACGGCCTTTGATCCCTTGCTCAACAACCACTTTGTGATCGAATTCGAACGCCAGCGCAACGGCCTGTTCATATTGCGCTTCGCTGGTGACTTTGCTGACGCCCACAGAGGAGCCCTGATTTGCGGGTTTCACAAACAGCGGCAGACCCAGCCGGGACGCCACTTCCGCAAAACGGATCGCATCACGATTCGCGCGAGTCAGCGTAATAAACGGCGCGATGTTCAGCCCGGCATCGCGCAGCAGACGTTTGGTGACGTCTTTATCCATGCAGGCGGCGGAACCCAGCACATCGGAGCCGACAAACGGTAAATTCGCTACGCGCAGCATCCCTTGCAGCGAGCCGTCTTCCCCCAGCGTGCCGTGTACGATCGGGAAAATGACGTCCACCGTCGGCAACGGCTGGCCGTTCTGTGCGTCAATTAACTGGTGTTCGTGTTTGCCCGGAACCTGCGCCAGGCTGGTAGAAGAGGGGCGCAGCGTAATGTGCGCGGGGTCGTTTGCATTCAGCAGATAGTTTTCGGCATCGCTGACATGCCATTGCCCTTGTTTATCAATGCCTAACAGCACAACGTCAAAGCGGGCTTTGTCGATGGCATCGACAATATTTTTTGCCGATTGCAAAGACACTTCATGTTCCGCTGATTTACCACCAAATACGATACCTACCCGCAATTTTGCCATCTTAAAAACCCATTCCATCGAACGCAAAGCGTATACATTACCACGACAAAACGTCGGATTCGCGGGCTTCTGCCATAATGTTTAAGGGAATCAGAGAGGAGGGGGCGTGAAAGGTAAGGGTTGGCTTGCGATTGTGCTGCTGGGGGCCGTGGGGGTGGTGGGTTACCGCTCTCTTCCGTCGTATTACAATCCTTTTGTTCCTCTGCGACTGTCCGACCCTCCGGGCTGGCTCACCAAATTCAAACTACAGCGTCTGACGCCGCAACAGTGCCAGGGATTACTTGAGCAGGCCAATCGCCAGGGAATGATCTCGTCGCAACCCGTTGCCGACAGCGCGGGCGAATGTCCGCTGTCAGACGTGGTACGGGTCAGGCATTTTGGCTCCGTGTCGTTGAGCAGCAGTTTCCTGGCCTCTTGCCCGCTGGCGCTGAGTTCTGCGCTGTTTGTGGCGCGCCAGGCGAAACCGCTAACCCAGTCGTTTATGGGCAGTCAACTGACCCGTATTGAGCACCTTGGCAGCTATGCCTGTCGCAATATCTATCACCGGGCGGATGCGCGTCGCAGTGAACATGCCAGCGCACAGGCGTGGGATATCAGCGGTTTTCAACTGGCGGACGGTCGAAAAGTTACGGTTCTGCGGGGATGGAAGGATGAGAAAACCGCCCCCTGGCTGCGTGCGATGCTTAACGGCAGTTGCACTTATTATGGCAATGGACTGGGGCCGGAGTACAACGCCGCGCATGCCAACCATTTCCATCTCGGTATGCGCGGATACGGGCTTTGTCGTTGAAGCATAAATCCCTGTTCTGAGCGGGTATATAATGTGACATATTTCACAAATCTGATGAACGGGGAGATAAAATAGCAAAATAGAGGTTACCGCATCTCTGGAACCGCTTCTGCTGGCGCAACTTGCTAAGCTGGTGAGCGTTTTCAGCTATTTATCGTTATGAGCACTTATGGAATCCTGGAAGGTTAATCTTATCTCCGTCTGGTTCGGCTGCTTTTTTACCGGGCTGGCGATCAGTCAGATCCTGCCATTTTTACCGCTGTATATCTCGCAAATGGGCGTCACTTCGCATGAAGCGCTCTCCATGTGGTCTGGCTTAACCTTCAGTATCACCTTTCTCATCTCCGCGATTGTTTCGCCCATGTGGGGCAGTCTGGCTGACCGTAAAGGCCGCAAACTGATGCTACTGCGCGCATCGCTCGGCATGGCGATCGCGATTTTACTTCAGGCGTTTGCGACCAATGTCTGGCAACTGTTTCTTTTGCGCGGCGTCATGGGGCTTACCTCCGGGTACATTCCTAACGCGATGGCGCTGGTGGCTTCGCAGGTGCCGAGAGAGCGTAGCGGCTGGGCGCTCAGCACGCTTTCCACCGCCCAGATCAGCGGGGTGATCGGCGGGCCGTTAATGGGCGGAGTTATTGCCGATCATATCGGGCTGCGGGCGGTCTTTTTTATTACCGCCACGTTGTTGATGGTGAGCTTTCTGGTAACGCTGTTTTTAATTAAAGAGGGCGTTCGTCCGGCTCTCAAAAAGAGTGAACGACTGAGCGGCAAAGCGGTTTTTGCCTCATTGCCCTATCCGGGTCTGGTGATTAGCCTGTTTTTTACGACGATGGTGATCCAGCTCTGTAACGGTTCGATCAGCCCCATCCTGGCGCTGTTTATCAAATCCATGCTGCCGGACAGCACGAACATTGCCTTTTTGAGCGGGTTAATTGCGTCGGTGCCCGGCGTTTCAGCGCTCATTTCCGCCCCCCGCCTTGGCAAACTTGGCGACAGGATCGGGACGGAAAGGATTCTGATGGCGACGCTGGTCTGTGCCGTGGTGCTGTTTTTCGCCATGTCGTGGGTGACGACGCCGTTCCAGTTGGGGGTTCTGCGTTTTCTGTTAGGTTTTGCCGATGGCGCGATGCTGCCTGCCGTACAGACCTTATTGGTGAAGTATTCCAGCGATCGAATAACCGGCCGTATCTTTGGTTATAACCAGTCGTTTATGTATCTCGGAAATGTGGCCGGGCCGCTGATGGGGGCGTCCGTATCGGCGATGGCGGGCTTTCGCTGGGTATTTGTCGCGACGGCGCTCATTGTGCTGGTGAATATCTGGCAACTGGCGATTGCGTTGCGCCGCCGTTACGCTGCCTGAGATCCGCTGCTAATCGTGATCATGTGCAGAAAGCATTCTGTACATGATCCTTTCTTTGCTGCCAAATCCAATGTAGATCACAAATTGACCATTAGTTGTGTAAGAGAACTTCTTTTTTCTACTGTTACGCGTATACAGTTACGCGTAACAGCTATCGAAAAAGAGGTTTTTGATGAAAAATATTTTTAGTCTTGCAGGTAAACGCGCATTGATTACGGGGTCAGCGCAGGGAATCGGTAATTTGCTGGCAAGGGGGCTGGCAGAGCATGGCGCCAGCCTGGTGATTAACGACATTACGCAGCAGCGGGCGGAACAGGCCGCGAGCACACTGACGGCTCTGGGTTATGACGCCGTGGGTTATGGGTTTGATGTCACTCACGCGGCGGAGGTGGAAAAAGCGATTGCGCATATTGAGCAGGAAATTGGGGCGATTGATATTCTCATCAATAATGCCGGTATCCAGCGTCGTTACCCCCTGACGGAATTTCCTGAAGCAGAGTGGGATCGCGTTATTGATGTCAATCAGAAATCCGTCTTCCTTGTTTCTCAACAGGTAGCCAAATATATGATGGCGCGCCGGGAAGGGAAGATTATTAATATTTGTTCCATGCAGAGTGAATTAGGCCGGAAAACAATTACACCCTACGCTGCCTCAAAAGGCGCGGTGAAAATGTTGACGCGAGGAATGTGCGTGGAACTGGCGGAATATAATATTCAGGTTAACGGCATTGCGCCGGGCTATTTTGCCACAGAGATGACGGAAGCGCTGGTGAACGACGACGCCTTTTCTGCCTGGCTGTACCAGCGCACGCCTGCCGCGCGTTGGGGAAAGCCGGAGGAGTTGATTGGCGCGGCAGTTTATCTTGCGGCCCCGGCCTCGAATTTTGTTAACGGTCATATTCTCTTCGTCGACGGCGGAATGTTAGCTGCGGTATAGACTCATTATCAAAAGGAATGTGTATGAACGCTCTTGCTAAATTACCAGCCCGGCGCTGGTGGTATTTAATGCCGATTATTTTTATTACTTACAGCTTAGCGTATCTCGATCGCGCCAATTATGGTTTTGCCGCCGCGGCAGGTATTGAAACCGATCTGGGTATTACGAAAGGAACTGCATCCTTAATTGGCGCGCTTTTTTTCCTCGGGTATTTCTTTTTTCAGGTGCCGGGAGCTTTGTACGCCGTTAAACGCAGCGTACGGAAAATGATCTTTTTCAGCCTGATTCTGTGGGGAATATGTGCCGCCGCGACGGGGTTTGTCAGTAATATTCCCATGCTGATGGCGATCCGTTTTACTCTTGGCGTGGTTGAGGCGGCGGTGATGCCAGCCATGCTGATTTATATCAGCAACTGGTTTACGAAAACCGAGCGCTCGCGGGCGAATACCTTTTTGATTTTGGGTAATCCGGTCACCGTGTTGTGGATGTCGATTGTCTCCGGTTATCTGATTCAGGCCTGGGGATGGCGCGAGATGTTCATTATTGAGGGCATCCCGGCGGTACTGTGGGCATTTTGTTGGTGGGTGCTGGTTCGTGATAAACCGGCCGATGCCAGCTGGCTGACGGCGGAGGAAAAAGAGACGCTGCAACAGGCGATGGATCGTGAGCAAACCCATATTAAACCGGTACGTAACTACGGCGAAGCCATGCGCTCGCGTAACGTTGTCATGCTGTGCGCGGTACATGCTTTGTGGAGTATCGGCGTGTACGGATTCATGATGTGGATGCCATCCATCCTGAAATCAGCGGCCCAAATGGATATCGTATCCGTCGGCTGGCTGGCCGCCGTGCCTTATCTGGCGGCGATCTGTCTGATGCTTACCGTATCGTGGTTATCGGATAAGTTTCAGAACCGTAAGCTGTTTATCTGGCCGTTGCTGCTGATTGCCGCCATCGCTTTCTTATGTTCCTGGCTGTTGGGGAGCAACGCTTTCTGGCTCTCTTATGGATTGCTGGTGGTTGCCGCAGCCTGCATGTACGCGCCTTACGGCCCGTTTTTTGCCTTAATTCCTGAACTGTTGCCGCGTAATGTGGCGGGCGTGTCGATGGGCTTAATCAACAGTTTCGGCGCGTTAGGGGCATTCCTCGGCGCATGGCTGGTGGGGTATCTCAATGGTCTGACGGGCGGGCCGGGCGTTTCGTACACCTTTATGGCGATTTCCCTGCTGGCCTCGGTGGTATTGATGTATAACGTGCGCGCTAACCAGGCGCCGTCGTCCACATCCTTACAAACCGGGAAAGCGGTGGGCTAATCCGGTCGGATAAGATGCAGTCCCTCGCTGGCTGTGTTAAGGTTCTCTGCGAATTGATCACGCTGTCTTTCGCAGAGAACTTCATGAAAAACAATCGGATGACCTTGCAGGATATCGCCACGCTGGCTGGGCTAAATAAGATGACGGTAAGCCGTTATCTTCGCGATCCCAATCAGGTCTCGCAGCGTAGCCGCGAGCTGATTTCGAAGATCATGGAGGAGAATAATTATATTCCCAATCGCGCCCCCGAGATTTTGCTTAATGCGCGCAGTAAAACGATCGGGGTGCTGATTCCCTCCTTTCGCAACCAGATTTTTGCCGATGTCCTGGCGGGGATTGAATCGGTGACTTCCGCTCACCAATACCAGACGCTGATCGCTAACTATGAATATGACCCGGAGCGGGAAGAGCGCGAAGTGCTTAACCTGCTCTCCTACAACATTGATGCGCTGATTCTGACCGGAAAACAACATACTGAACGTATGGTGCAGTATGTGCGCGCCAGCGGTATCCCCGTGGCGGAGTTAATGGATATCACCGAGCATTGTCTGGATATGCAGGTTGGTATTGATAACGAAAAAGCCGCGTGGGATATGACTCAGGCGTTTCTGGAGGCGGGAAAACGCGCCGTGGCGTTTTTCGGCTCAATGGACGACCCGCGTGATGTCAGTCGCTATCGCGGCGTTGAGCGTGCGCTGAACGAACAGGGGTTACAGCCTTACCATGTGGTGCCAAAAGCCATTTCGTCACTGGCCTTAGGTCGTCAGTTGTTTTTGCAGACGATGCGCGACAGACCGGATATTAACGCGATTTTTTGCACCAATGACGACTTAGCCGTTGGCGCGCTGCTGGAGTGTCAGTCGCAGCAGATCCCCGTTCCGCAACAGGTTGCTATTGCCGGATTTCATGGCCTGGAAATCGGCCGCGCACGTTTGCAAAAAATAGCGAGCGTGATTACCCCCCGCTACGATATGGGAAGCGTAGCCGCAGATATGCTGATTAAACGTCTGGGCGGAAAAGAGACGCTGGACAGGGTCAATCTGGGATATCAAATATATTATGGCGATACGCTTTAAGTTAAATTTTGGCGTATTTACCATAACTTTAATTTATGCAATGGCGTGACTATATATACCCTGATTTTTTACGGTTGAATTATTTTCTCGCGAGAAACGTTTCGCTCCATTTTGTCAGCGCATTATTTACAGAAAGTCTTTCCTTTATCATAAAAATACTACTTTTACCCTCTAGGCAGTCGTGAACCATAATGATAACGTCAGCATTCCTCGGATAAGGAAATACGGTCATGAAAAATCTCATTTCAGAGTTGTTGCTGAGGCTCGCCCAAAAAGAAGAAGAGTCGAAAGAACTGGTTGCTCAGGTAGAAGCGTTAGAGATTATTGTCACGGCGATGCTGCGTAATATGGCGCAAAATGAGCAGCAGAAGCTCATTCATCAGGTTGAGGATGCGCTCGACGGCGTAAAGCCGGATGCCAGCGTTCCAGATTACGATACGGAATTGCTGCGCCAGTATGTAAAAAAGTTACTGAGGCATCCTCGTAGCTGATCGTATTCAGAGTAAACACTGTCATAACCTTGTCACGTCAGTTACCTATAGTCGCTTTGTTTTTATTTTACTGTATTTATACCCGTTGTACTTCAGGTTGCATATGTATTGGCTTTCTGTAACCCGAATTATTTAGGGTAGGCACATGGAGAAAATAAAGTGAAACAAAGCGCTATTGCTATTGCCCTGTTACCTCTGCTGTTTACCCCCATTACGCATGCCAGGACGTCCGCGATGACGGTGCTGGATAATCGTGCCGCACAGGGAGATATTACCACGCCAGGCGGGGCGCGCCGATTAGCGGGCGATCAAACGGCGGCGCTGCGAGATTCGCTGAGCGATAAACCGGCCAAAAATATTATCCTGCTGATTGGCGACGGTATGGGGGATTCTGAAATCACTGCGGCGCGAAATTATGCGCAAGGGGCCGGCGGCTTTTTTAAAGGAATTGATGCTTTACCGTTGACCGGGCAATACACCCATTACGCGCTGGATAAAGAAACGGGCAAACCGGATTACGTCACAGATTCCGCCGCGTCGGCAACGGCGTGGTCGACGGGAGTTAAAACCTATAACGGCGCGTTAGGCGTCGATATCCACGAAAAAGATCACACCACGATCCTGGAGATGGCCAAAGCGGCAGGTCTGGCGACGGGCAACGTCTCGACCGCAGAATTACAGGATGCGACACCCGCCGCGTTAGTCTCCCATGTAACCTCACGCAAATGCTACGGCCCCAGCCTTACCAGCACTCTTTGCCCGACAAACGCGCTGGAGAAGGGTGGAAAAGGGTCGATCACCGAGCAACTGCTGAATGCGCGGGCGGACGTTACGCTTGGCGGCGGTGCGGCCACCTTTGCTGAAATGGCGACAGCAGGCGAATGGCAGGGGAAAACGCTGCGTGAGCAGGCGCTGGCGCGGGGATATCAGCTGATGAACGATGCCGCCTCGCTGAAGGCGGTAACGGCGGCAAATCAGGATAAGCCGCTGCTGGGCTTGTTCTCCGACGGCAACATGCCGGTTCGCTGGGAAGGCCCGAAAGCCTCTTATCACGGCAACCTTGAACAACCTGCGGTGACCTGCAAGGCAAACCCGCAGCGTGATGATACCGTGCCTACGCTGGCGCAAATGACGGACAAAGCGATTGAGCTGTTGAGTAAGAATGAAAAAGGCTTCTTCTTGCAGGTTGAAGGCGCATCCATCGATAAACAGGATCACGCCGCCAACCCATGCGGGCAGATCGGCGAAACGGTCGATCTGGACGAAGCCGTACAGCGTGCGCTCGCATTCGCTAAAAAAGAGGGCAATACCCTGGTTGTGGTGACTGCCGATCATGCGCATTCCAGCCAGATTATCGCGCCGGAAAGCAAAGCGCCGGGACTGACGCAGGCGTTAAATACCAAAGATGGCGCGGTGATGGTCATCAGCTACGGCAACTCGGAAGAGGAGTCGCAGGAACATACCGGCAGCCAGTTGCGCATTGCCGCATACGGCCCGCATGCGGCGAATGTCGTCGGATTAACGGACCAGACCGATCTGTTTTACACCATGAAAGCGGCGTTGGGACTGAAGTAAACGGACTCCTGACGGCAATACTTTTGCCGTCAGGTGGTATTTTCGTCGTCAGCAGCCAGACTTAGAGTTAGCCTCCTTCGGTTACGGCGCACGTAACCAGAAGGATGACGTGTAGTGTCAATACTCACAGAAGGATGGTGCTATGAAAATAACATTACTGGTTACCCTGCTGTTTGGGCTGGTTTTTTTAACCGCCGTCGGCGCTGCCGAGAAGACATTAACCCCGCAACAACAGCGTATGACGAGCTGCAATCAGCAGGCGACGGCGCAGGCGTTAAAAGGGGATGCGCGTAAGACCTACATGAGCGATTGCCTGAAAAACAGTAAATCCGCCCCTGGTGAGAAAAGCCTGACGCCGCAGCAACAGAGAATGCGTGAGTGCAACCAGCAGGCGACGGACCAGTCGCTGAAAGGCGACGATCGCAGCAAGTTTATGAGTGCCTGTCTGAAAAAATCCGCATAGTGCTAACGGGTGAGCTGAGAAAATCACTCACCCGAAATTTCATACTTCCTTCACAATCCCCCTCTCTATAATTTGGGAAAATTGTTTCAGAATGTTCCCAAAAAATAATGAATGATGAAAACTTTTACAAAAAAGCGGTCGCACAGAGTGAGCCACCTCACTCTCCTCAAAATGACCATCAACGCTCCGGGCTGCGATTCGCCAGGCGGGTGAGACTGCCGCGTGCGGTAGGACTGGGATGGATGTTTCTCCCGATCGCCGCCGTACTGGCTTCACAACCGATTACGGGAGGATGGTGGTTGTTTCTGGTCGGCTGGTCTTTCGTCTGGCCGCACCTGGCGTGGCAACTGGCGAGTAAAGCCATCGATCCTTTAAGCCGGGAAATATACAACTTAAAGGCGGACGCCATTCTTGCTGGCGTCTGGGTTGGGGTGATGGGCGTCAACGTGCTGCCCTCCACGGCTCTGCTGATGATGATGTGTATGAATTTGATGGGCGCGGGAGGGCTGCGGCTCTTTATTGCCGGTATGGTGTTAATGGTTGTGTCATGTCTGGTGACGTTACAGCTGACCGGAATTACCGTGGCTTTTCGCAGCGCGCCGCTGGAGTGGTGGTTCTCCCTGCCGGTGATTGTGATTTATCCCTTGCTGTTTGCCTGGGTGAGTTACCAGACGGCGACCAAACTGGCGGAACATAAACGCAGGCTACAGGTGATGAGCATGCGGGATGGCATGACCGGCGTCTATAACCGGCGTCACTGGGAAATATTGTTGCGTAATGAATTTGATAACTGTCGCCGCTACCACCGGGACGCCACGTTGCTCATCATCGATATCGATCACTTTAAGAGCATTAACGATACCTGGGGGCACGATGTCGGAGATGAGGCGATTATTGCCCTGACGCGCCAGTTGCAGATGACGCTGCGCGGCAGCGATGTGATAGGACGTTTTGGCGGCGACGAGTTTGCGGTGATCATGTGCGGTACGCCAGCGGATAACGCGATTGCCGCGATGTCGCGGGTTCATGAGCGATTAAACGCGTTACGCCTGCCGTGCGCGCCACAGGTTATTTTGCGCATCAGCGTGGGCGTTGCGCCATTGACCACGCAAATCGGACACTACCGGGAATGGCTGAAATCGGCGGATATGGCGCTTTATAAAGCAAAGAACGCCGGACGTAACCGTACCGAAGTGGCGGCCTGACGTCCGGCAACTGGCTCAGGATTTACTGAGTTTCTCTGATTTTTCCATACACTTCGCCATCGCTTCGATAATCGACGCCCGGAACCCTCGCTCCTCCAGCACGCGAACGGCTTCAATGGTCGTCCCGCCAGGCGAGCACACCATATCTTTCAGTTCACCCGGATGTTTACCCGTTTCGAGCACCATTTTGGCGGAGCCCATTACGGCCTGCGCGGCGAATTTATAGGCCTGCGCGCGAGGCATTCCGCCCAGCACCGCAGCATCGGCCATCGCCTCAATAAACATGAAGACATAAGCCGGAGCGGAACCGCTGACCCCAACGACGGGGTGGATCATCGACTCGGCAATCACTTCCGCTTCGCCAAAGCAGCGGAAAATGTTCAGCACGTCAGCGGTATCTTCCGGCGTGACCAGCGCATTTGGCGTTATGGAGGTCATGCCCGCGTTGACTAAAGACGGCGTGTTTGGCATCGCGCGAACAATTTTGCGATCGTGCCCCAGCGCGCGCGCCAGCTGATCGAGCGTGACCCCCGCAGCGATAGAGACGACTAATGAGTCTTTGTTCAGGCTGGAGCTGATTTCGCTCAGCACTTTAATCATGATGCCCGGCTTCACGGCGCCGAAAACGATATCCGCAACCTGCGCGACGTCCTGCGCACTCTGCGCCGCATTGATGCCGTACCGATCGTGCAGCGCGGCGACGTTATCCGGGGACGGGGTATAGACCCAGATTTGCCCGGGGAGAACCTGACCGCTGGCAATCAGGCCGCCCAGAATGGCTTTTCCCATATTACCGCAACCGATAAAACCGATTTTCTTCTCCATTTCGTCACTCCCTATGCGTATTTTTAGTTGGGGTTATTAGCTTAACGTGGATTGAAAGTCTCATGAAGGAGAAACAGCACTTTGACGGAAGACAAAAGCACGAGACAATAGACGATTGCACATGAGCCTGGAGCGGTTATGACAATATGGGTGGATGCGGATGCGTGTCCGAATGTGATTAAAGAGATTTTGTACCGTGCGTCTGAACGTATGCAGATGCCGCTTATTCTGGTGGCAAACCAGAATTTACGCGTACCGCCTTCGCGTTTTATCCGTACACTGCGCGTACCCGCCGGATTTGATGTCGCTGACAACGAGATTGTGCGTCAGTGCGAAGCCGGAGATTTGGTCATTACGGCGGATATCCCGCTGGCCTCTGAAGTGCTGGAAAAAGGGGCGGCGGCGCTGAATCCACGCGGTGAACGCTATACGGAGTCAACGATCCGCGAACGCCTGACAATGCGTGATTTTATGGATACCCTGCGCGCCAGCGGGATTCAGACGGGCGGGCCGGACAGCCTTTCTCCGCGCGATCGCCAGCATTTCGCCGCCGAGCTGGATAAGTGGTGGCTGGAAGTCCAGCGCAGAACGCGCTAAATGTAATGTTATTTTTACACTTTGCTGCTGATGATTTCTTGTTATAGTAAGCGCGTACAATCTTTCACGGTTTTTGTGGAATGATTTATTTACATTTAACGATGTACTAGTTTGGTGGTATGATTATTACTTTGATGACATCAGATCCCGCACCTTTGCGGCTCTCTGGGGAAAGCCCGCTATGACGCAACCTCTCTTTCTTGTTGGCCCTCGCGGCTGTGGTAAAACAACAACCGGTATGGCGCTTGCGCAGGCAGTGGATTTCCAGTTTGTCGATACCGATCGGTGGTTGCAATCGCACGTCCAGATGACGGTTGCGGAGATTGTTGACCGGGAAGGGTGGGACAGCTTTCGCGCCAGAGAAACAGCAGCGCTGAAGGCGGTTACCGCGCCGTCAACGGTGGTTGCGACGGGGGGAGGGATCATCCTCACCGAATACAATCGTCGCTATATGCGCGAAAATGGCATTGTGATTTATTTAAGCGCGCCAGTGTCCACGCTGGTGAACCGGCTGGAGGCTGCGCCAGAAGAGGGACTGCGCCCGACGCTAACCGGCAAGCCCTTAAGTGAAGAGGTGCAGGAAGTGCTCGAACAGCGCGACGCGCTGTATCGTGAAGCCGCGCATTACATCATCGATGCGAGCCATGCCCCTGACCAGGTTGTTTCTGAAATTCTTACCGCGTTGTCGCAGGCGGCGCAACGATTGCAGGGCGGCGTCTATAATTAAAGTTCATCCAGTAAAAAGGAAGAACTATGCCAACAAAACCGCCTTATCCCCGGGAAGCGTATATCGTCACCGTTGAGAAAGGAACGCCAGGTCAGACGGTGACCTGGTATCAGCTTCGCGCCGACTATCCCGAACCTAACGCACTGATCAGCGAGCATCCTTCCGCGCAGGAAGCGATGGATGCCAAAACGCGCTATGAAGATCCCGATAAAAGCTGATAAATCCTGAAGTGTGGAACGCCCGGCAAGGCGACTGAGTCACGTCACAACGTACTTGCATCACACTTTTCACTCATTGCCGCATTCTGCTAAAACTGAAAATTAAACGATAACAATATACTACTGGAGTGATTTGGAATCTTTACACAATGCATTGCCGATCTCCTGCTACGCTTTTCTGCATTTGTAGCGCAGGGCAGGTAAGTGTCCAGGCATTTACCCGGGAATTAACGACGAAGTAAAAAGAAGGTGGAACAGAAAATGAGTGCGTCGTTGGCTATCCTCACGATCGGCGTTGTGCCAATGAGCGAAGTGCTGCCGCTTCTGACGGAGTATATCGATGAGCAACATATTACCCATCATAGTCTGTTGGGTGAGATCAGCCGTGAAGAGGTGTTGGCGGAGTACGCCGTCGAGGCCGGAGACGATCCGCTATTAACGTTGCTCAGTGATAACCAAATCGTCCATGTTTCGCGCCAGAAAGTGGAGCGCGACCTGCAAAGTATTATCGAAGTGCTGGATAACCAGGGCTACGATGTCATTTTATTGATGAATACCGCCGCGATTAACAGTATGACCGCGCGTAACACGATCCTGCTGGAGCCGTTGCGTATTATCCCGCCGTTAGTGGCGTCGATTGTTGATGGCCACCAGGTGGGCGTGATTGTGCCGGTTGAAGAGTTACTGGATGTGCAGGCGAGAAAATGGCAGGTCTTACAACGTCCTCCGGTCTTTTCTTTGGCGAATCCCGTTCAGGGATCGGAACAACAACTGATTGATGCCGGTAAAGATTTGCTGGAACAGGGCGCGGATGTGATCATGCTGGATTCCATTGGATTTAATCAGCGTCATCGTGATTTATTGCAAAGAGCGCTGGATGTTCCGGTCTTGCTCTCTAATGTCTTGATTGCACGGCTGGCTTCGGAATTACTCGGTTAATTTTGCGTGACAGGCAGAAGGTCGCGACCCTATATTGGTGCTTAACGTAACCATGAGAAAGGGCCAGTTTATGCTACAAAGTAACGAATACTTTTCCGGCAAAGTGAAATCAATCGGCTTTACCAGCAGCAGTACTGGCCGCGCCAGTGTCGGCGTGATGGCGGAAGGCGAATATGCCTTTAGCACTGCCGCGCCGGAGGAGATGACGGTGGTCAGTGGCGCGTTGAACGTACTGCTTCCGGGGGAAACCGAGTGGAAAGTCTACGCGGCGGGCGAGGTGTTTAACGTCCCTGGCCAAAGTGAGTTCCATTTGCAGGTGGCTGAACCGACGTCCTATCTTTGCCGCTATTTATAATGGCGCTTCCCTCTCCTGGCGGAGAGGGAATATTCACTTAGCGTTGCGCTTCGCCGCCCAGACCTTCAACCAGGCTTTGAATTAACGCCGCCAACTCACCCGTCATCAGAATGAAATCGGCATCAAAACGCTGAGCGTAGTCTTCGCGATCGATATCTTCGTTTTGATCGCGCAGTTCATCGCTGAACTTCAGGCGTTTGATCGAACCGTCATCGCAGATCAAAAACTGAATGCGCTGCTGCCAGTCGAGCGCCAGTTTCGTGACCACTTTACCCGCTTCAATGTGCACGGCGATCTCGTCGCTGACCAGATCCTGTTTCTTCGCGCGGATCACGCCGCCGTCTTCCAGCATTGCTTTCAGCTCTGCTTCGTCCAGCAACTGGAATCCCTGCGCCACCGTACCGGAACGCACCCATTCGGTGAGCGTCAGCTCGATAGGATTTTCCAGCGCCAGCGGAACCACCGGCAGCGAGCCGAGGCTTTTACGCAGCAGCGCCAGCGTATCTTCCGCTTTTTTAGCGCTTGCGCAATCGACCATGATCAGACCGTTAACGGTGTCGATCCACATCATTGTCTGACTAAAACGGCTAAAGGCGCGCGGCAACAGTGAGTGCAGCACTTCATCTTTCAGCGAGTCTTTTTCCGTTTTTTTCAGCTTGCGCCCCTGGTCAGCTTCCAGTTTGGCGATTTTCGCTTCCAGCGCTTGCTTGATTACCGGCGACGGCAGAATCTTCTCTTCTTTACGCGCGCAGATAATAATTTGGCCATTGGCGGTATGCGTTAACGCATCGCTGTGCGAGCCCATTGGCGGAACCCAGCCCATTTTTGCCATATCCTGGCTGCCGCAAGGGGTAAACGTCATCGAGGCTAGCTGTTTTTCCATCTCCTCGGCGCGCAACGAAATATCGCGGCTAAGACGGTAAACCATTAAATTTTTGAACCACAGCATGATAATTTCCACGGCCTTGTCGTTAAATCCAGCGGGTATAATAACGAATTGTCGGCGGGCTTGCATTGCCAACCAGAACACCCGCCTCTACTCTGTTGATATTCCCTAAAAATGAGGAGCGATGTGTGCGTATAGGTATTGATTTAGGCGGCACGAAAACGGAAGTGATTGCGCTCGGCGATGCGGGGGAACAGCTGTTTCGCCATCGTCTGCCTACGCCGCGGGATGATTATCGACAAACGATAGAGACCATCGCTTCGCTGGTCGAGATGGCGGAAAAGGCGACGGGCCAGACGGGTACGGTAGGGATGGGTATTCCCGGTTCGATCTCGCCTTATACCGGCGTGGTAAAGAACGCCAACTCAACCTGGCTTAACGGTCAGCCGTTCGATAAAGATTTGAGTGCGCGTTTGCAGCGGGAAGTGCGCCTGGCGAACGACGCCAATTGTCTGGCGGTGTCCGAAGCGGTGGATGGCGCGGCGGCCGGAGCGCAGACCGTTTTTGCGGTGATCATCGGCACCGGGTGCGGGGCTGGCGTGGCGCTGAACGGTCGGGCGCATACCGGCGGCAACGGTACGGCAGGCGAGTGGGGGCACAATCCCTTGCCGTGGATGGATGAAGATGAACTACGCTACCGTGAAGAAGTGCCCTGCTATTGTGGCAAACAAGGCTGCATTGAAACCTTTATCTCAGGAACCGGGTTTGCCACGGATTACCATCGTCTGAGTGGTCATCCGCTGAAAGGGAATGACATTATCCGTCTGGTTAACGAGCAGGACGCGCTGGCGGAACGGGCGCTTAGTCGTTATGAACTGCGCCTGGCGAAATCGTTAGCCCATGTGGTCAACATCCTCGACCCGGACGTTATCGTGTTAGGCGGCGGGATGAGCAATGTCGATCGGTTGTACAACACCGTGCCATCGTTGATTAAACCGTTTGTTTTTGGCGGCGAATGCGAAACGCCGGTCCGTAAGGCGTTACATGGCGATTCCAGCGGCGTTCGCGGCGCGGCATGGTTGTGGCCGCAGGAGTAAATCGTTTTTTGCCGGATAAGGCATAATGCCCGGTGGCGCTACGCTTACCGGGCCTACAACGTACTCCCTGTAGGCCGGATAAGGCGGTTACGCCGCCATCCGGCGTAATGCCCGGTGGCGCTACGCTTACCGGGCCTACAACGTGCACTCTGTAGGCCGGATAAGGCGTTTACGCCGCCATCCGGCATAGTGCCCGGTGGAGCTATGCTTACCGGGCCTACAACGTGCTCCCTGTAGGCCGGATAAGGCGTTTACGCCGCCATCCGGCAAAACAACCGTCATTCCACAGCAAACATCTTATCCAGTTTGCTGTAACCCAGCCCGTTGATTTTCTTCACCTTAATTTGCACAGGAATGCGTTCTTTCATCGCTTCCACATGGCTTATTACGCCAATCGTCTTACCGGTGGCATTCAGCGCGTCCAGGGCATCCAGCGCGGTATCCAGCGTCTCGCTGTCCAGCGTGCCGAACCCTTCATCAAGGAACAGGGAGTCGATGCGCGTTTTGTGGCTGACCAGATCGGACAACGCCAGCGCCAGCGCCAGACTGACCAGGAAACTTTCGCCGCCGGACAGCGTGCGGGTATCGCGAACGGCATCCGCTTGCCAGGTATCGACCACCTCCAGTTCCAGCGCTTCGCTGGCCTTGCGCTGGAGCAGGTAACGACCATGCAGGCGAGTCAGCTGATTGTTCGCCAGCCAGACCAGGTTATCCAGCGTCAGTCCCTGAGCAAATTTGCGGAATTTATCGCCCTCTTTAGAGCCGATTAACGCGTTCAGATAACCCCAGTCCTCCACCTGCTGCGAGGCGTTTTCAATCTCCAGCATCAGAGACTGCTGCTGTTGGCGGTTACCCGCATCCTGTTTGAGCTGCTGGCGGATCTCCCCCTGACGCGTCGTATTGTCCCGCAGTTGTCCGGTTAATTGCGTCACGGCCTGCTGAATGTGTTCAGGCGTGAGCGTGAGATCCAGCCCTTCGGGCGGATGTTGTTGATGTTCTGCCAGCGCCTGGCTCGCCTGAGCGGCTAAGGCCTGCGCCTGCTGTAACTGGTTTTCCAGCGCCTGGCGATGTTGTTCGAGGCGGGCGATGGCCTCATCATCCAGCAGCGCGGCAAGGAAGGCGGCGCGATCGTCAAATACGCTGGCCTTGAGCGCGGCGTCAAAGTGCGCCTGCGCCTGTGCTATCCGCTGCATTTCCTGCGCTTCCTGCTGCTGCAAGGTCTGCCACTGGCTCTGTAGCGAAACGCAATCATCATGTACCTGCCGCCAGTTATCCAGCGCCACGCGCTCATCGCTCTCCGGGAGAATATTTGTTTCCGGTAGTGTCTCCAGCAGGGGAGTCAACTGCGCGATGCGCGTTTGTAGCTCGCCCAGTTCCGTCTGGCGCTGTTGCCATGTTTGCGCGTCATCCGCGCGGGCGTTTAACCACGACGCTTCTTCTCCGTCGGCGGGCAGGGATAACCCGTAGCGGCGTAGTTCAGACAGCAGCGTGGTTTGACGCTGGTCGATTTGCTGCTGAAATTGCGTAACCTGCCCGGTATGGGCGGCGATCTGCGCCTGCAACATATGGCGCTGGCTGAGCTGATACAGCTGTTGTTCATAGTCCTGCCGGGCGGTCAGCCACGGTGAAATATCGTCCTGAGGGTGCAGCGTAACGTTCAGCGCGTCACACAGCGTTTGCCATTCTTGAGTGAGCGCTTGCTCCTCTTTTACCAGTGCCTGCGCTTCGCTTTCGTCGCGGTGTAGCTGCTGCGTTAATGTTTCCAGTTGCCCGCGTAAGGCGGCGCCTTCTTCCGCCAGCGTCTTGACCTCTTTTTCCAGTGCATCGCGCCGCGCCTGATTCACGCCGGGTTCGAGTGCCTGATAGGATGCAATCGCCGGATGCGAGGTCGAGCCGCAGAGCGGGCATGGCTGGCCGGATTGCAGCAGCGCTCGCTGGCTTTCCAGATCTTTGATGCGCGCCTCCTGCTCGCAAATCGTTTTCACATCCATGAACTGCTGATTTTTTTCTTTATATTTCTGTCGCTTATCCTCCAGCGCCGCACTGCGTCGGGCCAACTCCTGCTGACTATTCTGGATCGCGGTTTGCAACTGTTCCCGTCGTTTTTGCTTAGGCGCTATCTGCCCATGCAGGCTGGCGAGCCGCTGACGCAGCGGCTGCTGTTGCGTATGCTGCGCCAGCGCTGCCGTGGCCTCTTCTGGCGTAAGCGTCAGAGGATTCGGTGGAAGCGCGTCACGCTTGCGGATATCGCTTGCACACTGCTGCTGCCATTTAAGCAACTGCGCTTTATCGCTGGACTGTTGAGCAAACAGCGCACGCCAGCCTGCCAGTTCACTGCTCCACAAGCGGAAGCGTTCATGTTCGGTGAGCCACCCGGTCAGCGTCTGCATGGTGGCGCGCAGTTCGGCGGATTGTTGTTGAGCGCTGTGTCGAATGCGGCTGCGCAGGTGTAATACGCTTTGTAAGCGAGTATTTACTTCCTGAATTTGCTGGCGTGTGCGCCCGGCGGCAGCGGTTTGTTCCTCAATGCGTTCCCAGTGTGGACGTAACTGCCGGGCAGGATGCGCCAGGTTCAGCGCGGCCAGCTGCGGCTGCGCGTTTTCCTGTTCTTCCTGGGCAACCCGCAGCGCCTGCTGGCGGCGATTCATTTCAGCCTGCAACTCATTCTGACGGGTCAGCCAGTGCAGATGTTGCTGGTGAAGCTGCTGGCGGGCGAGCAGCTGTTTTTCTTCGTCAGTGAGCGCCTGCAAACTTTCATTGAGGGAATGCTGCTGCTCCGGCGCTAACAGCGAGAGGCCGCTGGCCTGCGCCTGAAGCTTTTCCAGGTCGGTGCGGGCGGTCTTGTGCTTTTCAAACACCAGCGCGGAGATCTGCCCGTAGATTTCGGTTCCGGTCAGCTCTTCCAGAAGCTCGGCGCGTTCTTTCGGCTTCGCATTGAGAAACGCAGCGAACTGCCCCTGCGACAGCAGCATGGAGCGGGTAAAGCGTCCGTAATCCAGCCCGGTGAGCGATGCCGTCATCTCCAGCTTATCTTTGACCTTATCGGCGAGGATTTTTCCGTCGGCGCAGCGCGCCAGCTCCACGCGCGGCACTTGCAGGTTTCCGTCCGGCTGATTGCGGGCGCGGTTCTGGCTCCAGAAAGCGCGGTAAGAGTCGCCTTTAACCTCGAACTCCACTTCGGCGAGGCATTCGGCCGTATCGCGGGTCATCAGATCGTTTTGCGATTGCGAAACGGTGCTCAGGCGCGGTGTCTCGTGATAGAGCGCAAGACAGATGGCGTCGAGCAGCGTGGTTTTCCCCGCGCCGGTCGGCCCGGTGATGGCAAACAGCCCGTTGCTGGCAAAAGGTTCTGCCGTGAAATCGACTTTCCATTCTCCCTTCAGGGAGTTGAGGTTTTTCAGGCGCAGGCTGAGAATCTTCATGCGTCATGCTCCCCGGACAGCGAATGTAGGGTGGTGGTAAAAAGCTGCGTCAGACGTTCACGCTGGGGTTCATCCAGCTCTTCCAGCGCCAGACGGCGGGTAAAAACGTCTTCCACGCGCAGTTCGCTCAGGGTTTCACGTCGTTCGTTAGCCATAATGCGTTCGCGATTTTCCCGACTGCGGCGCACCAGTAAAACCTCAACGGGCAGCGACTCCGTTAATGCCTGAATTTTGCGCTGCATATCGTGAAGGTATTCGTCGGTGGTGATTTCAATATCCAGCCAGACGGGAGGCTCCTGGTGAACATCGCGCCATTGCTCAAGTTGTTCGGTGATGGAGGCCAGATCGCCTTTCAGCACCGCCAGCGGTTGAGTGACGGGAACGGTGAGGTTCTCTACTTGATGTAATTTGCCGTTTGCAAAACTGACCAGATGGACGCATTTGCTTTTGCCGCACTCATCAAAGCTCAGCGCGATCGGAGAGCCGCAGTAGCGGATGTGTTCCGTGCCGCCAATGATCTGCGCCCGGTGAATGTGTCCCAGCGCGATATAATCGGCAGGAGGGAAGTTTTGCGCCGGGAAGGCGTCCAGCGTGCCGATATAGATGTCACGTACCGCGTCACTTTTACTGGCGCCGACGGTGGTCAGGTGCCCGGTGGCGATAACCGGCAGAGTTTGATCGCCGTCGCCGCGCAGCTTACAGGCTTCCTGATACTGTTGTTGGTAGTAATCCGTGATCGCCCCGAGCAGATGCTGCTGTTTTTCATTGCCCGAAAGCCCCGCCTGGCTGGTGATGATGTCGCGCGGGCGTAAAAACGGAATCGGGCAAAGCACGGCGCCCGGCGTACCATCGCGACGGTAAAGGTACTGCGGCGCGTGGCCTGCGCTGGCGACCACGGTGGTGTTGAGAAACGCCAGAATATCGCGGGATTCGTTGAGCGTGGCGACGGAGTCATGGTTTCCGGCCAGCACCACCAGATGACAGCCGGTTTGCTGTAAATTGACAACAAACCGGTTATACAACTCGCGGGCATAGCTTGGCGGCGATCCTGTATCAAAAATGTCACCCGCGACAATAATCGCATCCACCTGGTGAGATTGCGCGGTTTCCAGCAGCCAGTCGAGAAACGCCTGGTGCTCGGCGGCGCGGCTTTTGCTGTAGAAGTTTTGTCCCAGATGCCAGTCAGAGGTGTGAAGGATGCGCATAACGGTTCCATGACGAAAAAGCGTGGGCAGGATTATAACCCGTCGGGAACGGTAATATCTTGTTTCGTGACTGTCATAAATCAATAACCTGAGCCGAATGTCGACTATCTTTTTCATAAATCTGTCATAAATCTGACGCATAATGGCGCCGCATTGATGACAACGACTTATTTAAACAGGGCAAATCATGGCGAGACGTATTCTGGTCGTAGAAGATGAAGCTCCAATTCGTGAAATGGTCTGCTTCGTGCTCGAGCAAAATGGCTTTCAGCCAGTAGAAGCCGAAGATTATGACAGTGCTGTGAACCAACTGAATGAACCCTGGCCGGATTTAATCCTCCTTGACTGGATGTTGCCCGGCGGGTCGGGCCTTCAGTTTATTAAACACCTCAAGCGTGAAGCGATGACCCGGGATATCCCTGTGGTTATGCTGACGGCAAGAGGCGAAGAGGAAGACCGCGTGCGCGGGCTGGAAACCGGGGCGGATGACTATGTCACCAAGCCGTTTTCCCCTAAAGAGCTGGTGGCGCGTATCAAAGCTGTGATGCGCCGCATTTCGCCGATGGCGGTAGAAGAGGTGATTGAGATGCAGGGGCTTAGCCTCGATCCAACCTCGCACCGCGTGATGACCGGGGAAAATCCGCTCGATATGGGGCCGACCGAATTTAAATTGTTACACTTCTTTATGACGCACCCTGAGCGCGTCTACAGTCGCGAGCAGCTCCTCAACCATGTCTGGGGAACGAATGTGTATGTTGAAGACCGTACGGTCGATGTGCATATTCGTCGTTTGCGTAAAGCGCTGGAGCACAGCGGTCACGATCGTATGGTGCAAACGGTACGCGGAACCGGGTATCGCTTTTCGACCCGTTTTTAATACCTTGCCGCCAGACCGGCATCTCGGTGTGGCGGGCGGGTTTACTATTCTGAAGGGAGTGTGACGCGTGCTGGAACGGCTGTCATGGAAAAGGCTGGTGCTGGAGCTGATCCTCTGCTGCATCCCCGCTTTTATCCTCAGTGCTTTTTTTGGTTATCTGCCCTGGTTTTTACTGGCGTCGGTAACGGGATTGCTGATCTGGCATTTCTGGAATTTATTGCGCCTCTCCTGGTGGCTGTGGGTCGATATGAGTATGACGCCGCCGCCGGGACGCGGGAGCTGGGAGCCGCTGCTGTACGGTCTGCACCAGATGCAGTTGCGTAATAAAAAGCGGCGTCGCGAACTGGGAAACCTGATTAAACGCTTTCGCAGCGGGGCGGAATCCCTCCCCGACGCGGTGGTGCTGACAACCGAAGACGGCGGGATTTTCTGGTGTAACGGGCTGGCGCAACAGGTGCTTGGGCTGCGCTGGCCGGACGACAACGGGCAAAACATTCTGAACCTGCTGCGCTACCCGGAATTTACGCAGTATCTCAAAACACGCGATTTTATCCGGCCGCTCAACCTGGTGCTCAACACCGGGCGGCATCTGGAGATCCGCGTGATGCCCTATACCGATCAGCAACTGTTGATGGTCGCGCGCGACGTGACGCAGATGCACCAGCTTGAAGGCGCGCGGCGCAATTTCTTCGCAAACGTCAGCCATGAACTACGCACGCCGCTCACCGTCTTGCAGGGCTATCTGGAGATGATGCAGGAGCAGCCTCTGGAAGGCGCGACGCGGGAGAAGGCGCTGCATACGATGCGTGAGCAAACGCACCGGATGGAAGGGCTGGTGAAACAACTGCTGACGCTGTCGAAAATTGAGGCGGCGCCCGCGCTGCTGTTGAACGAAAGGGTGGACGTGCCGATGATGCTGCGCGTTGTTGAGCGTGAGGCGCAGGCGCTCAGCCAGCAGAAACACACCTTTACGTTTGAAGTGGATGCCCGGCTGAGCGTATTGGGCAACGAAGAACAGTTGCGCAGCGCGATTTCGAACCTGGTCTATAACGCGGTAAATCATACGCCTGCGGGAACGCATATTACCGTGCGCTGGCAGCATGTGACCCACGGTGCGGAGTTCAGCGTGGAAGATAACGGGCCGGGGATTGCGCCTGAGCATATTCCGCGTCTGACGGAGCGTTTCTACCGTGTGGACAAAGCGCGGTCGCGGCAAACCGGGGGAAGCGGATTAGGTCTGGCGATTGTGAAACATGCGCTGAATCATCACGAGAGTCGATTGATTATCGACAGTTCGCCGGGTAAAGGGACGCGCTTCAGCTTTGTGCTGCCGGAACGATTAATTGCCAAAAATTGCGCTTAATTGTGGTTCGTAAGGTTAGCTTTCCATAAGCCAGCGGATGCTGGCTTATTTTCTTTGCAGTAAAGAAGACTCCGCTGAATTTTTCAACGTCTGATGCTTTTTTGTTCGCATGATTAGCCATGACTTTTTCTTATGGATAGCGTTTTGTACTGGTTGCTAATTTCATATCGCTATATTCTTCTGGTTTTTGGATCTCACCTTGCTTTAAAACGTTATAAGCGTTTAAATTGCGCTCCAGATGCTGTCATACCGACTGCATTTACGCGGTAAATCGAAAAACTATTCTTCGCCGCGCCAGCCCAGGAGCATATCCCGCTGGAATTGCTTAAAAATGCCGCTGTATCGTCCCGCAGGGAAGGGCAGAAAATTTAACGTTTTCAACACCACATCCACAGGCAGTAAAACTTTATGACCCATCAGTTAAAATCGCGCGATATTATCGCTCTGGGCTTTATGACATTTGCGCTGTTCGTTGGCGCAGGCAATATTATCTTTCCGCCGATGGTCGGTTTGCAGGCAGGCGAACACGTCTGGACTGCGGCGTTCGGCTTTCTGATTACTGCCGTTGGTCTTCCGGTACTTACCGTTGTGGCGCTGGCGAAAGTCGGCGGCGGCGTTGATAGCCTGAGCACCCCGATTGGTAAAGTGGCTGGCGTTCTGCTGGCGACCGTCTGTTATCTGGCGGTGGGGCCGTTATTCGCAACGCCGCGTACGGCGACCGTCTCCTTTGAAGTCGGGATTGCGCCGCTGACCGGCGATTCCGCACTGCCGCTGTTTATCTACAGCCTGGTGTATTTCGCCATTGTGATTCTGGTATCGCTCTATCCGGGCAAACTGCTGGACACGGTGGGTAACTTCCTGGCGCCGCTGAAAATCATCGCGCTGATTATTCTCTCCGTTGCGGCAATCATCTGGCCTGCCGGCCCGATTAGCGACGCGATGGATGCCTACCAGAACGCGGCGTTCTCTAATGGCTTTGTGAATGGCTATCTGACGATGGATACGCTGGGCGCAATGGTGTTTGGTATCGTTATCGTCAATGCGGCGCGCTCGCGCGGCGTTAAAGAAGCGCGTCTGCTGACCCGTTATACCGTCTGGGCGGGTCTGATGGCGGGTGTGGGTTTGACGCTGCTGTACCTTGCGCTGTTCCGTCTGGGATCGGATAGCGCGACGCTGGTCGATCAGTCTGCTAACGGCGCGGCAATTCTGCACGCTTACGTTCAGCATACCTTCGGCGGCGCGGGTAGCCTGCTGCTGGCGGCGCTGATTTTCATCGCCTGTCTGGTGACGGCGGTTGGCCTGACCTGCGCATGTGCGGAGTTCTTTGCGCAGTACGTCCCACTCTCTTATCGCACGCTGGTGTTTATTCTGGGCGGCTTCTCAATGGTGGTATCGAATCTGGGTCTGAGCCATCTGATTCAGATTTCTATTCCGGTGCTGACAGCCATCTATCCGCCGTGTATCGCACTGGTTGTATTAAGCTTTACCCGCTCATGGTGGCATAATTCTTCCCGCGTCATTGCTCCGGCGATGTTTATCAGCCTGGTTTTTGGTATCCTTGACGGGATTAAAGCCTCTGCGATTGGTGACATCTTACCGGCCTGGACCCAGCGTTTACCGCTGGCGGAACAGGGGCTGGCGTGGTTGATGCCAACAGTGGTGATGGTTGTTCTGGCAATTATCTGGGATCGCGCAGCAGGTCGACAAGTGACCTCCAGCGCTCACTAAGATCACTGACAGTATGTTTTAACCACGGGGCTACAGGCCCCGTGGTTTTTTTATTATTTTGATGGGTTCGGAATTGATGGAAAGCAATAACAAGCTAAAGCGTGGGCTGAGCACCCGGCACATTCGCTTTATGGCATTGGGATCGGCAATTGGCACCGGATTATTTTATGGCTCGGCAGACGCCATCAAAATGGCCGGGCCAAGCGTGTTGCTGGCCTACATTATCGGCGGGGTCGCGGCGTACATTATTATGCGCGCGCTGGGCGAAATGTCCGTGCATAACCCCGCCGCCAGCTCGTTCTCGCGCTATGCGCAGGAAAACCTCGGCCCGCTCGCCGGTTACATTACCGGCTGGACTTACTGTTTTGAAATTCTGATTGTCGCCATTGCTGACGTGACCGCCTTCGGTATCTATATGGGAGTCTGGTTCCCTGCGGTGCCGCACTGGATCTGGGTGCTGAGCGTGGTGCTACTTATCTGCGCCATCAACCTGATGAGCGTGAAGGTATTCGGCGAACTGGAATTCTGGTTCTCGTTCTTTAAAGTCGCCACTATCATCATCATGATTGTCGCCGGCTTCGGCATCATTATCTGGGGGATTGGCAACGGCGGGCAGCCGACCGGGGTCCACAACCTGTGGAGCAACGGTGGGTTCTTCAGCAATGGCTGGCTGGGGATGGTGATGTCGCTGCAAATGGTGATGTTCGCTTACGGCGGGATTGAAATTATCGGCATCACCGCCGGAGAAGCGAAAGACCCGGAAAAATCTATTCCGCGCGCCATCAATTCCGTGCCGATGCGTATTCTGGTGTTCTACGTGGGCACGCTGTTTGTCATCATGTCTATCTACCCGTGGAACCAGGTTGGCACCAACGGCAGCCCGTTCGTCCTGACCTTCCAGCATCTTGGCATTACGTTTGCCGCCAGCATCCTGAACTTTGTGGTGCTGACCGCTTCGCTGTCGGCGATTAACTCCGACGTGTTCGGCGTGGGACGTATGCTGCACGGTATGGCGGAGCAGGGCAGTGCGCCGAAAGTGTTCGCTAAAACGTCGCGTCGCGGTATTCCGTGGGTGACGGTTATGGTGATGACCATTGCGCTGCTGTTCGCGGTTTACCTGAACTACATCATGCCGGAAAACGTCTTCCTGGTGATTGCTTCGCTGGCGACCTTTGCCACGGTATGGGTATGGATTATGATCCTGCTGTCGCAGATTGCGTTCCGCCGCCGTCTGCCGCCGGATGAGGTGAAGGCGCTGAAATTTAAAGTGCCGGGCGGCGTGGCGACAACCGTTACGGGCCTGATCTTCCTGGTCTTTATTATCGCGCTTATCGGCTACCATCCAGATACCCGTATTTCGCTGTACGTCGGTTTCGCCTGGATCGCACTGCTGTTGGTCGGCTGGATGTTTAAACGCCGCCGCGACCGCCAACTGGCTGAAGTGGGGTGATTCCCCGCCGGATGGCGCTAACGCTTATCCGGCCTACGGTTGCCTGTAGGCCGGGTCAGGCGAAGCCGCCGCCCGGCAGTATCAAACAATATCCTCCCCCGGACTCCTCCCCCAATAAACATTAAGATGATGAGTTATCCTTGATGTCGCTATGGCAAGGTGGCTTCATTTTCATCAAAGGGGATACGTGATGTTGAACGCCTGGCACCTTCCGGTTGCCCCATTTGTTAAGCAAAACAAAGAACAACTGACCATAACGTTATGGCTGAGCGGGGAAAACCCGCCCCAGCGTGTGACGCTACGCGCTGAGAACGATAATGAAGAAATCTCGCTGGCGATGCATCGGCTGCGCAGTCAACCGCAACCGGGCGTCACGGCGTGGCGGGCGGCGATCGATCTCGCCAGCGGACAGCCGCGCCGTCGCTACAGCTTTAAGCTGCTCTGGCACGATCGCCAGCTGTGGTTCACGCCGCAGGGATTTAGCCGTTTCCCGCCCGCGCGGCTGGAGCAGTTTGCCGTCGATGTGCCGGATAATGGCCCACAATGGGTCGCCGATCAGATTTTCTATCAAATCTTCCCGGATCGCTTTGCCCGCAGCCAGCCGCGCGAAGCGGAACAGGATAATGTCTATTACCATCATGCCGCCGGTCAGGATATCGTCTTGCACGACTGGGACGATCCGGTGACTGCGCAGGCCGGGGGATCGACGTTCTACGGCGGCGATCTGGACGGGATCAGCGAGAAACTGCCGTACCTGAAAAAACTGGGGGTGACGGCGCTGTACCTGAACCCGGTCTTTAGCGCGCCAAGCGTCCATAAATACGATACGGAAGATTATCGTCACGTTGATCCGCAGTTTGGCGGCGATCGGGCGCTGTTGCGCCTGCGGCAGCATACGCAGCAGCAGGGAATGCGCCTGGTGCTGGACGGCGTCTTTAACCATAGCGGCGACTCGCACGCCTGGTTTGACAGGCATAATCGGGGAAGCGGCGGCGCATGCCACAACCCGGATTCGCCCTGGCGTGACTGGTACTCTTTCTCCCCGGAGGGCGTGGCGCTGGACTGGCTGGGGTATCCGAGTCTGCCCAAGCTGGATTTCCAGTCGGAAAGCCTGGTCAATGAAATCTACCGCGGTGAAGACAGCATTGTGCGTCACTGGCTGAAAGCGCCGTGGCATATGGACGGCTGGCGGCTTGATGTGGTGCATATGCTGGGCGAGGCCGGAGGCGCGCGCAATAACCTGCAACACGTTGCCGGCATTACGCAGGCGGCAAAAGAGACGCAGCCTGACGCCTATATCGTTGGCGAGCATTTTGGCGATGCACGGCAATGGCTCCAGGCGGATGCGGAAGACGCCGCCATGAACTATCGCGGCTTCACTTTCCCGCTGTGGGGATTTCTCGCCAATACCGATATCTCTTACGATCCGCAGCACATTGACGCGCAAACCTGCATCGCCTGGATGGATAACTACCGTGCTGGTCTGTCGCATCAGCAGCAGTTACGGATGTTTAACCAACTGGACAGCCACGATACCGCCCGTTTCAAATCGCTGCTGGGCAAAGACGTGGCGCGTTTGCCGCTGGCGGTCGTCTGGCTGTTTACCTGGCCTGGCGTTCCCTGCATCTATTACGGCGATGAAGTGGGGCTGGACGGCAATAACGATCCGTTCTGTCGTAAGCCGTTCCCGTGGCAGGTTGAAAAACAGGATGCCACGCTGTTGGCGCTGTACCAGCGTCTGGGGAAACTTCGCCAGCGCACGCAGGCGCTACGTCACGGCGGTTGCCAGGTGATTTATGCCGAAGAAGATGTGGTGGTCTTTGTGCGAGTCTATCACCAGCAGCGCGTACTGGTGGCGATCAACCGGGGCGAGGCCTGTGAGGTCGTATTGCCTGCCTCACCGTTGCTTAACGTCAGCGAATGGCGAGGCAAAGAGGGGAAAGGCCAACTGGCTGAGGGCGTTCTCAGCCTGCCTGCCATTTCCGCTACGGTCTGGGTGAATCACTGATAGAGCTGCGCGACTTCCGGGCTGGCGAGCAGAGCTTCTCGCCACCAGCGCTGCGCCAGACCGTCGCTGTGGTTGCGCCATGCCATATAGGCGACATCTTTCTGCCGAAAAGAGATGACGGATTTTTCCACCAGCTCGCCGGTGGCAAGCCACGGTCTGACAATATGGCGGGGGAGGAATCCACACCCTAAACCGGCGCGCAGCAGCGTCACTTTGCTGTCGAAGTCATCCACGCGAATTTGCGGCTGCTCATCCATTAAATTGGATTGCAGGGGATGGCAGAAGCGGGCGCTGTCGCTGATCACCACCGCCCGGTGCAGACAGAGTTGCTCATTGGTCAGACCGTCCGTGGCGGCGGCCAGCGGGTGCGAAGGCGCGACCACAAATACGTTGTCCAGGGTGCCGAGCATTTTATATGACCAGGCGGCGGAGGTCGGAGGCTCGTTAATTGCGCCGAGAATGATGTCCGCGCCGTTGTGCGTCAGCTCTTCCCACGATCCCGCCAGCGTATGGTGTGTAAAATTGAGGCGCGTTTGCTTATTCAGCGCATAAAACGCATCAATAACGGGCAGCAGCGTCTCGAAAGGGAAGGAATCATCCAGCGCTATCGCCAGTTCTTTTTCCCAGCCAGAGCTTAACTGCACGGCTTGTTTCTCCAGGTCTTTTGCGGCGTTGAGCAGCAGACGTCCTTTTTCCAGCATCATTCGTCCGGTATCGGTAAATTTCGCCCGGTGGCCGGAGCGATCGAGAAGCTCAATATCGAGATCGTTTTCCAGTTTCTGAATCATATAGCTAAGCGCCGCGGGGGTTTTAAACAGCGACCCGGCCGCAGCGGCAAACGAGCCGTGTTTGTCGATAGCATCAAGAATGAGCAGAACGTCCAGATTGATTCGCATGATCTGAAAATATCCTGAAAATGAAATAAGTACGTTGTACAGACTGTCGAAAAACAATGCCAGTGAATAATTTAGACCAAAGCATGGCATTTTTTTGAGGGTGTCTGTTATGCAAAATAAGATGAAATAACCACGTCATTAGCATGGTTCATTTCCTCAATAATGCATTAAAAATGGTCGGCTCTATTCGCCCCGAAGCCGCGTTCTGGTTTACGCCGCGATCCGGCATTTTCACCTTCAGGGATGGCAAAAATGTAATAATCTATGTCATTCTGGTCTGTCCTTGTACAGTGAAGGTGGAAACATGGATGAGCTTTTAATCCTTGGCTGCATTGTTTTATTCTTCGCGCTGGTGGTGGTTCCCATTCTCGCGATTGTCGCGCTCAACCGCAGCGCGGCGGTTCGCTTTGAACTGGCGGTGTTGCGCCGACGGGTTGAGCAACTTGAACAGCAGCGTGCGGGAGAAGCGCCTGCGGTACAGGTGACGGCGGAACCTTCGCTACCTGCGAAAGAGCGTGTCGCGCCATCGCCGCCTGATGCCATCGAAGCGGCCATACCTGAGCCGGAAAATCCCTGGGCTGCGCAGGAAACCCTCGCAAAACCGCTCCCGGCGCCTGCGAAAACGGCGAAACCTTCCGCGTTCGGCGGCGTTTTCACCTCGCTGGCGCGCTGGTTTATGCAGGGAAATCCGCTGGCGAAGCTGGGCATTCTGCTCCTCTTTTTCGGTTTATCCTTCCTGTTGCGTTATACGGTTGAACACGCGCTGTTTCCGCTTGAACTGCGTCTTGTCACTGCGGCGCTGTGTGCCGTAGTGCTGCTCGCGACAGGCTGGCGTTTGCGACGCAAACAGCCGGTCTATGCGCTGATCCTGCAAGGCGGCGCGACAGGCGTGCTCTATCTGACCGTCTTTGGCGCATTCCGGCTGTGGCAAATGCTGCCGATGACGCTGGCGTTTGCGCTGCTGGTGCTGATTTGCGCCGCAAGCGTAGGGCTGGCTATTTTGCAAAAAGCGCTTAGCCTGGCGATGCTGGCCAGCCTGGGTGGTTATCTTGCGCCGCTGCTGCTGTCGACGGGCAGCGGGAACTATGTGGCGCTGTTCTCGTTCTATCTCCTGCTGTCGGCAGGCATTCTTGCCATAAGCGTCTGGCAGCACTGGCGTGAGCTTAATCTGCTGGGGTTATTATTCACTTTCGGGGTCGGCGGCCTGTGGGGTGTCAGTGACTACCGGCCTGAATACTGGCTCAACTGCCAGCTTTTCCTGATTGCCAATATCATTATTTTCGGTGTGCTGAGCGTGGCGCTGTCGCTGCGGGCGCAGGAAAAAGGCAAACATATTGTTGATGGCGTGCTGTTGTTTGCGCCGCCGCTGGTTGGGTTTGGCATGCAGTACGCCATTACCCAACATATGGATTATGGTCCGGCGCTCAGTGCGCTGGGCTACGGCGCGTTCTATATGGCGCTGGCGTGGCTGGCGCTGCGCCGCTACCCGTCGATGGGAAGGCCGCTGGTGCTGGCGGCGCTCGCGTTGGGCGGCGCGTTTACCACCCTTGCCATCCCGCTGGCGCTTTCGGCGCGCTGGACGGCAATGGCCTGGGCGCTGGAGGGGCTTGGCGTATTGTGGCTGGGTATGCAGCAACAGCAGCGGCGGATGAGCTATAGCGGCACTGCGCTCATGCTACTGGCTGTGGGCAGCGCGCTGTGGGCGCTGGCCGATGACGCCGCGCCGCTGACGGTGATGATGATCTTCGCCGTGCTGAGTTTGTGCTGGCTGGGCGGCGCGTGGCTGTGGCGCAGCGAGAAGAAGGAGGTCGGTTGGGCGCTGCTGGCGGGCGGCATCGCCTTCTGGATCGTCGCGCTGACGGGCGCCTCGCAACTGGCGCTGGCGCGTTATGCTGCCGAATGGTCTGGCGTGCTGGCGCTACTCGCCGCGTCCGCCTGGCTATGGCGTTATCTGAGCGGGCGGCTCGCCTGGCGGGCGTTAGGTTACAGCCCCTGGCTGCTGTGGCCTGCGATGCTGCTGGCATTGCTGTACCAGATTGAAGAACGCCAGATTTTTGCCGCAGGCTGGCAAAATTTGGCGTGGTGCGTGGCGCTGCCTTGTGCGGTGCTCATGCTTTATCGTGATGATGCGCATCTGCCGCCGCGCATCTCCCGGACGCTGCATTTATCCTTGTTCTGGATGGTGCTTTTAGCGCTCGGGATGGAGCTGTTCTGGTTTGTGCAGTCGTTGCCGTGGGGAATGGACGCCTGGCGCAGCGGGTTGATGATGGCGGCGGGCGGAATCGTCATACTGCTGGTACACGCCGCGCTGCGCCGCGATTTGTGGCCGTTCAAATGCTGGCCTGCGTTGTACGGCGCGCTGGCGCTGGCGCCCGTGGCAGTGATCCTGCTGTTGCTTCTGGTGCTGGCGAATTTACAGGATGGCGTGGTTTTCCAACAGCGCTATCTGCCAGTGGTGAACCCGCTTGAGGAGGGAGCCGCTTTCGCCTTGCTGGGATTGTTCCTCCTTGCGCGTTTCTCTCGTCGTTTTCTGCCGTCGCCGTTAGTGAAATATCACGCATGGGCGCCTGTGGTGCTGGCGGCGCTCGCATTCTGGTGGTTGAACGGAGGGCTGATGCGGGCGCTGGCGTGGTATGGCGAGGTGGCGTGGAGCATGGAAACATTGTGGCATTCGCGGTTGATCCAGACCTGCTTCGCCCTGTTCTGGATGCTGACGGCGTTAATTATGATGTTGCTCGCGACCCGTCGCCGTTCGCGGCGGGAATGGTTATGCGGCGCGGTGCTTTTGGGGATCGTCATTGTTAAACTGATGCTGGTGGATAGCGCGCGCGGCGGCGGGCTGGCGCGCGCCATCGCTTTTATCGGCGTGGCGATCCTGGTACTTATCGTCGGGTATTTCTCACCGTTACCGCCCAAAGCAGGAGAAGAAAAATGAAATGGATGAAAGCGGTAGTCTGGAGCGCGTTGCTGAGTGTGGCGTGGCCGGCGTTCAGCCGTGATGAAGCCCCGGAAACGCCGCAGGATTACGCCACCGGCATGATGCTGGAAGCGACGGGTTCATCGCCGTGGTATCGCGTTTCGCTGCCGCTGGCGCTTTACCAACAAAGCGCCTGGCCGGATTTACGCGATGTGCGGGTTTTTAACCGCCAGGGCGATACGGTGCCCTTTGCGCTGACGGCGCAGAAAACGCCGTCTGTCACGCCAGAGACGGTGGCGCTGCGGCTTTTTCCTCTGGATATGTCGCCAGTATCACCGCGGGAAGGGGAGCGCCGTGGAAGCGAATCCTTTGTCTTGCGTTCAAAGACCGGCGTGGAAATTCATCTGGAAAGCGATGACGTTAACGCGGTTGGGCAGAGCTATTTACTGACTTTGCCGGAAGAGATGACGGCGGCCTTTTCGCTGGCGCAACTGCGCCTGAACTGGAACACGCCTGCGGGCAACTGGCAGGGGAAGGCGTCCGTTTATGCCAGCCGTGATTTACGTTACTGGCAACCCGTGCAAGAAGACGCGCCGCTGATGGATCTGACGCGCGATAACGATCGGCTGAAAATGGACACCATCAGCGCCAGCCTGACGCTCTCTGCGGAAGGCCGTCGCTACCTGCTGGTGATTCTCGATTCGCAAAGTCCGCCGCTGACGTTAAACAGCGTAAGCGCCATTGCGGACAGCGGAGAACCGGCATCGGAGCGTATTGCGCTGGAGGCCCACGCAAAGAAAGTGTCAGAAACAGAAGCCGTATGGCGCTGGAATCAGCCGCAGCCGCTGACGTCGCTCAGAATTGCGCTGGAAAACGAGGGCGTTTTACCGGTTGAGCTGGCATGGCGCGGCGGGGAAAAAGAGGCGTGGCGTCCGCTGACGAAAACGATCCTGTACCGCCTTGACGGGAAGCGTTCGGAGGATATTCTTCTTTCAGGTCAACAGGTTGAAGCTATCCGTATGACCACCATCAACGCCAGATTGCCGGAGACGCTGCCTGCGCTGAGCGGCGCGCGGGACAGTTATCAACTGGTGTTCAATACGCAGGGGAAAGGCCCGTATATGCTGGCCTGGGGAAACCGGGCGGCGGAAAAAGCCGATGTTGAGCTGGATATGCTGATCCCGGCGTCGCTGCGCAAAACGCAGGATGTTAACGACCTGCCCTGGGCGATGACGCAGCAGCGCGTAACGCTGGGCGGTGAGGCGCGGCTGACGGCAACGTCGGCTGCGGAGCAGCAAAGCCGCTGGAAAACGTTACTGGTGTGGGGGGCATTGATTGCTGGCGTCGCGGTACTGTTGGTGATGGCGTGGCGAATCTGGCGCGAGGTGAAAAAGGACGGCGCGGCGTAAACGCGACATGTTTGTAGGCCCGGTAAACGGCGTGCCACCGGGCACTACGCCGGATGGCGGCGGAACGCCTTATCCGGCCTACAAAAATCCATAGGCCTGATAAGCGCAATAAAAAAGCTCGCCATAGCGAGCTTTTTTCAATTCGAGCCGATTACAGGCTGGCGACGTTTTCAGTCAGGTATTTTGCCACGCCGTCTGGAGAGGCGTTCATCCCTTCTTTGCCTTTTTCCCACTGTGCCGGGCACACTTCGCCGTGCTCTTCGTGGAACTGCAACGCGTCAACCATACGCAGCATTTCGTCGATGTTACGGCCCAGCGGCAGATCGTTAACCACCTGGTGACGAACCACGCCGTTGGCGTCGATCAGGAAAGAACCGCGCAGGGCAACGCCCGCTTCCGGGTGTTCGATACCGTAGGCTTTCTGGATTTCACGCTTCACGTCAGCAACCATTGCGTATTTCACTGCACCGATGCCGCCTTTATCGACAGGGGTGTTACGCCATGCGTTGTGGACGAATTCAGAGTCAAAAGAAACGCCGACAACTTCTACGCCACGCGCCTGGAACTCTTCATAACGTTTGTCGAAAGCAATCAGTTCAGACGGGCAAACGAAGGTGAAGTCCATCGGCCAGAAGAACAGAACGGTTGCTTTGCCGTTGGTGTGCTGTTTGAAGTTGAAGTTTTCAACGATCTCACCGCTACCCAGTACGGCGGCTGCTGTGAAGCCCGGGGCCTGACGAGTAACCAGTACCATATAAATACTCCTGCAAAGTTAAGGGGTTTGGAACGCAACGCGGGCAAGTATAGGGAGGGGAAGAGGGCAACTCAACGCGGTGCTGACAATCAATGAGACAGGTTTCACCTATCAATTTTTTGCCTGATGGCGTTACGCTTATCAGGCAACTAAAGCGATTTCTGACGCGCCTGTGCCATCATGCGCGGGTAGAAGCGCCAGAAGCGCGCTTCTAACGCATCGTAGTGCGCATCCAGATCATACCAGGAGTCGCGCAGGGCATCGAGGCGTGGGCGGCGATTCGCCATCCCGTTGAGGACATTCTGGATAAAATCCATATCGCGATAACGCTCCAGCCACTTTTCCGACCACAGATAATCGTTCAGATTCACAAAACGCGGCGGCGAGTCGGGCAAAATAGTGCTGACCTGCGCATGGGCGTAGCCCACGAACGCCTGCAACGGGAAATCGGGAGATATTGTCGCCCAGTGGCGCGACAGGAAGTGGTCCCACATCACATCCAGAGTGATGGGGGCTACACGACGGGTTTCGCTGCGAAACCATTCCCGCGCTTCACGCACTTCCGGCAGATTATCGGTCATGACGTCAATCCGCCGATGCATATAAATCCCTTCCACCACGTCAGGGGGAAAATTCGCCTCCGGGTTTCCCCGAACAAAATCAGCCAGTAAATTGCCGGAAAGCGAGCTGTCGGCGAGATGCGCTAAGTGCAGGTGTGCAAGAAAATTCATATCCACTTCATCCTTCAAACTGCCTCTTTGTTGGCTGCGAGTTACTCGGCCCATCCCCGGGCCTCACCCCAGCGACTTACTTGAGTAAGCGCCTGGAGACTCATTCAGTTGCCGCCTCGATGCATCCTGAATGATTTTGTCTATAGCTTATATCTCTTAACTTGAGGGGTAACGGTTGCAGGGAGCGCGCCCCGGCACTAGACTACCCGCCTCTTATTTTAGTCTGAGTCAGTGTCATGCGCGTTACCGATTTTTCCTTTGAATTACCCGAATCCCTGATTGCCCACTATCCGCAGCCTGAGCGCAGTCGTTGCCGCTTGCTGTCACTGGACGGGCCGACGGGCGCGCTGACGCACGGTACTTTCACCGATCTGCTCGATAAGCTCAACCCTGGCGATCTGCTGGTCTTTAATAATACCCGCGTCATCCCGGCGCGTCTGTTTGGCCGTAAAGCCAGCGGCGGCAAGATTGAAGTGCTGGTTGAGCGGATGCTGGATGACAAACGTATTCTGGCGCATATTCGTGCTTCCAAAGCGCCGAAACCGGGCGCGGAACTGCTGTTGGGCGATGACGAAAGCATTAACGCCACCATGACCGCACGTCATGGCGCGCTGTTTGAAGTTGAGTTCAACGACGCGCGCCCGGTTCTGGAGATTCTCAACGCGATCGGCCATATGCCGCTGCCGCCGTACATCGACCGCCCGGATGAAGACGCCGACCGTGAGTTGTATCAGACGGTCTACAGTGAAAAACCGGGGGCCGTTGCCGCGCCAACCGCAGGTTTGCACTTTGACGATCCGCTGCTGGCCGCGCTGCGCGAAAAAGGCATTGAGATGGCGTTTGTGACGCTGCACGTCGGCGCGGGGACGTTCCAGCCGGTGCGTGTGGAGACCATTGAAGATCACATCATGCACTCGGAGTACGCCGAAGTCCCGCAGGAGGTGGTTGATGCGGTGCTGGCGGCAAAAGCGCGGGGCAATCGGATCATCGCGGTGGGCACCACCTCGGTACGCTCGCTGGAGAGTGCGGCGCAGGCGGCGAAAAACGACCTGATCGAACCGTTCTTCGGCGATACGCAAATCTTCATCTACCCAGGTTATCAATACAAAGTGATTGATGCGCTGGTGACCAATTTCCACCTGCCGGAATCGACGCTGATTATGCTGGTGTCCGCTTTTGCGGGTTATCAGCACACGATGAATGCGTACAAGGCTGCGGTAGAACAAAATTATCGCTTTTTTAGCTACGGGGACGCGATGTTTATCACGTACAATCCGCAGGCTTTGAATGAGCGTGTCGGGAAGTAGGTTCGCGGCACAGGTTTAAACGTCAGACTGTTTTTCTGGCGTATGGAGAGAAAATGAAATTCGAACTGGATACTACCGACGGACGCGCTCGCCGTGGCCGCCTGGTGTTTGATCGTGGCGTAGTGGAAACGCCTGCTTTTATGCCCGTCGGTACGTATGGCACCGTTAAAGGTATGACGCCGGAAGAAGTTGAAGCCACCGGCGCACAAATTATTCTCGGTAACACCTTCCACCTGTGGCTGCGCCCGGGTCAGGAAATCATGAAACTGCATGGCGATCTGCATGATTTCATGCAGTGGAAAGGCCCGATCCTGACGGACTCCGGCGGTTTCCAGGTGTTCAGCCTCGGCGATATTCGCAAGATCACCGAGCAGGGCGTGCATTTCCGCAACCCGATCAACGGCGATCCGATTTTCCTCGATCCTGAAAAATCTATGGAGATTCAGTATGATCTCGGTTCCGATATCGTCATGATTTTCGACGAATGTACGCCGTATCCGGCGGACTGGGACTATGCTAAACGCTCTATGGAGATGTCTTTACGCTGGGCGAAACGCAGCCGCGACCGTTTTGATGGTTTGGGCAACAAAAATGCGCTTTTTGGCATCATTCAGGGCAGCGTTTACGAAGATTTACGCGATATCTCCGTCAAAGGTCTGGTAGAGATTGGCTTTGATGGCTACGCTGTCGGCGGTCTGGCTGTGGGTGAGCCGAAGGAAGACATGCACCGCATTCTGGAGCATGTCTGCCCGCAAATCCCGGCGGACAAACCTCGTTACCTGATGGGCGTCGGCAAACCGGAAGATCTGGTGGAAGGCGTGCGTCGTGGTATCGATATGTTTGACTGCGTTATGCCAACACGCAATGCCCGTAATGGTCACCTGTTCGTGACTGACGGCGTGGTGAAAATTCGTAATGCGAAGCATAAAAGCGACACCAGCCCGCTCGATGCCGAGTGTGATTGCTACACCTGTCGCAATTATTCGCGTGCCTACTTGCATCATCTCGACCGTTGCAACGAAATATTGGGCGCGCGACTCAACACGATTCATAACCTGCGTTACTACCAGCGTTTGATGGCGGGTTTACGCAAGGCTATTGAAGAGGGTAAATTAGAGAGCTTCGTGACCGATTTTTACCAACGTCAGGGTCGACCTGTTCCACCTTTGAACGTTGATTAATTTTAATAATGAGGGAAATTTAATGAGCTTTTTTATTTCTGATGCGGTAGCGGCAACAGGTGCTCCGGCGCAGGGCAGCCCGATGTCTCTGATTTTGATGCTGGTGGTGTTTGGTCTGATTTTTTACTTCATGATCCTGCGTCCACAGCAGAAGCGCACCAAAGAACACAAAAACCTGATGAGCTCCATCGCAAAAGGCGATGAAGTGCTGACTAACGGTGGCCTGGTGGGTCGCGTAACGAAAGTAGCGGAATCCGGCTACATCGTTATCGCGCTGAATGACACCACTGAAGTGGTTATCAAACGTGACTTCGTAGCTGCCGTTCTGCCGAAAGGCACTATGAAGGCGCTGTAATCTATTGTTTTCCCAAAGGGAACTGCCGTGTTAAACCGTTATCCTTTGTGGAAGTACATCATGCTGGTCGTCGTGATTGTCGTCGGCCTGCTTTACGCACTTCCCAACCTGTATGGTGAGGATCCGGCTGTTCAAATCACTGGCGCGCGCGGCGTCGCCGCCAGTGAGCAAACGCTGATCCAGGTCCAGAAAACGTTACAAGAAGAAAAAATTACCGCTAAGTCTGTGGCTCTGGAAGAGGGCGCTATTCTTGCGCGCTTCGACACCACCGACATCCAGCTGCGCGCCCGTGAAGCGCTGGTTGGCGTGCTGGGTGATAAATACGTCGTGGCGCTTAACCTTGCTCCGGCAACGCCTCGTTGGCTGGCGGCCATTAAAGCCGAGCCGATGAAACTTGGCCTTGACCTGCGTGGCGGCGTTCACTTCCTGATGGAAGTGGATATGGACACCGCGTTAGGTAAGCTTCAGGAGCAAAATATCGATAGCCTGCGCAGCGACCTGCGTGAAAAAGGCATTCCTTATACCACTGTTCGCAAAGAAGATAACTACGGTCTGAGCATCACGTTCCGCGATAACAAAGCGCGTGATGAAGCGATCTCTTATCTGAGCGGGCGTCACCGCGATCTGGTGATTACCAGCCAGGGCAATACGGCGCTGCGTGCGGTCATGTCTGATGCGCGTCTGAGCGAAGCGCGTGAATATGCCGTTCAGCAGAACATCAACATTCTGCGTAACCGTGTAAACCAATTGGGCGTGGCTGAGCCGGTTGTCCAGCGTCAGGGTGCGGATCGCATCGTCGTTGAGCTGCCGGGTATTCAGGATACCGCGCGTGCGAAAGAGATTCTGGGCGCTACCGCGACCCTCGAATTCCGTCTGGTAAACACCAACGTTGACCAGTCTGCGGCGGCATCCGGGCGCGTACCGGGTGACTCGGAAGTGAAACAGACGCGCGAAGGCCAGCCGGTTGTGCTGTACAAACGCGTGATCCTGACCGGTGACCATATCACCGACTCCACTTCCAGCCAGGACGAATACAACCAACCGCAGGTTAACATCTCGCTGGATAGCGCAGGTGGCAACATCATGTCTAACTTCACCAAAGACAATATCGGCAAGCCGATGGCGACCTTGTTTGTGGAGTACAAAGACAGCGGTAAGAAAGATGCCAACGGTCGTGCGGTACTGGTGAAGCAGGAAGAGGTGATTAACATCGCCAACATCCAGTCTCGCCTGGGCAACAGCTTCCGTATTACCGGTATCAACAACCCGAACGAAGCTCGCCAGCTCTCTCTGCTGCTGCGCGCCGGTGCGCTGATTGCGCCGATTCAGATTGTTGAAGAACGGACTATCGGCCCGACGCTGGGTATGCAGAACATCAAACAGGGCCTGGAAGCGTGTCTGGCCGGTCTGGTGGTCTCCATTCTGTTCATGATCTTCTTCTACAAGAAGTTCGGTCTGATTGCGACAAGCGCGCTGGTGGCCAACCTGGTATTGATTGTCGGTATCATGTCGCTGCTGCCGGGGGCCACGCTGAGTATGCCGGGGATTGCCGGTATCGTGCTAACCCTTGCGGTGGCGGTCGACGCCAACGTACTGATCAACGAACGTATTAAAGAAGAGTTGAGCAATGGGCGTACGGTTCAGCAGGCGATTGATGAAGGTTATAAAGGCGCGTTCAGTTCCATCTTCGATGCGAACATCACCACGCTGATTAAAGTCATCATCCTGTACGCAGTCGGCACCGGGGCAATTAAAGGGTTCGCGATTACTACCGGTATCGGTGTGGCGACGTCGATGTTTACCGCGATTGTCGGTACGCGTGCCATCGTAAACCTGTTGTATGGCGGCAAACGCATCAACAAGCTGTCAATCTGAGGAGTGCGATGTGGCACAGGAATATACTGTTGAACAATTGAACCACGGCCGTAAAGTCTATGACTTTATGCGCTGGGACTACTGGGCTTTCGGCATCTCTGGTTTCCTGCTGATTGCGGCCATCGTGGTGATGGGCGTGCGCGGTTTTAACTGGGGTCTCGATTTTACCGGTGGTACGGTTATCGAAATCACGCTGGAAAAACCGGCCGAAATGGACGTGATGCGCGATGCGCTGGAAAAAGCGGGCTTTGCCGAGCCGCTGTTGCAGAACTTCGGTAGCAGCCACGACATTATGGTGCGTATGCCGCCGACGGAAGGTGAAGACGGTGGTCAGGTGCTGGGTAGCAAGGTGCTGAGTGTCATTAACGAAGCCACCAGCCAGAACGCTGCCGTGAAGCGTATTGAGTTTGTCGGTCCGAGCGTGGGCGCCGATCTGGCGCAAACCGGTGCGATGGCGCTGATTGTCGCGCTGATCTCTATCCTCATTTATGTCGGTTTCCGCTTTGAGTGGCGACTGGCGGCGGGGGTGGTTATCGCGCTGGCGCACGACGTGATTATCACCTTAGGGATTCTGTCGTTGTTCCATATTGAGATCGACCTGACGATCGTTGCATCGTTGATGTCGGTTATCGGTTACTCGCTGAACGACAGTATCGTGGTATCTGACCGTATTCGTGAAAACTTCCGCAAAATTCGTCGCGGGACGCCTTACGAAATCTTTAACGTGTCGTTGACCCAGACGCTGCACCGTACGTTGATCACCTCCGGGACGACGTTAGTGGTGATTCTGATGCTGTACCTCTTCGGCGGGCCGGTACTGGAAGGCTTCTCTCTGACCATGCTGATCGGTGTTTCTATCGGTACGGCATCGTCGATCTACGTGGCCTCGGCGCTGGCGCTGAAGCTGGGCATGAAGCGCGAGCATATGTTGCAGCAGAAAGTTGAGAAAGAAGGGGCGGATCAGCCGTCTATTCTGCCTTAATCACGCAGTCACGTTATTACTGGAATCCCGGTCGCATGGCCGGGATTTTTTTATCGCTAAAAAAGCCTGCGGTTAAGCGGGCTTCTGCATCCTTCACGGGCAATGGGGTACGCAGAGTGTTAAACTTGCTAATAACCCTACATTCAACGCAGATACAGAGTCACTATGGCGATTATCCCTAAAAACTATACGCGGCTGGAAAACGGCTATCGTGAAAAGGCGCTCAAATTATTTCCGTGGGTATGCGGGCGATGCTCTCGCGAATTTGTTTACTCTAACCTGCGCGAATTAACCGTCCATCATATCGATCACGACCATACCAATAACCCGGAAGACGGCAGTAACTGGGAGTTGCTGTGTCTGTACTGTCACGATCATGAGCATTCGAAATATACCGAAGCCGATCAGTATGGCTCAACCGTTATTGCCGGGGAGGATGCGCAGAAAGATGTCGGTGCTGCGATGCATAACCCTTTCGCTAATTTGAAAGCGATGATGGATCAGAAGAAATAAAAAAAGCACCGGCGCGTTGCGCGTTCGGTGCTCTTTCTGTGCCCGGCGTTGTACTGGCCGGGCGGCAAATAAACCGCTTAGAAGTTGTAACCGACAACCAGGTAGCCACCCCAACCGGTAGCTTTAACCGTTTCGGATTGCCATACCGGCTGAGCGCCGTTTTCCCACTGTCCGCCGTTATGGAAGTAACGAGCCACCACAGAGTAGTGCCAGTGATCGTAGTTCAGCGCCAGGATGTGGCTGGATGCGATAGAGTTGCTGGTACGGTACTGAGAGTCTCCCAGATCGGAGCCCCAGTCAAAGTTAGTGAAACCGATGTAGCTCAGGTTGCCGCCCCACAGCTCGGTGAGTGGCACGAAGTATTTCACTTTGAAACGGTAGCCGTCCCACTCGTTTTCGTTATCAGCCAGGTAGTTCTGCCACTGGTACTTCGCATAGACGTTCAGAGACAGGCTCATCGGCAGACCGGTTTCGATGTCAGTACCCAGACCCATGTACCAGGTGCTCTGACGGCCAGACTTGTTACGACCCATGTCATAGATGTAGTTGTTAGCGAAATACCACTCTTTGAACGGGCCAAAGCTCAGGTCGGCTCCGGTCAGTTTGTCGATAGAGAAACGCGGTTCAATTTCCATGAACAGCGGGGAACCGTGGTTCCAGATACCCTTCGCGTTGGTGTTACCGCCGAAGAATACCGGCGCATCCATATAGCCGTAGAAATCGAACCAGTCTTTTTTCGCGAATGCTTCATATTCCAGATAGGTATCGTTACGGAGCTGCGGTCCGAAACGGGTATGGTAGCTGCCTACGACGTTAACGCTCTGGTGCCACCAGTCTGAAAGGTATTGCGGTTTGTCATTTTCTGCTGCGTTAACAGTAAAGGACGATGAGAGCGCCAGCACTGCACCGGCTGCAAGTAATGTTTTTTTCATATTGTATGCCACTGTTTGAAATCCCTTGAAGGGAATGAAAAAGGCGCAATTTGCGTTTCTAAATATTTCGTGTTTCTGCGGAGCCTATTATAGAAATCATTGCTCACAAAAATATGTCTTGTTTCACAGATCTATCATCTACGTAATCGATTGCGTTCACGTTTGCGTACTTTAAGCGCGGCGATTGTACTGACTTTCATGAATGTTGCCAACTTTTAGCAAAAATTGCGGTGATGTCAGGGGAGTAACAAAAAGCCGGGGAGGGATGTTGCGGAACGCACAAAACGCTCCGCCGGAGGTTTATTGATTAACAGGCTGGATATCGTGAACGCGGACAAAACCTAACTGGTCGGGCGTCAATCCGTTTAATTGTAACGGGATGTCCACATCGCTCGGCGCCAGGATGCTGGCCGGGGCGTTAATCAGTTGATTCTGGACATTCACTTCCTGATAGTTATCCGTGGTGCCCTGAATCTGCCCGTATTCGACAGTACCGCTAAACGCCGGTAACGGATCGTTGGACTCACCCTGAATGCGCAGCGTCACGCGTGTGCCGTCGGCATTGGGCGCAATATTCACCAGGGACATACGCAGCGTACCGATCTGACTGTTCAGACGGGCAGGCGTTTTTGAACCCGGCAGCAGATAGACCCCGCTGGTGGATTTCGCATTCAACATATTTTGCTGAGTAATCTTCACGGTTTCCTGGTTTAACTGCGCCATTTCCGTATTCAGCGTGCTGACGCTTTGGTTCATCTGGCGAACTTCGCTCTGCTGCGCGCAGGCGCTCAGGCTAAAGAGGCTTCCCACCAGGAGAATTCTTAGGTAACGTCTTGTCATGTAGATTATTTCCTTCATGGTCGCGATACCCTAATGGTAGATCGCAAAGGGGTGTAAGGTATCGATCCTTTGTCTCAAAAGTGCTCCGCCTTTGTTGTCGCGCCAGTTCAGGGTAAAATAGATTTCTGTTAACCACCTGGTCAGGACGCCGTATGCATTGCCCATTCTGTTTCGCCGTAGACACTAAGGTTATTGACTCTCGTCTCGTGGGTGAGGGCTCTTCCGTACGCCGCCGTCGGCAGTGTCTGGTCTGTAATGAACGTTTCACTACCTTTGAAGTGGCAGAGCTTGTTATGCCGCGCGTAGTGAAAAGTAACGATGTGCGTGAACCTTTCAACGAAGAGAAGTTGCGCAGCGGTATGCTAAGAGCGCTGGAAAAACGCCCTGTCAGCTCTGATGACGTCGAAATGGCGTTGAATCACATCAAATCACAATTGCGAGCCACCGGGGAACGCGAAGTTCCCAGCAAAATGATTGGCAACCTGGTGATGGAGCAACTGAAAAAGCTCGATAAAGTGGCTTACATCCGCTTTGCCTCCGTCTATCGGAGTTTCGAAGACATCAAAGAATTCGGCGAAGAGATTGCTCGCCTACAGGATTAAGCCATGCTGGATGAGTTTTACATGGCGCGTGCGCTGAAGCTGGCGCAGCGCGGGCGTTTCACCACGCACCCGAACCCGAATGTAGGCTGTGTGATCGTCAAAGATGGCGAAATCGTTGGCGAAGGCTACCATCATCGCGCGGGTGAACCGCATGCTGAAGTTCATGCGCTGCGTATGGCGGGAGACAAAGCCAAAGGCGCGACCGCGTATGTCACGCTTGAACCGTGCAGCCATCATGGCCGTACGCCGCCGTGCTGCGATGCGTTGATTGCCGCTGGCGTGGCGCGGGTCGTTGCGGCGATGCAGGACCCCAATCCGCAGGTCGCGGGACGTGGGCTGTACCGTTTGCAGCAGGCGGGGATCGACGTCAGCCACGGGCTGATGATGAGCGAAACGGAACAGCTGAACAAAGGTTTCCTCAAGCGGATGCGCACCGGCTTCCCGTATGTGCAGCTCAAGCTCGGCGCATCGCTGGATGGCCGCACGGCGATGGCCAGCGGTGAAAGTCAGTGGATTACCTCCCCGCAGGCGCGGCGCGATGTGCAGCGTTTACGGGCGCAAAGCCATGCGATTCTGACCAGCAGCGCGACGGTGCTGGCCGACGACCCGGCGTTAACGGTTCGGTGGCCTGAACTGGATGCCTCAACCCAGACTCTCTATCCGCAGGAAAACCTGCGTCAGCCGATTCGCATTGTCCTCGACAGCCAAAACCGCGTGACGCCGGAGCACCGTATTGTGCAGCAGCCGGGAGAAACCTGGTTTGCCCGCACACAGGACGATTCCCGCATCTGGCCTGAGACGGTTCGCAGCCTGCGGGTGCCGGAGCATAACGGTCATCTGGATCTGGTGGTGCTGATGATGCTGTTGGGTAAACAGCAGATTAACAGCATCTGGGTGGAGGCCGGGCCGGTGCTTGCGGGCGCGTTGTTGCAGGCGGGCGTGGTGGACGAGCTTATCGTCTATGTTGCGCCTAAACTGTTAGGAAGTGATGCGCGAGGATTATGTGTGCTGCCGGGGCTTGAGAAACTGAGCGAGGCACCCCATTTTAAATTCAACGAGATACGCCATGTAGGCCCGGATGTTTGCCTGCATTTGATTCCCACGTAAAGGCTTCGAAATAGAGAAGCGGCGCGTCGAGTATTATGATAAAATCCGCCCCCCTGCGGGGCCATATCGAACCCGAAGGAAGAATATGAACATTATTGAAGCTAACGTTGCTACCCCGGACGCTCGCGTCGCCATCACCATTGCGCGTTTCAACAATTTTATCAATGACAGCCTGCTGGAAGGCGCGATTGACGCCCTGAAGCGTATTGGTCAGGTAAAAGATGAAAATATTACCGTGGTTTGGGTTCCTGGCGCGTATGAACTGCCGCTGGCGGCTGGCGCATTGGCAAAAACCGGTAAATATGACGCGGTGATTGCGCTGGGTACAGTGATTCGTGGCGGTACCGCGCACTTTGAATATGTGGCTGGCGGTGCAAGCAACGGCCTGGCGCACGTCGCCCAGGACAGCGAAATCCCGGTAGCCTTTGGTGTTCTGACCACTGAAAGTATTGAACAAGCCATCGAACGTGCTGGCACTAAAGCTGGCAACAAAGGTGCGGAAGCCGCACTGACCGCGCTTGAAATGATTAATGTATTGAAAGCCATCAAGGCCTGATTTTTGTAAGGGGAAATCCGTGAAACCTGCTGCTCGTCGCCGCGCTCGTGAGTGTGCCGTTCAGGCGCTCTACTCCTGGCAGTTGTCCCAGAACGACATCGCTGATGTTGAATACCAGTTCCTGGCGGAACAGGACGTAAAAGATGTCGACGTTCTGTATTTCCGTGAACTGCTGTCCGGGGTGGCGACTAACAGCGCGTACCTGGACGGATTGATGAAACCGTACCTGTCTCGTCTGCTGGAAGAGCTGGGTCAGGTAGAAAAAGCTGTGCTGCGTATTGCGCTGTTTGAACTGTCTAAACGTAGCGATGTGCCATATAAAGTGGCCATCAACGAAGCGATTGAACTGGCGAAGACCTTCGGCGCCGAAGACAGCCACAAGTTCGTCAACGGCGTACTGGACAAAGCAGCACCTGTGATTCGCCCCAACAAAAAGTAATCTCCAGGTCGGCTGGTGGCGGGATGTATTCCCGCTATCTCCGGCCTTTTCTTTTTTTCTGCTGAGGCATAACGTATGGCATGCGGCGAGTTCTCCCTGATTGCCCGTTATTTTGACCGTGTTAGAAGCTCTCGTCTCGACGTCGAAACCGGTATCGGTGACGATTGCGCTCTCCTGAATATTCCTGAAAAACAGACGCTGGCGATCAGTACCGATACGCTGGTGGCGGGCAACCATTTCCTGACTGATATCGATCCTGCCGATCTGGCCTGGAAAGCGCTGGCGGTTAACTTAAGCGATCTGGCGGCGATGGGGGCCGATCCGGCCTGGCTGACGCTGGCCCTGACTCTGCCGGACGTTGACGAAGCGTGGCTGGAAGCGTTTAGCGACAGCCTGTTTGACCTGCTGAATTACTACGATATGCAGCTGATTGGCGGCGACACCACGCGTGGGCCGCTGTCGATGACGCTGGGTATTCATGGCTATGTGCCCGTGGGACGCGCGCTCAAGCGTTCCGGGGCAAAACCTGGCGACAGGATTTACATCACCGGCACGCCGGGGGACAGCGCCGCTGGGCTGGCGATTTTACAACATCGCTTACAGGTGGCGGATGCGAAAGACGCAGACTACTTGATTAAGCGGCACCTGCGCCCGACGCCGCGTATTTTGCAGGGGCAAGCCCTGCGCGACCTGGCGAATGCGGCGATCGATCTTTCCGATGGCCTGATTTCTGATTTGCGGCATATCGTTAACGCCAGCGGCTGTGGCGCGCGGGTGGATGTGGATGCGCTGCGGTATTCTGAGGCGGTTACCCGTCATGTTGATCCCGGGCAGGCGCTGCGCTGGGCGCTTTCGGGCGGTGAAGATTATGAATTATGCTTCACTGTACCGGAGTTGAACCGTGGCGCGCTGGATGTGGCGCTGGGGAATCTTGGCGTACCGTTTACCTGCATCGGACAAATGAGTGCGGATGTGGAAGGCATCAGCTTCATGCGTGACGGAAAGCCTGTCACTTTTGACTGGAAAGGATATGACCATTTTGCCACGCCATAAAGATGTTGCCAAAAGTCGGCTGAGCCTGCGTAACCCGTGGCACTTGCTGGCTACCGGGTTTGGCAGCGGCCTCAGCCCGATTATTCCGGGAACAATGGGGTCGTTAGCGGCGATCCCATTCTGGTATCTGATGACATTTCTGCCCTGGCAGCTCTACTCGCTGGTGGTAATGTTGGGGATCTGTATTGGCGTTTATCTTTGCCACCGAACGGCGAAGGATATGGGCGTTCACGATCACGGTAGCATTGTCTGGGATGAGTTTATCGGGATGTGGATCACCCTGATGGCGCTCCCTACGATGGACTGGCAGTGGGTTGCCGCCGGATTTGTGATTTTCCGTATTCTGGATATGTGGAAACCTTGGCCGATTCGCTGGTTCGACCGTAACGTACACGGCGGAATGGGAATAATGGTTGACGATATCGTCGCAGGGGTTATTTCCGCCGGTCTGCTTTATTTCATCGGGCACCATTGGCCCATCGGGTTGTTTTAAATCGTAGGCCCGATAAGCCTAGCGCCATCAGGCGTGGTATGGCCGGATGGCGGCATACATGCCTTATCCGGCCTACATGCTCATCGGGCAATATTATTTAAACCCGACCACCGGATGCTGTTTATATGGCGTTTCCAGCTCGGCAATCTGCTCTGGCTTCAACGTCAAATCCACCGCGCCGAGCAACTCATCCAGCTGTTCTTCCCGCGATGTACCGATAATCGGCGCAGCGATGCCTGGTTTACTCAATAGCCATGCCAGCGCCACCTGCGCACGCGTTGCGCCAAGATCCTCACTGACGCCCGTCAGACGCTCTGCAATCCGTGCGTCATTCTCATCGCTCTCGCTGTACAGCGTCTTGCCGAACTCATCGGATACCGAACGTGCGGTGGCTTCTCCCCACGGGCGCGTCAGTCGTCCTCGTGCCAGTGGGCTCCACGGAATCACCGCGATCCCTTCGTGATAGCACAGCGGCAGCATCTCGCGCTCTTCTTCGCGATAGATGAGATTGTAATGATCCTGCATACTGACAAACTGCGCCCAGCCGTGCTGTTTTTGCAGCGCCAGCGCCTGGGCAAACTGCGCGGCGTGCATGGAGGAGGCGCCGATATAGCGCGCCTTACCGGCCTTCACCACATCATTCAGCGCTTCCAGCGTCTCTTCTATCGGCGTGTTGTAATCCCAGCGGTGAATTTGCAGGATATCCACATAGTCCATACCCAGACGTTTCAGGCTGTCATCAATGGAACGCAGGATTTGCGCGCGGGATAATCCTTCTGGCAGGTCGCCGACGCGATGAAAAACTTTGGTGGCGACCACCACTTCTTCGCGGCGGGCGAAATCACGCAGCGCGCGACCCACAATCTCTTCGCTGCTGCCTGCGGAATAGCTATTGGCGGTATCAAAAAAGTTAATACCGCCTTCAAGCGCGCGCTTAATGATGGGGCGGCTGCTTTCTTCCGGTAGCGTCCAGGCGTGATTGCCGCGATCCGGTTCACCGAACGTCATGCAGCCCAGACAAAGGCGAGAAACCCGTAGATCTGTTTTTCCTAAGGTGTTGTATTGCATTGTTCCGCTCCTGTTATACCCGTTATTGATTAAGCATAGCAGGAGCGAGGAGGGGATTATGCCAGCCAGTCCTTGATTTTGGCCTCAATTCCGGCGGCATCCAGACCGAGTTCCGCGCGGGCCTCGTCCTGTGTACCCTGCGGGATAAAGAAGTCCGGCAGGCCGATATTCAGTACCGGAACGACTTTACGATGCGCCATCAGCACTTCGTTAACGCCGCTGCCTGCGCCGCCCATAATGGCGTTCTCTTCAAGCGTGATCAGCGCTTCGTGACGTTCAGCCATCTCCAGAATCAACGTTTCATCCAGCGGCTTCACAAAGCGCATATCGACTAAGGTCGCGTTCAGGGATTCGGCGACTTTTGCCGCTTCCGGCAGTAGCGTACCAAAGTTCAGAATCGCCAGTTTTTCCCCCTGACGTTTGACGAGTCCTTTGCCGATCGGCAGTTTTTCCAGCGGCGTCAGTTCCACGCCAACGGCGTTGCCACGCGGATAACGCACTGCCGTTGGGCCATCATTATAGTGATAGCCGGTGTACAGCATCTGGCGGCACTCGTTTTCATCGCCCGGCGTCATAATGACCATTTCCGGGATGCAGCGCAGGTAAGAAAGATCGAATGCACCCTGGTGCGTTTGCCCGTCAGCGCCGACGATACCGGCGCGGTCGATAGCAAACATCACCGGCAGTTTTTGGATCGCGACGTCATGCAGCACCTGATCGTAGGCGCGTTGCAGGAAGGTGGAGTAGATCGCCACGATCGGCTTATAACCACCGATCGCCAGACCGGCGGCAAAGGTCACTGCATGCTGCTCGGCAATCGCCACGTCAAAGTAACGGTCGGGGAATTTACGTGAAAACTCCACCATGCCGGAACCTTCGCGCATTGCCGGGGTGATCGCCATCAGCTTGCTGTCTTTGGCGGCGGTTTCGCACAGCCAGTCGCCAAAGATCTTTGAATAGCTCGGCAGGCCGCCGCTGCTTTTTGGCAGGCAGCCGCTGGACGGATCGAATTTTGGCACCGCGTGGAAGGTGATTGGATCTTTTTCCGCCGGTTCATAGCCACGACCTTTTTTGGTCATGATATGCAGGAACTGCGGGCCTTTCAGATCGCGCATGTTCTTCAGCGTGGTAATCAGCCCCAGCACGTCGTGACCATCGACCGGGCCGATATAGTTAAAGCCCAGCTCTTCAAACAGCGTGCCTGGCACGACCATGCCTTTGATATGTTCTTCGGTACGTTTGAGTAGCTCTTTGATTGGCGGCACGCCGGAGAACACTTTCTTCCCGCCTTCACGCAGGGACGAGTAGAGCTTGCCGGAAAGCAGCTGCGCCAGGTGGTTGTTCAGCGCGCCGACGTTTTCCGAGATCGACATTTCGTTGTCGTTGAGAATGACCAGCATGTCCGGCTTGATATCGCCCGCGTGGTTCATCGCTTCGAACGCCATCCCGGCGGTGATCGCCCCGTCACCAATGACGCAAACGGTGCGGCGGTCTTTGCCTTCTTTTTCTGCGGCGACCGCAATGCCAATGCCTGCGCTAATGGAGGTAGAGGAGTGGCCGACGCTCAGTACGTCGTATTCGCTTTCACCGCGCCACGGGAAGGGGTGCAAACCGCCTTTCTGGCGAATGGTGCCTATTTTATCCCGACGCCCGGTGAGAATTTTGTGCGGATAAGCCTGATGCCCCACGTCCCAGATTAACTGGTCAAACGGGGTGTTATAGACATAGTGCAGCGCCACGGTGAGCTCCACCGTGCCCAGCCCGGAGGCGAAATGTCCGCTGGAACGACTGACGCTGTCGAGTAAATAGCGGCGCAGTTCGTCGCAGAGTTTCGGCAGACTCTCTTTTGGTAGCAGGCGTAACTCCGAAGTGGAGTCGACCAGTGCCAGGGTCGGGTATTTGGCTATATCAAAACTCATCAGAGGCCTATTAAGTAAGACTTGTTGTTTGTTTATTTATCACGCTGGATTATGTAGTCCGCTAGCGCTTCCAGTGCCGAGGTATCGAGTGAGAGGCCTGCCAGCTGCGTTAACGACTGGCGGGCGTCTTCGATCAGATCCCGGGCTTTATTCCGGGCTTGCTCAAGGCCCAGAAGTGCAGGGTAGGTACTTTTGCCAAGTTGCTGGTCAGCACCCTGACGTTTACCCAACGTTGCAGTATCGCCCACCACATCCAGAATGTCATCCTGGACCTGGAAGGCAAGGCCGATACTTTCTGCGTACTTATCGAGTATCGGCAAGGCGTTTCGTCCGTTTTCTCCGGCACTTAGCGCGCCAAGACGAACCGCAGCGCGAATCAGCGCGCCCGTTTTATGACGATGGATACGCTCCAGCGCCTCCAGCGGCACCTGTTTCCCTTCGGCATCAAGATCCAACGCCTGGCCACCGCACATTCCGGCGATGCCGCTGGCGTTCGCCAGTTCAGAAATCATAGCAATGCGGTCGCGGTCGGCCACTTCCGGCATCGGGGCATCGCTAATGATAGAAAACGCCAGCGTTTGCAGGGCATCTCCGGCCAGAATGGCATTCGCTTCGCCAAATTTGACGTGGCAGGTCGGCAGACCGCGACGCAGGTCGTCGTCGTCCATCGCGGGTAAATCGTCATGAATCAACGAATAAGCGTGAATGCACTCAACGGCGGCTGCCGGAGCATCCAGCGTGGACAGGCTTACGCCAAACATCCTGCCCGTTGCGTAAACCAGGAACGGGCGCAGACGTTTACCGCCTAATAATGCGCCATACTGCATGGTTTCGACCACGGGAGTGTTCTGAAAGGGCAGTGGTGCGATAAAACGGCTCAGCGCCTGGTTGGCCTGCTCGACGCAGGCCTGTAGCTGCTGCGAAAAATCCATTTACTCATTATCCGGTGTAAAAGGCTCAGGAGATGCATCTTCATTGTCAGACAGCAGAATCTGCACACGCTGTTCGGCCTGTTGCAACTTTGCCTGCCCCTGACGCGCCAGCTGCACGCCACGTTCAAATTCGTTCAGCGCCTCTTCCAGCGGCAGGTCGCCGCTTTCCAGACGGGTAACAATCTGTTCCAGCTCGCTCAGCGCTGTTTCAAAGCTGGCGGGCGCCTCATTTTTCTTCGGCATAATGAATATCTGACTCTCAATATTTTCAGCTCTGATATGGTAACGGACTCAGAGCAATTATCAAATAACGCGCAATGTGCACAGGACGACCATGATGGTGGTATACTTCCGCGCCTGGATGCAGCTCCATGTATGGGCTGCTGTACTCTTTTCTCCACGACAAGCCTTGATGCTTGCTTAAGAACCATTGCCGCCATGAAGTTTATCATTAAATTGTTCCCGGAAATCACTATCAAAAGCCAATCTGTGCGTTTGCGCTTTATAAAAATTCTGACCGGGAACATCCGTAACGTGTTAAAGCACTACGATGAGACCCTCGCCGTTGTTCGCCACTGGGATAACATTGAAGTTCGCGCCAAAGATGAAAATCAACGCCTGGCGATTCGCGACGCGCTGACCCGTATTCCGGGCATCCACCATATTCTCGAAGTCGAAGATGTGCCGTTCACTGATATGCACGATATCTTTGAGAAAGCGCTGGTGCAGTATCGCGATCGGCTTGAGGGCAAAACCTTCTGTGTGCGCGTTAAACGTCGTGGTAAGCATGAGTTTAGCTCCATTGAGGTGGAACGTTACGTCGGCGGCGGTTTAAATCAGCATATTGAATCGGCGCGCGTGAAGCTGACCAACCCGGATGTGACGGTACATCTGGAAGTGGAAGACGATCGTCTGCTGCTGATTAAAGGCCGTTACGAAGGTATCGGCGGTTTCCCGATCGGCACCCAGGAAGATGTCCTGTCGCTGATCTCCGGCGGTTTTGACTCCGGCGTTTCCAGCTATATGCTGATGCGTCGCGGCTGCCGCGTACACTACTGCTTCTTTAACCTTGGCGGCGCGGCGCATGAAATCGGCGTTCGTCAGGTGGCGCATTACCTGTGGAACCGCTTTGGCAGTTCGCATCGCGTGCGTTTTGTCGCCATCAACTTTGAACCGGTGGTCGGCGAGATCCTCGAAAAAGTCGATGACGGTCAGATGGGCGTGGTGCTGAAGCGCATGATGGTGCGCGCGGCGTCGAAAGTGGCGGAGCGCTACGGCGTCCAGGCGCTGGTGACGGGGGAAGCGCTGGGGCAGGTTTCCAGCCAGACGCTGACTAACCTGCGTCTTATCGACAACGTTTCCGATACGCTGATCCTGCGCCCGCTGATCTCTTATGACAAAGAGCACATCATCAATCTGGCGCGCCAGATTGGTACGGAAGATTTTGCCCGCACGATGCCGGAATACTGCGGCGTTATCTCGAAAAGCCCGACGGTGAAAGCGATCAAGGCGAAGATTGAAGCGGAAGAAGAGCACTTCGACTTTAGCATTCTCGATAAAGTGGTTGAGGAAGCGAGCAATGTCGATATTCGCGAAATCGCCCAACAGACCGGGCAGGACGTGGTGGAAGTGGAAACCGTCAGCGGCTTTGGCCCGAACGACGTGATTCTGGATATTCGCTCCGTTGATGAGCAGGATGACAAACCGCTGAAAATCGAAGGCGTGGATGTGGTTTCTCTGCCGTTCTACAAGCTGAGTACGAAGTTTGGCGATCTTGACCAGAGCAAAACCTGGCTGCTGTGGTGTGAACGCGGCGTGATGAGCCGTTTGCAGGCGCTCTATCTGCGTGAGCAGGGCTTCCAGAATGTGAAGGTGTATCGTCCGTAATTGTTAGCACGATTACAGGCCTGATATGCATCGCGCTATCAGGCGCAACGTATTGCCGGATGACGGCGTAACCGCCTTATCCGGCCTACGCACCGCCATCCGGCGCTATTCGTAGTAATTATAAATTCCCGCCGCCATCACCAGCTGTGACGCCACTTCATGGGCTTTTTCACGGCCAACCAGCAGATCGATAATTTTCAGTCCGAAGTCAATCGACGTTCCTGGCGCCTGGCTGGTCAGCAGCTTCACGCGCGGGTCCCACACCACACGTTTATCCTGCCACTGTTCGGCGGGAATGTTGTCTTTCAACGCCGGGAATCCGGTCATATTGCCGATGGGAAAGATATCGTGCGGAACGAGAACCGTGGCGGCCGCTGCGCAAATCGCGGCGACAATACGCCCGGAACGGTGGAACTGCTTAACGGCTTCGACCAGCAACGGGCTGTCGCGAAAACACTCCGCCCCCTTAATGCCGCCAGGCAATACAATGATGTCGTAATCGCCGTCGGCCACCTCGACCAGCGGCGCATCCGCCAGCAGTTTTACGCCACGCGAACAGACTATGGTGAGATTTCCGTCGCTGGCGACGCTCGCGGTCGTGACCTGAATACCGCCACGAACCAGCAGATCGATAGTGGTGACCGCTTCGGTCTCTTCACTACCAGGGGCGAGGCATACCAGTGCCGATGCGCTCATACTCACTCTCCTTTCGCTTTACCATTTCAAACAGACGGGCATTTTCCGGGACGGCGATGCCATGCGCGCGGGCGCGTTTTAACAAATAACCCGTAATATAGTCGATCTCGGTATGACGCAGGGCACGCATGTCCTGCAACATAGACGAGATATTTTCTGCCGTACTCTCAATCACTTGATCGACATAATAACGTAAATCATCCGCCGACGTATGGTGTCCTTCGCGCTCGATAACCGCAGCGACCTCCTGACATATCGCCATTACCGCTTCCGGGTGGTGGCGTAATTCGCCGTTGGGGCAGTCCCATAGCGCGGTAAGGGGATTAATCACACAGTTTACCGCCAGTTTGCGCCACATCTCTGCGCGAATGTTGTTGTGCCAGGCGACGTCAGGCAGCACGCCCTGCAAAATATCGGCCAGATAGCTGTAATCCCCGTCCTGCTCACGCGCCGGGCCAATATGGGTAGTGCCGTTGGCGACATGAATGATGACATTCCCGTCGCGTCTGGCGGCATGCGTCGTGGTGCCCATCAGTAACGGCTGCGGGATGTTTTGCAACTCTTCGATTGTGCCCATCCCGTTGTGAATCAGCAGGATCGGCGTGGTTTCAGGCAGAATGGCGACCAGACCTCTTACGGCATCGTAGACCTGCCAGGCTTTCAGCGTGACCAGCAGCAGATCGCTGTTGGCCAGAAAATCAGGATCGTTCGCCGTCAGGGATTCGTTAAATATTGAACCGTCCGTCTCTATCAGATTCACGCTGCAATAGGGTTGCGGTACGCGCAGCCAACCCTGTACTTCATGTCCATGTTTGCACAGCGCTGTAAGCCAAAGTTGCCCTAAGGCTCCGCATCCCAGTACGGTAATTTTCATTGTTCCTCCTCACCTGCAACAGCGCCAGGTGTTATGGCCTAAGTATAGCGCCATCAGCTAAGCTTCTCGTTATGTCTCGTTACGGGTATTATGCTTCGCATCAAAAACGAAGGGAGAGGAAAAGATGCCATCTTTCGATATTGTCTCTGAAGTCGATCTTCAGGAAGCGCGTAACGCAGTAGATAATGCGACTCGCGAAGTTGAATCACGCTTTGATTTTCGTGGCGTTGAGGCCACGTTTGAATTAAACGACGCGAACAAAACCATCAAAGTACTGAGCGAATCGGATTTCCAGGTGAATCAGCTGCTGGATATTCTGCGCGCGAAGCTGCTCAAGCGCGGCATTGAAGGCAGTTCGCTGGATGTGCCGGAAGCATTTGTCCACAGCGGTAAAACCTGGTTTGTGGAAGCGAAGCTGAAGCAGGGCATTGAAAGCGCGGTTCAGAAGAAGATCGTGAAGCTGATTAAAGACAGCAAGCTGAAAGTGCAGGCGCAAATTCAGGGGGAAGAGATCCGTGTGACCGGAAAATCCCGTGACGATCTGCAATCCGTCATGGCGCTGGTGCGCGGCGGGGATTTGGGACAGCCGTTCCAGTTCAAAAACTTCCGCGATTAAGTTGTGATGCCTGATGGCGCTGCGCTTATCCGGCCTACGGACAATGCGGTCTTGTAGGCCGGATAAGGCGGTAGCCGCCATCCGGCATTTCTCACGCCAGCCTGATCGCCTGCTCAACCTCAAAACGGTTGGTCACTTTGCTGTCGATCTTCACATAGGCGGAATGCTCTTTCTCTGCGATCAGCACCTCACTCACACCTTCAGTCGCCAGCAGACGCTGTTTCAGCGCGTCATCGGCGGCAATCTCCGGCGGAATTTCCACGCGTAAGCTGCTGACATACGGCGGTTCTTTCATCGTACTTGCTACCGCCAGCCAGACGACGGTCAGCAATGCGCCAGCCAGAAATACCGCCTGACCGTCGAACAGACCATTCACCCAGCCGCCCAGCGAGCCGCCAATCGCGACGCCGAGGAACTGGCTGGTGGAGTAAACGCCCATCGCAGTGCCCTTATAACCGGCAGGAGACTCTTTGCTGATCAGCGAGGGGAGGAGGGCTTCCATCAGGTTAAAAGCGAGGAAGAACAGCTGTACCCCGGCAATTAACCCCCAGAAGTGCACGCCTGCGCCCCACAGCACGACTTCGGCAATCAGTATCAACGCGACGCACAGCAGAAAGACCCGCTTCATCCGGCGTTTGACTTCGGCGTAGATAATGAACGGGACTACGGAGCCAAATGAGATCAGCATTGTGACCAGATAAATCTTCCAGTGTTCGGCGGCGGGGAAACCGGCAGCGGCAAGCTGGCCGGGGAGGGCGACGAAGGTCGACATCAGCAGAATATGCAGACACATGATGCCGAAGTTAAGCTTCAACAGCTTAGGTTCGGCCAGCACTTTGCTGAAACTGCCTTTCACCATGCCGGATTCACGGTTCAATACGTGGGTTGTGCTGTTGGGGACAACCCAAACGGTCAGGGCGATGCCGAGCGCGGCGAGTGCGGCAATCATCCAGAACAGGGCGTTCAGTCCCAGTTTGTGGGTGACGATCGGCCCAAGCACCATCGCAATGGCGAAGGTAATACCAAAACTGACGCCGATAAACGCCATCGCTTTGGTTCGGTTTTGCTCGCGGGTTAAGTCAGACAGCAGCGCCATGACGGCGGCGGCGATTGCGCCAGAACCTTGCAGCGCGCGGCCAAGAATAATCCCCCAGATGGAGTCAGACAGCGCGGCGATCACGCTACCCAGCACGAACACGGCCAGACCGCCGATAATTAACGGCTTACGCCCGACGCGGTCTGAGAGTAACCCAAAGGGGATCTGGAAAACGGCTTGCGCCAGGCCGTAAATACCGATAGCAATGCCGATCAAGGCTTCGCTGGCACCCTGAAGCGCCATACCATAGGTGGTCAGAACCGGCAGGACCATAAACATGCCAAGCATGCGCAAAGAAAATACAGTCCCTAAACCCCAGGTGGCGCGCAACTCACCCGGCGTCATTTTGTAATCGTTCATTCCCACCTCTGTATAAAATCCGCGACTAGTGTAAAGCGGTAAACGGGTGGGGTAAATACGTGCTTAATGAACAAATGTTGCGTTTGTGAGGGGGATTTTATCAGGCAATAAAATGCCGGATGGCAACGCGAAAGCGTTTTATCCGGCCTACTTGTTGAGCGCGTTGCGTAATGCCCGATGGCGCTATGCGGTTTCCGTAGGCCGGATAAGGCGTAAGCCTCCATCCGGCAGAAGATTTGTTGCGGGGCGGGTGTTACCAGACCGAAGCCAGCAGGCTGTGTGAGTCCGGCACCATAAAGTCGACGGACATCATCACGCTTAACGCAGTGATGGCAATGATGGAAAAGCCGAACAGCTTACGCGCCCAGACTTTGTCATCTTCCACTTTGTAACCGCGCAGAGCCATACCGAGCCACCAGACGCTCACGGCTGCCGCGACCACCAGATATTTATATCCGGCATAGCCGCCCAGGGAGAGCATCAGCGTCGCAACGGCAAAGGCGATGATATACAGCGTGATATGGTTCTTCGCCACCGAGATGCCTTTCACCACCGGCAGAACCGGAATGTTGGCAGCCTGATAATCCTTGAAGCGGAAAATCGCGATGGCGTAAGAGTGCGGCATCTGCCACAGGCTAAAGATCGCCAGCAGAATCAGCGCGCCGCTGTCGAACTCGCCCGTTACGGCGCAGTAGCCAATCACCGGCGGCGCAGCGCCGGAGAGAGAACCAATCAGCGTGCCGTAAACGGAGTGGCGTTTCATGTACAGACTATAAATGCCGACATACACCACGAAGCCCATCACCCCCAGCCAGCAGGCCAGAGGATTCGCGCCAAACCACAGCAGCATAAAGCCAGCAATACCCAGCAAGGTGGCGTACACCAGCGAGACAGCAGGAGAAATCAGGCCTTTGACCAGCACCCGATTCTTGGTCCTTTCCATCTTCCTGTCGATATCCCTGTCGATGTAGTTGTTAAATACACAACCCGACGCCACAACCAGTGACACCCCGACCAGCGTATAGATAAACAGGGGATAGTCGATGCTGCCTTTAGAAGCCAGCAGGAATCCCCCAATCACCGAGATCAGGTTGCCAAAGATGATGCCTGGTTTCGTTACTTGCAGGTATTGCTTAAACATCATAACCGCCGCTCTTAGTGCATCATCATATTGTAGTTCAGGTTCCACATAATCCAGATGGAGCCCACCACCAGAATGGCAATGATCAGCACGGTAAAGACAAAGGCCGTCATGTTCCAGCCTTCGTCAGATTTCGTATTCATGTGCAGGAAGCACACCAGATGCACCAGAATCTGCACCACTGCCATCGCCAGGATAGTCCCCAGAATCACGGCCGGGGAACCTGTACCCGTCATCACCATCCAGAACGGAATGACCGTCAGGATGATCGACAGAATAAAACCTGTCATGTAGGTTTTTACGCTGCCGTGGGACGCGCCGCTGTGATCGGTAGAATGACTCATTACATCGCCCCCATCAGATAAACAACAGTGAACACACAGATCCACACCACATCCAGGAAGTGCCAGAACAGGCTCAGGCACATGATGCGGGTACGGTTAGTGCTGGTCAGGCCGCGACGGGCGATCTGCACCATCAGCACCGCCATCCAGATAAGACCGGAGGTGACGTGCAGACCGTGCGTACCGACCAGCGCGAAGAACGCAGACAGGAAGCCGCTGCGATCCGGGCCCATGCCTTCAACAATCAGGTGATGGAATTCGTAGATTTCCATCCCGATAAATCCGGCACCGAACAAGAAGGTCAACGCCAGCCAGGAGACAACCTGGCTCTTGTTGTTCTTGTGCATGGCGATAGCCGCCATGCCGTAGGTGATGGAGCTGAACAACAGCAGGAAAGTTTCAACCAGAACGAACGGCAGTTCAAAAATGTCCTTACCTGTCGGGCCGCCTGCGGTGCCGTTCACCAGAACGGCATAGGTTGCGAACAGAATAGAGAACAGAATGCAGTCGCTCATCAGGTAGATCCAAAATCCGAAGATTTTGGTCTGGCCTGCATCGTGGTGCCCGTGTTCGTGCGCGTGGGCAGTCGCGTGCGTTTGCGCTAAAGTATCAGTTGCCATTTTTCAGCCCTGCCTTAGAAATCTCATCGAAATGCTGGTTTTCCAGTTTTTCGACTTCCGGGACTGGTACGTAGTAGTCCACGTCCTCGTCAAAGCTCTTAACAATCCAGCTGATGATCATGCCTGCGAAGCTTGCAATCGCCAGCCACCAGATATGCCAGATCATGGCGAAACCAAAAATAGTGGAGAAGGCGGCGATAACGATGCCCGCACCGCTGTTTTTCGGCATATGAATTTCTTCATAATGCGCAGGCTGTTTGTACGCTTCGCCTTTTTCTTTCATTTCCCAGAAGGCATCACGCTCGTGAACGTGCGGCACAACGGCAAAGTTATAGAACGGAGGCGGAGAAGAGGTTGCCCACTCCAGCGTACGCGCGCCCCACGGGTCGCCGGTCAGGTCGCGGTTCTGCTCGCGGTCGCGAATAGAAACGAAGATCTGAATCAGCTGGCACAGGATGCCCAGTGCAATCAGCGCGGCGCCACAGGCGGCAATCAGCAGCATTGGATGGAACTGCGGGTCAATCTGCTGGCTGAGACGACGGGTCATCCCCATGAAGCCCAGCACGTACAGCGGCATAAACGCCACGAAGAAGCCGATGATCCAGAACCAGAATGCGCGTTTACCCCAGGTCTCGTTCAGCGTGAAGCCGAACGCTTTTGGCCACCAGTAGGTCATACCGGCGAAGCACCCGAAGACCACACCGCCGATGATAACGTTATGGAAGTGCGCAATCAGGAACAGGCTGTTGTGCAGAACAAAGTCCGCGCCCGGAACCGCCAGCAGAACGCCAGTCATACCACCGACCGAGAAGGTCACGATAAAGCCGATCGTCCACAGCATCGCTGAGTGGAAGACGATACGCCCCTGGTACATGGTGAACAGCCAGTTGAAGATCTTAACCCCGGTCGGGATTGCGATAATCATCGTGGTAATACCGAAGAAGGCGTTTACGTTCGCGCCCGCACCCATGGTGAAGAAGTGGTGCAGCCAAACGATGAACGACAGAACGGTGATACACACGGTCGCCCAAACCAGCGAGGTGTAACCAAACAGGCGTTTACGCGAGAAGGTTGCAGCGATTTCGGAGAACACCCCGAAGACCGGCAGAACCAGGATGTACACTTCCGGGTGGCCCCAGGCCCAAATCAGGTTGATGTACATCATCATGTTGCCGCCCATATCGTTGGTAAAGAAATGGGTGCCCAGATAGCGATCCAGGGTCAGCAGCGCGATGGTGACAGTCAGAATTGGGAAGGAGGCGATAATCAGGATGTTCGCGCACAGCGATGCCCAGGTAAATACCGGCATCTTGAACATGGTCATGCCCGGCGCACGCATCTTCAGAATCGTCACGAAGAAGTTGATACCTGTCAGCGTCGTACCGATACCGGATAGCTGGAGACTCCAGATCCAGTAATCGACCCCGACACTCGGACTGTACTCTATTCCCGAGAGCGGTGGATAAGCCAGCCAGCCGGTCTGTGCGAACTCACCAACGCCCAGAGACAGGTTAACCAGGATAACGCCGACAACGGTGAACCAGAAGCTCAGGTTGTTCAGGAACGGGAACGCAACGTCACGCGCGCCGATCTGCAACGGAACCACCAGGTTCATCAGACCGATAACGAATGGCATTGCCACGAAGAAGATCATGATCACGCCGTGAGCGGTGAAGATCTGATCGTAGTGATGCGGCGGCAGGAAGCCCGCTTCACCCGCAGAAGCCAGCGCCTGCTGGCTACGCATCATGATGGCGTCGGCAAAGCCGCGTATCAACATAACAATTGCGACGATGACATACATGATGCCAAGACGCTTGTGGTCAACCGAAGTAAGCCACTCTTTCCATAGGTAGGTCCACTTACCGAAGTAAGTGATCAAGGCTAAAAGCGCCAGACCCCCGACGATAATGGCAGCGATCGTAACCATGACGATAGGTTCATGGAACGGGACTGCATCCAGTGTCAATTTTCCGAACATCGTTTTCTTCCTCGGCCCCTTAGTGAGCGGATTCCGCGTGGCTCATGTCCATGCCTTCCATGCCTTCATGCGAGCTGTGCTCACCTTCCGGTTGGGTCATGTCCATGCTCTTACCGTGAGCCATAAATTTGTTAATGACGTCTTTAAACAAATCCGGTTTCACGTTGGAGAAATATTCCACCTGGTTGTATTCGCTTGGCGCAGCCACTTTCTCGAACGCAGCCATGTCGCTCATGGTGTTCGGTGACTGTTTAGCTTTAGCAACCCACTGGTCGAATGTGGCGCGGTCCGGCGTGGCGATAGCTTTGAACTTCATACCGGAGAAACCAGGGCCGCTATAGCTTGCGGAAATACCATCATAGGTACCGGCTTCGTTGGCGATCAGATGCAGTCGAGTCTGCATACCGGCCATGGCATAAATCTGGCTACCCAGACGCGGGATAAAGAAGGAGTTCATCACGGAGTTGGAGGTCACTTTGAAATAAACCGGAGTGTTCGCCGGGAAGGCGATTTCATTCACGGTTGCAATGCCCTGTTCCGGGTAGATGAAGAACCATTTCCAGTCCATGGAAACCACTTCGATGGTAATGGGCTTCTCGTCATGCGCCAGCGGCTTGCTTGGCTCAAGAGCGTGAGTGGTTTTCCAGGTAAGTACAGCAAGGAAAATGATGATCAGAATCGGCACCGTCCAGACCACAGCTTCCACTTTATTGGAGTGTGACCAGTTCGGGCTGTACTTCGCATCTTTATTGCTCGCACGGTACTTCCAGGCGAAACCAACAGCCATCAAGATGGCGGGAATAACGACAATCAACATCAGGCCAAAAGCCGTCAGTATCAGTGAACGTTGTTCCAGTCCAATCTGTCCTTTGGGGTCAAGAAGTGCAGAATTACAGCCACTGAGTAATGCAGTGCCTGCAATTAATGACAACCATCCCAAACTTTTATTGTATTTCCTGAGTCTCATTTAACGACCTCAATTCCACGGGACCTGGTGGCGTTTAAAGTGTGTGGGCATTTTACGGGAAGGTTACATTACTGTAAACATGATTGGATCTGTGTTACTGGGTTCTGCCGGGCATGTCACATATGTTGCAGGATATGTCGCGTTGACTTTAAGAACCTGTTGCAACATCACGTTATAACGAAAGAGGGCAGGAAAGCAGGGCTTACAGGGTAATTGGTATAACCAATGCGAAATTAAAACAATTGTTTAACAATTAATTATCAACAAAGAGACAAATGAAAAACAAAAAATAAAACTATATTGGCTGAATCGAGTAAGGAAAATAAAATCTATAAAAGGCGTCAATAATTTCCAGATGCTATTGCGCACAAAACAACAAATATTATTTTTCGCAACTGCTGCTTATTTAGCCGTTATAATTTCGCTCTGTTATTACAACGGCAAATAACGTTGCCCGCTTACACAAGACGTGTTTTGCGTAGCGCCAGATAATCCAGCACCCCGCCGAACAAAATGCCGCATATCGCCACCATGACCCCTGCCTCAAGCAGTTCGGGCAGGAAGGAGAAGCGAGTGTAGTCCACGGCGTTCATCGTCAGCAGCAACAGCCATACCGCCAGCAGGCCGCAACCGACCATTAGCGTCAGCAGCGCCAGACCATACGCCCCGCGAAATTCCGTACGGGGGATGAAGCTTTCGCTTTCCCAACTGTGTTCAAGGGTTTGACGACAAACCAGCAGAAGCAGAAGGCCAGGCACGGCCGCTGCGACGGAGAAGAGATAAAACGTGGGCCAGCCATGCGCTTCGACAAACCATCCGGCAACGGGGCCGACATACACGCGTCCCACCGCAGAGAGCGCGGAGAGCAGGGCAAACTGGGTGGCGGAAAACGATTTGTTGCACAGCGTCATTAACAATGCGACAAAGGCCGCCGTTCCCATCCCGCCGCACAGGTTCTCGAAGAAGACCGCTGCGGCCATGCTGAACATATGTTTGTCCGTCACGGAAAGCAGCCAGTAACCGGCGTTGGAAACGCCTTGCAGAATGCCGAAAATCAGCAGCGCGCGGAAAAGGGAAAGGCGCTGCATCAGGATGCCGCCGTACAGCGCGCCGACAATCGTCGCCAGCAGTCCCAGCGTTTTATTGACCACGCCGACTTCACCGGCATCAAAACCAACGCCGCGAATCAAAAAGGTGGTGGTCAGACTCATGGCGAACGCATCGCCCAGCTTATACAGCACGATTAACAACAAGATCAGCCAGGCGTTGTTGCGGCCAAAAAAGTCGCGCAGCGGAGCGGCGACCGCCTGTTCCAGCGTTTTAGGCACTGGAATGGAATCTTCAGGTTCAGGGGCCAGGAGCGTGGCGATAATACAGGGCACAAGCAGCGCCGCCATCAGCCAGTACATCCCCTGCCAGCCGAGCCAGCGATCCGCCAGCCACAGCGCCAGCCCACCGGAGACCAGCATTCCTAGCCGATAGCCCAGTACGCTAATCGCCGCTCCGGTGCCGCGTTCTTCCGCAGGCAGAACATCCGTTTTCCACGCGTCAAAGACAATGTCCTGAGATGCGGAACAGAAGGCGATGATAACCGCCAGCGCCGCCATCCAGCGCAGCTGCGTGCCGGGTTCCAGAAAACCCATCGCCGCAATGGCGAGCAGCAGCAGAATCTGCGTGGTAATCAGCCAGCCGCGACGACGACCTAAAAAAGGCGGCGTGTAACGGTCCATGACCGGAGACCAGAGGAATTTAAAGACGTAGGCCTGGCCCACCAGAGAGAAGAAACCAATGGTTTTGAGATCGATATTCTCAACGGTCATCCAGGCCTGTAGCGTGCCGGAGGTGAGCGCGAGGGGTAAACCTGATGCAAACCCCAGAATCAACAGGATAGCTGAGCGCGGTTGCTGAAAAATACGTAAATATTGGTTGGGCATGGGCATCTACAGGCCCGACAAGCGCCGGGCCATCTGGACAGAAATTAACGTGCGTTCTGCTTAATGAATTCGTGAATGCTGGTGTCCTGAGACATATCAGCGATGGTGTCGGTCAGGACGCTGTTAACCGCGTTGGCGATATTCTGGTTGGACGCCTGGAATGCGCCTTCAACAGAGTAGCTCGCACGGTAGTTTTTCGTCATCTTGTTGCCGTTTGCCGCCGTCGCGATGATGGCGATATCCGCTTTGGTGGCGATGTTGTAGCGAACGTTACCCTGAGATACATCGGCATACAGCTGATTTACGATGATTTGCAGGTTAACAGCGCCGTTTGGCCCCACCATATAACCGCGTGCGGTCATCTGTTTTTCCAGCACTTCTTGCAGCAGGAAGCGCAGATCGCGGGAGGCGGTCAGAGTAACCAGTTGGTTATTACGCGTAACTTTCGCCAGCGCCTGATCCTGACGCTGGTCGGCGCCGTTGATGCTCACAGTAACGCCCATCAGGCTTGGATCTTGTTGCGGCAGTGTGATTTTCGGCGATACGTCAATGGTTGTCGGCGGTGTTGCGCACCCTGCCAGCATAACCAGAGCAATTAATGGAAAGAGGATTTTCTTTAACATGTTCGGGCTCTCAGTGACTCTTAAGCGTGATAGATAAAAATTCCCGCCATCATAACATTGCCAACGGCGAGGGGAAGTGGTCAACGCATGTAAATTCATCGCGTTGTCTGTTTTCTGACCCTCGGTACACCTTACTTCGGGTTTTCGCAACCAAATGAATGGATAAGTCAGTAAACTTCATACGTTTGAATGAAAATATCAGACGAACGCTAAATTTTTGTTGTCATGATGTAATGTAAACGGTAAAAGCGGCTAGTATTTAAAGGGATGGGTGACATCTCAGCGTTGTCGGAGGAGATATTTCATGATGATACGTGAGCAAATAGAAGAAAAATTAAGGGCAGCGTTCGAACCCGTGTTCCTCGAAGTTGTGGATGAAAGCTATCGTCACAATGTTCCGGCAGGCTCTGAGAGCCACTTTAAGGTTGTGCTGGTCAGCGATCGCTTCACTGGCGAACGTTTTCTTAATCGCCACCGGATGATTTACGGTACGTTAACGGCAGAACTCTCCACAACCGTACATGCGCTGGCCCTGCATACCTATACCATTAAGGAGTGGGAAGGATTGCAGGATACGATCTTCGCATCGCCTCCTTGCCGTGGCGCAGGAAGCATCGCGTAGAAAAACGCATTTGCAACTGTTGGCGCTTTTCCAGTATGTTGCTACAGATTATGTGAAAACGGCCTGCGGGCCGTTTTGTTTTGTCTGAATTTTGAGCGAGATGTACAGTATTCAGACCAAAATTAGCCGGGAATTGTGAAAAAAGCCGCAGCAACGCGCGATAACCGTTCTCGACTCATAAAAGTGATGCCGCTATAATGCGGCGTCTTATTTTTCGGAATGTCTTCGGGATGATTCTGACGACAGGGAATGTGATTGATTATGAGAACATCCCGGTTCCGCGAAGCCAACAACCTGTGCTTGCGGAGTAGAGTTGACCGAGCACTGTGATTTTTTGAGGTAACAAGATGCAAGTTTCAGTTGAAACCACTCAAGGCCTTGGCCGCCGTGTAACGATTACTATCGCTGCTGACAGCATCGAGACCGCTGTGAAAAGCGAGCTGGTCAACGTAGCGAAGAAAGTGCGTATTGACGGCTTCCGCAAGGGCAAAGTACCGATGAATGTTGTTGCTCAGCGTTATGGCGCTTCTGTTCGCCAGGACGTTCTGGGTGACCTGATGAGCCGTAACTTCGTTGACGCGATCATCAAAGAAAAAATCAACCCGGCTGGCGCACCGAACTATGTTCCGGGCGAATACAAACTGGGCGAAGACTTCACCTACGCTGTAGAATTTGAAGTCTACCCGGAAGTTGAACTGACCGGTCTGGAATCCATCGAAGTTGAAAAACCGGTTGTTGAAGTGACCGACGCCGATGTTGACGTGATGCTGGACACCCTGCGTAAACAGCAGGCAACCTGGAAAGACAAAGATGGCGCTGCTGATGCAGAAGACCGTGTAACCATCGACTTCACCGGTTCTGTTGACGGTGAAGAGTTCGAAGGCGGCAAAGCGTCTGACTTCGTACTGGCGATGGGCCAGGGTCGTATGATCCCGGGCTTTGAAGACGGTATCAAAGGTCACAAAGCAGGCGAAGAGTTCACTATCGACGTGACCTTCCCGGAAGAATATCACGCTGAAAACCTGAAAGGTAAAGCCGCTAAATTCGCTATCAACCTGAAGAAAGTTGAAGAGCGCGAGCTGCCGGAACTGACCGAAGAATTCATCAAGCGTTTCGGCGTTGAAGATGGTTCTGTTGCTGGTCTGCGTACTGAAGTGCGTAAAAACATGGAACGCGAGCTGAAAGGCGCTGTGCGTAATCGCGTGAAGTCTCAGGCGATTGAAGGCCTGGTGAAAGCGAACGACATCGACGTTCCATCTGCGCTGATCGACAGCGAAGTTGACGTTCTGCGTCGTCAGGCTGCACAGCGTTTCGGCGGCAACGAGAAACAAGCGCTGGAACTGCCGCGTGAACTGTTCGAAGAACAGGCTAAGCGTCGCGTTGTTGTCGGCCTGCTGCTGGGCGAAGTGATTCGCACTCAGGAACTGAAAGCTGACGAAGAGCGCGTTAAAGGTCTGATCGAAGAGATGGCTTCTGCGTACGAAGATCCGAAAGAAGTTATTGAGTTCTACAGCAAAAACAAAGAGCTGATGGACAACATGCGTAACGTCGCTCTGGAAGAGCAGGCTGTTGAAGCCGTTCTGGCGAAAGCGAAAGTGACTGAAAAAGCCACTTCCTTCAACGAACTGATGAACCAGCAGGCGTAATTCGTCGCTTAATTAGCACGAAATTCGCACAAGAGCCCGTCACCTCCAGGTGGCGGGCTTTTTTTTGTCACGCATTTTGCATGGAAGAGTGCGAAAACAGCGTTTCAGTGTTAGCGTTACAACAAAAGATTGTTATGCTTGAATTATGGCGATGCCGTACCCATAACAGAGGGACTAGCTGATAATCCGTCCATAAGGTTACAATCGGTACAGCAGGTTTTTTCAATTTTTATCCAGGAGACGGAAATGTCATACAGCGGCGAACGAGATAACTTTGCACCCCATATGGCGCTGGTGCCGATGGTCATTGAACAGACCTCACGTGGTGAGCGCTCTTTTGATATCTATTCTCGTCTACTTAAGGAACGTGTCATTTTTCTGACCGGCCAGGTCGAAGACCATATGGCTAACCTGATTGTGGCGCAGATGCTGTTCCTGGAAGCGGAAAACCCGGAAAAAGATATCTACCTGTACATTAACTCCCCAGGCGGAGTTATTACCGCAGGGATGTCTATCTACGACACCATGCAGTTTATTAAGCCGGACGTTAGCACGATTTGTATGGGCCAGGCGGCTTCTATGGGCGCGTTCCTGCTGACTGCTGGCGCAAAAGGCAAACGTTTCTGCCTGCCTAACTCTCGCGTCATGATTCACCAGCCTCTCGGCGGTTATCAGGGCCAGGCGACAGATATTGAAATTCATGCCCGTGAAATCCTGAAGGTGAAAGGGCGCATGAATGAACTTATGGCGCACCATACGGGTCAGTCTCTTGAGCAGATTGAACGTGATACCGAGCGCGACCGCTTCCTCTCCGCGTCTGAAGCGGTGGAGTACGGTCTGGTCGACTCGATTTTGACCCATCGTAATTGATGCCCAGGGCGCAGGTGTGCCGCTATAATACTATCCAGGGGCGGCACAACGCTGACAAGCGACTTGCGCCTGAGAATGGCATTTGCGTCGTCGTGTGCGGCACAAAGAACAAAGAAGAGGTTTTGACTCATGACAGATAAACGCAAAGATGGCTCGGGCAAATTGTTGTACTGCTCTTTTTGCGGCAAAAGCCAGCATGAAGTGCGCAAGCTGATTGCCGGTCCATCCGTGTATATCTGCGACGAATGTGTTGATCTATGTAACGACATCATTCGCGAAGAGATTAAGGAAGTGGCACCGCACCGTGAACGCAGTGCGCTGCCGACGCCACATGAAATTCGCAACCATCTGGACGATTATGTTATCGGCCAGGAGCAGGCGAAAAAAGTGCTGGCGGTCGCGGTATACAACCACTACAAACGTCTGCGCAACGGCGACACCAGCAATGGCGTTGAGTTGGGCAAAAGTAACATTCTGCTGATCGGGCCGACCGGTTCCGGTAAAACGCTGCTGGCCGAAACGCTGGCGCGCCTGCTGGACGTACCGTTCACCATGGCGGATGCCACCACCCTGACCGAAGCCGGTTATGTGGGCGAAGATGTTGAGAACATCATTCAGAAGCTGTTGCAAAAATGCGATTATGATGTGCAGAAAGCGCAGCGCGGTATTGTCTACATCGATGAAATCGACAAGATTTCCCGTAAGTCTGACAACCCGTCCATTACCCGTGACGTTTCCGGTGAAGGCGTACAGCAGGCGCTGTTGAAACTGATCGAAGGGACGGTTGCCGCCGTTCCGCCGCAGGGAGGACGCAAGCATCCGCAGCAGGAGTTCTTGCAGGTTGATACCTCTAAGATCCTGTTTATCTGTGGCGGCGCGTTCGCCGGTCTGGATAAAGTGATTGCTAACCGTGTTGAAACCGGCTCCGGCATTGGTTTTGGCGCAACGGTTAAAGCGAAATCCGACAAGGCCAGCGAAGGCGAACTGCTGGCGCAGGTTGAGCCGGAAGATCTGATCAAATTTGGTCTGATTCCTGAGTTCATTGGTCGTCTGCCGGTTGTGGCGACGCTGAATGAGCTGAGTGAAGAAGCGCTGATCCAGATCCTGAAAGAGCCGAAAAACGCCCTGACCAAACAGTATCAGGCGCTGTTTAACCTGGAAGGCGTCGATCTGGAATTTCGTGACGAAGCGCTGGATGCTATCGCGAAGAAAGCGATGGCGCGTAAAACCGGCGCCCGTGGTCTGCGTTCCATCGTTGAAGCGGCGCTGCTTGATACCATGTACGATCTGCCTTCTATGGAAGACGTCGAAAAAGTGGTTATCGACGAGTCCGTCATCGGCGGTCAGAGCAAGCCGTTGCTGATTTACGGCAAGCCGGAAGCGCAGCAGGCATCTGGTGAATAATTAACCAACTCATACAATCAGTTAACGAAAAAGGGGGGATTTTATCCCCCCTTTTATTTTTCCGTAAACATGGCGTTGAATGTGTGGGAAACATCCCCATATACTGACATACATGTTAATGGCTGCGTGAAGCACAGTCGCGCAGTCTGATTACCTGGCGGACACTAAACTAAGAGAGAGCTCTATGAATCCTGAGCGTTCTGAACGCATTGAAATCCCCGTATTGCCGTTGCGCGATGTGGTGGTTTATCCGCACATGGTCATACCCTTATTTGTAGGGCGGGAAAAATCTATCCGTTGTCTGGAAGCGGCTATGGACCATGATAAAAAAATCATGCTGGTCGCCCAGAAAGAAGCATCAACGGATGAGCCGGGTGTAAACGATCTTTTCACCGTCGGGACCGTGGCCTCAATTTTGCAAATGCTGAAACTGCCTGACGGTACTGTCAAAGTGCTGGTTGAGGGGTTGCAGCGCGCGCGTATTTCTGCGCTGTCAGATAACGGCGAACACTTTTCCGCTAAGGCGGAATACCTTGAATCGCCAGCGATTGATGAGCGCGAGCAGGAAGTGCTGGTGCGCACTGCCATCAGTCAGTTCGAAGGCTACATCAAGCTGAACAAAAAAATTCCACCGGAAGTGCTGACGTCGCTCAATAGCATTGACGATCCTGCGCGTCTGGCGGACACCATCGCTGCCCATATGCCGCTGAAACTGGCGGATAAGCAGTCCGTGCTGGAGATGTCCGACGTTAACGAACGTCTGGAATATCTGATGGCGATGATGGAATCTGAAATCGATCTGTTGCAGGTTGAGAAGCGTATTCGCAACCGCGTTAAAAAGCAGATGGAGAAATCTCAGCGTGAGTACTATCTGAATGAGCAAATGAAAGCCATTCAGAAAGAACTGGGCGAGATGGACGACGCGCCGGATGAAAACGAAGCGCTGAAGCGTAAAATCGATGCGGCAAAAATGCCGAAAGAGGCAAAAGAGAAAGCGGAAGCAGAATTGCAGAAGCTGAAAATGATGTCTCCGATGTCGGCGGAAGCGACGGTTGTACGCGGCTACATCGACTGGATGGTGCAGGTGCCGTGGAACGCGCGTAGCAAGGTCAAAAAAGACCTGCGTCAGGCACAGGAAATTCTCGACACAGACCATTACGGTCTGGAGCGTGTGAAAGATCGCATCCTTGAATATCTCGCGGTACAAAGCCGTGTAAACAAAATCAAAGGGCCGATCCTGTGTCTGGTTGGGCCGCCGGGGGTAGGTAAAACCTCTCTGGGCCAGTCCATCGCCAAAGCGACCGGGCGTAAATATATCCGTATGGCGCTCGGCGGCGTGCGTGATGAAGCAGAAATCCGCGGCCACCGCCGGACATATATCGGCTCTATGCCGGGTAAACTGATCCAGAAAATGGCCAAAGTGGGCGTTAAAAACCCGCTGTTCCTGCTCGATGAGATCGACAAAATGTCTTCCGACATGCGTGGCGATCCGGCCTCTGCGCTGCTTGAGGTGCTGGACCCTGAGCAGAACGTGGCGTTCAGCGATCACTACCTGGAAGTGGATTACGATCTCAGCGACGTGATGTTCGTTGCCACCTCCAACTCCATGAACATTCCGGCGCCACTGCTGGATCGTATGGAAGTGATTCGTCTGTCCGGTTATACCGAAGACGAGAAGCTGAACATTGCTAAACAGCACCTGCTGCCGAAACAGATCGAGCGTAACGCGCTGAAGAAAGGCGAGCTGACGGTTGAGGATAGCGCCATTATCGGCATTATCCGTTACTACACCCGTGAAGCGGGCGTGCGTAGCCTGGAGCGTGAAATCTCCAAACTGTGCCGCAAAGCCGTGAAACAGCTGCTGCTGGATAAGTCGCTGAAACACATTGTGATCGATGGCGATAACCTGCATGACTATCTCGGCGTACAGCGCTTTGACTACGGCCGCGCGGACAACGAAAACCGTGTGGGTCAGGTAACGGGTCTGGCATGGACGGAAGTGGGCGGCGACCTGCTGACCATCGAAACCGCCTGTGTGCCGGGTAAAGGCAAACTGACTTACACCGGTTCTCTCGGTGAGGTTATGCAGGAATCTATTCAGGCTGCGCTGACCGTGGTGCGTGCGCGTGCGGAAAAACTGGGTATTAATCCAGACTTTTACGAAAAACGTGACATCCACGTTCACGTACCGGAAGGGGCGACGCCGAAAGACGGCCCGAGCGCCGGTATTGCGATGTGTACCGCGCTGGTCTCCTGCCTGACGGGTAATCCTGTTCGCGCTGATGTGGCGATGACCGGGGAAATTACCCTGCGAGGCCAGGTACTGCCTATCGGCGGCCTGAAAGAGAAACTGCTGGCGGCGCACCGTGGCGGGATCAAAACCGTGTTAATTCCGTTTGAGAATAAACGCGATCTGGAAGAGATTCCAGACAACGTTATTGCCGATCTGGACATTCATCCGGTGAAACGCATTGAGGAAGTTCTGACTCTTGCGTTGCAAAATGAGCCGTCCGGCATACAGGTTGTCACCGCAAAATAGTGACCTCGCGCAAATAGCGCTAAGAAAAACAGGGCTGGCAGGGCATTTCGTGCTTGCCAGCCTTTTTTTGTATAGCTAATTTAGATGACGGATCGGGCTTGCCATCATTAACGGGTGTTGTAAGGGCATGGCAGGCCTGATATAACTGCTGCGCGGTCGCACTTTGAAGGATTCCGGTGCGATATAAATTATAAAAGAGGAAGAGAAGAGTGAATAAATCTCAACTGATCGACAAAATTGCTGCAGGGGCTGATATCTCTAAGGCTGCGGCTGGACGTGCGTTAGATGCAATTATTGCTTCTGTCACTGAATCACTGAAAGAAGGTGATGATGTAGCGCTGGTAGGTTTTGGTACTTTTGCTGTTAAAGAGCGTGCTGCCCGTACTGGTCGCAACCCGCAAACAGGTAAAGAGATCACCATCGCCGCCGCTAAAGTGCCGGGTTTCCGTGCAGGTAAAGCGCTGAAAGACGCGGTAAACTAAGAGCTTCTCCCCCTGGGGATGTGACAAAGTACAAGGGCGCATCATCTGATGTGCCTTTTTTATTTGTCCAGTACTACTTTATTTGAGTTTATGCTGGTTGTGGGCTGACAATTACCCCGGTTTCTTGTCACAATACAGCTTTCCGCGCAGCGTTCAGAAAACGCTATGCTGCGTGAAGTATGAATACGCAAAACAGTCACCTACAGCGGAGTGTGGTTACACCATGATGGACAGCTTACGCACGGCTGCTAACAGTCTCGTGCTCAAGATTATTTTCGGTATCATTATCGTGTCGTTCATTTTGACCGGCGTGAGTGGTTACCTGATTGGCGGAAGCAATAACTACGCCGCAAAAGTGAATGACCAGGAAATCAGCCGCTTGCAGTTTGAGAATGCGTTTAACAGCGAACGTAATCGTATGCAGCAGCAGCTGGGCGATCAGTATTCTGAACTGGCGGCGAATGAAGGCTACATGAAAACGCTGCGTCAGCAGGTACTGAATCGTCTTATCGATGAAGCCTTGCTGGATCAATACGCGCATGAGCTTAAACTCAGCATCAGCGACGAACAGGTTAAGCAGGCCATCTTTTCAACGGCGGCTTTCCAGGTTGACGGCAAATTTGATAACAACCGCTACAACGCGATTGTGAATCAGATGGGGATGACAGCCGATCAGTATGCTCAGGCATTGCGTAACCAGCTCACCACCCAGCAACTGATTGCTGGCGTTGCCGGTACTGATTTCATGCTGAAAGGTGAAACGGACGAGCTGGCGGCGTTAGTTGCGCAGCAGCGTGTGGTGCGTGAAGCGACGATTGACGTGAACGCACTGGCTGCGAAACAGCAGGCTACCGATCAGGAAGTGTCCAGCTACTACGAGCAGAACAAGAACCTCTTTATGACCCCGGAGCAGTTCCGCGTGAGCTACATCAAGCTGGATGCGGCTGCTATGCAGGAAACGGTCAACGATGCGGATATCCAGTCTTACTATGACCAGCATCAGGATCAGTTCACCCAGCCGCAGCGTAACCGTTACAGCGTCATTCAGACCAAAACGGAAGATGAAGCGAAAGCGGTGCTGGACGCGTTGAACAAAGGCGGTGATTTTGCCGCGCTGGCGAAAGAGAAATCCGCAGACATTATCTCTGCGCGCAACGGCGGCGATATGGGCTGGCTGGAAGACGCCACCACGCCGGACGAACTGAAAAATGCCGGCCTGAAAGAAAAAGGCCAGCTGTCTGGCGTGATTAAATCCTCTGTTGGCTTCCTGGTCGCGCGTCTGGATGATGTTCAGCCTGCGAAAGTGAAACCGCTGAGCGAAGCGCGTGATGACATTGCCGCGAAAGTGAAGCAGGAAAAAGCGCTGGATGCCTATTACGCGCTGCAACAAAAAGTCAGCGATGCGGCGAGCAACGATACCGAATCTCTGGCGGGCGCTGAACAGGCCGCTGGCGTGAAAGCGGTTGAAACCGGCTGGTTCAGCCATGACAACCTGCCAGAAGAGCTGAATTTTAAACCGGTTGCCGATGCTATCTTCAACGGTGGTCTGGTTGGCGAGAACGGTACGCCGGGCAGCAACTCCGATATCATCACCGTGGATGGCGACCGCGCATTCGTGCTGCGCATCAGCGAGCATAAACCTGAAGCGGTTAAGCCTCTGGCTGACGTGAAAGAGCAGGTGGCTGCGCTCGTTAAGCACAACAAAGCAGAGCAGCAGGCAAAACTGGATGCTGACAAACTGCTGGTTGAGCTGAAAGCGGGTAAAGGCGCAGAAGCGATGAAAGCGGCCGGTCTGAGCTTTGGCGAAGCGAAAACGCTGAGCCGTACCGGGCAGGACCCGGTAAGCCAGGCTGCGTTTGCGCTGGGTCTGCCAGAGAAAGATAAGCCGAGCTATGGCGTCGCTAACGATATGCAGGGCAACGTTGTGCTGCTGGCGCTGGACGACGTGAAAGCGGGCTCTATGCCGGAAGAGCAGAAAAAAGCGATGGTTCAGGGTATTACCCAGAATAACGCGCAGATTACCTTTGAAGCGCTGATGAGTAACCTGCGTAAAGCGGCGAAAATCAAAGTCGGCGATGCGCTGGAACAGCAGTAATCACCGAGACGCTTCGCAAAAAACTGCAAAAAGTTGTAACCCTCAAAGGCCGCCTTCGCGGCCTTTTCCATTTCTGATATTTGCTATTTGTTTGCCTTTCGCCGCCCCGCTATCGTGATGCCACTGTTAACACACAAGGAGAAAACAGTATGAAACATGGAATCAACGCACTGCTGGTCACGATGACTCTGGCTTGCGCAGGCATGACGCACAACGCGCTGGCTGCCGGAACGGTAGAGAAAAATCAGGCGGTACAAACAAAGGCGGATTCGTCTGCGTCCGCGCAGACTAAAGCCTCCGTGCCAGCAAAGGCCAGCGATGATGAAGGCGCGAGGGTCAGTATCAACACGGCTTCAGCGGAAGATCTGGCGCGGGTGATGAATGGCGTCGGGCTGAAAAAAGCGCAGGCGATAGTCAACTATCGGGAAGAGTATGGGCCGTTTAAAACGGTGGATGATTTAAAGCAGGTTCCGGGGATGGGGAGTTCTCTGGTGGAACGCAATCTGGCGGTGTTGACGCTGTAATAACTTGCACTGTGGCAAAAGTTTGCCAGGATAATGAGGTCATACCAGTTATGGCCTCTGTTCCTATAACAACAACGTAAGGTTATTGCGCTATGCAAACACAAATCAAAGTCCGTGGTTATCACCTTGATGTTTATCAGCACGTTAATAATGCCCGCTATCTTGAGTTTCTTGAAGAAGCACGCTGGGATGGGCTGGAAAACAGTGACAGCTTTCAATGGATGACGGCCCGCAACATCGCTTTTGTGGTGGTGAATATTAATATTAACTACCGTCGCCCCGCCGTGCTGAGCGATCTGCTGACCGTCACCAGTCAGGTGCAGCAGTTAAACGGGAAGAGCGGCATTTTAAGCCAGGTCATTACGCTTGAGCCGGAAGGGCAGGTTGTGGTGGACGCGCAGATTACTTTTGTCTGTATTGATTTGAAAACGCAGAAAGCATTGCCGCTGGAAGGTGAGTTACGCGAGAAACTGGAGCAGATGGTGAAGTAACGGAAAGTTGCTTGATGGCGCTTCGCTTATCAGGCCTGCGGGCGACATTGACCACGGTGAATGTCGCCATCCGGCAAAACGATCACTTTAACCCTGTTTTCTGCTTCATTGCCGCCATCACTGCCGGTTTATCCGCCAGATAATGGTTCAGGCCGTTGGCGCGCAGATTACAGGCGGCGCACTGCCCGCAACCGTCACCTTTGATGCCGTTATAACAGGTCAGCGTCTCTTCGCGCACCAGATCCAGCTTGCCCCAGTAATCAGCGAGTGCCCAGGTTTCGGCTTTATCAATCCACATCAGCGGGGTTTCAAAGCGAATATCCTTCGCCATACCCAGGGTGACGGCATGATTCAGCGCTTTGACAAACTCATCGCGGCAGTCCGGGTAGCCGGAGAAATCCGTCTCGCAAACGCCGGTGATCACCGCTTCGGCTTTCACCTGATAAGCGTAAATCGCCGCCAGAGTCAGAAACAGAATATTACGCCCAGGGACAAACGTATTCGGAATACCGTCGGCATCCGGTTTATAGTCCGGTACGGGAATGTTATCGCGCGTCAGGCTACTGACCGCCAGTTCGCTCAGCAGCGTTACGTCCAGCACCTTATGCGCACGCGCGCCGAGTTTTAAGGCCAGATTACGTGCAACATCAATCTCAGCGCGATGGCGCTGACCATAATCAAAGGTGACGCAGTGCACTTCATCATACTGATGCAGCGCTTGCGCCAGACAGGTTGTGGAGTCCTGGCCTCCACTGAATACAACGACGGCACGTTTCATAACTTATCCTGACAAAAACGAAAAACGCTATGGTAGCGCCTGCGGATGGCTGCGACCAGCTTCTTCACCGCGTGGCGGCGGTAGCCATGCTTTCTCAAACTCAAACCAGCCGCGTGGATTGAGTTGAACGCCATTGACGCCCGGCGGCGCGCTAATACGGTAGTGATAGTTAAAAAGCGGCGTAAGCGTGGCGTCATTCATCAGACTCGTGAATACCTGTTGTAACGCAGTATAGCGGTCGTTTTCACCGGGCTGCGTTTGTAAGGCATCCAGCGTGGCCTGAAGATGGGCGAAAGCAGGGGCATCCAGCACATGCGGCCAGAGTTGATCGCAGCGTAGCCACTGCTCAAGCGTATATTCCGGCGCTTCGCCAATCAGCCTGTCGCCCATCATGAGATCCGCTTTTGCCAGCGAAGGGCAGTTATCCCAGTTTTTCGCGTTGTGGAAAATCAACGTTAATTCACAGCCGAGCGTTGCCAGATATTGCTGGAGTTGCTCCGCCATGGTGTGCAACTCAACGGGAAGGTGGTAGACCAGCGTCAGTTTTTTCGGTAATTCAACGGATTCCAGCCCCTTCCATTGCGGCATTACCCAGCCTGGCAGCAGCGCGTTGCTGGGCGTGATCAGATTTTCATCTACCGGCAGCGTCTGTAATAACGACGTATGATGAATGATGTCTACCAGGCGACGCGCCTGTTGCAGGCTGAGTTTCGAGCCTTTTTTAAGCGTCAGGTAGCAAAATCCCAGGCTAATACCGCTGCTCACCTGGCTAAGTGAGGCCAGTTCTTCAGGGTTGCCAATGGCAATCTGTACCGGATGACGGCAGCTGGTGCCTAAATCCTGGTCAAAAAGCTGAGGCGTGATCCAGTATTCAATCGCCTTTAGCAGCGGGTGGCAAAGGTGGTAATTGTCGTGGCTTTCCAGGCGTACCAGCTCCGGCGTAAATAACGTCAGCCGAAAAGGTCCGGTGCCTGACAGCGGCTGATGCGGGTGCGCCAGGTGGCTACAGTAGCTTGCCAGACGGTGCGCCAGCCAGTAATCAGGGCGATGGAGAATGAACGTCAGGCATTGCGGATGGGTGACTTCAATACGCTTGACGCTGATAAACAATTTATTGAGGGCTGGCAGGTCAAGCAGCATCAGCAGGCGCGCGTGCAGCTGCGCAGTTTCTACCGTATCGCCATTATGCCAGTGCAGGGTAGAGCGAATATAAAAATCCCAGCGCATACCGTCGGCGGAGATATCCCAGTGATGTGCTAAATCCCCGCATGGGCGCTGGCTGGTGTTGTCAAAGCGGGTGAGGCCGGAGAAAATTTGTCCCGCAAGATGCTGTTCTGCGCGACCGGGCAGAAATCCCGGATGCAACGGGTCCAGCGGACGATAGTAGGGAATACGCAGGGTCGGCGTGTCGTTTTGCCACTGACCGCCCATAAACGGTTGCAGCATGGTACGCAGTTCGCCTGGCGCCAGCTGTGCCAGCTCCAGCACATTAAGCTGCTGACCTTTTTCCAGCGCTTGTTCCATCATGGTATTGCGCAGTGACTCCGGCGTGACCAGAAATTGCAGTTTACCGCGCTTACCTCGCCCGGATTGCGCCTCCCATGTTAACCAGCCGGCTTCCTGCGCCTGACGTAGTAGCGTACGGACGTGGCGTTCGCTACAAAAACAGCGCTCCGCCAGTTCCCCAACGGTGACCGACTGAGGTTCTCCGGCCGAGGGCTGCCAGAGACGTTGATATTGTTTTAAACGGTTGAGAAGTCGCATTGAAACCCGGAACAATTCATTTTATCTATTCACTATTACTTCCGTATATCTCAGGTGATACTCAATCACAAGTTAATTGCGTCACAGTGTGGAGAAAGAGATGGCTCGTCTGGCTGCATTTGATATGGATGGCACGCTTTTGATGCCAAACCACCATCTGGGTCATGAGACCCTTGCAACGCTGGCGCGCCTGCGTGAACGCGATATCACTTTGACGTTTGCGACCGGTCGGCATGTGCTGGAAATGCGGCATATTCTGGGGGCCATCTCAATGGATGCGTTTTTGATAACCGGCAACGGGACGCGCATTCATTCGCAGGAAGGCGATATGCTGCATCGCCAGGATCTGGACCCCGCCATTGCGGATCGCGTATTGCACCAGGCGTGGGATACCCGGGCCAGTATGCACGTATTCAACGATAACGGCTGGTTTACGGGGAGCGCGATCCCCGCGCTATTACAGGCGCATGTCTACAGCGGGTTCCACTATCAGATCGTGGATGTCAAACGTATCCCGGCCCACCAGGTCACTAAGATCTGTTTCTGTGGCGATCACGACGATCTGATCCGGCTGCGTATTCAACTGAATGAGGCGCTGGGCGAGCGGGCGAATCTCTGCTTTTCCGCTGTGGATTGCCTGGAAGTGCTGCCGCTCGGCTGTAATAAAGGTTCCGCGCTGGCGGTATTAAGCGACCATTTGGGGCTGTCGCTGACGGAATGCATGGCGTTTGGCGATGCGATGAACGATCGCGAAATGCTGGAGAGCGTGGGACGTGGTTTGATTATGGGCAACGCGATGCCGCAACTGATCGCTGAACTGCCTCATCTTTCAGTGATTGGCCATTGTCGTAATCAGGCGGTCTCTCACTTTTTAACGCATTGGCTGGATAATCCGCATCTACCTTATTCCCCCGAATGAGCGATCCTTTCCAGCAAGCCAGGCCCGTAAAGCCTGGCTTTTTTTATGCCGCTTAACGGACGTTCAGCAGTTGGGCTATTTCCGCCTGCCACGGCGCTAAATCGCCAATGTGATCGTTAACCCACTGGGGATTGTAATAGGTGTCGAGATAGCGTTCGCCGCTGTCACACAGCAGCGTGACGAGAGAACCGGTCTCTCCGGCGTCGCGCATTCTGGCCGCAATCTGCAACGTTCCCCACATATTAGTGCCGGTGGAGGCGCCCACTTTACGGCCCAGCTGCGTTTCCAGCCAGTGCGCGGTCGCGACGCTGGCGGCGTCGGGTACGCGCAGCATTTCGTCCACCACATCCGGGATGAAGGAAGGTTCCACGCGCGGGCGGCCAATCCCCTCAATTTTGCTGCCCACCGGGCTGCGCAATGTGGCGTCGCGATCCTGCCAGTAGGGCAGGAAGACCGAGTTTTCCGGGTCAACCACCATCAGGCGCGTGTCATACCCATGACAGCGAATATAGCGGCCAATTGTCGCTGACGTGCCGCCTGTCCCCGCGCTCATCACGATATGCTTCGGCACCGGATTCGGCTCACGCTGCATCTGATGGAAAATACTGTCGGCGATATTATTATTGCCGCGCCAGTCGGTGGCGCGTTCGGCATAGGTGAACTGATCCATATAGTGACCGTTCAGCTCGCGCGCCAGCTGCTCAGAGGCGGCGTAAATCTCGCAGGCGCTTTCGACAAAGTGGCAGCGACCGCCATAAAACGCAATTTGTTCAATTTTGCGTTTTGCCGTGCAGGAAGGCATTACCGCAATAAACGGCAGGCCGAGCAGTCGGGCGAACCAGGCTTCGGAAACCGCCGTTGAACCGGAGGAGGATTCAATAATGGTTGTGTTTTCTTTAATCCAGCCGTTACACAACCCATACAGGAACAATGAACGCGCCAGACGGTGCTTCAGGCTGCCGGTCGGATGGGTGCTTTCATCCTTCAGGTAGATCTGGATGCCCGGAAACGCCGGTAGCGACAACCGGATCAGGTGCGTGTCGGCTGAACGCTGATAGTCAGCGTTAATTTCATTAATGGCGTTTTTAACCCAGGTGCTATTCATCATTAATTTCCATTTGTCATTTTGTGCCCAGATTAGCGAAAAGCACGGAAAAAATTGTTGCCATTTCACCTTTAAAATAGAATGTAAGGAGAAAAATCTTCTCTGTGGGGTGGGTATGTTAGATAAAATTGACCGTAAGCTGCTGCTTTTGTTGCAGCAGGACTGCACCCTCTCTTTGCAGGCGCTGGCCGATGCCGTTAATCTGACCACCACACCCTGCTGGAAACGGCTGAAACGTCTGGAAGACGACGGCATTCTCCTCGGTAAAGTCGCGCTGCTGGACCCAGAGAAATTGGGTCTGGGGTTAACGGCGTTCGTACTGATCAAAACCCAGCATCACAGCAGTGAATGGTACAGCCGCTTCGTGACGGTGGTCACCGAAATGCCGGAAGTGTTGGGGTTCTGGCGTATGGCCGGGGAATACGACTATCTGATGCGGGTTCAGGTAGCAGATATGAAGCGTTATGACGACTTCTACAAACGTCTGGTGAACAGTGTTCCGGGATTGTCAGACGTAACGTCGAGCTTTGCGATGGAACAGATTAAGTACACAACCGCTCTGCCTATTGAATAATTCTCCCGGAAAATATTGCCGGAAATCATGTCAGGATATAACGCGTGCGATTATTTGCTCAATTAAGCTGGTACTTCCGTCGGGAGTGGCGTCGCTATCTCGGCGCCGTGGCCTTGCTTATCATTATCGCTGTCCTTCAGCTGATCCCGCCCAAAGTGGTCGGGATCGTTGTGGATGGCGTCACTGCGCAACATTTCACTACCGGTCAGGTATTGATGTGGGTGGGCACGATGGCCATGATTGCGGTAATCGTCTATTTGTTGCGCTATGTCTGGCGCGTGCTGCTGTTCGGCGCCTCTTATCAACTGGCGGTTGAACTGCGTGAAGATTACTACCGCCAGCTCAGTCGCCAGCACCCGGAATTTTATCTGCGACACCGCACCGGCGACTTAATGGCGCGCGCGACTAACGACGTCGATCGTGTCGTCTTTGCCGCCGGGGAAGGGGTGCTCACGCTGGTGGATTCGCTGGTGATGGGCTGCGCCGTGCTGATCGTGATGTCAACGCAGCTCAGTTGGCAACTGACGCTGTTCGCGCTGCTGCCTATGCCGATTATGGCGCTGATGATCAAGCGCTACGGCGACCGTCTGCATAACCGCTTCAAACTGGCGCAGGCGGCGTTTTCCAGTCTGAACGATCGTACCCAGGAGAGCCTGACCAGCATTCGCATGATCAAAGCTTTTGGCCTTGAAGATCGACAGTCGTCGCTGTTTGCGGCGGACGCGGAAGATACCGGGAAGAAAAATATGCGGGTAGCACGTATCGACGCCCGTTTTGATCCCACGATTTATATTGCCATCGGCATGGCTAATCTGCTTGCCATCGGCGGCGGAAGCTGGATGGTAGTGCACGGTACGCTGACGCTTGGGGAACTGACCAGCTTTATGATGTACCTCGGGCTGATGATCTGGCCTATGTTAGCGCTGGCCTGGATGTTTAACATTGTGGAACGCGGTAGCGCAGCGTACAGCCGTATCCGCGCGATGCTGGCGGAAGCGCCGGTCGTCAACGACGGAACGGAGGCGGTGCCGGAAGGGCGGGGAGCGCTGACAGTCTCCATTCGTGAATTCAGCTACCCGCAAACCGCGCATCCGGCGCTGGAAAATGTGCAATTCCAGCTTGAGCCAGGGCAGATGCTGGGGATCTGCGGGCCGACGGGCGCGGGGAAAAGCACTCTTCTTTCGCTTATTCAGCGCCATTTCGATATTACGCAGGGGGATATCCGTTTTCATGATATTCCGCTGACGCGCTTGCAGCTTGATAGCTGGCGCAGTCGCCTGGCGGTCGTCAGCCAGACGCCGTTCCTGTTCTCCGACACGGTCGGCAATAACATCGCGCTGGGGCGCCCAAACGCGACGCAGGAAGAGATTGAACAGGTGGCGCGGCTGGCCAGCGTGCATGAGGATATTTTGCGTCTGCCTCAAGGATATGACACTGAAGTGGGCGAACGCGGCGTCATGCTGTCCGGCGGGCAAAAACAGCGCATTTCTATTGCGCGCGCGTTACTGCTCAATGCGGAAATCCTGATTCTGGATGATGCGCTGTCGGCGGTGGATGGCCGTACCGAACACCAGATTCTGCATAATTTACGCCAGTGGGGAGAGGGGCGCACCGTGATTATTAGCGCGCACCGCTTATCCGCTCTGACGGAAGCCAACGAGATTATCGTGATGCAGCATGGCCACATCGCCCAGCGTGGCGATCACGATGAATTAGTGCTGCAAACGGGCTGGTATCGCGATATGTATCGCTATCAGCAACTGGAGGCGGCGCTGACTGACGCTCCTGAAATCAACGAGGAGACGGCAGATGCGTAGTTTTGGACAGTTATGGCCGACCCTGAAAAGGCTGCTGGCGTATGGTTCGCCGTGGCGTAAACCGCTTGCCATCGCCGTGGTGATGCTGTGGATCGCGGCGGCGGCGGAAGTCAGCGGCCCATTACTTATCAGCTACTTTATCGACAATATGGTCGCGAAGAGCCACCTGCCGCTGGGCATGGTCGCGGGGCTGGTGGCGGCGTACATTGGCTTACAGTTTCTGGCGGCGGGACTGCATTATGCGCAGTCGCTGTTGTTTAATCAGGCGGCCGTCGGCGTAGTGCAACAGCTGCGTACCGATGTGATGGATGCCGCTTTGCGCCAGCCACTGAGCGCCTTTGACACGCAGCCGGTGGGGCAACTGATCTCTCGCGTGACCAATGATACGGAAGTCATCCGCGACCTTTACGTTACGGTCGTGGCGACGGTGCTGCGTAGCGCGGCGTTAATTGGCGCGATGCTGGTCGCCATGTTCAGCCTCGACTGGCGGATGGCGCTGGTCGCGATGGCGATTTTCCCGGCGGTGCTGGTGGTGATGGTGATTTACCAGCGCTATAGCACGCCGATTGTGCGCCGCGTGCGGGCATATCTGGCGGACATCAATGATGGCTTCAATGAAGTCATTAACGGCATGAGCGTCATTCAGCAGTTCCGCCAGCAGGCGCGGTTTGGCGAGAGAATGGGGGAGGCCAGCCGCTCGCACTATATGGCGCGGATGCAGACCCTGCGACTGGACGGCTTTTTATTGCGCCCGCTGCTCAGCCTTTTTTCCGCGCTGATCCTCTGCGGATTACTGATGCTGTTTAGCTTTACCTCGCGCGGCACCATTGAAGTCGGGGTGTTGTACGCCTTTATCAGCTATCTGGGGCGTCTGAACGAGCCATTGATTGAACTGACGACCCAACAGTCGATGTTGCAGCAGGCTGCGGTGGCGGGGGAGCGCGTATTCGAACTGATGGACGGCCCACGCCAGGATTATGGTCGGGATGAGCGCCCGTTGCAGTCGGGCAGGATTGACGTTGATGACGTCTCCTTCGCCTACCGTGACGACAATCTGGTGCTGCAAAACATTACGCTCTCCGTTCCGTCGAGCAGCTTTGTGGCGCTGGTCGGGCATACCGGCAGCGGCAAGAGTACCCTCGCCAGCCTGCTGATGGGGTATTACCCGCTTACACAGGGAGACATTCGCCTTGACGACCGTTCGCTGTCAACGTTGAGCCACGGGGTTTTACGTCAGGGAGTCGCGATGGTGCAGCAGGACCCGGTGGTGATGGCGGATACGTTCCTGGCAAACGTCACGCTGGGGCGCGATATTTCTGAGGAACAGGTCTGGCAGGCGCTGGAAACCGTGCAACTGGCGGAGCTGGCGCGTAGTCTGAGCGAGGGTATCCACACCCGGCTGGGCGAGCAGGGCAATAATCTGTCCGTCGGGCAGAAACAACTGCTGGCGCTGGCGCGGGTGCTGGTTGATACGCCGCAGGTTCTGATTCTGGATGAAGCCACCGCCAGCATTGACTCCGGTACTGAGCAGGCGATTCAGCAAGCGCTGGCGGCAGTGCGTGAACACACCACGCTGGTGGTGATTGCACACCGCCTGTCAACCATTGTCGATGCGGACACCATTCTGGTGCTGCATCGCGGGCAGGCGGTCGAGCGCGGTACGCATCAACAACTGCTCGAAGCGCAAGGGCGTTACTGGCAGATGTACCAACTACAGCTTGCCGGTGAAGAGCTGGCGGCCAGCGCGCGTGAGGAATCGCTCAGCGCCTGATGGCGCTGCGCTTATCAGGCCTACGGACAATGTGCTCTTGTAGGCCGGATAAGGTGCTTACGCCGCCAACCGGCAATCAACAATCTGGTGCAAAAATGTAACGTACCATGCACCGTTATAGTGCGTTTTTTCTTTTCCTTCCCCAGCCGCACCCTACAAGCCTGAATTATCCCGCGTTTTTCATTTCTGGCACACCCCTTGCAATATCCCTGTCGTGAAGCGGCAGACATTATCGAATTCTGACAGGAGGGGATCTATGAAGCTGGTTACCGTGGTAATCAAACCGTTCAAACTGGAAGACGTCCGTGAAGCACTGTCTTCGATTGGTATTCAAGGGCTGACAGTCACCGAAGTGAAAGGCTTCGGGCGTCAGAAAGGCCATGCCGAGCTGTACCGCGGTGCGGAATACAGCGTCAACTTCCTGCCCAAAGTGAAGATTGATGTGGCGATTGCCGACGACCAGCTTGATGAAGTCATTGAGGTCATCAGCAAGGCGGCCTACACCGGAAAAATTGGCGACGGCAAAATTTTTGTCGCTGAGCTGCAACGTGTCATTCGTATTCGTACCGGCGAAGCCGACGAAGCGGCACTGTAACTCCTGGCACACAGTGATAGGGAACGAAAAGATGAAGATAGCAACGATGAAAACTGGCCTTGCTTCACTGGCTTTGCTTCCAGGTCTGGCAATGGCGGCTCCGGCGGTTGTGGATAAAGCCGACAATGCCTTTATGATGATTTGCACCGCGCTGGTGCTGTTCATGACCATTCCGGGCATTGCTCTGTTCTATGGCGGATTGATCCGTGGAAAGAACGTGCTGTCGATGTTGACGCAGGTTGCCGTCACCTTCGCGCTGGTCTGTATTTTATGGGTTGTTTACGGTTATTCGCTGGCCTTTGGCGAGGGGAACAACTTCTTTGGCGACTTCAACTGGGTGATGCTGAAAAATATTGAGCTCACGGCAGTGATGGGCAGTTTCTACCAGTATATTCACGTTGCTTTCCAGGGCTCTTTCGCCTGCATTACCGTCGGGCTGATCGTGGGGGCGCTGGCTGAACGTATCCGCTTCTCTGCGGTACTGATTTTCGTGGTGGTGTGGCTGACGCTCTCCTATATCCCGATTGCGCATATGGTCTGGGGCGGCGGTTTGCTGGCTTCTCACGGCGCGCTGGATTTTGCGGGCGGTACGGTCGTGCATATCAATGCGGCGATTGCTGGTCTGGTGGGGGCTTATCTGATTGGCAAGCGTGTCGGCTTTGGTAAAGAGGCGTTCAAACCCCATAACCTGCCGATGGTTTTCACCGGCACCGCGATCCTCTATATCGGCTGGTTTGGTTTTAACGCCGGGTCGGCAGGGATGGCGAACGAGATTGCTGCACTGGCCTTTGTTAACACCGTGGTGGCAACGGCTGCCGCTATTCTGGGGTGGATTTTCGGCGAGTGGGCGCTGCGCGGTAAACCGTCTTTGCTGGGCGCCTGCTCCGGCGCTATCGCGGGACTGGTCGGCATAACGCCAGCCTGTGGTTACATTGGCGTCGGCGGCGCGTTGATTCTCGGTGTCGTTGCGGGGCTGGCGGGTCTGTGGGGCGTGACGATGCTTAAACGTCTGCTGCGTGTGGACGATCCTTGCGATGTGTTTGGCATCCACGGCGTTTGCGGCATCGTTGGGTGTATCCTGACCGGGATCTTTGCATCCACCACCCTCGGCGGTGTAGGGTTTGCCGAAGGCGTGACGATGGGGCATCAGCTGCTGGTACAGCTGGAGAGTATCGCTATCACCATCGTCTGGTCTGGCGTAGTGGCGTTTATCGGCTACAAACTGGCAGATATCACCGTTGGGCTGCGCGTACCGGAAGAGCAGGAGCGCGAAGGTCTGGACGTCAACAGCCACGGCGAGAATGCGTATAACGCCTGATTATCAACAGGCCGGAGGCGACGCTTTTGCGTCGCCATTCGGCCATTTTCAATTGCGATTGCGCATCACGCCTTCCTGAACGGTCGATGCGACCATCACGCCATCCCGCGTGTAAAACTCCCCACGAACAAAACCACGGGCGCTGGAAGCCGAGGTGCTCTCTACGCTGTACAGCAACCATTCGTTCATGTTGAAAGGACGATGGAACCACATTGAATGGTCGATCGTGGCAATTTGCAGACCTTTCTCCAGAAAGCCGATGCCGTAGGGTTGCAGCGCGACGGGCAGGAAATTCAGATCGGAAGCATAACCCAGCAGATACTGATGAATGCGGATATCATCCGGTATCGTACCGTTGGCGCGGATCCAGACCTGGCGCGTCGGGTTCGCAACGTGGCCTTTTAACGGGTTGTGGAACTCTATCGGGCGGATCTCCAGCGGGCGGTCGCTGATAAATTTCTCTTTCAGCACGGGCGGCAGCAGATGCGCCAATGAGCGGGCGATCTCCGTCTCCGATTGCAGCGTTTCCGGCGCAGGGGCGTCCGGCATGGTTTTCTGATGCTCAAATCCCTCTTCCGGCGCCTGGAAGGAGGCTGTCATATAGAAAATAGGCTTCCCGTTCTGGATGGCGGCGACGCGACGCGCGCTGAAACTGTTGCCGTCGCGCAGAACTTCCACATCGTAAATAATGGGCTTCAGGCTGTCGCCGGGGCGCAGAAAGTAGCTGTGAAAAGAGTGAACCAGACGTTGTTCAGGTACGGTCTCTTTGGCGGCATACAGCGCCTGACCGACCACCTGACCACCAAAAACCTGACGTAATCCTAAGTCTTCACTTTGGCCCCGAAAGAGTCCTTCTTCAATTTTTTCCAGATCTAACAATGACAGCAAATTATTCAGTGCCTGACTCATACGTGCTCTCCAGGTAACAACGGCGCCGAAGCGAGGTAGGCAGAGTATAACGCAATTTTGAAAGTGGTCCGATGGGTGCAATAGTCTGAATTACGGACTAATTCCAGGCAAAAATAAGTGAGATATGCCACACTTAGTCACGTTATGTCTTTGTTAACCACTCTTCCGGCGGGTAAAGCACCTCCCGCTGATGCATTGATGATAAGGAGAATTTAATGAAACTCGTGCACATGGTAAGTGGTTTAGCGGTTGCGGTTGCTCTGGCAGCCTGCGCAGACAGAAGCGCAGATATCCAGACGCCTGCGCCTGACCCAAATACTTCTGGCGTGGCTACACAGTCAACTATTCAGCAACCTAATGTCTCCGGTACTGTCTGGATCCGTCAGAAAGTGGCCCTGCCACCGGATGCCGTACTGACCGTGACGCTGTCTGATGCCTCACTGGCGGATGCGCCGTCGAAAGTGCTGTCGCAGAAAGCGGTGCGCACCGAGGGGAAACAGTCGCCATTTAGCTTTGTACTGCCGTTTAACCCGGCTGACATCCAGCCAAATGCGCGGATTCTGTTGAGCGCCGCCGTGACGATTAATGACAAACTGGTCTTTATCACCGATACCGTACAGCCAGTCATTAATCAGGGCGGCACGAAAGCGGATCTGACGCTGGTGCCGGTTCAGCAAACGGCAGTGCCTGTTCAGGCCAGCGGCGGCGCAGCGACAACCGTACCGTCAACGTCACCGACGCAGGTGAACCCGTCTTCCGCCGTACCGGCGCCGACACAGTACTAAGCTCTCACAGGACAACCCTCTCCGGCCGGAGAGGGTTAATAAATCCAGCGATATCGTTGCATATCGATTTGCCCACTCCCCGAGACCACCACGCCTTCTGACAGTAACGCCTGACGTTGGCGTTGCAGGTCTGGCCCGGTCAGGGAGATGGCGCCATGACGATTCACGACCCGATGCCAGGGGAGGGTGCTGCCTTCCGGCAATCGTTTTAATACGCCGCCGACCTGACGCGCGGCACGAGGTGAACCGGCGAGGCGGGCGACGTCGCCATAAGTCGTGACAAACCCTTCGGGGATTGAGGCCACGATTTGCCAGACGCGTTGGGGGAAAGTGTCTTGTCTGTCCATCATTCATTCCTGCGATAATCTCCCAGCATAATCGTGAACCGCCGGGGAGTGAAGTCTCATTGCGCAAGAAAACAGCATCCGATGTTGGATGGGTTGCATTTACAGGGGCCAGCAGTGATAATGCGCCTGCGCGTTGGTTAACAACGCTCTCAATGGGGGCTCTGTTGGTTCTCCCGCAACGCTACTCTGTTTACCAGGTCAGGTCCGGAAGGAAGCAGCCAGAGCAGATGACGTGTGTGCCGGGATGTAGCTGGCAGGGCCCCCACCCAATTCTGCTAAGTGCATGATATCCATCATGTAACCCTCTTTTTTTCGTGCATTGAAACGGCGGTGATACAACTTTTATGTATCACTTAGGACGCTAATCAATGTCGCATCTTATGCTTTCCCGTCACGGGATCTGGTACTACCGCAGGGTCTACCTGACACCTCGGAAACGCCGTGCAATTCGCATTTCTCTTCGTACACGTTCCAGGCGTGAAGCCTTGCTCCGTGTGGAGAAATATTTCACCTCGCAGCCTTTCCACTGTGTTCCGCAGTCCATCCCGGCACACACTGCAACCCCGTCTGCTTCCTTCCAACAACCACAACAGAAAAAGCCTTTCAAGAGCTTGAAGAGTGAACTTGATAAGTATACGAAAAGCAAAGCGGGATCTGTTGGTGTGCGTGAAATACTGACGATCAACAGGTGCGTGAGTGCATATTTGAATTCCACAACGGAGCCTTTCAGCAAGAGAAGCGCGGCGGCGTTTGTTGATGGTCTTGAAGGATCTGCATCTACCAGGAATCGTTACATCAAGAAGAACTCAGCATTTTTCAAATGGCTTGCTACTCGTACTGATGAAGATATTCGAAACCCATTTGAAGGAATGGGAGTGAAGGAAACCACATCACCAATGGATCGCCTTCTTGCGTATACACTCGACGATCTGAAACGATTGCACATTGCTTTACATAGTGTGAGAGACTGGAAACGCTGGATCATTTTAATCGGTCGCTATTCTGGCATGAGGCAGAATGAAATCTGCCAGCTTTACCACAATGACGTGATGAAGGTAGACGGAATCTGGTGCTTTCGTGTTGATAACTTGAACCCTAATCAGACGCTTAAAACGGACAGTTCGCGGCGGTTCGTTCCGATCCATTCGAAACTGCTGACGCTTGGTCTGCTTGATTTCATCGAAGACAGAAAAGGGCATTTATTCCCTGAGCTAACCTTGCACCTTGGCAGTTATGGTCACTACTTCAGCCGCTGGTTCACACGGTTCCGGGGCAGGCATGGTTTACCTGAATACCATTCGTTGCGACACTATGCAGCCACCACATTTAAACCGCCGGGATTCTCAGAGCAGTTTGCGTCCCAGGTGCTCGGATACTCGAATGCCACGATCACGTACAACCGATACGGGAAGGGCGTTGATGCCTCGCGGTTGGTTGAAGTGATAGAAACTCTTTGAGCCCTGTATCAAGTGGGAGCCAGCATTAACGCTGGCTAATAAAGATCAATGTGCGTTTTTTATAAACAGGGAAAAAATGGCATAGTCTGCTATTAAAATAAGAGCACCAGAGATCAGGAGAAAAAACTTGATTTTTATCCAGGATGTTTTTTGTTTTGGCTGTTCACGAATGAACTTATACAAATCTTTGTTTATGTTTCGAACAAAAAAACTATTCTCTTTGAATAACAAAGCTAATAAAAAATGAATATCTTTCTGAAATGTTAATAATAAACCACCTCTTTCATATGCAGAAATGTCATCAGGATAATATCCGTATTCTTTATAGAAATCTGCGCATAATATTTTATGCTGATTATTTTTCAATGTCGAATACATGAATGACATAAAAATAACCAGTATTCCTACTGGCGTTAATAACATAAAAAGAGTATGCATGTTATTTACCTACGGATTCATATATAGAATCGCCGAAACTTTGGCCTAAATCAGCTCCTTCTTGACCTAACCAATAGCCTCCACCTGTACCCAGTATTACGCCACAAGCTAATGCACCAGCCCCACCAACTTCTACTGTTGCGCCACCTAAGATGAGAGTACATAACCCCATACCTATTGCGCCTCCTGCATATCCTCCAGCAAGACCTCCAGTGAAACTACCGATCTCAGTATATTTTTTCTTAGTACATTCAGCTTCACGACCAGTTGAGCAAGCCTCATTTATCTCATTGATTGAGTGAACCGCACTAAACGCTATTCCAACGTAACCAGTATAACTCATCACCTTGGTATATTTAGCTGCTCGCTCGATATGCGTTGCGTAACCTTCAATATCACTGATCCCTGTCTCATTCCATTTATGAGTGATTGAACTGGTAGATAAACCAAGCACATTTTTTATTTTCGTATACTTACCAAAATTCATGAACTTATTTAGGAAGCCAACTTTTAGCACACGTTCAAGCTCTTTGAATAACTGAGTACGCCTCACATAAAACTGTTCACCAATTAATGCACCTCGTGTCATGTACGTATTTTTGTAAGTTTCTTGGATCTCTTTGAGAATCTTTTCAATATTCTCAAAATACTTCCCAACCGGATCGGCTGCAAGGCCAATACCTTTATCGGCAATATTAGAGAAGTTGGCTATGGTAGCGTAATGTTTATGCAGGAAGTTAGCTTCCTGGATTGTCAGCGGTTCTAACGCCGCATCGACTCGCGCTTTCGCGGCTTTCATGTGGGCGATCTGTTCGTCGTCCTGCTTATCAGGATCAACCAGCAGCAGAATAGAACCTGCCTTGTATTCCTTACCTGCACCATTCAATGAGCGGTAAAGTTCGCGTGTTCCTTCCGGCTGACCGCCAGCAAACAGGATGCTTCCGAAAGATTCGGTTGTCGATTGTTCAGGAACTACGCAGAAACCAGCATCAACGCCAGTACGTTTCTTTTTAGCTGCCCGTGCGTGTTGTTCTGGCTCAGGTATATCACCACTGAGCATCGGGGATAGGCCCAGTAACGGTGAACGTTGCAGTGCCGCTCGCTTGCCGCACTCATGTACCGGGGACTTAAATGTCGCATTCCCGATGGTGACATTACCGCTGCCGGAGATAACCACCCCGCCACAGCTAATGCCGCACCCCACACTGACCGCTGGCTTGCCATTGATGAATACAGTGGCAGATCCTTCGGCTATGGAGCGGGAGTGGGTTCCACAACCATTTCCGCAGGTGCAAGTATGTGGTGCAGCCGCATCGCCAACTCGGGCGGCAGGCTGACCGTTGATAAAAACATTCGGACTGCCTTCGATAATCGGGGTATCAGGAAAACACCCGTGGCCCTTTGCTATGTCTCCTTTCCTTGCCGCTTCAGGCATAATACATCCTTATATGACAGTTGATTTTTTTAGGTTTTCCTCGTTTGTGACCGTTGCAGAGGTAGGGCTGTTTAGCTTTTGTAGGGAAAGCGAAATTCACTGTTTAAAGTGGTGCTCCGTAGATGTTATACCGCGCAACTCACTATTTTAGATGTGGAAATAACCACGGAGGTCATTTTACAAGCAATAACTACATGCACAACAAGTATTAGACTTAAGTAAAACTACATTTCGTAACAACCAGTTAAGGGGGCTAATCTTCCTCGAAAGACCTGGTGTATTTGCACTCCTGGGATTGCTTGATCTGCATTGTCTCTCGTTTCCCTGATTGGTTTGCTGACAAAGATAAGCCAGCGGCCCTGGCTCTCTATGATGGTGCTGTGGACGGTTCTGCTAATGCTACGGCGGATTGGATTCAGGATAAGACGGGGTTTGATACTCGAAGCGTTGATCCTGCGATCATGGATTGGTTGGGGGTTGGTGGTAATGCGCCAGTATACACGGTGAATCCTACATTCAATTTGAATCTTGAAGCATCCGTACCGCTCACTATTGCCAGCGATTCGAGCAGACTTGCGGATTATGTCGATTTCATGGCTAAAGCAAGTCAGGCGAGCTTTATGCAATCGCTCACGTTATCAGCGTTAAGCGGTCAGAGCAGCACAGGCGGGTGATGGTATTGCGTGACAGAGATGGACTGTTGCGCAATGAATGGAAGGAGAAGTTGCTGGCGGTAAACCTGCTTGCTCATTCTCATTTCAGGTGGTACAAATAATGTGTTCCACTTGCCTCCATTGCATTGAAAAATAAGGTTTATAGTTGACTGGCAGGGCCCCACCAATTCTGCCGTCCGGCAACCTCTTCATTTTCCTCCTCTTGTCATATTAACGTCATTATTTTGTCATCAAATGCTGGCAGAGTGTTATCGGGACGTTATTAATCAGTTTGTGCCCTGATATTCACGCGGTGACGATAGCTGTGTCGCACACGACGTGTTTTGCCTGTTTACAAGGACTCTTTACGATGGCTACTGCCGTACTAAATGTCAAAATAGATGAGACGTTAAAAGAGAAGCTTCGCCATTATGCCGAAGCAAATAATGAGAACTTAAGTATCACCACAGAAAAACTGCTGCTGATTGCATTTGAGGCCGCAGAAGAGGCGGGAGTCTCGGCGAGTGATATCGACAGTCAGCATACGGAAGAATCCGTGGATGAGCCGCTTACTCCTAAAGAAATCAAAGCATTACGCAGATTACTCAAGAAGAAAAAATGAAACAACAACTCTCAATCGCCAGTAATTATGGCGAAGCCTGCGAATTACTGCGTTCCGGCTATGTGAAGCATGTTCGTCTTAACTGGAATGTTGGTAGTGATGAATTCTTTCGTATTGCCTCCGACTGGTGCGATGCCGGGGCAAAAATAAAGAAAGACGGCGAGAACTTCATTATTTCCCTGAAAGGTTTCCCCGTCCCACGCCAGCAATAAAACGACGATGACAGGCCATATTAGATAATTTTGCGTATTTTCCCTGCGCTGTTTTGTGAGCGCAGGTTGTCCCATATCGGCTGTAATGTCTGAAAAGCCGATCGCAGTGTTTCATCCGGCAGGGTGAACGGCATACGTAAGAAACGATCAAACGCACCCGCGAGACCAAAACGCGTACCGGTGCCCAGTTGAATCCCTTCGCTTTCGGCGCGCGTTGCAAAGAGCGTGGCCAGCGTGTCGGGTAACTCCACCCAAAAAGAGAGCCCGCCCTGCGGCTGCCTGAAGCGCCATTCAGGAAAATGCGCGTGCATCAGTTCACAACACAGGTCGCGTCGTTGGGACAGCAACTGCCGTCTGTCAGGAAGAAAGCTGGCGGCATTATCAAGCAGCCAGCCGGTCGCTAACTGCTCCAGTACCGGCGATCCTAAATCAAACGTATCCCGGGTTTGTACCAGCGCGGCGATTGTCCGTGATGAGGCGCGAACCCACCCCAGACGTAACCCGCCCCAGAAACTTTTTCCTGCCGATCCCAGCATAATAATCGGCGCGTTGGCGTTGTAATGCGCGAGTGGGGGCGGCGGCGGGGCGTCGTACCACAAATTAACCATCGTCTCGTCCACAACCAGCGTGGTATGCGTTCTGGCGGCAATATCCGCGACCGCTTGCCGCGTGGCGGCATCCATACAGCGCCCGGTGGGATTATGGAAATCCGGCATCAGATAAGCCATTCTCGGCGCGGTTTGCGCAATGGTCGCCATCAGACCGGCGGTGTCCCAACCCTGTTCGGGCAATGAGACGCCAACGGGGCGACAGGAGGCTCCCTGAATCGCGGCGATTGCGAGCGGGTAGGTCGGGTGATCCACCACCACGCGATCGCCCGGGCCCGTCAGGAGTCGCAGGAGCAGCGCCAGCCCGCTCACGGCGCCATTGACCACCATGATTTCATCAGGGCGGGTTGGCAAGCCGCGCTCGCAATAGTGCCGGGCGATAGATTCACGTAAAGAGAGCAGGCCTTGCGGCAGATACCCGGAACTCAGCAGATGCTGCGGCATTGCGCAAAGCGCCTGCTGGTAAGCCTGGTGAATTTCAGGGCCTGCGCTGAGCGCGGCGGTAGAGAGATCCAATGCCATATTGGCTCCACCGCGCGTGGGCACAGGGTGAATGGCATCCGGTAAGATCACCCGCGAGCCGCTACCCTGACGGCTTTCCAGATAACCTTCTTCCCGAAGTTGCGCCATTGCGCTGGCGACGGTGGTTCGGCTGATCTTCAATACGGCGGCCAGTTCGCGTTCGCCGGGCAGTCGGCTATCGAGCGCCAGTCGGCCATCAAGAATCAGCAGACGCAGGGCCTCCGCCAGCTGACGCCAGACAGGAGTACGTGAGGGAGTCTCCTGCCAGTGCCCAAGCAGGCGCTGAAGAGACTGGCTTCCATAGCGGCGTGATGACATAGCAGTCCACTTTTTTAAAACTGGACATTAATCATAGTGCCAATTGCGGTGAAGATGAAAGGTATCTGAACGGGGAGAATGGAAGAATGCTGCGTCGTCTGATTCAACTGTATACCGGTCTGGCTCTTTATGGCGTATCGACTGCAATGTTTGTGCGTGCGGACTTAGGGGCCGATCCGTGGAACGTTTTCCACCTTGGCGTGGCGAATTTGCTGTCAATGAACATTGGCATGGTGATTATCGCCGTTGGCGTGCTGGTGTTATTACTGTGGATTCCGCTGCGCCAACGACCGGGTCTTGGTACCATCAGCAACGTGATCGTTATTGGGCTGGCGGCGGATGTTGCGCTGGCCGTACTGCCCGCTTTTGAGTCGTTGCTGGTCCGCAGTGTTCTGTTGATCTCCGCTGTAGTGGTCAACGCGCTGGCGACCAGCATGTATATTGGGGCCGGTTTCGGCGCAGGCCCGCGAGATGGCCTGATGACCGGGATTCACGCGCGCACCGGTTGGTCGGTACGCGCCATCCGTACGGCGATTGAAGTTTCGGTATTGCTGAGCGGCTGGTTGCTGGGGGGGACGCTGGGCGTCGGTACGGTATTGTATGCGCTGGCTATCGGGCCGCTGATTCAGATCTGCTTGCCGTGGTTTCGCTATCAGCCCCGGGCCCGCATTCGGGTTCGTCATTCGCCCACAGCAGAGTAACGCGATGGCGACTAGACTTAACAACGACTGACGCGGCCAGAATTGGCTTGCCGCGCAGTACGCTTCGGAGGTTTTTCTCATGAAGTATGTTGATGGTTTTGTGGTTGCCGTACCTGCTGAAAACAAGGAGGCGTATCGGGAAATGGCGGCAAAAGCGGCTCCTCTCTTTAAAGAGTTTGGGGCGTTACGCGTCGTTGAGTGTTGGGCTGATGATGTGCCGGACGGCAAATTGACCGACTTTCGCATGGCGGTGAAAGCGGAAGATCACGAAGAGGTGGTGTTTAGCTGGATTGAATACCCTTCGAAAGAGGTTCGCGACGCGGCGAATCAGAAAATGATGTCAGACCCACGAATGAAAGAGTTTGGCGATGCCATGCCTTTTGATGGCAAGCGCATGATTTACGGCGGATTCTCTCCCATTCTGGATGACTGAAGCGACAGGCTGTGCGGCGTGCCGCCAGCCATCCCCATTCTAAATCCGTTTTTCCGCCCACAAAATAAATTCTGCGGCGGGCAGCGCTTTGCTGTAAAGCCATCCCTGACCATACTGCACGCCGTGCTGGCGTAACCAGTCCTCCTGATGCGTCGTTTCAATACCTTCCGCCACCATTTTCAGCTTCAGCGTTTTCGCCATTTCAATAATATGCGGCGTCACATTTTTGTAGGCCAGCGCATCAACAAAGGACTTGTCGATCTTCAGAATATCCACGTCCAGATTCTGTAAGTAGCAAAGACTGGAATAGCCAGTGCCAAAGTCATCAAGATAAATCGCGTGACCAGCTTTGCGGTATCTGGCAATGACTGGCGCGCTGGTTTTGGGATCGGCAAACTCACGCTCGGTCAACTCCAGCGCGATTTGCGACGGTGAAACCTGACTCCGGTTAAGCAACTGGCTGAGATGTACCGGAAGTTTCTCTGACGCAAGGGTCGTTGCCTCAATATTGATAGAAATGTGCTGCTCAGGGTGTTGTCGCAGCCATGTTCCCATCTCCTCAAAAACGGTCTCTAAAATCAGGTGGGTGAGCGGTTCGGAAAGCCCCGTTTGTTCTGCGAGGGGAATAAATATTTCTGGCGAAAGGTAGCTGCCGTCGGTTTGCGGCCAGCGAGCCAGTGCTTCCGCTCCTGCTATCTTCCCGCTACTCAGCGAAATAATCGGCTGATAATGCACCTTAATATCACGGTTATGGATGGCGTCCATGGATTGGCCCCTATATTTCCAGACACTTTTTATCGCTTTACCCATTACTGGTTCGCCGCCGCAGATATTCCCGTGGCGAACGATATCCCAGTGCACTGTGCGGATGCCATTCGTTGTAATGTTCGAAGGCCTCCGCAAGGTTCTTTGCCGCTGTTAACCCGTCAGGTTTTGGCATGATGCTGATGTAGTCGCGCTTCATCGTTTTCACGAAGCTCTCCGCCATTCCGTTGCTTTCTGGACTACGTACCGCCGTATGTTTTGGCTCCAGTCCTACCATTCTGGCGAACTGACGCGTCTGATGAGAACGGTAGGCTGAACCGTTGTCTGTCAGCCACTCAACGGGGGATGTCGGCAGCCTGTTACCGAAGCGACGCTCTACTGCACCCAGCATGACGTCCTGCACGGTTTCACTGTCATATCCACCGGTACTTGCCGCCCAGTGAAGTGCCTCGCGATCGCAACAGTCCAGTGCGAACGTGACCCGCAGTTTTTCACCGTTATCACAGCTGAACTCGAAGCCGTCGGAGCACCACCGCTGGTTACTTTCTCCAACGGCCACTTTCCCTCTATGCGCCCGCTTCGAGGGCGGTATTGCCGGTTTACGCTCAAGCAGCAGCGCATTCTGACGCATGATGCGGTATACGCGTTTGGCATTGATCACCGCCATGTCGTCAGTTTCTGATTGTCTGCGCAGCAGTGCCCATACACGACGATAACCATAGGTGGGCAGATCGTCGATAACGGTATGGATACGAGCCAGCGCTTCAGTATCATCAGGCTTGCGCTTGCACCGACGATCCTGCCAGCCCTTCGACCGACGGGCCATGGCATGCAGTTGCGCACGTGAGACCCGGAGGCAACGACTGACAAGGCTTATTCGCCATCCTCCGGCAACAAGGGCACGTGCGCTATCCACTTTTTTTGTCGGCCATATTCAACGGCTTCTTTCAGCAGCTCGTTTTCCATGGTTTTTTTGCCCAGCAGGCGCTGTAACTCTTTAATTTGCTTCATTGCAGATGCCAGCTCCGACGCGGGTACAACCTGTTCACCCGCGGCAACCGCAGTGAGACTGCCTTCCTGATATTGCTTACGCCACAGGAACAGCTGACTGGCAGCAACGCCATGCTGACGGGCGACCAGCGACACGGTCATTCCGGGCTCAAAGCTCTGCTGAACAATGGCGATTTTTTCCTGAACGCTGCGCCGTCTGCGCTTCTCTGGACCTAGAACATCAATCATTCGGACTCCAACGACTAGTCTAAAACTAGTATTAAGACTATCACTAATTTAAGTGATACCAACTGTCTGGAGATTCATGGGGCCAGTCTA
>NZ_JAOWGE010000026.1:0-51163 GCF_030333295.1 Citrobacter sp. CK198 | reverse complement strand
CTGTCACCTGCCACTCCCGGTTCAGTGTGGATGAAGGGTGGCCGGTGAGGGTGAAACGTTTTCCGGGCCACAGTTTCGGGGAGTTGCTCACACAGGCTGCGGTTTCAGCATCATGCCGGTGGCCTTCAGCCTGGTAGCGGGCGAAAGCCTGACCGTGCTGCTCGTCCTTGAAGCGTCCCGGCCAGTCGAAGATTTCATACTGCGTGCGCTGGCCGTTCAGGTTCGTGGCCTGGTGGCTGAACCAGCCGGGCCATCCGGGTGTTTTAAAGGTGTAATCCTGGTTTTCCACCGATGAAGGACGCACCTGCGCCCGGTAGTGGAACTCGCTGATGCATTCCGTGGAGATTTCGCGGGTATTCGGGTTAAAGGGCAGGGAGCCGAGGGTGGAGACACCGGCGACGTCATCACAGAGCACCAGTTTTTGTTCCGGCCCCACAGGGTGGAACCAGTCAAAGAAGAAAATGCCCTCTTCAGCCCACAGCCGGGTGAGAAAGCCGAGGTCGGTTTCCCCATACTGAACGCAGAACTCCCGCGCCGGGTGAGGCTCATAAAAGGAAGGCACCCATCCGGTGACGCCGTTTTCAGTGAGCAGGGTGGCGGAAATGGCCTGAATATCCTGCTGCTGAAAGATGCGGAAGTTCTGGCGCAGGCCACAGCGCCAGAGCGGGGGAGAAAGGGTCAGGGTGTAATTCATCTGCCAGTTGTTGTTTTCCCCGGTTTCCATGCCCGTAATGATGCCGTGAAGGTGGCGCTGCGGGATATCACCCAGCCAGATGGTCAGGGTGGCGTTTTTTTCGAGGAAACTGACGGCGGTGAGGTCAGGCAGACTGCTGGCAATATCGACACTGAGTAAAAAGGGCGTGGAGAGACTCTGGTGGAGAGTGAAGCTGACGACAGCGGTTGCCGTCTGCGTTAATCCGTCCACATCCAGCGTAAAACGCAGGCCTTTTAGTGACATAAAATTCCCTTCTTATACGTGACAATACTGCCATTGAATACCAGAACAGGAACGGTAGACTAATAAGCAACATGAAATATTAGAGAGGCTTTTTAATCGATATTTTTTGACGAAGATCTCTATTCAAATAAAATGTCGTAAATTAATGTATATTTTTCAATCAATTAATACGTGTGGATAATCGGTCCGCCATCATAAATATAATTTGATAATGTCAAAACCATTATCTTTCCGATTGTCGTCGCCGGGAAACACCAGTTCCAGATGGCCGGAAATTTCGTGTATCTGCTTGAGAATGGCGATAGCCTGTCGGGAAAGCGGCACTATATGTGGAGTACGCATTTTTGCGCCACGACCAGAGAAGCGGACTTTCTCAATCGTTTCCCGTGTGGCGGGGATGGTCCAGACTTTGTGTCTGAAATCTATCTCGTTCCAGCGGGCAAAGCGCAGTTCGCTGGAACGGATAAACAGATGCAGAGTCAGCGCCACCGCCAGTCTCGTAAGCTGCCGTTCCTGCTGATAGTCGCCAATGCGTTCAAACAATTCGGGCAACCGCTCCAGCGGCAGGGCTGGATAATGATTTTTAACCGGCGGCGCGGTAACGCCTTCCAGATGCAGTGCCGGATTGTTTTCAGTCAGTCCCTGCTGAACGGCGTAACGCATGATGTTGCAGAGTTGCTGCCGGGTACGGGACGCGACTTCTAGAAAGCCTTTATCCTCGATAACTTTCAGTAACGCCGTGAAATGCTGCGTTTTCAGCATGGTAACGGGCTGATGACCGATTGCCGGAAAGATATGATTTTTCATACTGGCAAGGATGCGCTCTGCATAGTCAGCCGACCACTTTTTGTTGGTTTTGTGCCATGCCACCGCAACGGCCTCAAAGCATTTTTCCGGTGACGCGGCGGCTTTTTCAGTGTGCGGATTGATATTCTGCGCCAGCAGCTTACGGATACCGTCGCGCTGCTGGCGGGCGTCGGAAAGTGAAACCTGCGGACAGGCACCTAATGCGATACGGGATTCTTTTCGGTTGAAGCAATATTTGAGATACCAGAGGCGTGAACCGCCCGGATTGACAAGCAGATACAGACCGTGTGAATCAGTCAGTTTAAAGGGTTTACCAGAAGGCTTGATACTGCGGATTTTCGCGTCGGACAGGGACATATGGTGGTCACTCCATTATCGAACTGAAATGACCCCAAATCAGACCACCAAATTTTCCCGATGCGGAGAGATAAATAGATATGCATCGAGAAGGATTTCTATACTAACTCTCTGAATCAAAACACTATTGAGACATGCTGAGACGCATAGAAACAAGAATCTGGCTCCTCTGACTGGACTCGAACCAGTGACATACGGATTAACAGTCCGCCGTTCTACCGACTGAACTACAGAGGAATCGTTGTGGAGGCTTATCTTAGCGGCGAAAAATCTTTTGTCAAACCTCATTTCCCTGGTGGCGGTTCAATTGCTGCTTCTCTCAACAGTTTGTTGCAATTGCAGACATTTTACAGGGAAAAAACTTTGCAGCTTTTTGGATTCTCCCTCATTATTTGAAATGAGGTTTCAACTTTCTTCATTAAGGTCCACTTTGAACGTCTCCGCAGCCTTACGCCAGGCCGTCTCCCGTACGCCCTGGTATGCCAAACGTAAGAGTTACAAGGTTCTTTTCTGGCGTGAAATCACCCCGCTTGCCATGCCTATCTTTCTGGAAAATACCTGCGTACTGCTAATGGGGGTGCTGAGCACCTTTCTGGTCAGTTGGTTGGGTAAAGAGGCGATGGCCGGGGTAGGGCTTGCCGATAGCTTCAACATGGTCATTATGGCGTTTTTTGCTGCTATCGATCTGGGGACGACCGTGGTTGTGGCGTTTAGCCTGGGAAAACGCGATCGTCGTCGCGCCAGGGCCGCCGCGAGACAGTCACTGGTGATCATGACGCTTTTTGCCATCGTGCTGGCGGCGGTTATTCACTATTTTGGCGAACAGATTATTGATGTCGTGGCCGGGGAGGCGTCTTCCGAGGTGAAGGCTCTGGCGCTGACATACCTGGAACTGACGGTGATCAGCTATCCCGCTGCGGCCATCGCCCTGATTGGCAGTGGTGCATTGCGTGGAGCCGGAAATACCAAAATTCCGCTGTTGATCAATGGCGGCATGAATATTCTTAACATCATGATCAGCAGCGTCCTGATTTATGGCGTTTTTTCCTGGCAGGGGTTGGGTTTTGTCGGGGCGGGACTCGGGCTGACCATCTCTCGCTATATCGGAGCCGTCGCCATCATCTGGGTGTTGATGATTGGTTTTAACCCGGCATTGCGCATTACGTTGAAGAGCTATTTTAAGCCGCTGAACTTCACCATTATCTGGGAAGTGATGGGGATTGGTATCCCTGCGAGCATCGAATCTGTTTTGTTCAACGGTGGGAAATTGTTAACGCAGATGTTTGTGGCGGGGATGGGGACCAGCGTTATTGCCGGTAACTTCATCGCTTTTTCAATTGCCGCGCTGATCAACCTGCCCGGAAACGCGCTGGGTTCTGCATCGACAATCATCACTGGCCGACGGCTGGGGAATGGTCAGATTTCCCAGGCAGAGATTCAGCTTCGTCATGTGTTCTGGCTATCTACCATTGGACTGACCGCGATTGCATGGTTAAGCGCGCCGTTTGCGGGACTGATGGCCTCGTTTTATACCCACGATCAGGATGTAAAAGATGTTGTCGTGGTTCTGATTTGGCTGAACGCGGCGTTTATGCCGATTTGGTCTGCGTCCTGGGTGTTGCCCTCAGGGTTTAAAGGGGCGCGGGACGCACGTTTTGCAATGTGGGTTTCGATGCTGGGGATGTGGGGCTGCCGTGTGGTTGCGGGTTACACGTTGGGGATCGTGCTTGGCTGGGGCGTTGTCGGGGTCTGGCTGGGGATGTTCTTTGACTGGGCGGTGCGCGCCGCACTGTTTTACTGGCGTATGGTCAGCGGTCGTTGGCTATGGAAATACCCGCGTCCTGAGCGCATAAAATCGCCCGTTCAGCCTGAATCTCCAACGAAATGAAGAATATTTCGGCAAACGAACGTGTTTGTGCATTCAGGCTTTGACAATGCTCGTGGGCGTCGTTAATATGCGCCCCGTTCACACGATTCCTCTGTAGTTCAGTCGGTAGAACGGCGGACTGTTAATCCGTATGTCACTGGTTCGAGTCCAGTCAGAGGAGCCAATTTCCTGCTTTCATACATCCTTGCGAATCCTTATCTAATTTTGATTCAACAGGTTAGCGTGAAAACTCTTCCCGGTGCATTTTGATTTTACCCTCCGCATCGGGAAAAATTGGTGGTCAAATCTGGGGTCAGGTTAGTTCGATAATGGAGTGACCCCCATATGTCCCTTACCGACGCGAAGATTCGCACTCTCAAAGCCATCGATAAACCCTATAAAGTCTCCGATTCCCACGGTCTGTATCTGCTGGTCAAACCTGGCGGTTCCCGGCACTGGTATCTCAAGTACCGTATTAACGGTAAAGAATCCCGCATTGCACTGGGTGCCTATCCTGCCGTCTCACTGTCTGATGCCCGCCAGCAGCGCGAAGGTATCCGTAAGATGCTGGCGCTGAACATCAACCCGGTAAAGCAGCGGGCCGCAGAACGCGGTGCCTGCCCAACTGAGAAGGTGTTTAAAACCGTGGCGCTGGCCTGGCATAAAAGCAATAAAAAATGGTCGCAGAATACCGCTGACCGCCTGCTCGCAAGCCTGAACAATCATGTCTTTCCGGTTATCGGACATCTGTCAGTTACCAAACTTAAACCCCGTCATTTCATTAATTTGCTGAAAGGAATTGAAGAAAAAGGCCTGCTGGAAGTCGCGTCCCGCACGCGGCAGCACGTCAGTAACATCATGCGCCATGCGCTCCACCAGGGATTGATCGATAACAATCCGGCCGCAAACCTTGACGGCGTGACAACACCTCCTTCCAGACGGCATTACCCCGCCCTACCGCTGGAGCGGCTGCCTGAACTGCTCGAACGCATTGAGGCATATCATCAGGGCCGTGAACTGACGCGGCTGGCCGTCCTGCTGACGCTGCATGTGTTCATCCGCTCCAGTGAACTGCGCTTTGCCCGCTGGTCAGAGATTGATTTCAGAAACCGGGTCTGGACAATACCCGCGACGCGAGAACCCATTCCAGATGTGCGTTATTCCGGGCGTGGTGCCAAAATGCGCACTGCTCATATCGTGCCCCTCTCAGAACAGGCCATCGCCATTTTGAAACGGATTAAAGAAATATCCGGGGTTTATGAACTGGTATTCCCCGGCGACCACAACCCGTACAAGCCGATGTGTGAAAACACGGTCAATAAAGCACTGCGCCTGATGGGATTCGACACGAAAAAAGACATCTGCGGTCATGGCTTTCGGGCGATGGCATGCAGTGCCCTGATGGAGTCTGGTCTATGGTCGCAGGATGCAGTGGAACGCCAGATGAGTCACCAGGAGCGCAACACCGTGCGCCTGGCTTACATTCATAAGGCTGAGCATCTGGAAGCTCGCAAGGCGATGATGCAGTGGTGGTCGGATTATCTTGATATATGCCGGGTCGCATACGTACCACCTTTTAACACAGGACGGGATAAAAACAACGAAGCGGCATGACCCATAACAAAAAGCTGTATCAGCATACCCTGGTACGGCTTTGTTCATTTCTAATAGCTTGTCAGCCCCATCATCCCGCCCCGTCGCTGCCTGTATAAAGCTGTTAAGCGATTACTACACGCTATTTCCAATTGCGTTAATAGAACCAATAAAAGTGATTGAGCTCCTAGATTCCGCATTATTCTTACTTTCATATTCAAAACCAATAATCTCTTGGGGAGGTATTTAATCAATAGAATAAATACCCATCTCTTAATTACCTTACCCACCTCACTTTTATATATAAAACAGGGAACTCCGGCGACGAAATTTCCCCATGCGTTGCTCAAAGAATTAGGTACCAGTGATCTTTTTCGAGGTAATTGACCGTCCTGAAGTGGATCACAAAATCAAGATATCGAAATATACTGTCGGCGAAACTCCCAGCATTATGGCTGTGTGCTGATTTCCATTATCCCCTCCTAATTGAAACGCAGATACCATCTGCTGCTTCCCTAAATATTCAACCAGAAGCATTACCCCGGTCTATAGACGAGTTAAAAGCGATGCTAAAATCCAGTGAGCTGCTCAGAAGGAATGACGATAGATGGGTTCCCCCAAATACTCTGCGTAATATGTAGGGGAAAGAATTCAGCCAGTCAGGGAAATGTCACTTCCACGTTAGTTTGGTATTCGACGAACAGGCTTATAACAAGCTGGGTGACTATAATATTTGTATCAGCTTACGACTGTATTGCTGTTCGGATGACGTGCATGATCGTGGCGCATCCGTGATGAACTCATCTTATAGCGCGTCCTCCCGTTCCAGCGAATTCATGGCATCATCAATTTGTGCGATAAAACACCTAGCCCAACCATTTACGCTACTACAAGTAGCGTAAATGGGTTAGTATCGCTACGAAATGACTCTAATAGGAGATCGAGATGGTCGCAGCGACGAAAATGGGCGATGGCCTTGTGCTCAGTTCCATGGGCCTAGGCTGCATGGGCATGAGCGGAACCTATGGGACAGCAAGTTGGGAGCGGTCGATAGCAACGATCCACCGCGCGATAGACTTGGGGATTACGTTGCTTGATACAGCTGATGTCTATGGCATGGGGCACAACGAAGTTCTTGTAGGACGTGCAGTGCATGACCGTAGGGACCGCGTAACGATCGCCACGAAGTTCGGCATCGACCGACACCTTGGCCACGATAATCAAGTTATCCGTGGCGATGCAGCATATGTCAAAGCATGCTGCGATGCGTCGCTGTTACGCCTCGGCATCGACGAGATTGATATCTACTACATCCATCGTCCACCGGAGAATGTGCCGATTGAAGAAACCATCGGCGCCATGTCCGAACTGGTCGCGGCTGGCAAAATTCGTCACCTGGGTGTCTCCGAATTCAGCAGCGAGCAACTGCGTCGTGCGTGTGCGGTACACCCGATCGCTGTGATGGAGAGCGAATATTCTCTGTGGACCCGTGATCCTGAGGCGATCGCGCCGGTCATGGCAGAACTTGGCGTAGGGCTGGTCGCCTTCGCACCTCTTGGTCGCGGCTTTTTGACCGGTACCGTAGATCGCTCGGCTCTGAAACCGGGCGATTTCCGCTTCCGCAATTCACGTTTTGCGGGCGCTGCGGGTGATGCCAATGAGGCTATCGTCCGCACCATCCAGGTGGTTGCGGGTGAATTGGGGCTTAGCCCTGCCACCGTCGCGCTGGCATGGGTGTACGAACAGAGTGAGCGATTGGGCATCCCGATCGTTGTTATCCCGGGAACGACCCGTCCAGAACGTGTGGTAGAGAACGAGGCTGCTACCCACGTGACATTGCCACCTGAGGCCCTGGCGGCGCTGAAGCCGCTCGCAGAACTAGCGCAGGGCGAGCGCTACGGAATCCGATGAGCAGTAAGCGTTTACCAACGATTGCTAACCGATCATCGGGTCGGCCTCGTGACGAGACGCTCGATGTGGCGATCATGAGTGCGGCGATCCATCTCGTTGACGAGCGGGGCTACGCGGCTGTGACGATCGACGCTATCGCCGGACGCGCCAGCACGAGCAAGACCGCGATCTACCGACGATGGCCCGGGAAGGCCGCCATCGTTATGGAAGCCTTTCTCGCTGCAGCAGAACCGCTTATCACGCCTCCTGAAAACCTGCCGTTGCGCGAAACCGTTATCGCTCAGATGACGGCTCTCGCGAAATTCTTCCAGACCACACCCAGCGGCAGGACCATCACCGACCTTATCGCCGAAGCGCAAACTGATGCAATGCTTGCCGACGCCATCCGTGAGAAGTGGCTCCTTCCCCGGCGGAAGGTCGCCAGCGCATATTTCCAGGCTGCGCGAGAGGCGGGAGAACTTCGTGATGACATCAACACCAGTGCTTTGATCGACGCGCTCTACGGCCCGCTCTACTTCCGGCTCTTGCTTGGACACGATGTCATCGACAAGTCGTTCATCGAACGCATCGTCGATATGGCCATGATGGGTATCGCACCAGACCAGGAAAAATCGTCCTAGCCGGTGCGCCTTTCCGTCGTAATAGACATTCGTAATTCAGATTCGCATTCCGCCTGAAACCTCGATCCTTTGTGCGTTCACCCAGCGATGATCTTCTGACAGCAGAGAGGCAATCATCGGCCCGATGTCGTCGGGTTGGCCTGGCCGGCCAAGAGCGGTCATCCCGGCAATAGCCCTGGCGACATCAGGATTATCGCGCACGACACCGCCGCTGAAATCGGTTGCAATAGCGCCGGGGGCGACGCAGTTGACTGCGATGCGTCGCTCGCCCAGCTCGAACGCCATATATTTGGTCATCGTTTCGACAGCAGCCTTCATCGTGGCGTAGGCGGCGCGGTTCGCCATGATGATCCGCGTCAGGCCCGATGAGATATTCACGATGCGACCACCATCCTTGATCAGTGGCGCAAGCTTTTGAGTGAGGAAAAACACGCCCTTCACATGGATTCTGTAGAGAGCATCGAACTCATCCTCCTGCGCATTCAGGAAGCTCATGCCGCTTGAATTACCCGCATTGTTGACGAGTGCATCGATGCTTTCGGCACCTAGTTTGGTCAACGCCGTCCGAAGTGTTTTGATGAAGCTATCGAACGACGCACTGTTGCCTGTATCGAGTTGCAGGGCAATAGCGCGATGACCTGCCGCTTCGATAAGTGAGACCACGTGCCCGGCCTCATCCCTGTTGTTCCGATAGGTTAAGATAACGTCGAACCCGCGCTTAGCCAGGTTTTCGGCAGTGTTGCGGCCAAGGCCGCGGTTGCCGCCCGTGACGAGGGCGATTTTGGTCAGGTCAGTCATGTTGTGCTCCATATGGTCAATTTCGTAGTATTTGTACTATGCTACCTCTAAGATTGATGATGAAGGCATAAAAATGCCAAATTCATGCCTATTCCTACCTGTGTTCCTAGAGCGGAAGATATGACCCTGGACGAAAAGATACGCGATCTGGCTCAGGCTATCGCGGCTTACACTGAAGCCCATACTGGTAGCTCTTTTTGGAAAACGGGGATAGACGGGCTGCTGCTCCTGCGTTCGGATCACGAGAAGCCGCCAAACCCTATCATTTCCCGGCCTGCGCTCTGCGTCGTCGCGCAGGGCGCGAAATGGACCAGCTTTGGTGACGAGCGCCATACCTACCACGCCGGGGAAGCCCTCGTGGTCACCATCGAGATGCCCTCGGTGGGGCGAGTTTTCGAGGCTAGCCCGGATACCCCGTTTCTTGCCGCGGTCGTCGAATTTTCTCCTGTGATGCTACGGGACGTGCTGAAACAATTGACGTTGCCACCCGCGACCAGGAATGAGCCCAGTCATGGAGGTGCGACCGTCATCAAGATGGATCCGCCAATAACGGATTGCGTGTTGCGCATGGTGCAGCTGCTCGATCGGCCCGAAGCCATTCCGATTCTCGCCCCACTGCTGATTCGGGAACTGAGCTATTGGCTGCTTGTCGGCCCTATGGGAGGCCTGATTGTCGGTATGACCCTGGGTCATGATCGCTGGGATCAGATCACACGCACGATAGGCCGGCTGCGCGAGCAATTCACCGAGCCTCTTCGCATCGCCGATCTCGCTGCCGAGGCCGGCCTCAGCCCTTCGGCCTTCCATCGCCAGTTCAGGGCGGTCACATCAATGACCCCCATCCAATATCAGAAGCAACTTCGCTTGCTGGAAGCGCGGCGCATGATCCTGACCCAGCGAACCAGGGTCGAATCTGCCGCATATGCAACGGGCTACGAGAGCCCTTCGCAGTTCAGCCGGGAGTATGCGCGCATGTTTGGGCGGTCGCCGAAGCAGGATGCGAATACCAGGGCTGTGGAGTTGAAATAATGGTGTGGCAAAAGCATGAAGCCAAATAGCTTTCCTACACGCCCCTGGAAAACGAGATTTTCCACTATTCTGGGTAGCGAGCGGAAGCGGACTGGCAGCACTGGCGTGTCATGTCATTTTAGGGAGAGGATCATTCCTGCCGCCCCGGCGATGAGAACCGCATCGATGAGAAACTCGAATGTGTGCACCTGGAGCCGCTGGACAAGATGTTTCGCAACCATCGAACCGGCGAGCAATGCGATGCCGATGGCGAGCCCACGTGTGATGACGGGTGGCGCAAGTATCCCTGATACACCAAACGTACCGAGCTTGCCAGCGTAGAGCAGGATAGCGCTTGCCGCCTCTGATCCCAGAAATACGCCGCCACTCATTCCGTACCCGGTAAATACCGGCACGCTGAGCGGCCCGGTGGACAGCACGAATCCGGTCAGAAACCCGACAATCGCCCCGGCAAAACTCATGTGCCAGAGATTCAAGTGGAGGTTCGATCGTCTGATGAGACGGCGCAGCGGGATCATCGCAAGGAAGAAAGCTGCCAGAAACACATCCACAGTGACAGGAGAGATCGTCAGCAGCGTGTGCGCCCCGAGCATGGCCGCAGGAACACCCGCCAGGGAGTAGGCAAACACCGGCCGCCAATGGATCTCGTGCCACCAGGCAATCACCCGTCCGATGTTGCCGAACAGGGACGCAATCGCCATAACAGGCACTGCAATCCTTGGCCCGTACATGGTTACGAGGACGGGGAGCATGATTAGTGACGAACCAGTGCCGACGACACCGCTGAGCACGCCGGCACCGAGGGCCAGAAAGAAGAGAAGTAATAGCGCGATCATCTGCCTGGGATCAACCTGGGCCATCGCTCGCAGCCGCAAGAAGCGGCACCAGGATGTCGCTGACAGGCGTTGGAATGCTGTGAACCCGGCCGCGACGCGCAATGACACCGTTGCGGATATCCCATTCGAGCGGTCGGCCTGCTTCTCGATCCGTGAGGATGGAAGTGCTCATGTCTGCGGGAGCCGCCCGGAACTTGTCGAGTATCTCCTGCGGCACTTCGTCGCCGAGTTCTGCTCCTTCTGCCCGTGCCACGGACAGACATTCCTGTAAATAAGCCAGCGTAAGCCTGGCGATGTCAGCGCGTGCGAACATGCCCGAGCGGCGGTGCGTGAGCGCCATGAGTCCAGCCACCGCGTTCTGCATCAGTTTGCGCCAGGCCAGGGAGCTGAAGTTTGCGGCCAAATCTACGGAGCACCGCGTGCCTTGTAGCGCTTTTGCCACTAAGAAGGAAGCTGACGTGTCTGGAAGGCTCAAGCGCGCGTCGCCACGCAAGCGTACTGAGCCATCTGACTGCGCCTGTGCGGGAAACCACACGACTGCGGGGACGATCTGTCCGGGCAGAGAGTACGTCGCGAGCCTGTCCAGCTGTTCGACCCCGTTCTGAAGCACGCATACAACCGTCTCCGGGCCGGTCAACGCCCTGAGCCATTCTGCTGCCGCGTCGATTTGTGTGGACTTGACTGCCAGAAAGACAAGATCGGCTGTGCGAGTTATTTGCGCCGGATTCGTCTGTACCGGACCGGGTACGGTGATAAAGCGGTCGCCGTCTTGCAGGATCAGGTGATCGCGGGGAGTACGTCCACACAGCAATGGTGTGCGGCCGACTTCGTGTAACGCCGCCGCGACTGTGGTGCCGATGGCACCCGGACCAACAACAGCGACAACCGTATTGATTTCAGTGTTCATGATGCGGACTCCTTGTAACAGAATCTACTTACGTGATGGTTGTGCCCTTCGCAAAGGGAATGTAATATATTACACATGAAAAAAGAAAATGGTAACAGAGTTTCAGAAAGCGAGCAGCGATTACAGCAATGGCTTGGCAGCATTCACGCCCGAAGCGGCGACCTCGCTGCAAGTGAGGCTAAAGTTGTCGATCTCCTGCTTGTCGATCCTTTGTTTGTCGGTACAAGCACGACAGCACAGGTTGCCACCCGTGCAGGTGTATCACCGCCGACAGTAATACGCGCTGCACGAGCGATCGGGTTCACCGGGTTCACTGAACTTAAGATAGAGATTGCCCGGGCTCGTGGTACTGCCCGGTTCTTTGCACCGCCTGAAGTTCTCACAGCGGATGCGACGTTGGCATCGGTGTTGGAAACATCAGTTCGTGCTGGTGCAGACGCGCTGACTGCGCTCAGCGGTGCTATTGAAATCTCCGCCCTTGATGAGGCGGTCGATTTAATCCAGAGCGCACGCCAGGTATTTGCATTTGGTGCAGGCCCCTCTGCGACGGTTGCCGCTGATGCTGTATTTCGTCTGCGGACAGCTGGTGTGATAACCATTAGTATCCAGGATTATTTATCAGCGATGATTGCTGCTCGCCTACTCGGTCCAGGAGACGTTATCATCGTCGTCAGCTCGACAGGTCGTACATCATCCACACTCGCCGTTGCTGATGCCGCATCCTCGGCCGGAGCATCGCTTATCGCAATAACTAACCAGTACGATACCCCACTGGCGACACTTGCCAACGTTTCGCTCGTTGTTGGCGGAGCGCCACTACCGGCACAGATGGCCGCTGCCGGCAGTCGACTGGCCCAGCTCGTCGTTATTGATACGCTGGTCGCTGCTCTCACTCTGCGGGATAAAGAACAAAGTCGCCGGGCTGAACGGGCGGGTATTGATTTGCCGGATATGTCCTGATGCAGTTCAGCACGGTTGCGATGATTCTTACTGCTTCAGTAGCTCATGCAGTATGGAATATAGCCTCAAAATACAAGAAGGAAGACACACTTGTGTTCGTCTGGGCTTACAGCTGTGCCTCAGCATTGTTGTGGGTTCCGATCAGCCTCATTCTGACAGTTGAGGGACAACAGGAGCTCGACTGGCGACTCGCAGTCGGGGCAGTTATCTCATCTGCGCTTCATATCGCTTATTCTCTAATCTTGCAGGCTGGCTACGAGCGCGCCGAACTTGGTGTTGTTTATCCGATTGCCCGGGGAAGTGGACCGGTTCTGACGATACTGTTTGCAACCCTTCTCATGGGGGAACGGCTTTCAGCAAGTGCTTTACTCGGCGCGCTTCTCGTTATCGCTGGTATTTTCGTTGTCACCGGCAATCCATTCTGGAGCGGAAGCCGGCCACTTAAAGGGATGATATGGGGGGCAGCGACAGGCACCGCCATCGCTGGCTATACCCTCTGGGATGGTTATTCGATAATCTCTCTGCACCTGGATCCAGTGAATTACTACGCCAGCACACTTCTGCTACAGAGTCTTATTCTGACCCCTGGTGCGATGCGACGACGGTATCGAATCCCAACGGCTGTACGTGTGGATATAGTTCCGATCCTTATCATCGCTGTATGTTCTCCACTTGCCTACATCCTTGTGCTGACAGCCATGCAGAGCATGCCACTGGCACTCGTCGCTCCTCTCAGGGAATCTTCCATTATTGTCGGTTCTCTTCTCTCGTACTGGCTGTTTCGTGAAAATCATCTGGCACGCCGCATTGCCGGTGCAGTGGTAGTGCTAGCCGGAATCGCAGTGATTAGCCTTTGATCGCTTTGTTGGATGTCAATACTATAAGTGACAAAGGCTCAGGATTATTATGATCGTTAAAGGCAACAGCGCAGGAGAGTATACCCTCTCAGGAAACACGCTAATCCAATGAAAATACAACGGGGAGCCCATTCAGAGCTGAATAGATGTCAAACTACAATGTCATCTGGTTCTGCAAACATCTCTGGGCAGTTCGAGATCAGCGGCGGCGAAGTTCTTCCGAATATGTGTAAAAGACAAAACTCACCGCTTTAGGACTGGATTGGCCGCTGTCAACGATCCCACCAGATAAAAACACGAGTATCGCATCAATCATTATCATCATTATCGGTCTGGTAGGCGTCGCACCTCCATCGCGGCCAGTTGGAAAAGCCCCCTCAATTAACTTCATCTCCTTCAGAAAGCCCTTATTCCGACATGCCATCGGAAAGATGGAGCGTCGAGCGTTAGTAGCAAACACCTTTTCAAATTGAAATTATTGATTGGCCGGATTAGTTGCATCGGTTGGTTTAATTTGGCTCCGAATCTTAGACTGATGGCTGCTTTCTGTCACAGCAAGGAATTCTGAACATGCATCTCAATAAAACCTATCGTGTCGGCGATGTCACTGTCACCAAGATCGAAGAAGTCCGTCTAAATGGAGCAGCGCCGTCGTTCCTGTATCCGCAATGGGAGCCTGAGGAACTGATTGCCAACCTCCCCTGGCTCACGCCGTCAAACATGGATACCAATACAGGTAGCTTAATTCAGAGTATCCATAGTTGGCTCGTCCTTACGCCGCACCATACCATCCTGATTGACACTGGTACAGGCAACGATAAAGAGCGGCCTCAGTTTCAGGTTTGTCATCAGTTGGATACGCCATATCTGCAACGCCTCGCAGCTGCTGGCGTGCAACCCGAAGATGTCGATTACGTGCTGCACACACATCTGCACGTCGATCATGTTGGCTGGAACACCCGCCTGCTCAATGGTCGCTGGGTACCGACGTTTCCGAATGCGCGCCACGTGTTCTCGAAGGCCGAAGAGAACTATTACGGCAGTCTGGAGAGCCACAACGAAGCCAACGTACCCAGCCTCGGTGTTTTCGAGGATAGTGTGCTGCCGATCATTGAATCCGGGCAAGCTGAACGCCTATCCAACGAGGGTGGCGAATACCTCGATCATTTCAAGTTCCACCTGACGAAGGGCCACAGCATTGGCCACATGTCGATCGAACTGAATTCAAAGGGGTCCTCCGCGATTTTCACGGGTGATGTAATGCATCACCCATTGCAGGTACGTCGTCCAGACTGGAACTCAATATTTTGCGAATGGCAGGACGAGGCCCGGGCATCGCGCCGCTGGGTGCTTGAGGAGGCAGCCGAGCGTAACCATTTGTTATTCACCTCGCATTTTGCAGAGACGTCCGCTGGATACGTCACCCGTCAGGGTGACCGTTTCTCATGGCATTACGAATGACTGACACAGGAGAGACCTTCATGAGCCAAACCTCAGTAGTTAATGGAACCACTATCGTTTTAGATAAACTGCTCGTTAAAACCAATACACCCGGCATAGAACTTTATGTACGTAACAAACGTCCGGCGGGACCTGACAGCTTTGGTCCTGAACGCACGATCGTGATGGTGCATGGGGCAACTTTCTCATCGGGTAGCCTCTACGATGTACCGTTTAACGGAATGTCATTTATCGACTTCCTTGCTGCGGCGGGGTTCGACGTCTATGCGCTCGATGTACGCGGCTACGGCCATTCAACACGACCTCCGGAAATGGAGCAACCGGCAACCGAAAATCAACCACTGATCAACACTGATACCGGAGTACACGATCTCGGCACGGTGGTCGACCATGTGCTCGAGCGGAAGGGACTGGAAAAGGTCTGTGTTTTTGGCATGTCCTGGGGAGGAACAGTTGCCGGAGCGTATACAAGCCGCAACAACGATAAGGTTCATAAACTAGTACTGCTTGCTCCACAATGGTTAAGTGACCGGCCGATCCCGATCGATACCGGTGGTCAGCTTGATGCTTACAGACTCGTTCCGGTACTGGATAGCAAGGCCCGTTGGCTAAGCACAGCACCCGAACATGCGCGCGCGAGTCTCGTACCAAAAGGCTGGTTCGAGCAATGGGCAGATTTCACGCTGGCTGAAGATCCATGGAGTCGCAAACAAGCACCGGATCGGTTGCGGGCAACTAACGGGCCAATTCAGGACATCCGAGACTACTGGAGCGTTGGTCGCCCATACTATTCTCCAGCGGAAATCCGTGTGCCAGTATTGCTTGTCCACGGAGAGTGGGATATCGACGTACCTATCGACCTTGCGCAGGCTCTATTTATCGAACTGAAGAATGCACGCTACCGACAGTGGGTAGAAATTGGCGAGGCGACGCATCTGGTATTACTGGAGAAGAACCGCCTGCTCGCATTCCAGGCTATCCGGGACTTCTACGATCGCGTTTTCGATTCAGAAACGACGACCCCCCAGTAGAAAGTCAAGTTGGCTCGATTCATGTGATCTATACTACTGATTATTGCCTAAAAGCTAGCTCATACAATGTCGTCCATTGATCACTTTAACCTCAGGTCTTTCGATCTGAATCTGCTGGTTGCCTTCGATGCGTTGATGCGGGAGCGCAGCGTCACGAAGGCGGCCACTCGACTGAAAATTCAGCAGTCTGCGATGAGCCACAATCTCGGCACACTACGCATGCTACTGGACGATGAGCTGTTCGTGCGCGTCGGTCATGTAATGAAACCCACTCCGCGCTCTATTGCGCTGTCGGTAACCGTTAGCGAAATTTTAGAACAGGCTCAGCAGGCCATCATGTCACGAGAGACATTTCGCCCGGAAACCGCCCGGAGGGCTTTCTCACTCGGTTTTTCAAGCGAGATGGAGGTGTTATTAATGCCTGGCCTGACGGCGCATATGCAGAAACATGCCCCTGGCATCCAACTGCTCGCACAGCCAGCACAACCGGATCAGGTTCATGGAATGCTTGATGATGGAGTGATTGAGCTCGGTATCGGCTGTTTTACTGTGGGAGTACAACGGCACCGAAGAGAATTACTATTTGAGCAGTCGTTGATGTGCTGCTTTAACCCCAACCTACTTGATCTACCGTTGCCAATCGACCGCAAAGTTTATCTTGAGCAGCGCCATGCACTGATATCACAAAACGCAAGCATTCGCGGTTGCCTGGACAATGCATTGCACGCGGCTGGTGTGGAACTAGATGTCGCAATGGCGGCACCGGAATTCCTCACAGTACTTGCAACTGTAATGCATGCGCCAGTCGTCGCCACATTGCCAGCGCGGATCATTCGTCGATATGCCCCGGCTATGGGTCTGGTATCAAGTCCAATTCCGCTTCAGCTTTCTGTGGCTCCAGTTTCAATGGTATGGGGAGCGCATTCGGATCGGGATCCCGCCTCGGCTTGGCTGCGTGAACAAATACAGCAACTTCTTTTGCTTTTTGAAGAAGAACACCCTTGCAAAAACAATGGAGTAATGGCTCCGTCAGCTTGAAGAAATCCTTATCTCTGGCTTGATAACTGCCTGTGTCAAGGGACCGATACACTGCGCATACAATACTAATAATCACCCAACCAAAAGTTAAGATCTATGGTTTGAATCCAACAGCCACAAACGCATGTCGTGTGATTGCTTCCAGCGTGCTTCTGTTGGGGCGGGTCTTTGCCAGGACATTCAGCCCTTGTGTCGTGCAGACCAGGAATGCGGCAGCTTCGGAAGCATTGACATCCCCCACAAGTTCTCCAGCTCGTTTTGCCCGCTCGACCGCACCGGATAAAGCTGTCTCCAGCCTGGCGAGGTGGAGTTGAAAGACTTCACTGATTTGTGGGTCACTCATTGCAAATTCCACAATGGAATTCGTCACAAGACATCCCCATCGTCGCTTGCCATCAAGCATCGAATCAACGAGCGCTGCGTAGTAATTGGTAATCCCTGCCCGGCCAGAGGGAGTGCTGTTCAGACGCTCGATTGTCTCTCGTGATGCAGCAGTCATATAGCGCTTGAGCGCTTCGATGAACAGCCCGTGTTTGTCGCCAAACGCTGCATAGAGACTGCCGGGGTTGAGTCCAGTCACACGACAGATTTCTTGCATGCCAGCTCCTTCATAGCCCCATTCCCAGAAAGTATCCATCGCATGCTCAAGTACGTTTTCGAGATCAAAACTTCGTATACGCCCCATAAAAATGATGACTCACTAATCAAGAATTTTTCAGTTAGCTCAATCATACATTGCCATGATAGCAACTTGAAGCTATAGTTTTCTTGAATTTGAATTCAAGAAAAAATCCAGTGCCCCAAAGTGAAGCCCATAAAGGCTGAAGCTACTTCGGGGCTTGACTGCCTTTCTTGCAATTCTGTTATCTGCAAAGCTTTCGAGGCTCTTGCCGATATTTTTTCAGAACTCTCAACCTTAAGAAGGTGATGCTATGAATAAGATTATCGAAGATGGCTTTCTAAACATCGCAGGTAGTCGTGTTGCATATTCCCGTTACGGTCATGGAAGTCCTGTTGCTCTGATTCATGGCATCCCAACAAGTCGTCATCTCTGGAGAAATGTCACACCCTTTCTTACTGAATCGGGGCATGAAGTTATTGCTATTGACCTGCTCGGTTATGGCGATTCCGGGAAACCTACAGATGCTGACCTTGGAATCAAGGCTCAATCAGAAATCGTTTTCGAGATGCTTTCAGCTTTGGGATGGGAGTGCGGGACGATCGTTGGTCACGATATTGGCGGGGGCATTGCTCAACTTTTGGCTATCAACCATCCAGGCATGGTGGATCACCTCGTCCTGATTGATTCAATCCTCTACGACTCCTTTCCTGAGCCTGGGATCTCCAGACTCAAAGATCCAATCTGGGATGGAATTCTGGGTGCACCGGATTTCGATCTCAGGACAGGATTCGCTAAAGCTTTTCATCGTGGAATGTTCCACACGGAGCGGATTACTCCCGAATTTATCGACGCCTATGAACGACCTTTCCATGGAATCGAGGGAAGGCACGCATATCTTCGTGCTGCCCGGGCTCTGCGAACAGAAGAACTTTCTTCATGTATGGAGCGTATCGAAAAGCTGGCACTACCAACGCTCATCATCTGGGGCAGAAAGGACACGTACCAGCCGCTACAACTCGGAGAGCGTCTGGCCAGAAAAATGGTTAACGCTCAGATAACCATTATTGAGGAGGCAGGACATTTTCTGCCGGAAGATGCACCAGAAGCGCTTGCCGCGTGCATAACTGAATTTTCAACACATAGAGAGGAGCTGCATTGATGTCTCTTCATTCTAATGCCTCAACACGTTCCCAGGTGGGATTTTTTATTACTCTTGTCGCGTCAACCTTCCTGATGGGGTCCAGTTTTGTTGCAGGGAAAATCCTGCTCCAGCAGGGTTTCACGCCCATGATCCTGATCGGTTGGCGTTTCTTTATTGCGGCTTTAGCGACGATTCCTCTGATTCTGGTTGGTGAGCGAAAATTCGTCGCGGCACTTCTACCAGCCAAAGCAGGCTTTCGCGATTTTATACTAGTAATATTGATAGGTTTGCTCCAGACAGCGGCTGTTATGGGGCTTCTGTTCTGGGCTATGCAGTTTATATCTGCATCAACCGCCGCCATTTTGCTTTTCACTAACCCAATCTGGGTGGCAGTACTGGGGCGTATTTTTCTCGGGGAAAGCCTGCACCGTGCAAGGATCCTGGGTCTTCTTTTAGGTGTTGCTGGTGTTGCTCTTGCTATTGGCATCAAGCCGTCCATGTTTTCTGGTGGTACAACACTAACTGGTGAAATCATCGGTATTGTTTCTGCACTTTGCTGGGCGGCTGCGACACTAATTAACAAACGTGCGGCTCTGCCATTTGGTACGTGGGCATTAAGCTTTTGGCAAATGTTGATAGGAGCTGTCGCTGTCCTGATTATTGCCTATATCAATGGCGAGCACTGGCCTGTTGTCGTAACGCATGAGCAATGGGGCTGGTTTCTCTGGCTTGCTATTCCAGCATCTACGGGGTCTTTTGGCCTTTGGTTTGTTGCTTTGAGAAAAGGAGGTGCAACAAGGACCAGTGGATTCCTATTCCTGGCCCCTTTATTCACCGTCATTCTTGCTTATTTCATTTTGAATGCATCCATTTCCTGGATGCAGGCTATTGGTGGCATTCTTATTGGATTGGCATTGTGGCTCGTTAACCGGGAAATACCTGCAAAGAATCAGCGTGAAAGAATTAACGAGGTACTCGCTGAGGGGGAACAATAATGTACAACTAATTCATTATGAGGTTGGTGAATGCAAGAAACGTTTTAATATGTAATTACGTCATTTGTGTTGCTTTCAGGTTGTTCCTGAAAGGAGCTATTTCACCGGTGTAACGGAACGGCTGCATTTGAGCAGCCGCCATTTTTGCACATATGAAATGAAGATTAAACCTGGCCCCGGCTGTTACTGTAATTACACTTACCGTTTCTGTAGCATTGATATCCAGTTTGGCATGATAGGCTGCGAGGTAAACCAGGCGTCGACACTGTGTAATCAGGACACACGCTTAACCGAGAGCGTAATAGTACAGCAGGTGCCCGTGCATCTACCGGCAAGGCGCAGCAATGACCATTGTTTAATCATCCACGTAAATGAATCAATACATTTATAATTCCCCAGTCTACGCCAAGTATAACAGTTTAGATGTAACAACACCCGGTAATGCTTTTGTTCTGCCAGGGTCACGAACAAAACCAATGTGCAGCTTAATGGCTCAAGCACGCTTAACCTAATTTATTGGTGTTATGTCTGTCACTGTGACTGGACATATGGTTTGGTTTAGAGCGCATTGGTTGGAGGCGAGAAATATTGTTTTAAATACTGGCTCAATACTTATAGCACGGGTTAAAAGTAATGCTATATAGAACTTTTATTATTTTACTCATTTCTGAAAATAACTCTAATCAATCAACGCGTATTTTAACAAATAAACTTTGTGTTTTTTCAATGTCATCATTTTTTGGCCTTTACATTTTAGACTAATGCCTTATCTAACAAATATATAAATTAACGAATAATTAAACTCATTTAATCCCATACAGGGGATGTCACTAAGAACATATCTGATAACTCCATCTGTTTTCATCAATAGTTTCCGAGAAAGGAGATGCGTCATGTCAAAGAACAATAATAATCTTGCTGTCAGAAAAATTATGTCTGAGTGGTTTACTATAAAGGAAGCCATTCAAGTGGCGAAGAGAATGGCAAAAACAGAATTAACAGAAGGTGATATATATAGATATGCATTAAGTAAACATATTTATCTTTCCATTTATTTTCAATCACCAGTACTATTAAGAAAAATAAAAGAGGTTAATCATAAATTAAAAATGAGGCCGTCAGGAGATTCTTTGATACAACAACTTTGCATGCTTGAGTCTAATAGTTTCAGCAAAAGGAGAAATTTGATGATTAGTACCAAAGGAAAATATTTCTTTTCTCCCCAAAGAGTAATTGATACTGATTTGTCGGGACATGAATATGTTCTTGTGCAAAGATTACTTGCTTTATCATTGCGTCTTCCATTACCAGTGACAGGAGCTAATGAAAATAATTTTGGCATTACTGTATATATAGATGGTGAATCATTTCAGATTTTTGAAAAGACGACATGGCACAAAAGGATAGGCCATCAACTTAGCCTTTTGTCTGAACCATTAGCTCAGGATATTATTGAAAAAATATCAGGATATAAAAATCAGCAATACCACCGTGCAGGTTATTTCCCGCTGTATACTTTACCAACTGATGCCTGCTTTGTAATCCGGCACTCTGAACTGGATAAACTTATCGGCTTATATAGAAGGAGCTCGTCAGCATCTTCAACTGTCACACGTATGTCAACGCCATTATCCCGTCTGTTCTGGCTGGCCTGCAAACATAATGAGGCCATTAGTCCGTTAATCCGACACCCCTACAAACTACTGTCTATTTTTGAACAGTGGGCCTCAGATGATGGCATTACTGATCATCTAAGTGGCGATACGTTGAAAAATGCGCTGGAGCGGGGTTCTCCTTCTTCGGCATCCTTGCCCCACTAACTGGATATTTATCCGTCCCAATACATAACCCGTATTAAGGGATTACCCTCCCTTAATACGGGTTCATCAGCTTCCCCTACACCTTCCACTGTGTTTTCTTGTTATCTCCGGGCATCCTCGGATTATTTCCACTACAGGAGGAAACGATGAAAGCACATCAGTTATTGCGTCTGAAACAGGTTGAAGAAAAAACGGGACTTAAACGCTCTCAGATTTACCTGTATATGAAAAATGGCGATTTTCCTCGTTCCATTAAAATTGGTCCTGCTAGTGTAGCGTGGCTGGAATCTGAAATTGATGAATGGATCAACCTTAAATTAACCAACCGCTGAAAATGTTTAAGGGAGGTACAGCATTATGATCCCGACATTGAATTATGAGGTATTAACCGACGTCCTTCATGCTCTGAAAGAAGGCAATATTCGTTACTGTGAGTCCCTCGGATTCACGTTCGACGAAATGAATGCTCTTAATCAGTTATCACTCGATGAACTGTTTGCTGTCAGCCGGGCGGCGGCTCCCTTTGTTTCGGTCAGTGTCCGCCATGATGTTCTGCATCATTTACTGGCGCAGGCCCGACAGGAATACCGACAGCAGCAGCAGATTAACCGGGCTATCCGGCTGGGCGGTTCTATCGCGTTGCTCAACCACTACTTTGGCCTGACGTCTAATGATGTCTGCCTTCACCGACGGTTGCTGGGTGTCAGCGTGCCATATGGACGTACACCTGAGCCGGATGAAGAGACAGATGCCGAGATCTGGCGGCAATGGCAGAAGTGCCGGGTGGAAAACCTTGAATCGCCTGCCGCACTGATCGCCATGATGCAGGTGACGGAAGTCCTGCTACCAAGGTTCCAGGGACTGTCACTCACCATGGTTTGGAGGAGTATCACGATTTGTGAAAAGGAAGTTGCCGCTAACAGGAGGGCACCCCATGCCGGATGAGATCGATCGCGATCAGGAATTTAATGAGCAGCGCCTGGAGGAAATGATTGAACAGAGTCGTTTTAAGCCGGGTTTAACACCATCATTATTTCACTGTCGTGTATGTGGTAAACCCATTCCGGAAAAGCGACGGCAAGCACTGCCGGGTGTAACCACCTGTACGGAATGTCAGGAAAAACTTGAACGTAGCAGCCGCTGACAGGATAAAAAGGACATGCAGAGATATTATATCTCTGCACGTCTTTATTATTCACGGTGAATATTAATACCATTCTGTCTTGCTTTTTAAATTCTCATTATTCTCACTGCATCTTGCATACCCCACTATTTTTCTCTCTTATTTTTGTTTTGAGTTTCTCATTTATATCCCTCGTCAGATATTCGATTCTGAAAACGCCATTACAGCATGGTTGCCCTGATGGACGTTAATTCGTCCGGGCAGGATATTGCTCTTTAACAAAATGGTTCGGGCTGTCACGTAACCAAAATTCAGGGTGCCGCTGAATGTTCTCGCTGTCCCGTTAAAACCGGAATGCAGAACCGGAATGTGATTCGTTTATTTCATCCATTGCTGTTTTATTAAAGGAAATTCCATGAGAAAACCCGTTTATCACGTCTTTGTCACCCAGGAAAGTCAGCCCGACGCTCAGGGCGAAAAAAACACGTACTGGACAAAGGTTGGCGTGGCCTTCGCGCACAACGGCAAGCCCGGTCTGAATATCGTACTGATACCCGGTATTGCCGTCTCCGGCAGGCTGGTGCTACTTGAACCCAAAGAAGATAGTGACATTTCACAGAATACGGCCGCTTAATCCATTTTCTCTTCTTCTCCCCCGGCGGCGTATTTTTCTGTAAGCCGCCGGTCTCCCTGCTACGAGGCCAGCATGCTTTCCACCACTGCCTTTCTGGCACTGGCGGTGCAGTGCGCCGCCAGTATTCACCCGTCCACGTCACTTGATGTCGCACGGGTCGAATCCGGTTTCCACCCTTACGCCATTGCTGAAATTCTGCCAGACAGCCGGGGCGTGATTTCACATTTTCCCACAAGCCTGCCGGAGGCGACCCGCCTCACCAGACAGCTGGCGACACAGGAGCGACGCTATTCGGTCGGCCTGATGCAAATCACCAGCACCAATTTCCGCCATTACGGCGTCACGGCCAGCGACCTGCTTAACCCTTGCATCAATCTGTCGGTATTTGAGCGCATTCTCGCCGACTGTTATCGGAGAGGCGGCACCCTGAAACGAGCACTCAGTTGTTACTACTCCGGCAACTTTGAAACCGGACAGCGACCGGAATCCGCCTTTAACCAGACCAGCTACGTGCAGCGCATTGGCTATGTCGTCCCGTCCACGCGGGAAGACCGGCAGCTTGACCCTGTCCATAGCACGCCGCCGTCTGTCCATTATCCCGCCGTTGTGCTACGCGGCGAGCCTGCCGGTGCCACTGCGCCGGTCCTGACTTCTCTGCATTATCCCGGTGCCGTCATTCGCGGCGTTATCCCTGTTATCCCTGATGAGGAGAAATGATCATGCGTATACGCCGTTACTCCGTTGTTGCTTCCGTGCTGCTGCCTGCCCCGCTGCTGGCGGCGGACAGCGGATTTAACAAGGCCAATGAAACACTGAGCAACACCTCGACCGGCCTGCTGGGACTGGCCGCTGTCACTATCACACTGGCGACCATGTGGGTGGGCTACAAGGTGCTGTTCGACGGCAAGAGCCTGCACGACATGCGTAACGTCATCATCGGCGCGATCCTGATTGTTGGCGCGTCAGGCTTCGGTGCCTACTGGGCATCATAAGGGAGGCAACGAATGGCTACGCTAAATAAAGCACTTACGCGGCCTGCCGCCATTATGGGCATACCTCTTGTACCGTTCGTTCTCGTCAGCGGGGCCATCGTCCTGCTGGCGGTCTATGTCAGCTATTACCTGACACTGTTGCTGATCCCTGCCTGGGCGGAAATGAAAAATAAAACCCGAAAGGACATTCATTATTTCAGTCTGCTCTGGCTGGCGTTTAAAACCCGTGGACGACTTTTCACCAATACCCATTTTGGCGCGAATGCCCTTCTGGCGAACCAGTACGATAACGTTGATGTGTCGGAGTTTATTCAGAAGATGAAATTAAACGAACGTATTACGCTGGATAAATATATTCCGTATTCCTCTCATATTCACCCTCACGTCATCAGAAACCGTCACCGTGATTTTGTTGCCACCTGGGAGCTGGGCGGTACGGTCTTTGAATGTGAAGACGAACATCACCTGACCTTAATGGCGACGCACCTGAATAATATTATTCGTTCGTATGAAGGTCTGCCGGTGACATTCTATATTCACCGGATCCGTGAAAAATACCATGATGCTTTTGAAGCCTGTTCGGGTATTCCCTTTTCCGATGACGTGACCCGGCGGTATTACCAGCCGGTAAAAGAAAAACCGTTCTGGCGGCACCGGCTGTTTTTCACCGTCTGCTACGCACCGTTCTCTCAGATTGAGAAGAAAACCATGAAAGCGCAGTCGCACGGTAAACGCCAGGCAGCACTGGATAACGCGCTCAAAATCATGCTGGAATACCGCGAAGCACTGGGATCTTCATTATCCCGCTATATGGCAACGCCGCTGGGCATATATGAAGAAAACGGGCGGGTATATTCCTCGCAACTGGCGTTCTTCCACCGCCTGATCACCGGACAGTGGCAGAAGGTGGCCGTAACGCGCTCGCCGTTTTATGAAACATTAAGCACGCCGGACGTGTTTTTCACCACCGACACCGGTGAATGCCAGACGGTCAGCGGTTCCCGCTTCTTCCGCAGCCTGGAGATTAAGGATTATTCCCCGGAAACCCATACCGGTATGCTGGACGCACTGTTGTACGCCGAAAGCGAGTATGTTCTGACGCAGTCCTTTACCTGTATGGCACGGGATGAGGCGCAGGATCATATCCGGCTGGCGGAAAAACGGCTTAACTCCACGGACGACGACGCGACTTCCCAGCGCGAAGAGCTGATTGTCCTGCGCGACCTGCTCCAGTCCGGACATGTTTCGTGTGGTAAATTCCACTTTTCCCTGCTGATCTCCTCAGACAGTGCCGGACAGGTTGTGAAGGACACTAACGTTCTGGCACAGCCCTTTGCCGATCTGGGTATTATGACGACGCTCTCCACCCTGTCACTGCCCGCCGCATATCTGGCGCAACTGCCGGGCGTCTATACGCTGCGCCCCCGACTGGTGGCCGTCAGCAGCCAGAATTTCGCTGATATGGCCTGCCTGCATAACTTCCATCCCCACAAGCGCAGCGGTAATCCGTGGAGGGAAGCCATCGCCATCCTCACATCTCCCGGCGGTGGCGGGTATTACCTGAACCTGCACGACAGCCAGGCCGGACGGGATGACACCGGTGAGAAAACGCCGGGGAATACGGCGATTATCGGCAAAACCGGCTCCGGCAAAACCCTGCTGATGACCATCATGCAACAACTGATGCAGAAGTACCGTAACCCGGCGTCGTTTGCGCCTTCTGCCACCATCAAACGGCTGACCACGGTGTATTTCGATAAGGACCGGGCGGCGGAGATGGCGATCCGCCAGGTGGGTGGACGATACTTCCGCATCCGTACCGGCGAGCCCACCGGCTTCAACCCGTTTGCGCTGGAGCCAACCCGCCGGAACATCAGTTTCATCAAACGGCTGGTGCGCATGCTTTGCCGCCGCAACGGTAAACCGCTCGATCCGCGCGATGAGGAGCGGATCAGTGCCGCCGTGGACACCATCATGCTGGACTATCCGCCGGAGTTCCGCCGGTTCGGGATCACCCGGCTGCTGGAAGTGCTGCCGGAGCCGCCGACCACAGACGCCCGCACCAACGGGCTGCGTATTCGCCTGAAGCAGTGGGCGCAGGGGGGTGAGTTCGGCTGGGTGTTTGATAACGAGGCTGATACTTTCACCATCAGCGATATCGATAACTTTGGTATCGACGGCACCGAATTTCTGGATGATGACGATATTCGCGGCCCCGTGACCTTTTACCTGCTGTACCGTGTGACCAGCCTGCTGGACGGTCGCCGCCTGGTGATGTTTATGGATGAGTTCTGGCGCTGGCTGGCCGATGTCGAATTTTCCCGCTTCTCGCTCAATATGCTGAAAGTCATCCGCAAGCTGAACGGTATCTTCATCCCGGCAACACAGTCACCGGATGAAATCGTCAGACACCCCATCGCCCCGGCGATTATTGAGCAGTGCGGCACCCAGATTTTCCTCGCCAATCCGAAAGCCAGCTATGCGGATTACGTGGAGAAAATGAAAGTGCCGGACAGTGTTTATGACACGGTCAGAAACCTGGATCCGGGCGAGCATTATATGGTCATCCTGAAAACACCGCTGCGGGCCGGAGAAACCCGCCCGTTTGTGGCAATGGCGAAAATGGATCTGTCCGGGCTGGGTAAACTCACCCGGCTTCTCAGCGGCAGTGAGGACAACCTGAAAATATTCGATGCCATTTATCAGGACGGTATGCGACCTGATGAATGGAAAGATACGTTTCTTGACCGGGCAATCTGAAAGCCAACCGGAGGTAATATCAATGCGTTACCGGGATCATCTTCTGGCATTAACGTTATTTTTCTCGACGCAGGCGTTCAGCGCCGGAATACCGGTTTTCGACGCCGTGCAGAATACCGAATCCATTAACCAGTGGATGCAGAAATTGCAGCAATGGGAGGATACGGTTACCCATTATAAAAGTGAACTTGATGCATATAAAAAACAGTTAGCCACTGCAACCGGCGTGCGGGATATTCAGGGTTTTCTCAGTGATGCCCGAAGCCTGAAAACCGATATTGATAATCTCCGTAAGAACGGTATTTCACTGGATGATCTGCTGACCACGCAAAACAGTTCATATTCTGCTGAACTGCAAAACCTATACAATAAATACAAATCATTCAGCGTATGCAGCGAGGAACAGGAAGGAATAAAATCTCAGGCCCTGGCCGACAGTTGTAAACAGATGATCCTCAATCAGGCAATGGCGATTGAGAATACCACTGACGTTGGAAACAGGATCAACAGCACACTCAGTGATATATCAGACTTATCTGACCGTATATCGAATGCGCAGGACTCGAAAGAGTCTCAGGATCTGGCTAACGCCATCACGGCGAAAAGCGTACAGTTAAATGCGCTGACGAATCAGTGGGAGATGTCTGTCAGACAGGCTGAACAGCGAACGACATTGCTGGAACAGCAAAGACAGAAAGCCTTTGAACAGCAGCAGCTAACGGCACCTGTTGCTGACCTTAATAATTTATAAGGAGGTTATCCGTGCTCAGATCCTTTTTCACATTATGCACACTCTCAGGCGTGATATTACTGTCCGGCTGCAAGGAAACCAAATCCGAAGCCTGGTATAAACAGCATCCTGACGAAACTTATGCGGTTTATACGCAATGCCTGAAGGATGGCGAGGCAAGCGATAACTGTGAATTTGCTCATCGGGCTGCCATTATGTTCGCACAAATTGGCAAGCCAGGAATAAAAGAAAAGTTCGAGACACTCTTTCAGCAGGAAGCCGAAAAAAGAAAATCCGTCACGCAGTAATATCCTCCGATAAAACAGGGATTCTCCCTGTTTTATTTCCTCCCCCTGAATATCTCAAGTGAGGCACCATGTCCGGTGGTATTTTTGTTGGTATGGACAAAAACATCATGGATGGACTGAATGTCGTGCTGGAAGGTCAGTCTTCCACTTACGGCACCATGATCAGTGTCATCATTGTCAGCTCTTTCACTTTGTTTATTCTCTATCGCGGTTATCAGACGCTGGGCGGCAAACTGAGGACGCCGGTTGAAGATGTCGTCTGGGATGTGGGGCGAATGCTGCTGATCACCACCTTTGTGTTAAACCTTGATGGCTGGCTGGATATGGCAATAGCGGCCATCGAAGGGCTTAAAGACGGTATCAGCGGCGATGATAATATCTGGGCGCTGCTGGACACCGTCTGGGAAAAGGCACAGACACTGGGGCAAACGCTGTTCAGTATGGACACCTCAACTTACGTCAAACTGAATGGCGGCTTTGCCGAGGTGCTGGTATGGGGCGGCGCTATTGTCCTGCTGATGGCCGCCACTTTTGCCAACTTGCTCGCCGAAATCACCATCCTGTTAATGACGACCACCGCGCCGCTCTTTATTTTCTGCCTGCTGTACGGTTTTCTTAAACCGATGTTTGATAACTGGCTGAAAACGATTTTCGCGGCAATACTGACGATCATGTTTTCCGCCTTATCCATCCGTATCGCCATTAATTACCTGAATAAAATACTGGATACCGCAGCAAAAACATCCGCAGAAACCAATATGGTGACGCTGGCGGCGCAGTGCCTGCTGGCCGGGACAGCGGCGGGTGTGGTGGTCTGGTTTTCCGCGAAGCTCGCCAGCGCACTCAGCGGGGCCGCCGTACAGGCGGTACTACAGGGGGCAGCCATGAGTGGCCTGAGCGGACTGGCGAACAAATCTGCAAGCCTTGCCGGCCCAGGCGCCAGGGGCGGTTCCCGCCTGGCTGCGAAAGGCGGCATGGCCGTCGCCGCGGCGACCGGCAGGCTCACTGGCGCAGGCACGGATAAAACCGTGAGCGCCTGGCAGAAACGCGCCGCCGCCATCGAAAGCATGAAACGCCTGAACCGGCAGCGTCACCGTTAATCCTCCCGACCCTTAATTTTCTTTCCCCGTCACGCCGTGGCCTGCGCCACCGGTGCGGCATTCCTGCATCCATATAATAAGGGGCTTCCATGAAATTCAGCATCTTCCTTCTGATGCTGTGCGCGCTCACGGGCTGCGCACGGCATCAGGGCGACCTTCCGCCGGTATCCGGCGAACCCGAGCCGGTGAATTCCCCCGCCATCATTCAGGAGCTGACTCACCATGTCTGATATTCAGAACATTATTAATGTTTCCCGCTCTTTTGAATCCATACTGCTGGAAAAGGAAGAACGTTTCCGAAAAACCGCCTGGCGGGTGGCCGCTGCCGGACTGATTCTGGCCGCAATGGCGATTACGGCCATTATTATTCTGCTGCCGCTGAAAACCACCGACACTGAATTATGGTCAGTGGATAAACAGACCGGTCGCTATGAATATATGACCCGCGTGAAGGAGCGGGATATTTCATCTGAAAAAGCGCTGGCACATTCACTGGCAGCACACTATGTCAGACTCCGCGAGGGATATAATTATTTCTCCCTCCAGCGTGATTATGACGACGTGCAGTTATTTAACAGCGACAGCGTGAACCGGGACTATCTGGACGGGTTTAACGGCGACCAGGCCCCGGACGTGATTTTTAACAAGGCGGAATATGTTGTTGATATCGACATTATTTCCAATGTGCATGCGCCCGCCACCGGGCCGGATAATCTGGCAACCCTGCGTATCAAGCGCACTATCCGCCGTATTGCTGATAACTCCGTGAAAACGGATGTCTGGAATATCCGCCTGACTTATCGCTATATACCGCACCGGCAACTGACCGACAGCCAGCGCGAAGTGAACCCGCTGGGCTTTATCGTCACCAGCTACCAGCGCGATAAAGAGCTGAGGGGGGAATGATGCTGAAACATACCCTGCTCCTCTCGGGTTTACTGGCGTCATGCGTGGCATGGAGCGCGGCGACACCGCGCGGCAGCGTGTATGACAGCCGGATGCAGAACGTCACGTACAACAGCCAGAACGCCACGGTCGTCAGTACCCGCCCCGGCTACGTCACCATGCTGGTGTTTGACGATGATGAAACCGTTATCGATGCGCAGGCGGGATTTCCCAAAGGCTGGACCGTGACGAAAAGCGACAACCGGGTGGGCGTCAGCCCGAACCCGATTACCCAGCCGGTCACGGACGCCAGCGGCAACAACATCAGTCAGGTGTTTCTGCCGACAGAGAAAGACTGGAAAACCAACCTGTTCGTGGTGACCTCGAAGCGCGATTACAGCCTGGAGCTGAACGTGCTGGTCCGCGACTCGCCCGCTCAGGCCTTTGTTATCCGCTACCACTATCCTGATGAGCAGCGGAAAAAATCAGCTGCCGCCAGCGCCACCCACCAGCAACGACAGCAGGAAGCACTGGACCGGCAGCGGATAGCGGCAGCATTCCGGCAACCGGCCTTGCCGCAGAACTGGCGTTACAGCAAACGAGTGGCCGCCGGTTCCGCCGCCATCGCCCCGGACTTTACCTGGGATGACGGTCGTTTTGCGTATATCGGTTTTTCTCCCACGAAAACCCTGCCTTCCGTTTTCCGGGTGGTTAATGGTCAGGAGCAGGCGGTCACGCCGCAGACAGTTCAACAGGGCAACTACACCGTGATGGTGGTTCCGGCATCGCCGCAACTGGTACTGCGTTACGGCACCTCGGTGGTGGGCGTGGAAAACGTCGGATCCGGGCGTATCCCGGTAACCCGCAGTGACACCGTTTCACCGTCCGTTACTCTGGAGGCAAAATGACTGACAGAGCTTTCCCGGACGAACCGGAAAAAACCACCGCAGAGCGGGAAGCGGAAGCCCGTGAACGCGCCCGTGCGGCAATGGCGACGCAGACGCCGGAGCAAAAAACACCGCCCGGCCAGCCAGAAGTGACCCGTTTCCGTAAGGCGTCCGGTCACCGCACGCTGATCGTCAGCCTGCTGAGTCTGGCGCTGGTGATCGCCCTCGCATCCGGCGGCGATCGTCTTCTCAGCGCCCTGAAAAGGGGCGATGAGAAGGAAGCCGACACCGCGCCGCCGCCCTCCTCCGGGGCGGTGCAGCAGGAGCGTAAGAATCTGGGCATGGACAGTAACCCGTTTGGCCTGTTCGGGCCAGGGAGGCAGGAAAGCGCAGGCCCTGCCAGTCAGAGCGCCCCGGCCACTCCAGCTCTGCCGCCCGGGCCGCCCGCCATGAACAAGGCGGCAGCGCTGGCAGACGGGCTGAACAGCGGCAGTACAGGGTCAGGTGACAATACACGCACGTCCCGAAGCGGAGTGCACAGCAACACGGAAACGTCGGGCAGACCGTCAGCCTTCACGGCGTACACATCCTGTCAGTCGGTACTGGTCAGTGGCGAAGATGGACGCCTGCGCTGCCCGGATACGACAGCACCGGCAGGCAGCAATAACAACGACAATCCGGGCGTTGCCCGCGTAACCGGTGTCAGACGGCTGGGTCTTGATCCCGATCTCTATATCCCGGTGGACCGCTATATTCCGTGTTCGATGATGCGGCGCTTCGTATCCGATGTTGGCGGTCATATCTCCTGCCTGATCGGTGAGAATGTCTGGAGCGCCAGTAACCATGTGAGGCTGATCCCGGCAGGAACGGTCGCCCGTGGTGTCTACCGCACCGGCGCACTGCAACACGGGCGCAGCCGGATGTTTGTGCTGTGGACGGAGCTGCGCACGCCGGAGCCCGGCAGCCTGCAAATCCCGCTCACCGATACGCAGGCCACCGGCCCGCTCGGTGAGGCAGGGATCTCAGGCTGGATCGATAGCCATTTCTGGGAGCGTTTCCGCAACGCCCTGATGCTGAGTACCGTGCAGGACGTGGCGGCAGCGGCATCAGATGCCGCGCCGGGTAAAGGCCGCAATACCGACTATACCGAAAACACCCGCGCCGCCACGGCGGAAATGGCGAAAACGACGCTGGAAAACAGCATCAGTATCCCGCCCACGATGTACCTGAACCAGGGCGATGTGATCGGCATCATGACCGGCACGGATATTGATTTTTCCTCTGTTTATCAACTACGGCTGAAAAAGAAATGGTATGAACACTGAAAACCTGTCACTGGAGTTTATGAAAAACCGGTTGTTTGGTGATTTCCTCGCGCAGGAGGGCCTGACGGAAATTGCCATTAACCGGCCGGGTGAACTGCATACGAAAATCCGGGGGAAATGGCAAAAACATGACTCCCCGGTCACGCTGCGTCAGTGCCATGCCTTTGCCAGAGCACTGGCTTCCTGGCATGAGGATAATATTGACGACACGTCGCCGATCCTTTCTGCAACATCAGGAGCCGGCGAGCGTATTCAGGTGATTATTCCCCCGGCCAGCGAACGTCATACGGTGTCCGTTACGCTGCGCAAACCATCGTTTGAGCAGAAAACGCATCAGTCATGGATTGATGCGGGATTTTACCAGCGGGTGAGCGGTCAGGAGAAAACGGAAAGTCAGGATGAGGCACTGATACGGTTATACCACAGCGGGGACATTCCCCGCTTTATGGAAAAGGCGGTGGAATACGGAAAAACGATTTTTATTGTGGGGGAAACCGGCTCCGGCAAAACCACCTATATGAAAACGCTGCTGCATTATATTCCGCTGCATCTCCGGTTAATAACGATTGAGGATAACCCCGAAATCCGCTTTTATCACCACGGCAATTATGTTCATCTTTTTTACCCTGCGGATGCCGGGGATAACGCCATTGTCACACCTGGCAGACTGATACGCGCCAGCTACCGGATGAACCCTGACCGGATATTACTGGCGGAAATTCGTGGGCGGGAAGCGTGGGACGCGCTGAAAATTATTGGTTCCGGGCATGAAGGGTTAATCACCTCCCTGCATGCGGGCAACCCGGAAGAATGTATTGAAGGCATCATTGACCGCTGCTATGAAAACTCTGACTGCCGGAATATTCCTTTTGATGTGCTGTTGCGCAAGGTACTTAAAAGCATTGATATCATCGTAAGTATTGATATACGCGGCGATGTGCGCCGGATGCATGACATTTACTTTAAGCCAGTCCATTTAGATAGTATGAAAGAGGCTCTCAGAAAATAACTCCGGCAAACAATCTCACCCCAAAATACGTAACCTTTCATTAATCATAACGGTGGCTGAAATGGAAAAAACAATATTCTCCGTATTATTACTCTGCGTTATGGCGTCATGTCCAACATCTGTACTGGCTGCTGATGCCTGCGAAGTGGTGTTATGTATGTACGGTAAAGCAACCGGAAATGGCGGCGGCGGTGAATGTCATTCCGCTGAACGGGCATTCTTTAATATCGTAAAAAAGAACAGGCATGGTTTTCTGCCTGACCATACGACTGATGCCAGACAATCTTTTTTACTTGAATGTGATTCGGCAGACCCGGCGGCTATCGGTCAGATCATCAGTAAATATGGCCGCGTTCGTGGTTAATACTGGCGAGACGGGCACAGAGCGTGACGGTTTTCAGGTTTTTACGGCGTCTGTTTTTCGCGGATTAAGGAGCGAAGAAACAGGGGCTGTAAAAATGAGGCAGCGGACAGAAATATTTTCGCGGGTTAAGGAGCGAAAATAATTCAGGCACCGCGCCTCACCTGCAAACAGCCGCGCCCACGCGGATTTTGCAGGCCGGGGGGAGCCGGATAAATTTCGCCGCCCCAGCGAGCGAAAAGCTGTCGCCCACGACAGCGATTTATTTGGGGGGCACAGCCCCGCACACCGTCGCGGCTAAGTCTCCGGCCAAAAGCCGGTAGCGTGGCGCGACCACCCTCTTTAAAGGTCAGCTTCCCTTTTATTCCCGCTGCGAGGAACGAGCAAAGGGAAGAAAAAGGCGAAAGCGACCGTCTTAAAGGGGGTGGTCGCGCGTAGCGTGCGACGGTGTGCCGCCTTTGACTCTGGGGGTTTTGGTGCGGCGTACAGCCACGACATTACCCCCATGCGGCAGGCAATAAGGGCGTCCAGCCCGCATGTACTGGCGCACGCCGTTTCGTACCGGGAAGCATGCTTTCCGGCACATGGCCGCACAGCGGTCACCTTCTTCGTCCCTTACGTTCGCACCGCCTTTTCGCCCGACACCGTGGGGCGAATTGACGGGGCGATGTCATGGGGCGAATAGCTGACGAAGGAGGCATCATGATTTTAAATAAGCTTGCCGCTTCACTATCACCGATAGTGAACGGGATGCAGGCGCTGCTCGCTTTTGTGCAACAGCAGCAACTGATACTGGCGTTATTAGCGGGGCTGACGATGCCGTTTTTCGCGTCGATGAAAAGCGATGAACGGCAGAAAGCTCCACTCTGGAAAAAGCTGATTATGGCTTTTTCCATGGTGTGTTTCCTCTCAGGCACACTGGCCCCGGTCGTTATCGGCTTTTTTCAGTGGCTGTATAAGACCAGACTCACCAGTGATAATACAGTACTGGCCTGGTCAGTACGGATTGCTTTCACTGTAACCGGGATTATTTTTCATATTATGCTTCGCCGGATATTCACACCGGAACTGGACAAAATAAAGAAACGCCTTGTTAAAAAGACCACCCTTGAACGGGAATTGCGCACCGATGTCCGCACCGTAAAGTCCTTGTTGCCGGAAACACTGCATTACGATCCGCTGGATTATATCGACCTGAATAAAGGCATCTTTACTGGCATGGACAGGGAGAACGAACCAATGTATCTCCCGTTAAAAGACTGGCAGAAACAGCACGCGGATATTATCGGTACCACCGGAGCCGGTAAAGGCGTTGCCGCCGGCATATTGCTATATCAAAGCATTCTGGCCGGTGAAGGTGTCTTTGTTATGGACCCCAAGGATGATGAATGGGCACCGCATCTTTACCGCAAAGCTTGCGAGGATGCAGGCAAACCCTTTGCCTTAATTGACCTGCGAAAACAGCAATATCAGTTAAACCTGATTGAAGATATCACTCCCGATGAACTGGAAGAACTGTTTGTTGCAGGGTTCAGCCTGGCGGAAAAAGGACAGGAGTCGGACTTCTATCGTATTGATGACCGAAAAGCCGCACGTATGGCCGCGCAATTTGTCAATGATAACCCATCGGCAACTCTCCGTGATGTTTATAACGGTGACTACGTTCAGAGCATTGCCGAAAAAATCAAAGCGTTTTTCGGTAAGATTGAAGAGCTGGCATTATTAAATGCCATTAATTCACCGGAAGGCTTTTCACTTAAACAAATGTTTGATGAAGGCGGCTGTTGTTATGTTATCGGCTCCATGCGAAACAGCAAAATTATTACAGCCCAGCGCATGTTACTGGTTCGCCTGTACCAGTTAGCAGAAAGGCGCGACCGTGTAACAGACGTACCGCGCCCCATCGCTATTTATCTTTCGGAACTGAAATACCATTTATCCAGGTCAGCACTGGAGGGATTAGGTGCGGCGCGGGATAAAGGCGTACATATTATTATGGATCACCAGTCCATTGCCGATTTAAAAGACTGCCCGGCAGATTTGAAAGGCGATGCCGTTGTCGGTGCGGTCGTTGAAAATGCCAAATTCAAACTGGTTTACCGGGTTATGGACCCGGATACGGCGGAATGGGTGGCAAGAATGTCAGGCACTATTCTGGTGGATGATGAACTCCGTAAGGCTAAGACGGATAATATGCTGACGGAGACCATCGACAGTGAGCGTACAATCCGCCAGGCCGAACGTTTCTTTATTGACAGCAATATGATCCTGAACCTGCCCGATTTTGTCAGCTTTATCTTTACGACAAAGTCACTTCCTGCTGCGTCACTGATTTCACCGATAAAGGTCAGAAAGCGTCAGCTAAAAATCTTCTCGGTTTCCCCTGATATTGCCGCGGCGGCGGCTCCGGTGAAAATCGCACTGGATTTTAGCGAAGATGATAAACCATCCATACCGAATGTATTGACAGCGCACCCGGATCTTTTCTTCGACAAAAACGAAGTAAAACCGGCAAAGCCCCAATCTGATGATGAAGAACACTTCTCCCCACTGGATTTTTAAGGAGCGGTTATGCTGATTTCGTCATATCACGAGCGCCAGACGCGTAACAACGAAAAAATTAAAAAACTGCTGAACTTCCTGAAAGAAGAAACCTACAGTGATTTTAAAACGCTGATGCAGTTATTTGGTTTCCGGGATCATAAGTCGCTTTATTCGCTGCTGGCAAAAACGGAGCGAATGGGGTTAATCCAGAAGCATATGCTTGAATCACGGACAATCAAGATTTCATTATGGGGGATCACCAGCGACGGGCTGGCGGTGGTCTTAACCCCGAATGATAAAATCTTTCCTGCGCGGTTTGAACCATCAAAAATCACCGGCTGGACACTGGAGCACCATCTTGATAATCAGGCCGCCAGGCTTATTCTGGAGAAGAAAGGTGCTTCGGGATGGATTAACGGCGACCGGGCCAGCTTTCTCAGCCAGTATCAGGTAAAACATCGCCCGGACGGGTTACTGACCCTGCCTGACGGTAACGTTATTGCCATTGAAACCGAGCGCCGCCTGAAAACCCGAGCCCGCTACCAGTCGATTATCGCCAGCCACCTGCTGGCCCGTACACACAAGCACTGGATTTACATTTTTTATGTTGTGCCCGATCCACAGAAGAAGCGTGCGCTTGAACTGCTGTTTGACAGCATCAGGCATGTCATCATCAACCATCAGCACATCCCGCTGGAAGAACGCCACCGTCGGGTGTTTCGCATTTATACCTTTGATGAACTGAAACACCTGTCATTAGGCAGCTATACGTAAGCTTTTACTCAGGCCATCGTGATGGCCTCACCGGCCTGGCGGCGATACCGCCAGGCCGGAAATTTTTTATTCCACTGCGAGGCGCAGACTGTTCGGTACTCGCTGTGCTGCGTTCCGCCTCAGTCTGCGCCTTGCAGCGTTGCCGGTTAAAAACCATGTAACCGCATTCCCTTGCGGTTGTCTGATTCCGGTCTCAGAGTTTATCCATCAGGTAACGATGTGCTTTAGAGGCTGCGCTGGTCGCTTTGAAAATATAACGCTTGTCGTTTTTCAGCGCTTTCAGCCAGGAAGCAATATAGCTTTCATGTTGCACCTCTCCCTCAATCCCCAGATCCGCCATCAGAAAGGCACTTCCCAGCTCCGCCACCAGTTCTTCTTCTGCATAATCAGCACTGCCAAACTTCCCTTTCATTTCACGGTCCAGGCGTTTTTTGCCACCACTCCAGTGAACCAGCTCATGCAGGCCGGTAGCGTAGAAATTCGCCGCATCAGAAAACAGATGGCGCTCCGGTAGCCAGACTTGATCTGTTGATGGGCTGAAAAAAGCATTTTGTCCTTTCTCGATAATGTTTGCGCCACTCTTCCGCAACAGGTTCTCAGCCTGCGGCACCGGGTCAAAGGTTGCTTCCGGGCTGACAGTTTCTGTGGTCAGAGTTAAGCCGTCGATTTGCTGGACGTTAAACACGGTGAAAGTTTTCAGCATAGGGATTTGTTCAACTTCTCCGGCGTCGTTTTCCTTCTCCAGCGTGGTGTAGAAAATAGCTGTTGTGCCATGCTCACCCTTGCTAACCTGTCCACCTGCTGCCTGTGCCTGTTTGTAGGTCATCCAGCGTGAATCGCTGAACCCCTGTTTTGATGCGCTGCACCACAACAGCATGATATTAATGCCGCTGTAAGCCGTGCCAGTGGCGTAATTAGATGGCAGTCCAGACATGCCGGAAACACGCTTCCACGGGCAGGACCACGGTTTTACACCTGCCTCCAGCGCTGCAATGATGTTGTCAGTAACAGTCTGGTAAATGTCGGTTCTGGTTTTAGAAAATTTCGTTTTTGGGGAGCCTGACGGGTCCAGCGGGGATACGCTGGTCGCCGCTGCGGTGTTAGGGGCGCTTGTCCGGGTAGTATGCAGGGAAATAGCCATGATTTTTCTCCATCAGTCGTGTGATTTTCGTCTTCGTATCGCCTGACGGTTCGCTTTCCCGGCATCGTTCTGTCCAGCAAGGGCGCAGCATGCGTGCCATTTACCCTTGCTGGACGGGTTGTGTCGGGAAACGATTAGCCGGAAGCAGATACGGGAAGAGAAATCACATGGGAGAAAAAACTGGCCCTGGATAGCCGAGCGTAGCGCCGCTTGCTCTGCAGCGGTGAAAACGATTTTGGTTATTAACTTGATCGTCATATGTAGTCTTGCTGGCATTTCAAAGAACTTTGTACTCGTAAACGGCTAGTCCAATGCTCCTTAAGTGATAATGATAAAATTTCGTAGTTATCTGATTGTGAGATTGACTAACACCCTCATTTGAGTGACATTTATACAAATGCAGTGCCTATGCAACTGAGGGCGGTAGCTTGGGTGTAGTTCATTACTTACTATCGTTGACAGCAAATTGACTAGACATTCAAGCGTGTCTTTAGAAGCAAGATATAAGAAACAAGCTATCCGGTTAGTTCTGATTATCGCGGAGTCAAATTCAGTATCAGGACCAGTGTCAAATGCAGTTATCAACTAAGAAGATGTTTGTCATATCATGAGGTTTTGTTTATGCACGTCGTTCACGGTGAAACTATTAACGATGTAACAATGAAGATCTTAGAAAAAGTGCTTAATGAAGGCGTGAGCATATCGACAAGGAATGGGCATGCTGTAACTATCTACGATGTTAGTATAATTTTGCACAATCCGAGATCAAGGCATTTAAGTTTAGAAGGTCGAAAGAACAATATATTCGCCACTTTTGCTGAGGCTATGTGGGTGCTCGCTGGCGATAACCGAATAAATCCATATTTAACTTTTTTTTTACCAAGAGCACCTAAATATTCAGATGATGGGGTTATTTGGCGAGCAGCTTATGGAGAGAGACTATACGCTCATGGGCAACTAGAAAATGTAGTGCAACAATTCAAAAAAGAAGGAATATTTACCAGAAGAGCTGTTATTAGCTTATACATGCCCGATAGAGACACTAATGACAGCCTCATAAATGTATACAACTTAGAAAATAGTCTTGATATACCCTGCAATAATTTAATCCATTTCTTTATCACTCCCGACAAAAAATTAAACATTAAAATAACTCAAAGAAGTGGTGACCTAATATTTGGTGTAAGCAGTATAAATATATTTGAATTTAGCTTACTTCAAGAGCTAGTCCTTTTTATACTACAGAGAGAAGTTGATAATCAAATTGAATTGGGGTATTTACATCAATCAGTAACAAACCTCCATATATATGCAGACAAAATAGATCAAGCCAATGAAATTTATAAAAGAAAAGAAAAACAAAAAACAGGATTGATAAATAATGATAAAATATCATTCCCAACATCACTAGCCAGTATTAAATTATTATTCTGTGATATCGTTTCATTTCTTGAACGAATCATAATAGACATTCCACAAAAAATAGACACATTAGATAAAGAGACAGAAAAACTAAAAAATATATTTAGAAAGCATCTTGTAGAAACTGAAAGAAATTTGCTCTGGGGATATGCAGAGGCAGCGCTGTCATATATCTTTCAAGAAAGATTCAATAAAACAATAGAATTAACAAGCAAGTTAAGCAATGATTTCAATTTAAGCGTAACTTCAAATCACTTTAATAACTCCAATAAGGAATGTCTATGAAAATTGCATTCATGGGTAGATCAGGTAGTGGAAAAGATTTTCTTGCCAATTATCTAATATCCAATCACGACTTTATTAGATTATCATTTAGTGATCAGCTTAAGAAATTAGCCAATTACATTTACCCTTGGATGAAAAAAGATTATACTCCTGATGAAAAAATGTCACCTCTAAATTTAGCCTTGCCTACCGGTGACTTAATTTCTCACTCACCAAGAGAAATCTGGCTAAGTCTAGACAAGTTAAGGGGAATTGAAGAGAAGATATTCATTAGAATGTTATCAGAAGAGTTAAAATTATTAGAAGATGGCGAAGAATCGAATAAAAAAATAATAATTACTGACATAAGATCGAATGAAGAATTCGCATGGTGTAAGAATAATAAGTTCACTATAGTCCATATCGAACGAAAAAATAACAATTATAAAAAATATGACATCGATAAGTATGTCGATGAGAATAAATTAAAATCAGATTATCATTTCGACAATAATACGAATGGATTAGGTAATTTTGAAACTTTCTGCAAAAAGGTGTTCTTCCGTGAATAACAAAAACGATCAGCTTTTTTGTAATGTCAGAGAGATGAAAATTAAAACTGCTAAACCCATCTTAAATGAAACTGTAGTCAGGGAATGGTTTTATCATCAGCGTGAGAGAACTTCGATATATTACAAGAAAGAAATACTAAACCTCCCACCCTTTTGGACAAATGACGAAATATTGAGAAATTATAAATTTGTGAATACTAAAAGAACGTGGGACAAAGAAACCAAGTGGTTATTAAAAAATGTAATTAACAATGATTTATTGAGCTATGAAAATAAAATACTCAATTCATTTCTATTCAGAGTAATAAATAAAAGCGAAACATTAAATGAACTTAATGCTCCCTTCGATTTTTCAAAAATGACCCTTAATGACATTAATGAAAAAATAAGAGAAAGAACTTATAATATTTCTCTAAAAAACCCAGACTATGTTTTTTTTAGTGCAGCTTATATTTTGGGTGGACCGAAGGTTAACTTTGGAAAATTCTTAGAAAAGAAAGAAAGCTCAGTTGAAAAAGACATGGTTATTAGGATGATAAAATTTGTTTTCTATAACCAAGAAATAATTGTAAATGGTGTCAAGTCTTCGGTAAATCAGTTTGAAGTATTTAATCATCTCAAGTCTTTTTCAGGTATTGGAGATTTTCTTGCTTATCAAATTTTTGTAGATTTAACATATATAATAAATTTTCCTTTTACAGAGATGAACTTTGTGATTTCAGGCCCAGGCTGTGAAAGAGGAATAAATTGGATTTTTTCTAACCGAGACGGAATGAATAGTGAAGAGTGTTTATTTTGGTTCACTATTAACCAAGATCATATTGCGGAAAAATATCATGAAGAATGGGAACTGGATAAAATATTCCATTTCTTACCCAAAGAAGAAAGAGTTTATACTTTAATGGATATGGAAAATAGTGGCGCATGCGAGATAGATAAAAGATGCCGTACTAAATTTGGTAATAAAAGGCCAAAACAAAAATATCATTACCAAAGTAATAATTTGAGTTTACTTTGATAACTCCAAAGCTCCAGAAAGGATTTAAAATGGCTAGAGAAATTAAGAAAAATGTTTTTGTTAGTCATCATCACAAAGATGACGCTAGTGTTGATGGAGTTTCGCGTTTAGCTGCAGCAAAGGGTTATCAGCTACGTAATAGTTCTGTCAGAATGAAACCTGAAAACCAGAGACGTGCTGATGAAAATAAAATTAGTGATAAAACTATAGCACGTTTACTTAGGATGAAAATGAGATGGGCTGGCCAAGTTATCGTAGTTATCGGGAAAGAGACACATACAAGACCTTGGGTCAATTGGGAAATTCAAGCAGCTCATCAGCTTGGAAAACCGATCATAGGTGTATATGAAAATGGTCTAAAGGGGGATGTAAAACTACCAGAAAATCTCGAAAAATATGCAACTTCTATCGTTGCTTGGAGGGGTGACGCCATAATCAACGCATTAGAAGGTAAAACTAGCTTTCAAAAGCCTGATGGTGCGGATCGGGAGAAAAATCAAGGAGGTAATGTCGTATGCTAATTGAACCTAACTCTCACCTTTATGTCTATATAATAACGCGAGACTTTGGTTTTGCTCCTAATCCATTTCATGGGCGTTGTACTTTAGCAACATGCAAACCTGGAATTAGAAAGTCTGCTAAAGTAGGTGATTGGGTCCTGGGAGTTGGCGGGGCTAATTTAAAATCAGTGAAGCACAAATGCATCCTATTAATGAAGGTTACTGAAAAAATTAGCTTTAATGATTATTGGCATGATGCTAGGTTCTCTATCAAAAAGCCAGCTAGAAATGGTAGCCATGTACACATGTTGGGAGATAATATTTACCATCAAGATGAAAATAATCAATGGATTCAAGAAGACTCTCATCATAGCAATGCTAATGGCTCATTTAACATGACCAATCTAGAACGTGATACTAGTACTGACCAAGTGTTGATTTCAGATCATTTCTATTATTTCGGCGATAAAGCAGTTGAAGTAGACTTAGACTCAATTGCATATCACAGGGGCATCGGCTATAAAAAAATCCCCTTAGAACACTCTATACCCGCAAATGTTCTTATAAAAAAAATGGAACTTGAGTTTAGCAGTTATAAAAATTTAGTTATATCTGATCCATATCAATTTTCTGATTTCTATAAACGTGTCGATCAAGGCACTGGAGAGATCTATTAGTATGTACATCCCTTATCTTTATGAGTAAAATATTCTTTGTTGGTGGAGTTGCAAGGCTTTCCCTCTTTATCAAAGCATAAGGATTGTGTTGGTTTTATCAATACATGTTGCTACACAGTCACAATCAATCACGTCTATGACTATTTCAACTTTTAAACTCGTCGAAATAACGCTTAAAGCTCACTATTACCTAACGTTTAAACCATTTTAATGACTCGGAGGTGTTTGTTAAAGTTTCAACTATTCAAACACACCAAGTCAAATTACTATTAATTAAAAAAAAGGTATTCAATGCAATTTTAAAAATCCATCATATAATAACCTTCCCAATATCCAGGTTAAGGTGAAATTAAATTCTGAAAGAAGGTCCGCTCGGTTTTCCCACTTTATCGTCTTGAATAATAACGGTTTTAACAACATCCTGTACGTCAGAAAGAGTAGTAGGCGGTAAATTGATAGAATTATAAGTCCAATAACGTTGGCACAATTGCTCAAATATTACGTTGACGCATGATGATACATCATGGGTACCAAATAACTTTATGTTGTCCTCACGGGATAAATTGTTGTTCAGAGACGCTGGCGTAAGCTCCGCCGCAAGCTTCTGCGAAAATCCCCCGAGTCCTCCAATAAGATAACACGGTAACCTATGTTGTTGAGCAAGTTCCATTTCCTCAGCGACTCCGGGATTGATACCATCTTTTGTATGCATTTTTCCACCTACCGCCACCATCATATTCTGAGATGCAACCAGAACCTTACGCATATCTGTCAGGCTTCCATTTCTTGTTTGCGCATTGGCAACCGTTCCGTGACCGCGTTTACGGGTCACGATCAACTCTGCAACATCCGTCATTGCAATAATTTCATCCTCAAGGTATCCAGAGAACCACAAGTCTGACATAACAAGCGTGACAGGTGGCCTTGAATTCCATGTTGCGTGCAATCTTGCTTGGCGAAGAATTATAGGCGTAAAACTTGGGTGGCATCCATGGACAATCCTTCCTCCGTACTTAAAAATTAATCCACTGAATAGAGCCACGAATTCAAGGATCCCTCTATCCATAGCTCTTTCGGTCCAGCTTTCACGTTCTGGAATTGCGCCTGTTAGCCCTACATCAAGCCCTTCAAAAGAGACATTGATTTTCGTATTACGCTCCTGTCCTCTTGTCATTTATTCCCCACATCAACAAAATTTGAGGCTAATAAAGCAGATACTTCCTGGTAATGTAATACCGTTACGTACCCATCGAGAAAACACTCTAGCTGATTAAAAGATAATAGATCACCATCGTAAATAAAAAAGGCATAATTTGAATTTGGTTGAGTTTTTAGGAACTGCCTGAATTTATCAAGAGCTGGCAGGTAGACTTCAGAATACGCCGAACAGTGGCTATTGACTGTAGTCTGAAATCTTCGATTATTGACTTTGCTCGATCTGTACATAGAAAGTGCTTTGTTCAATGAAGCCCAGTCATAACCGGCATCCTTAAAGCTGTTTTCTACGATGAAAGGAACGCGGCATCTTCTGATAAAAATGTCGCAAAGATACGTTTCAATCTGCTGAGTAACGGTATCCAGTTCATCTTCTGAAAGAGGTGTCTGTACATGTGCATCTTCAAAAGGCATATCGACCCATCGCTGAAGATTCAATAAGGTGCGCAACCGGGGACCTTTTTTTTGGTCGGATTTTGTCCTGAAGACGACTGGAAGGATGGGGATCAACATGCCATCTGCAATATTGATTTCCTCTGAGATCCACCTTGAATTGATAGACTCCGGAGTATCAATAAGTAAAAGTAAACTGGCCTTAGTCAATGCTGACTCTATGTTTTTTTGAACGAGGTCCCCGGGCAAAATTCTGGTATCACCATCAAGCTCAAGTGCCTCATCCCTCCAAGGTTTATAGCCTAGCTCGTGGAGATGAGCTTCAATCTGTTTTGCGATCTGCGTTCCATCAACGGCACGGTAGGATATAAACACCTTAGTATTGCGCCCCTGAAGGCGTAAACCCAGCATTGCCCCCACACGGCGTGTAAGTCCGCCATCTGGAATGAGTATCGAATTGTCAAAGGGAAGCGCTTTATATTCTGAAGCAACACCAGGAGGAATTAGTGTAAAATTATTAATTGCAACAGGTAGCAAAAGTGCCGTTTCCTGTCTATTAGAAAGAAAATTTCTGATAAAATCATCAGATTGTTCAGGAGTCGAGCTTTCGTCAAACAAAAATATCAATAAATCATTCCACTCTGGCTCCCCCGGCCATGAGGTAACCTGGCCACTCAGAACCAGTTCAATTGATACGTTGTTGTGGAATAACTCATACAGCAATTCCTTCACCGTTTTAGCAAAAACCGCGCAGGATTCATTATGCAAAATGGTTATCATATATAACTTCTCAATATTCTAATGTTTTTTTAGGAATGATGTTCAATTATTCCCCCAACGCCAAGAGTCAAACACACCGATTTTATACTTATTTAAGTAATCAGAAAAACCTCTAATAAACTCATCCTTTTGCTCATAATACTTATAATTTCGTTGGAAACTTAGGGCGACAGTAACATGTATAAAGTTTATCCTAACAAGGCATTAACGAGATTGAGGGTGAGTAAATATTACTCAGCACTTCAGTTGTTATTCCCGTTACCGCACTCCGATTTAGCTGAGAATCACCTATGCAATCAATATAAGGTTTAAAACCTAATTTATCGAAGTGTTCTTTGACACCATAAACAAGGTGTATACCTCGAATATAATGATAAAAGAAGATATCATAAAGCTCTTTGTTATATTTTCACGTAATTCAATTACTACTCTATAATCTGTCAGTGCAGCCATCCGAAATTTTCATCATCTGTGATTTGATAAAATATCCAGGTAAAACTAAAAACCTCGATGTGATATTATTTCAACCACGATGAAAAATTTTTATAACCTTCATCGAGCGTCCAGTCATAACTTAGGTAAAGGGAACTTAACTTTATGGCTTTGCTTTCATATCCTGAGGACATTGAAGACGAGCAAGTATGTGTAGATTTTCCATCTATCTTTTTATACTCAACCCAGTTCCCATCTGTGTATTCTTTCAATGTTACAGTTTTCCCATCAGCTGAAAAACATGCAGCAACGTACTCCAGTGGATTTCTGCCTTTAGGTTTGGTTTTGCCATCCTTCCCATTTATGTTATTAATATGCACAACAAGTAAATGATTTCCACGAAGGAAGCTTTTCATTATTTCATAACGAACCCAAGGTCTTTCGAAAGTCTCAGTGCCAGTTAGGACTACCGTATTACTGGTATATTCAAGTGCTTTGTTAATCATCTTCTTGAGCGCTATATCGCCATCTTTCTTGTTTTCTTCCCAGATGCTTTTATCAAAGAAACCAGCCTCCTCTCTGTCCGACTTTAGCACCCAGTGCTTACGAACAACATTGGCTCGGAATTCGACAACATCTTGATAGTGAAAACTGAAAAACACCTTCTTGGCCATGAGTCAACTCCTTTTGAAAACTGCAAAAATTTAGTTAGTAAAACATACCCAGTTTACTCTGCCAAGTAAGGCTGATGATCATCAGGTTCAACAATTGTGATATATTGTGAACTAATTCACAAATGGCTGTGACAATTCATTTAGCGCATCCTTGATGACGGCGTCAATTTCCTATCGCCACTTACCTAAGCAGCAAGCTCTTGCCTGAATGATGATATGTATAATTATCATAAATATAGATTGTTGGCAAAAGCTTTAGATATGGTAGCTATGAAAAGAATTTGCAATCATAATATTAGTTTTAATTGATTGAAAATATCGACTTATTGCAAAAAATTAGTTGTGAAGCCCATCCCTTGGAATAAATCTATTACAGGAAATTTTCGCTCTGAAAAAAGCAATTATAACAAAATTAAAAACCAATAAAATGCACTTGTAAAGATAAATAAACTATCTTTCTTGCTTGTTAGTAACAGCAATTGAGTTTTCTCATAACGCTTGATTATTATATGATTTCCGATGTGGTTGCAGCCATAAGGCACCTCATTTCTCACACCCGTGGGGTTATTTTCATTTTAAGGTTGTGCTGTCTATTTTCCAATCAAAGCATACCACCTGTACTGGTGGTTTTCCGCACGCACATCATGCGGTTGATTTCAATAAGGATACTTCATGCTGCCTCGTAGTCCTTTAAGTGGATGTCGCGTTCATCTCTCTGGCTCAATTTCAGAAACTGCTGATGAAGAGAGCATTTGTCAATTCGTTCACCAGCTTGTAATGCTGGTATTGCGGGAGGGTGGTTCTATTGTACATGGCAGTCACCCTTCTCTTGTTCCTGTTATTGAGGCTGCAGCCAGACAGTACGTTGGTGCAGGTGGACAACGTGGTGACATTCTCTTAGTGCGCTCTCAAGCGTTCTCCAAAACAACTGAACAAACTGCTGAGATCGAACGCCTTCGCCAGTGCACTACCGTACATATTGTTCCGGTAAAGGGGGACGGCGCAACAACTGATGCAAATGAAATGTTGCTTTCAATGCGTGAGTGGATTGCCGAAACAAGCGATGTAATTGTCTGCGTTGGCGGAAAATGGTGGGACATTAATAAAAGCAGAGCAGGCGTGCCTGCTGAACTTGGCTGCATGTTGAGTCTCGGCAAACCAGCATTTTTGGCTGCGGGTCTTGGTGGCGCAACGCAGGGATACGTCAAAGACCACCCTGAAATCCTGTCACAATTACAAAACGGACTCAGCGAATACGCAAATAGAATGCTTGCATCCGAGGTGGACACCTCAAATATTGCCAATGCTGTAGTAAACCAGCTAAAACTTTTACCCCGTGTTCGCCACAACATCAGCAGTGGCCGAAATTTTCGAATTCTGGCGCTCGATGGTGGGGGACTCAGAGGGACATTTACCGCATCAGTACTCGCTAAATGGGATGATATGTTGGGACGAGGGGGAGACAATAACCTTGCCTCGCATTTTGATCTTATAGCCGGTACTTCAACAGGCGCTATTCTTGCGATTGGCCTCGCTATGGGGATACCGCCGGCTGAAATCCTACAGTTCTATCGGGAACGAGGACCGTCCATTTTCCCGCAGCAGGGAATGGCCAAACAATTTCTGCGTTCCAAGCATGAATCATCAACCCTAAGAGAGATGCTCACTGAAGTATTCGGTGATCGCAATCTCTCCGAAAATGCACGCTCTAGGCTAGTACTACCAACTGTCAGGGCAGTAAGAGGCGAATCAGATACTATCGTAACCGCTCATAGCCCTGATCGGACACAGTACGAGCATATAAGTGCTGTCGATGCCGCACTTGCTTCTTCGGCAGCTCCTACCTATTTTCAGGAAGCCAGCATACAGGATGATACCAAAACCGCACTCGATTATCTTGACGGGGGTTTATGGGCCAATAACCCCATTTTGCCAGCTATATCAGAGGCTGTTCGTTATCTGGGTATCCCTATTGACCGTATCGATATACTGAATATCGGTACCATTTCCCATGAGTACGATTTTTCTTCCTCGTTGGGTAAAGGCTTTGCCGGCTGGGCATTACAATTTACTGATCTTTTCTTCTCTACACAGGAGCATGCCGCTCATCAGATCGCCCGGAATCTGATTGGGCCTACACGTATGTTAAGAGTGAACCAACAATCATCGGAGGAAATAAAACTCGATGACGTTTCATCAATTGAAGAGATGGCACAGCGAGGAAATAGTTTAGCTGTGGATACATTCGCTGAAGTGAGGTCGCGTTTCTTGGATGGAAACCTTGCAGATGACTGGCGCGAGAAAAAGAATATCTTATAATTCCACGAATATTTGAAAAGATACTAACTATAATTTTTGAGGAACCATAATTCATGTTTGTTGATATTGGAATTCAAAATTTTGATGCCCGTGCGTTAAATCATTCATCGTCCGAAATCTCGCTATTCAGGAAGAAAAGCAATGCAGCATTCAACAGAGAGAAACTTCAAAGTTTTCTCCTCGGCAGCGAAAATGTACTTAACGCTGAAGCTATAGTTGACGCCTGTTTTCCTGAAGTTCATGCTGACGTTTTCCTCTCGCATGCTCACCGTGACGAAGAAGATGTCATTAAACTGGCACTGAGTCTTGAAAAATTAGGACTGAATGTGTTTGTTGACTCATGCGTCTGGGGGTGGGCGGACGAAATTCTGAGGGTCATTGATGAGGAATTCTGCTATAAAAAAACCAGTCAAACCTTTGACTATGATCTCCGAAATCGAACCACTTCAAATGTTTACATGATCCTTAACTCTGCACTTCAAAATATGATTGCGAGCACTGAGCTTCTGCTATTTCTTCAGACCAATAACTCCGTCAAAATCGGTGAGTATGTAAAAAACAAGACTCATCTATCCTCACCATGGATCTTTTCCGAACTGATATTTGCTAAACTGGGCCAGCGTACAAAACGCCGGAGGGTCAAAAATTATGCTTTTGAAAGCTATGCATCTGATAGTAAACAAACAGAACTGAACAAAAGCTTTGAAGTGGCTTTTCCAAACCCTGGGAGCCGCTATGAACTCGCGAATAACGAACTGCAACAATGGATTCACCAAGGCTACGAGAAAAACATCTCTGACGAATTTTCTGCGTTGACTCACCTTGATGTGCTTTACCGCCGAGCGGGGATTTCATCTGATGAGCTTTCAGAGTCAAGGTTTCTATTTCCTCCAAAGCATTAAAACTACAGTCCTACTTGGCACGTAAGGGATTGATGTCATGTTAAAAGGATTAGCATCAAAGTCTGGATGCTGAGAATCGTGATGCCTCTTCCCGCCCCCGACTTGCACACCGACGTCTGGCTAACAACTCGGGGCAATAAGGCCTTTTGGCTTGAAGCATACCAATCAATATATTATATCCTGATATAATTATGGATGACGTTCATTATGTTCCTACAGATGACGGCGGGCCCTAGGATTGTTGTATTACCAGCTAAACTCAAAGATAAATGATCTGCTAAAGACCGAAGCGTATAGTGGCTAAACCATTTCTATCCTCCACTTTCGCCTTACACTCAGAAGGAGTTGCGATCTGGCTGCTCCATCCGCATTAGTATTTAACTGATCTCAATTTCTCGAAACACCATAATGCTAGCAATGTACGCCGCTTACATTTATCAGACAGTCAGACATGGTTAAAGGACGTAAGGGCTCCAGCCCTTCCTAGACTGGCCCCATGAATCTCCAGACAGTTGGTATCACTTAAATTAGTGATAGTCTTAATACTAGTTTTAGACTAGTCGTTGGAGTCCGAATGATTGATGTTCTAGGTCCAGAGAAGCGCAGACGGCGCAGCGTTCAGGAAAAAATCGCCATTGTTCAGCAGAGCTTTGAGCCCGGAATGACCGTGTCGCTGGTCGCCCGTCAGCATGGCGTTGCTGCCAGTCAGCTGTTCCTGTGGCGTAAGCAATATCAGGAAGGCAGTCTCACTGCGGTTGCCGCGGGTGAACAGGTTGTACCCGCGTCGGAGCTGGCATCTGCAATGAAGCAAATTAAAGAGTTACAGCGCCTGCTGGGCAAAAAAACCATGGAAAACGAGCTGCTGAAAGAAGCCGTTGAATATGGCCGACAAAAAAAGTGGATAGCGCACGTGCCCTTGTTGCCGGAGGATGGCGAATAAGCCTTGTCAGTCGTTGCCTCCGGGTCTCACGTGCGCAACTGCATGCCATGGCCCGTCGGTCGAAGGGCTGGCAGGATCGTCGGTGCAAGCGCAAGCCTGATGATACTGAAGCGCTGGCTCGTATCCATACCGTTATCGACGATCTGCCCACCTATGGTTATCGTCGTGTATGGGCACTGCTGCGCAGACAATCAGAAACTGACGACATGGCGGTGATCAATGCCAAACGCGTATACCGCATCATGCGTCAGAATGCGCTGCTGCTTGAGCGTAAACCGGCAATACCGCCCTCGAAGCGGGCGCATAGAGGGAAAGTGGCCGTTGGAGAAAGTAACCAGCGGTGGTGCTCCGACGGCTTCGAGTTCAGCTGTGATAACGGTGAAAAACTGCGGGTCACGTTCGCACTGGACTGTTGCGATCGCGAGGCACTTCACTGGGCGGCAAGTACCGGTGGATATGACAGTGAAACCGTGCAGGACGTCATGCTGGGTGCAGTAGAGCGTCGCTTCGGTAACAGGCTGCCGACATCCCCCGTTGAGTGGCTGACAGACAACGGTTCAGCCTACCGTTCTCATCAGACGCGTCAGTTCGCCAGAATGGTAGGACTGGAGCCAAAACATACGGCGGTACGTAGTCCAGAAAGCAACGGAATGGCGGAGAGCTTCGTGAAAACGATGAAGCGCGACTACATCAGCATCATGCCAAAACCTGACGGGTTAACAGCGGCAAAGAACCTTGCGGAGGCCTTCGAACATTACAACGAATGGCATCCGCACAGTGCACTGGGATATCGTTCGCCACGGGAATATCTGCGGCGGCGAACCAGTAATGGGTAAAGCGATAAAAAGTGTCTGGAAATATAGGGGCCAATCCA